>NZ_QCWL01000001.1:1059000-1065235 GCF_003064505.1 Geobacillus sp. LYN3 | reverse complement strand
TTTTTTTTTATGATTAGTTTCATATTTTTCTGTCTTTTCATAAATACTCTTTTTTCATTAACAAAAGCGAAAATGTATCCACCAAAAATAGTATTAAAACAGCGTGCTTTCGGTTATATTGGAATAGCATTTTTTTGCTTTGTCACTGCTTGGCTACTCCGATATGTATAGCGTGATAGCAAAAAACCCGACCAAGATGATGATCGGGTTTTTTGCGATTGTTACGCATGCGCTGTAATGTTCATCCGCTTAAAAATGGACGAGGCAATTGGATAGATAATCACCATCACAATCGTATTAATCACAGCCGCCGGCAATACAACGGTCAGAAATAAAGCAGAAAAAGCTGCCCCGCCTGGCAATCCTACCAACAAAAGCGCAGCGGTTAAAAAGATCGTGCCAGAAATGATCGTGCCGACCGCTGTTAATATTGCGGCAGAAATCACCGTTTGACCATACTTTTTCAAAAGCAACACAAACGCGAAGAATACAAAAGCGGTAATCGTTTTGTCAATGATATTTGGAACTTGTCCCCCCGGGAATCCTGTTGTCATCGCGGAAATAATGCCTGTCACAACTCCAACAAGCCCCACTGCTTTAACATTCGGAAACAACAAAATAGCCAAAAACATCATTGTCAGCATCATGTCCGGCTTCATCCCAAAGAAAATTCCTGGAATGACCGCGTGCAATACCGCACCAATTCCGACTAACAATGCCAATGAAACTAGTACTCTCGTATTCATGCTCATCTCTCCTCATCTATTCTTTCCTAAGCTCCTCTAATAGTGCATTTGCACCTATTACGAGAATCTTTCTATCATTATATCACTTTGCAGTGTGAAAGTGAAGTGGAAATTTTCAGTTAAATTTCCGATAGAAATCATTCATAAATTCCGCTAACGCTTCACACGCTTCAAGCGGCACGGCATTATAAATCGATGCACGGCAGCCTCCAACAGAACGATGGCCGGCTAATCCAACAAATCCTTTCTCTTTTGCCTCCGCCAAAAATTTCTTCGTTAATTCTTCATTTGGCAGCCTAAATGTCACATTCATAAGCGAACGGCTGTCCTTTTCCGCATGTGGGGCATAAAACCCATTGCTTGCATCAATCGCTTCGTATACGACAGCCGCTTTTTCTTTATTGCGTGCTTCGATCGCTTTCACACCGCCTTCTTCCTCGACCCATTCGAGCACAAGAGAAAGCATGTAAATCGCAAACGTTGGCGGCGTATTGTATAATGAATTACTTGAGCTGTACGTGCGGTAATCGAGCATCGTCGGCAAGTTATCCGGAATGCGCTCCAATAAGTCATTGCGGATAATTACCACCGTTACGCCGGACGGCCCAAGATTTTTTTGCGCCCCCGCATAAATTAATGCAAATTGCCCAACATTGATTTCCCTGCTTAAAATATCGCTCGACATATCGGCAATAAGATCAACTGGCAAATCCGGGAATTCATGCCATTGTGTGCCGAAAATCGTATTGTTGGAGGTAATATGTAAATACGCTGCGTTTTCGGAAAGCTGAATGTCTTCCGGATGCGGAATGTACGTATAATTCGCTTCTTTGCTTGATGCGGCGATATGAGTTTTTCCAACCTTCTTTGCCTCTTTCAGCGCTTTTTCCGACCACGATCCTGTTAACACGTAATTAGCGACATGGTCTTTTCCAAGCAAATTCATCGGCACCATCGAAAACTGCAGGCTCGCTCCGCCTTGTAAAAACAAGACGTCATGGGTATCAGGAATGTTCATCAGCCGTTTCAGCCGCTCTTTGGCGCTGTTGTGCACCGCATCGTATTCTTTGCTGCGATGGCTCAGCTCCATCACGGACATCCCTGTATTTTGAAAATTAAGCAATTCCGCTTGCGCCCGCTCTAATACCGGAAGCGGCAACGCTGACGGTCCCGCGTTGAAATTATACGCCCGTTTCATTTTTTCATCCCCCATTTTATTTCTTTAATGAATAAGAGAGTTAATATTATCCTAACACGAATTCCGAAAAAATAAAGGGAATTTTTCAAAAAATAAAGTCCTTGTTGGCTACAAGGACTTCGCTTGCTGGCGCCGCTCCCGCTCCTTTCGGATGCGCTCCATATAAATTTCTCCCTCTTTTTCAATAAATGCTTCATCGATTTCTCTCTCTTTCGCTGCTGTTCTTACTGCCATGTAACCGCTAAAAATAATTCCCGCAACAACTAAATAAATCCACCATGGCATGCTAAGCATTAACATCCCCCTTTTTCTGGCTTGTCTTACTAAACTATACGCACAAAATCAATGATCTATGCATAAAGAAAGAGGCGGAAAATACCGCCTCTTTCGTATTGTGCAATGCTTATTCTTTTTTTTCTTTGCTTGCTGCTTTCAGGGCTTATGAATAATGCAAGAAGCCCACTGCCTTAGCCGTTGGGGAGAAGGCTTTATGATGTCCCCCCTCTTTCTTGCATTAAAACAGAAGAAAAAATTGGTTTATAAAATGAACGATTCTCTAATGCATAAATTCGTTCCGTAAACTCACCCGGCTTTACTTTTTCAAGCGCCCGGTCGATCATATTCATTTTCGCATCCAAATTGTCAATGTAATGAAGAATTTCTGCTTCTTTCACCATTGGCGGCTTCGGACTGCCCCATTCCGCTTTTCCGTGATGGGAAAGCACCATATGTTGCAGCACGACGATTTCTTCGCCGCTGATGCCAAGATGTTCAGCAGCTTTGCTGATTTCGCCTACCATAATCGGAATATGTCCAAGCAGCTTGCCTTCGAGCGTATACGAAGCGGACACTGGGCCAGACAGCTCAATTACCTTGCCAAGGTCATGTAAAATCACGCCAGCGTATAATAAATCTCTATTCAATGACGGATATAAATTCACAAGCGCTTTTGCCAATTCTAACATCGACACGACATGGTACGCCAATCCGGAAATAAATTCATGGTGGTTTTTCGTCGCCGCCGGATAGTCAAAAAATTTCTGTTCGTATTTTTTTAATAAATAGCGCGTAATCCGCTGAATATTTGGATTTTGCATTGCAAATATGTATTCTGTAATTTTTTCCATCATGTCTTCGCGTTTCATTGGGGCCGTCTCGAGAAAATCGGATACACGGACAGCATCCCCTTCGTGAGCGAGACGAATCGAGCGGATTTTCAGCTGCATTTTGCCTCGGTAATTATGAATGTCGCCCAATACTTTAACAATGCTTTCCGGCACGTAGACACTTTCATCTTCCGGAGACACATCCCATAGTTTCGCTTCAATATCTCCAGTTTTGTCTTGCAAAATCAATGTTAAAAACGGTTTCCCGTTACTAGCGATTCCTTTTGTCACCGATTTAATGAGCAAATACACATCGACTTGCTCGCCAACCTCATAATGAACAATTCCTTTCGCCAACCTTTTCCCTCCGTTTCCGTATTTGCGTATAGTTAAGTATACCACATGTGTGCAAAACACAAAAAGAAAACCTTGCCTTAGGCAAGGCCTTACTTTTTCGTCAATTGCACCGCTTTTTTCATATCTTTCAGTGAACCAGATTTTCCGTACATGAGCACTCCGCCGCGATACACCTTCGATCCGAAAAAGGCAAGCAAGCCAATCGTAGCGATTAATAAAACAAGGCTGAGCACCACTTCCCAAAATGGAACAGGCAGTAACCCAACACGCAAAAACATGATCATCGGTGTGAAAAACGGAACGAACGATGTTGCGGTAATAAAGAACGATTCAGGAGAATTTAAGCCAAACATCGCGATCATAAACGCAGCAATGACAACAATCATCACCGGCATAATCATTTGCTGTACGTCTTCCACGCGGCTGACGAGC
The DNA here is from genome assembly GCF_003064505.1 of Geobacillus sp. LYN3. Classification (NCBI taxonomy): domain Bacteria; kingdom Bacillati; phylum Bacillota; class Bacilli; order Caryophanales; family Anoxybacillaceae; genus Geobacillus; species Geobacillus sp. LYN3. Next base: position 1,061,396 of record NZ_QCWL01000001.1, on the reverse strand, counting down.
GAACCAAGCACGGCAAATAATGTCGCATATAAGAAATAACCTAAAAGGAAGAAAATAATCGCATACACAAATGTCGAGACAGGAAGATGATCAAAACCGAGAAATTTCCACAATTCTTGCCCGCTGTTTTTCAGCGCTGTGAAGCCAACCGCAAATAAAATCGCAAACTGTGTTAAACTAAGAAGCGCAACCCCTAGGATTTTCCCGAACAGCTGCTGGATCGGGTGAACGCTTGATACCAAAATTTCCATGACGCGCGACGACTTTTCCGTCGCCACCTCTGTGGAAATCATGCCGCCGTACATGAGAACAAACATGTACATCGCAAACAGCAGCACGTAAACGAGAACGCGCGCCTGATTCAACTCTTCCTCCGTTTTCGCGTTTTTTTCCAATGCCACTTTTTCAAACGGCACCGGTTCATATAGCTGTGCAATCTGCTCTTGTTTAAGACCGAGTTTTGCTGTTGCCAGCGTTGTTTTCAGCTGCTGGAGCGCTTGCTCAAGCTTGCTTGGCGTATCGTTGTCGGCAATCGTGTTCGCGTAATATGCTGCTTTCGGCAGCTGCTTCTCATCGGCGGAAACTACGAGGAGCGCATCCCACTTGCCATTGCGGACGGCCTCCTTTGCCTTTTCTTCCGGACCGGTCACCTTCTTTAACTTGAGATCATCGTGTTTTCCCTGTTTTAGCTGTGCCTCAAGCGGTTCGTAAAACACTCCCGTTGTATCAATGACCGCCACCGTTGTTTTTTCATCCTTTGTAAAAAATTCAATAATATGCTGGATGTTGGCCATCGCAAAGACAAAGAGACTCGTAATAATCGTTGTGATGATAAACGATTTCGCTTTCAGCTTTGTCGTATACGTATGCCAAAGCACAATCCAAAATTTATTCATACGCCGCACCTACTTTTTCAATGAAAATATCGTTTAACGAAGGCTCTTCTAGCGCAAACTTGCGAATAAATCCTTTGTTGGCAATATGGGAAAGAATTTTTTGCGACACGTCTTCATTTTCGATTTGCAAATGCACGCCTTCCGCTGTCCGCTTCATTTTGACAACCCCTGGGAACTCCGCCAGCTCATCAAGCGGCATATCAGCATGAATAATAATGTTCTTTTTGCCAAAAGACCGCTTCACTTCTTTCAATGATCCGTATACGACCGGCCGACCGCGGTGCATAATGCAAAGATGCTCGCATAACTCTTCGACATGCTCCATACGATGGCTCGAAAAGACAATCGTCGTTCCATTGTTTTTTAAATCGATGACCGCTTCTTTTAACAGCTCGACATTGACCGGATCGAGCCCACTAAACGGCTCGTCTAAGATTAATAGCTTCGGCTTATGCAACACGGCGGCGATAAATTGAATTTTTTGCTGATTCCCTTTCGACAGTTCCTCAACCCGCTTGTCCGCGTACTCCGGCACGTTAAACCGTTCAAGCCACGCTTCCATTTCTTTTATAATCGCTGCTTTATCCATGCCGCGCAGCCTGCCTAAATAAATAAGCTGATCTTTTACTTTCAGTTTCGGGTACAGACCGCGCTCTTCCGGCAAATAACCGATGAGATGGCTTTTCGAGTAGTCGATTTTTTCTCCATTCCACGTAATCGTTCCTTCCGTTGGTTCCAGCAAGCCTAAAATCATGCGAAACGTTGTCGTCTTTCCCGCCCCGTTCGCGCCAAGAAATCCGAACAAGTTTCCTTCCGGAATCGTTAACGTGACATCGTTGACCGCAGTCACTGTGCCAAACCGCTTTGTCACATGCGCTAACTGTAACGACATTCTCACTCCCCCAATTTTAGATAAAATTTCCACTAAATCATACACGTTTATCATAGCGAAAAGTTTCATCATTTAGAAGGAATTTTTTTTTAAAATAGCAAAATAATAATATGAATCACCATTCAGCAAAAGGGGGGACTACTATGCCAACATATATATTAACAGCATTCGACAAAAGTGGAGAAAAACTGTTGGACGAAACGTTCGAAGCCGCGAACGATGAAGAAGCAAAAAAAATCGGCGAACAAAAATTGCGCGAACATAACTGCCACGATAAAACGCACCGCTGTGTAACATCAAGCGGAAAGCTGATTTTATTCCACCGTTGACACGAATAAAGCCCGGTTGCCGAAAGCAATCGGGTTTTGAACAGAAAGGACGGGAAAAACAAGGAAAGATATGCATAAAACGCAGCAGGCGGAACAGCTTCACCATGATGAGGACAAAGTCTTTGCACCTACCGAAGACTTACAAAGGATCGAAGGAGGCGTATGGAATCAAAAGAGCTTTCGCCCGGATTCACGAGAACATCCGCTGGAAGCCCACTGCTTTAGCTGTGGGAGGAAGGCGGGGTTTATATTTTCAGTATATATTGAATTTTTCGTTCA
>NZ_QCWL01000001.1:1049529-1058900 GCF_003064505.1 Geobacillus sp. LYN3 | reverse complement strand
TCAACCAGCCGAACGCGGCAGCCAATTAGGCTAGCTGCAAGCCCACGGCTTTAGCCGTTGGGTAGTTGACTGCTGTGATCCCTATCCAAACAACGTTTCCAGCATTTTCAGTTTTTCGTTCGTGTAATGGACAAAATTTTCGTTATACACCTTCGGTTCTTTCGGATTGGCAAAGCGGGTAATTTTTCGAGTCTTCGGATCGACAAACTTGCTGGACGCGCCGCAGCCAAGCCCGATAATCGACTGTTGTTCTTCCATAATCATAATGTTGTAAATGCTTTCTTTTCCCGGCAAGGCATATCCGACGTTTTCGAGGTTGCCGAGAATGTTTTTTTGCCGATACAAATAGTACGGAACATAGCCGTGCCGCTTCGTCCACTCTTGGGCCGCTTTCATCATTTCGCTGATTTCGTCGCGGTCGGCGACTTTGTATTTCGCTTTGTTTTTTGTCATTTCCGATGCTCGTTTAAACGAAAGCGTATGCACCGTTAACGACTCCGGCATGAGTTTTTCCGTTTGCGCCAATGTATAGGAAAATTCTTTTGTTCCTTCCCCCGGAAGCCCGATAATTAAATCCATGTTAATGTTGTTCATGCCCATCTCGCGGGCAAGATGAAACTTTTCAATCGTTTCGTCTACCGTATGGTGACGGCCGATTGCTTTTAGCGTTTCCTGAATGTAAGACTGTGGGTTAATGCTGATGCGATCGATGTTCCACTTTTTAAGCACATTCAGTTTCTCTGGTGTGATCGTGTCCGGACGCCCCGCCTCGACCGTGATTTCGCGGACACGCTCGACATTTGGGAACGACTGATACATTTCCGCATACAGCCGGTCCATTTCTTCGGCGGTGATGCTTGTTGGCGTGCCGCCGCCGTAATAAATTGTCGTAATGTTGATGCCGCGCTCTTTTAAAAAGCGGCCGACTTCCCGCATTTCGTAATGCAACCCAGCTAAAAAGGCATCGACGGAACCTTGGCGCCCGCCAATCGCATACGCTGGAAACGTACAATACGCGCATTTCGTCGGGCAAAACGGAATGCCGATATAAATGCTTACTTCATGGGCGAGGTCATATAAATCTGGCACGACTGTAAGCTGGCGGTCGACGATTTCCTGCATCAGCTCAATTTTTTCTTCTGTTACTAAATAATCATCGCGAAGCTGACGGTGCGCTTCCTCTTTTGAAAGACCGGAACGCAGCTTTTGATGCAACAGTTTTACCGGACGTATTCCTGTCAACACTCCCCATTGTTGAATCAGACCGGTATATTGCTGCAATAACGTCAAATATACATGAAACACCGTATATTTTATTTGTTTGAAACGATCTTTCTCCTCAAGATAGCCGGATACGTCTTTTTCATGATCTGCTTCATATTTATTTCCCGTTAATTTTTCCGTCAATATTCCATGCACATGAACACGCTTGTCGCCGTTTATCGAAAGCGCAACTGCTATATCTGCGTCGTGAACCGATTCAAATACCAGCTCATATTCTTCGAAAAATAATCCTGTGATTACCTCCAACGGACGTTGAAACCGCTCGACATCATGTAATCCTTGAATTTGAACGCGCAATGACATCACCTTTCCCAGTCAAGCTTATTTAAGTGTACAGAAGGCAATTCGCTCTCGTCAAGTAGCGAGATTCGCCAATGAAAAAGCTGGGACCATCCATCCCAGCTTTCCTTTTATCGTTTTATTTTTAATTTCCGCAGAAATTCCGGTCGCAGCTGCTTGCGGAAATGTTCTTTAATCATGTAGGCGACACCGAGCTGTTCGTTCGAACGTGTCACCCAGTCAGCTGCTTTTTTCACTTCCACTGGCGCATTTCCCATTGCGACTCCTAGACCAACAGCTTCAATCGCTGGCATGTCGTCGAGACCATCGCCGATTACAACCATTTCTTTTAAAGAAATTCCTAAATGATTGCCAAGGCGCTGCAATCCTGCGAGTTTTGACACGCCCTGCGGCACAATTTCCATCTTTTCGTTTGGGTGCATAATCATATCAATGGTCGGGAACGCTTTTGCTAATACCGACATGGCCTCATTCCTTTCTCGTTCGTTGGCAAAATAGACATCGATTTTCGGAACAGCCACTGGTTCATCCATTAATATATTGCCGAGCGAATCGACAAACTGCGTCGGATAAAAAAACGGATCGCCTGATGATAACACCGTTTTTACGACTAAATTTTTTTGCACTTTGTTCCGATTGCCGATCGAATAGCGCTCATGCATCAATCGAATGTTGCAATTGTAATTTTCAAGCACCTGCACAATGTTAAATGTCCGTTCTTCTGGAATAAGCGCTTCAAATATTTTTTCCTTTAGTGATTTTCCGATTATTGCACCTTGAAACGTGATCAATTCGCTATCCAATTTTAACGCTTTTGCGACTTTCCGTGCCGCGAGCAAATTTCGGCTCGTCATTAACGTCACGTAAACTCCTTTTCGTTTCACATATTCTACTGCTTCTTTTGTTTCCCTTTGCAGGCGGCCGTTGTTTTTTAAAATCGTTCCATCAATATTGAGAGCAAGCAATTTGTACATCGCTGTCTCCCCCTTTTCGAAAAAGTTGAATCTTGCCCCTCTTTGCGTTCGGCGTTTTTTTCTTTTTGAATTGTTTCGCCCTCCGCTTTTCTTCCCTGTCTAGCTTCGGCTCGCAACCGCTCGGGGTCAAATAACCTTCGCCTTCGGGGCGACAAGCACCCCTGCAGGCGAAGAACATTTGCCCGTCGCGGTTAAGCAGCTCGCCTCCGCTTTTCTTCCTATCACTTCATAGCTATGATAAAACGGACAAAAAAAGAACACCCAATACGAGTGTTCACATTTATTCTGCGAATGAACGATATAGTTCCTCTAGCGGTTTCATCGTGATTTGTTGAATATCGGATAATACCATGCTCATTCGTTGTTCAAGCGTCATCAGCTGGGCAAGCTTTTCGTTTTGCTGGGTGAGCGCCATCGCTTTTTGCGCTTGCTCGATTTCTTCCGGTAAAATTTCAGCACCAGTCATCTGTTTTTCATGAAGGCGCATTTGCAAATTGCGGAAATTCGTAAATAGGCGATACGCGGTTTCGTCGCGGCGCACCGCTTCGTATGCCTGCTTTAATTGTTGAAAATCACTGCTTGTACGGATTGCCTGCTCCAGCTGCTCGGCAAGGACATAGAGTTGATTGGACATAAAAAAGCCTCCTATAAAAAAGTAACGTATCACTATCATAACGTATGCGCCGAGAAAAAGCGATATGACTAACAAAAATTTGATAATCCGGACGGAACAGCATTTTGATTTCAAGTGTGTTTGTCACTCCACCGACCATCAAATCATCCCATGTTTCTCTCCTTTCACGTATGTTTTGCAATCACCAATATTAGGCGAAAATCATACGATACGATATGAAATAGAGTTTGTGTAACGAAAGCACAAATGAGGGAGAACAATGAACCACCCCCAAGCTATCGCCGTAATGACCGAAATTTTTCATACGGACTCACATGTTCACTTCGGATCCATACATGAATTTTGCAAGGAATTAGCGGAATATAGCAAGCAACATCACCTAACTTTATACGTTACATCTTTATCGATGTATTTAGAAAATGAACGAATTGGCTATCAGTGGATCAATGGAGAATGGACAAAAACGGAAGTACCGCCTGCAAAAGTGATCTATAACCGCATTCATTCACGAAAAACAGAATTAACCAGCTTATTTGAACGTCTTATCCAAAAGCTAAAAGATGAACATGTTCTTATGTTTAATCACCGTTTTTTGCATAAATGGGAAGTGCACGAATGTTTAATGAGCCATCCGTACTTGCATCCGTATTTGCCAAAAACGGAGTTATTCACAAAGAAACAAATGCTCGACGACTTTCTTGAACAATTTCCTGTCGTTTTTATTAAACCAATTTACGGCAGCCAAGGACGCCATATTTTGCGCATTGAAAAAACGGAAGGCAAGTTTCGCTTTGACTATTCCACGTTCATGAAAGATACGATGCAACAATATCCTTCTACTTCCGCCCTGTTTGCGGTCTTGAAAGAACGAATAAAGCTGGCATCCATCATTCAGCAAGGCATTGCCCTCCAGACGATGGAAGGACGTCTCGTTGATTTTCGGCTATCATGCCACCGCATTCATGACAGCGAATGGCGCGTAACATCCGCTATCGCACGCGTCGCCCAGCAAGAACAATTTGTCGCCAATCTTGCCCGCGGCGGGGAAATCGTTTCAATAGATGAGGTATTGCGGAAATGGTATGAACAAAACAGAGCGTTCCAGCAAAAAATGCTGTTAAAAGAAATCGCGCTCGAAACAGCTTCCGTATTAGCAAATGAAGCCGACGGATTATATGGAGAGTTCGGCATTGATTTAGCGATCGACCAAGAAAACAAACCATGGATTATCGAAGTAAACACAAAACCATCCAAACAGACCGATATGGCAATGTCAAATCGCCTTATTCGACCTTCCGCTAAAGCGATTATTGACTATTGTTTATCGCTTATCGAGCAAAAGGAGTGAGTAAAATTGATTTCTCTTGGATTTGTCACCGTCTATGATCAACAAGAAGTAAAGTATTCCACAGAAGTTGCCAAGCGGGCTGATCGTTATGGCATTACCGTATACCGCTTTACCCCTTTTGATATTGACCCGTTAACGGAAAAAGTGCGCGGCCTGCAATTTGATAACACCAAGCAATCATGGATAGAAAGCACTTTTGACATTCCCACCTTTTTATATGACCGTTGCTTTTATCGTGCGGATGACCGCTCGAAAAAAAGCAAACCGATCGTACAATGGTTAAAACATCGGCCAGATATTACATTTTTAGGACACGGATTCCCAAGCAAATGGGAATTGTACAAGAAGGTCATTGAACATCCATTGCTTTCCCCGTATATTCCCAAAACAGAACGTCTTCAATCCGCTATGGATGTACTGCACATGATCCAGAAAGAAAAAGCCGTCATTTGCAAGCCTGAACACGGCTCGCGCGGCAAGGGCATTTATGTCATAAAACAAATGAAGAACTTACTTCATATTTTAGATGCAAGTGGTCAAACAATTGCCCATATCAGACGAGAAAACGATTTGCAACGGTGGATTAATGATTTGCTTCAACACAACTCATACCTTATTCAGCCGTTTTTGCCGTTACAGACGAAGAAAAACGAGCCGTTCGATATCCGTTTTCTCTTCCAAAAAAACGAACGAGGCAAATGGAGCGAACGAGGCAGAGCGGTGCGAATCGGGCAGCCTGGAACAATGATTGCCAACGTCAGTGCCGGCGCTTCCATTTTCGATTTTTCGGAATGGATCAACCAAGTTTCTTCCCCACAACGCCTTTTTATTACCGATGGAATCGAAACGATTACAAACGTGTTGCCATCCTACTTGGAAGAGCAATTTGGCCCATTGTTTGAACTAGGTCTTGATCTCGGGATTACTGAGGAAGGCGCTGTATGGATCATTGATATGAATTCGAAGCCAGGCCGAAAAATTATTACTGCACTCACTCCTGAAAACTGTGACGTCTACGAAGCACCGCTTCGCTATTGTCTGTTTCTCGCAAACGAGGTGAATATCTCATGAAATATACATTAACGATACAAGAGGCGGAAGAAAATACGATTTATCTTCCGCCCGATATTTCGCTCTCCGGGCAAACGATGGCCGCGTTCGGAAGCATGTCCACCGCATGCTGCTTTGTTTCGTCCCCGGTTTTAGACAAACATATCGTTATCACAAACGATGTTGCCAAACGCTTACAAATCCCATTTTCTGCCGATATTCATCTATTTCTCACTGAAGACACCGTCCATCTTGGTCCGCTCATTGGCATTTTTACCGCAGGGTTTACGAAATCGCCGCTTCGTCCGGTGGGAAAACGGAGCTTTTTCTTTGCGAAACTGCTTTCACAAGAGAAAAAAGTCGGCGGATTTGCTTTTGTTTTTGGCGCTCATCATATTCATTGGGAGAAAGGAACGATAACGGGGTATTTTTATACAGAAAACGGTTGGGTCCAGCATGAAGTTCCGTTTCCTACCGTTATCTACAATCGCTTGCCAAACCGTCGAATTGAAAACGATGAAACATTTCAAGCAATTAAAGAAACATTAAAAAAAGAATACGGAATCCCTTGGTTTAACGAAAACTTTTTTAATAAATGGGAAATATACCGTCTGCTTGAAAAACATCCATTATCCAGGCCGTACCTTCCAAACACGTCTTTTTATCCTACGATCGAGACCGCCGATCAATTTTTAAAACGTTATGGCGAAGCATATTTAAAGCCCGCCAACGGCAGTCTCGGTTTAGGTATTTACCATCTTTTGAAGAAAAACACGAAGTATGAATGCCGATTTCGAGATGAACATGGAACTAACCGGTCGCAAACCTTTCCAACGTTATCATCTTTGTGGGAAAACGTTTTTTCACAAAAAAAATTAGATTCATATATTATCCAACAAGGGATTCGCCTCATGGAAGTCAACGGAAGAAAATTCGATTTTCGCGTTCATACAAATAAAAACGAAGAAGGGGTTTGGCAGGTGAGCGCGATCGCTGCAAAAATCGCAGAAAAAAGAAGCGTTACGACCCATATTAACAATGGGGGCATCGTAAAAACGATCGAAGAAATTTTCCCAGACCGAAGCACTCGCAACCATATCATAAGGCAACTTCATGACACCGTTCTTACCCTAAGCCGTTGTCTTGAGGAACAGCTTCAGATGAACATTGGTGAAATCGGATTTGATCTTGGAATCGACCAACAATATCGGATTTGGATGTTTGAAGCAAATTCGAAGCCGGGACGATGCATTTTTAAACATCCGAAGCTAAAGCGATATGATGAACTAACAGCGATGCTCTCTCTTGCGTACGCCGTTTATTTAAGTAAAAAAATAATTGATGAACCAGAGGCGTTATTCACATGACGATCATTTGCTACAATGAAAAAAAACAACAATGGTTTCATCAAGATGAAGGCCGTACCTACGTTTTTGGATACCAACATCCATTGTCTTTTTCTAACGAATTGCCGTCTTTTTCGTTTCACGTAAAAGAACAGCGGGGAAAAGTAGGACCGCTTGTCGGCATTATGATTAGCGAATCTTCCATTCCCGCTTTGTTAAAACAAAAAAAACGATATATCGAGCTGATCACCACTTCCTTGCAAGAAGCGGGAAGTATCGCTATCGTTTTACCATTTAGCTCTATCTATGAAAAATTCGTTCAAGGATATGTATTCGTTCGCGGCCTCGGACAGTGGGTGCCTGTTACCGCCCCTCTTCCCGACGTTTTTTACAACCGAATCAAAAGCAGATCAGAAGAAAAAACAGACGAATTCCAACGAATCATCGAATTTTTAAACAACCTTTGCATTCCATTTTTTAATCGTTCTTTTTTTACAAAGTGGGAATTATACGAGACATTACAAAAAAATGACCAATTGCGCCCGCATTTGCCAGCTACGCTTTTAGTTCATGATACGGACGATATACGAAAAATGCTGCAAATACACGGAAGTGTATACGTTAAACCAAACGAAGGAGCAAAAGGAAAAGGGCTGTTTCGCTTAACTTCTTCTCCTTTACAAACACACATCCTTTACGAACAAATAAATGTTCGAAAAACACTCACTTCCCTTGGCGAACTCACTCCTCTTTTTTCATCGAAACGCTACATTGTCCAACAAACAATTGACGCTGATACATGGAAAGGAAATCGGTATGATTTGCGTGTTCTCGTTCATTATCACCACGGCGCTTATGCAATCAGCGGCATTGGTGTGCGGATGGCGCCAGCGCAACAACTGACAACACACGTCCTAAACGGCGGAAAACTTCTGCCGTATTCCGAAGTGAAACATCGGATCGATGAAGCCCTTTTATGTAACCTAATTTCCGAGTGCGGGAAAGAAATGAGCAAGCATTTCGGTTTTATTGGCGAGTTTTCCGCGGATATTGGCCTTAGCAAAGATGGACAATTGTACATGTACGAACTGAACGCCAAACCGATGATTTTCGATGAACCGGACATTCAACATCATGGTGCCAAACAGCTTATCTCCCTATTTGATGAACTAGCTGGTTTTTTATCATCGTAAAAAATAGCTGGCTATATTGAATGGCCTGCTGTAATGAGTGATCTGCCGCTTTTTGTGCAGCTCCCGATAACATCTCACTTGCTTTTCGACACAACATTCCTTTTTTTAATTCATTGGAACAAAGCGCATACAACAGTTCGGAAACCGAAGCTGTTACGATCTTTTCACTGTCGCTTTCTTCATATGCCCCGGCAAGTAAATAGTGAATATATTGCCATAGTTTATATTGACGTGTTATATCCTCTAAATACAGAATAAATTGTTGTTTCCACGTTTCATCGCTCACTATTTCTGCCATCTGTTCTGCTAGTTGCGTTGATGTTCTTGTTATGTACAGCAGTTGTTTCACCGTGCGTATCATTGTGTTCCCTCCTTGCTTGTCCTGCTTTTTGACATATATATGATGAATACGAATAATCTATGCTTTTATAATACAAACTACAAAAAACAAGGAGGGACGCATTATGACGGAACGAAACAAACGGAATTATCAAGATTCCCAATATGAAGGACGCGATGAACACTATATGGATATCGACCGTATGATCAATGAGGGATTGGCAGGGGGCTATGTCCATGGCCACGGTGATGCCGTAAACATCGAGGAAGCGCGCGACTTAGCAAAAGAAGAACCTCCTCATGAAACAACGTAGCCATTCAAAAACCGATTTTCCTTTTTATTGGGAAAATCGGTTTTTCTTTTTGTATAATAAGTGAAAGGAATCATTCAGATGTAGAAAGGAAACATCGCCATGCTCAAACAGCTAAAATCCTACTATAAGGATGCAATCGTCATTAATGAACAAGTAGCCGACACTGATGCATATGAATGGTTTTATACAAAAGATGGAGATAAAATCGGAATTTGCAAACAACGTCTATCGAAACAGGAAAAACAGCTATTATCGATTTTTCTCACGCCGATTCCCGATGTCAGCCGTACGATTAGCGATGAAGAAATGGCGTGGCATCGTTGGGTCACGCATGGAGATTCAACGTTGCTGCAGCATTTTTCCTCCCAGTCCCCGTATTATCGCTTTATTCATTTTTTCATAAAAGGTTCTGTTGTCAACAAAGATGATTTTTTCGATGTCATCAGCGGGTTGTTTTCCGAACATATTATTATCGTTTGGGAACACGACTACCAAGGTGTCATTATTGAAAAAAAACAGTAACTATTCAGCCACATGATCAAGTGAGCTGAATATTTTTTGTATTTCCTGTCTATGATGTGAATATTGA
>NZ_QCWL01000001.1:1043971-1049429 GCF_003064505.1 Geobacillus sp. LYN3 | reverse complement strand
TTTTCTATGACCGAAATGCCCTATTTGTGCTGGGCTTTTTTATACACTAGCACTGGGGTGAATAGTTACAAAAAACAAAAACCAACCCTAGATCCTTTGCCGTTTGCTGAAATTATTGATACATTATCTACCGATTTTTATATCACCATTCATCTATTTATCGGGCACATCCATCCATATGGTGACCATCTTTATGAATTATTTTGCCACGAAAAACAATGTTTCCAGCTAGCACAAACGTATATGCCAACACAAACGGTATATCAGATGGAAGATGTGATTCCGCTATTGCTTATCCATGGTTCCTCGGAACTTGAAATGATCAAGAAGTCGCTTCCTTTTCTCGAAACATTGGATGACGAGTCACTTCATATCATCAAAACGTTTTTTCAATGCAATCTAAACGTTTCCTTAGCGGCAAAAAAGTTATATATGCACCGCAACAGTTTACAATATCGCATTGATAAATTTATTGAAAAAACAGGAATCGATATTAAACATTTTAAAGGAGCTGTCGCTGTGTATTTAGCAATATTATTACAGCAATATGCGGACAATTGAACTACAGTAAAGCCAGGATCACCATACGAGGCAAGCGCATAGTCCGTCTATTCGTCATCTTGCCTGAAATCTCCCTCTTTTTTTGTGCATGTTGTCCATTTACGAATTCTGCTATTTTCGGTACGCTTAAAGCAGTTGAAAACGTTTTCTAATAGAGGGAGTGAGAATATGGCAGAGCTTCGTTTAGAGCACATTTATAAAATTTACGATAACAACGTAATCGCTGTAAAAGATTTTAACCTACATATTAAAGATAAGGAATTTATCGTCTTTGTCGGTCCATCCGGCTGCGGCAAATCAACAACATTGCGGATGATTGCCGGCCTTGAGGAAATTTCAAAAGGCGACTTATATATTGACGGCAAGCGCATGAATGATGTTGCGCCAAAAGACCGCGATATTGCGATGGTATTCCAAAACTACGCTCTTTATCCGCATATGACCGTTTACGATAACATGGCATTTGGTTTAAAACTTCGGAAATTCCCAAAAGCAGAAATCGAACGCCGCGTTCGTGAAGCAGCGCGCATTCTTGGCCTTGAGCAATACTTAGATCGCAAGCCAAAAGCGCTTTCCGGTGGTCAACGTCAACGGGTGGCATTAGGCCGCGCTATCGTCCGTGACGCAAAAGTATTTTTAATGGACGAGCCGCTTTCGAACCTAGACGCAAAACTTCGCGTGCAAATGCGTTCCGAAATCGCTAAATTGCATCAGCGTTTAGAAACAACAACAATTTATGTCACACACGACCAAACGGAAGCAATGACAATGGCAACACGGCTTGTTGTCATGAAAGATGGTGTCATCCAACAAGTTGGCACACCGAGAGAAGTATATGAAAAACCAGAAAATATTTTCGTCGGTGGCTTTATCGGTTCCCCAGCGATGAACTTCTTAAAAGGAACATTGCAAGATGGCAAGTTTGTCATTGGAAATATTACTATTGGCGTTCCAGAAGGAAAAATGAAAATGCTTCGCGACCAGGGCTATATCGGCAAAGAAGTCATTTTAGGCATTCGCCCAGAAGACATCCATGATGAACCACTCTTCCTTGAAGCATCGCCAAATACGAAAATTACCGCCCGCGTTGAGGTAGCCGAGCTGCTTGGTGCAGAATCGATGATTTATTCCAATATTAATGGACAAGAATTTGTCGCACGCATCGATGCCCGCACAGAAATCAAGCCAGGCCACCAATTAGACCTTGCCTTAGATATGAACAAAGCACACTTTTTTGATATTGAAACGGAAAAACGAATCCGTTCTGCGGATGAAAAATAACGATATCGTTCCCCAAAATATTGCACAGGCTCTAGCGATGATGCTAGAGCCTATTCTTTAATAAACCGCACTTCTTCGTGGCAGCAATGCAGACAATAAAAAAGATGCACACATTCGTGCCGAATCAATGTCTTCGGATACCCATCGACCAATTTCATCATATCAATATCCATATACGGGCTGTAATCATCAAAATAATCCGTAATTTTTCCTTGATCCACCATTTGCTTCTGACAGCGCGAACAATGCACTGCCACATTACGTAATCCGTTGCATAGCGGGCAAATGTTCATGATGTTTCCTCCTACTAAAACAATACCTTATTTTACATATTCCCTAATATCCTCAACCATAAAACGTTAAAAATTACCATAAAAAAGAAATGAATAATGAAAGAAAAACGTCTCAAACTATTAGTACCATTAGCAAACAATATTGGGTTCAGCCTAGTTTGGCGGCATGCTTATAACAGCATGCGGTGCTGGTGCAAATCCAGACAACCCAGCCATCAAAACTTAAACAAGGAGATGATCATAATGGCACGTAACAACAATTCTAACCAACTACTAGTCGCTGGTGCGCAACAAGCAATCGATCAAATGAAGTATGAAATCGCTCAAGAATTTGGTGTAAACCTTGGCCCTGACACAACTTCTCGCGCTAACGGTTCTGTTGGCGGCGAAATTACAAAACGCCTTGTAGCAATGGCGCAACAACAAATCGGCGGCCAATTCGGCACTCGCTAATAAAAACTTCATATACATGGCTTAAGCCCCAGGCGTCTTGCCTGGGGCTTTATCTTGTTACTCGATGAGTTGTAAAAATTGTTTTGTGCGCTCATGTTTCGGAGAAACGAGCAGCTGTTCCGGTGCTCCTCTTTCCACGATGATTCCCCCATCCATAAAAACCACTTCATCGGCTGCTTCTTTCGCAAACCTCATTTCATGAGTGACGACGATCATTGTCATTCCTTCATTCGCCAAACTTTTCATGACTTTCAGCACTTCACCGACAAGCTCCGGGTCTAACGCTGATGTTGGTTCGTCAAACAGCATGACTTCCGGTTCCATGGCGAGCGCCCGTGCGATCGCGACACGCTGCTGCTGCCCTCCAGACAGCTGAAATGGATAATGATTGGCTTTATCTTTCAGCCCCACTTTCTCCAACAATGCCATCGCTCTCTCGCGTACTCGCTCTTTCTTTTCGCGCTTGACCGTCACAGGTCCTTCCATGACGTTTTCAAGGGCGGTCCTTCCACACCAACAATTTGCACGCCATACGACCGCGCTAAATCCGCATAGTTGCTTGTCATCGATTGCGCTGCTTTTAGTCCTTTTATGTCTTCAAATTTAGATACTTTATTGTTATCTTTATGAACGACTAACACCGCCATAGAAGTAATGTACGGATCAGAAAAATCATATTTCTGTTGCCGGTCCCGGCGGATTCCGACTTCATTGGCAATCATGTCAAAACATTTTGCGTCCAATCCCGCGAACATCGCATCCCACTGCGTTTCCATAAACACAGGCTTGACGCCGAGACGCTTCGCTACTTCTCTTGCCAAATCCACATCAAAACCGGTTAACTTTCCGCTTTTATCATGAAACGTAAACGGCGGATATGTTCCCTATGTTCCAATGCGCAATTCCCCCGATTTTTTCACCTGCGCTAACAAGTCGGTTTCTTGCTTGCCCGACTTTTCCTTGGATTGCTGATTGCCGCATGCGGCCAACAACAAAATCGAAGCTGTCAACAAAAGAAGCAAACTTTTGAGAAAAAATCTTTTCATATATTTTTTTAACCTCCATCATTCCGATTGGTTTTTAGCGACATATGTCATAATAAAAAAGTTTGTATAAGATGTCAATAAAAGAGTATAAACAACAAAACAAAAAACGGAGCTTCTCGCTCCTTACATATTTTCCACTAACGGCGGCTCATTTAATGAAACAAGTACTTTCCTAATTCTGCGATTTTCGACTTGTCGTACGGTTAAAGTAAGCGGACCATAATGCAGCGTTTCGCCGACATTCGGCACGCGTTCAAACATTTCAAATATCCAACCGCCTAACGTATGGGAAGAGCTTTCCGGTGCATCAATTTTCATTATTTCGCAAAATTCATCAAGCGGAAGTTCAGCGTTAAATTCATAACTGTTTTCATCGATTTGTTGAATATTTTTTACCGCTTCATCATGCTCATCCCATATTTCTCCAACAATTTGTTCAATAATGTCTTCAAGCGTAATTAATCCTGCTGTTCCTCCAAACTCATCAATGACAATTGCCATATGCACTCTGCTTTTTTGAAGTTCCGGCAACAAATCAGAAATTTTCATTGATTCCACGACAAACAGCGGCTTGCGTAATAACGCGCGAATGTTTATATCTTTTTGTTGTACAAGCTCACTAAAAAAGTCCCTTTCAGATAAAATACCAATCACATTATCAATATCTTCCTCATACACCGGTATACGGGAGTACTTTTCTTCAAGAAAAACATCGCGAATTGCTTCGATCGGCTGATTTACTTCCACAGCGACCATATCTGACCGTGGCGTAAAAATTTCTCCAACTAAAATTTCATCAAAATCGAGCGAACGGTGAATTAATTCTTTTTCTTTGTTGTCAATAATGCCTTCTTCTTCACTTAAATCAATCATCACTTTAATTTCCTCTTCCGTTACTGCTGGAACAACCGTTCCATTCGTAAACCGTTTCGCTACGCTCTCTTTTACAGCGTTAAATAATGTCGTGATGGGTGAAAGCAGTTTCATCAATGCGTAAACAATTCCGGCATAACGAATCGATAGCGATTCCGCATGCTCTTTCGCAATCGATTTTGGCAAAATTTCACCGAAGATTAAAAGAAGCACGGTCATGACAATAATCGCAGCAATAAGACCTGCACGCTCCCCAAGCATCGTTGTCGCAATATCTGCTAAAAACGCAACGGCAACAATACTTGTGACTCTGTTTGCAACAAGCACCGTCAATAAGACGCGATCTAAGTTTTCCATAATGTAATTTACTCGCTTGCTGCCACGGTGATTTTCTTCCACATAATTTTTCAAGCGAATTTTATTCGCTGAAGAAAATGCGGCTTCCACCGAAGAAAAGAAGGCAACTAACACGATACAAAGAAAAAACCACCCTAACAGACTCAGAGGCAACTCTCCCAAAGAATCTTCACTCTCCTAAATAAAAAAACGTACTTTGTTAGTATTTTAGTATTATCCATTGTATTTATTACATTATATCAAATTTTTCACAAAAAGCCTATTCGCAAAACGCCTATCGTCTAAAATATAATAAAACTGCAGGATGATCCCTGCAGCTTTTTATGACTCGATGATGATTGAACCGATAAAATATATCAGCACAAGCAATGAAGCAATGTTTAACGTTACGGATAATTCCTCCATAAATGCCCCTCCTAACGATAATCATCCCCATTGTTATGTTAACACAATAATTTTCTCAATACGTAAGACATTTTATACAACTTTTTGACAAATCCATTTTTTCCCCTTGCATTTTATTGTCAACTACCCAACGGCTAAAGCCGTGGGCTTGCAACTAGCCTAATTGGCTGCCGCGTTCGGCTGGTTGAC
>NZ_QCWL01000001.1:1033479-1043871 GCF_003064505.1 Geobacillus sp. LYN3 | reverse complement strand
TCACCTACCTTTCTAAATCCAGTGTACTTATATTGAACGAAAAATTCAATATATATTGAAAATATAAACCCCACCTTCCTTCCACAGCTAAAGCAGTGGGCTTCCGGCGGATGTTCTCGTGAGAAAGGTAATACTTATTACTCTATTATAAAAAAGGCTAATCGACAATCCTTTTGGCAAAGCTACAAACACAAAAAGAGAGCTTCTCATAATAGAAGCTCCTAGCCTAAATAGCGATAATAAATCGTTTTTGCCTCTTGAATATCCTTTGTCCCATGAATGAGCGCGCGTCCGTCTTGAAAGACAACAAGCCGTCGCTCTCCAAGCGATACAGAGACAAGATACGGGTTGACATCTACGGGCAATCCTTGTTTGACAAATAATTCAGCCAGCTCTTGCAAGTTGTAGTTTCGAGGCGCAGCCGGGCGAATTTGTACGGAATTTCGTCCGCATAATACCGCTGTTTTTGTCTGTTGATCATAAGAAAGGTACGGATACGATGGATGAGTGCCGCAAGTAGGGCAATCTTCTTTTTTCACTTGATCAATGCGAATCGCCGTATGCTGATTTTTCCATAAATCAAACGACACAAGTTTATTGCGCAGCGCCGCCCAATCTTCAACAAGAATTTTTAATGCTTCCGTTACTTGATAGGCGACGACCATTTGCACAGCAGGGCTGATAATTCCTGCTGTATCACATGTCAAACCGCCTACTGGCACCGTTTCGAGCAGACAGTGAAAACATGGGGTCTTCCCTGGGATAAACGCGTAACTAATGCCATAGCTTCCGACACACGCGCCGTGAATCCACGGGATGCGATATTTATACGCAGCATCGTTAATAATCATACGTATATCAAAATTATCTGTCGCATCAATCAAAAGGTCGGGCTTTCGCTCTGCAATAAGCTCTTCAAGCTCTTGTGCCGTTACATCGCCGACGATGGCATCAATTGCGACATCAGAATTTACCTCTTCAAGCCGCCGCTTTGCAGCAATTGCTTTTGGAATACGTTCTTTTGCGTCCACTTCGCTATATAATTGCTGACGTTGCAAATTGCTCCATTCGACATAATCGCGGTCAACGATGGTGACTTTGCCAACGCCTGCCCGCACAAGCGCCTCTGCATTTCCTGTTCCTAACGCCCCCGCACCAATAATAAGCACATGTTTCCGCATGATCTTTTTTTGTCCTTCTGCGCCAATTGGCGCAAATAACTCTTGTCGAGAATACCGTTCAATCAAACGACACTCATTCCTTCCATTGGACTGCTTGCTGTTGCGTACCGTTTTTTTGGAATTCTGCCTGCCTCATAACCAAGACGTCCGGCTTCCACAGCAAGTTTCATCGCTTTTGCCATTTTAACCGGATCGGCTGCACCAGAAACAGCAGTGTTTAACAACACACCATCAGCACCTAGCTCCATTGCAAACGCCGCGTCCGCCGGGCTGCCAATTCCAGCATCAACAATCACCGGGACAGTTGCCTGTTCAATAATTAAGCTTAAGTTTAACGGATTGACAATGCCTTGTCCGGAACCGATC
This sequence comes from Geobacillus sp. LYN3, assembly GCF_003064505.1. Lineage (NCBI taxonomy): Bacteria > Bacillati > Bacillota > Bacilli > Caryophanales > Anoxybacillaceae > Geobacillus > Geobacillus sp. LYN3. The sequence goes on along the minus strand of NZ_QCWL01000001.1, from coordinate 1,042,324 downwards.
GGCGAAGCCCCCGGCATAACCGCATGACAGCCAAGCTCTTGCAGACGTTTTGCGAGCACAACATCATCAGAAGTATATGGAAGAACGATAAATCCTTCTTCCAACAATATCTCTGTTGCCTTTAACGTCTCCACTGGGTCTGGAAGCAATGTTTTCTCACAGCCGATCACTTCTACTTTTATCATATCACATAATCCCGATGCTTTGGCGAGCCGAGCGATTCGCACTGCTTCCTCCGCCGTTTTCGCCCCCGCTGTATTTGGAAGAAGTTTATATTTTGCAAGATCTAAATTTTCCAAAAAATTAGGCTGGTTTGGTTCAAAAATGTTCATGCGTCGAACAGCAAACGTTAAAATTTCCGCACCTGACACTTCCACTGCTTGCTTTTGTACTTCCAAGTCTGGATATTTTCCTGTTCCTAGCAACAATCTTGATTGAAACTCATATGGCCCGATTTTTAACATATCAACCGCCTCCTACAAAATGAACGATTTCTACTTTATCGCCATTACATAATGTTGTTGTTTCATATTGCTGTTTTGGGATAATCGTTAAATTTACTTCGACAATCGCAATTTTATTGTTTAACTGAAAATGGGCAAGCAAGTCGCTAACTGTTTTCACTTCATCTGGAACATGAATCGATTCGCCGTTAATAATGAGTTCCATCACTTCCCCACCTTTGCTTGATGTCTTGTAAGTGAAAACGGAGCAAGGTCGACCTCGCTTCCTTTTCCTTCAATGAGATCGGCTAATAATACGCCGGTGATCGGACTTAACAAAATTCCGTTTCGGTAATGACCTGTCGCGATCCATACATTCGGATAGCACGGATGCTCCCCTATGTATGGCAAGCCATCGCTCGTTTGCGGGCGGATGCCGCTCCACGCTTTTTCCCATTCCGCATTTTTCATTTCTGGAAGAAGATGATGCGCACGTTCAAGCAAATTCATGATTCCATGAATCGATACTTTTCGGTCAAATGTGTGCGGTGTCGAAGTTGCCCCTATCAATAGGCGATTTCCTCGTTTTGGAACGATATAACAACCGTTTTTCGCAAATACGGTCGCTTGAATTAACGGTTTTTCTGTTTTTCCTAACGATTTCCTCCACATTCATACCATTTTCTTCACAATTTTTGCGAGTTTCTTTGCTTCGCTGACAGGATCTTCAGCAAAAAATACTGCTGACATAACGGCAATCCCGTGCGCACCAGCTTTCAGTACTTGTTCCGCATTATTGGAATGGATGCCGCCGATCGCGATAACAGGAATATTCACGTGATTGGCGACACTTCGCAATGATTCTATTCCGCGCGGCGGCACTCCTAATTTGCTCGCCGTCGAGAAAATGTGACCGTATAAACAATAGTCAGCACCGCTTTCTTCCGCTTCCATCGCTTCCGCGATCGAATGAACCGAACAACCGATAGACAACGAAGGAAAATGATGTTTTACTTTCCGCACAGACAAACTATGGTACGCAAGCTGGACTCCTTTTACCCCGAAAACCACTGCCACATCGACGCGATCATTGACGACGATTTTTCCAGGCGGTACTCCTCGCTTGAGTAATGCTGCGAGAAACTCGGAAATTTCCCTTGCTGTTTTCATTTTTTCCCGCACATGAATCGCGTCTACATATGGATGAACGCGGGCACAAATCGCAACGAACTGGTCTAAAGACTGTTTTCCTGTTGAAATGATATGAAGTTGTCTTTCCATTCTGATCCCTTGCTTTCTACCGCACATCTTCCACCGGAATGTACGGATAATAAATCCCGGCGTAATAAGCCGCTGCCGTCACTATGATAAAAACAGCAACAAGCACAATATCATATTTGCTAAACCCGATTTCATAATAAAACGTTCGCTCTGCGCTGTTGGAAAAACGCTTTGCTTCCATCGCAACAGCGATGCGCTGGGCACGGCGGATGCTTTGTGATAAAAGCGGAATCGCATACCGCTTCATTTTTTCGAACAATCCGTTATGGACAACCCCTCGTACTTTTAACGCGTTTCTTACAGTTTGAAATTCCTCGATCATAATCGGAATTAAGCGAACGCCTGCTAAAAAGCTGTAAGCGTATTTTGGCTTTAATTTTAACTGCTGCATCAGCGAATAAAACAAACGAACCGGTCTTGTCGTTAGGGAAAACAAAAGCCCAAGGAGCGCGAACGAAAGCGCTCGAAATCCAAGATGCATTCCGCGCAAAAAGCTTTCTTCCGTCACATGGATAAGCCCCCAGCGAAACCATGTCGTCGAACCTTCACCAAACAAAATCATCGATGACGCGGTCGACACAAATACAAGAAAAAACGGCAAAAACAATAGCAGCAAAAACTTCCATGGATAGCCGGTATACAGTATAAATAACAAGAGAAGACCGAACGAAAAATTGATTAAAACATTTGGGTTGTGTACGAATAAAACAACGATAAACAACAAAATGAGCACCATAAGTTTTAAGCTCGGATTCGTATGATGCAGCCATGTTTCTCGATAATGAATGTTCCATTTCATCATCTATACCTCCCTACACGGACAGCACAGCCGCTTTGGATGGATGAGGAGAAATCCGTTCATCTTTCACCAGCTGCCCGTCTTCAATCACCCATCTTCTTGTGGCAAAATATTTGACAATGTTCTCATCATGGGTGACCATCATAATCGTTGCTCCTTGCTCGCGATACGATTCCAATAACTCAAGCAGCGCAAACGTATTTTTTGCATCTTGCCCAAACGTTGGTTCATCGAGCAGGAAAATTTGCTGTCCGCTTACGATCGATGCAGCCACACTTAAACGACGCTTTTGTCCCATGGAAAGTTGGTATGGATGCTGATTTTGCTGTTTTCGAAGGTGGAATCTCTGCAGAAATTGTTCGACCGTTTCCGTAATTTCCGCTTCTTCTCGTTTTTCTAAACGAAGCGAATAAGCAATCTCCTCTCGTACAGAATTAGTAACAAACTGAAATTCCGGATTTTGGAAGACAAATGCAATCAAACGATGAAGCTGTTTTAACTGCTTGCTGTCTTTTCCGTATAACTCATACGTCCCGTCTGTGCGAATGAGCTTCATCAGCGCGTGCAAGAGCGTACTTTTCCCAGCGCCGTTTTTGCCGGTAATGGCAATCCATTCTCCTGCGCATACGGTCGCTTCTTCCACGCGTATTTTGACATCGCGCAGGCGATAGCCTTGGAACTCGCGAAGGCGGATAATTTCCTCTTGGCGAACATTCACTCGCTGGCGTTGCCGCTTCGCTATATATTCATCCCATACACCGGGATACCAAATTCCTTGTGAAGCAATGATATCTTTGTAATCGGAAAACACCGTTTGCGCTTTATCATCAGCAATGATCTCGCCGTTATCATTAAATAAAATAATCCGATCGACAAAATCGAGTATATGATCGATTTTATGTTCGACAATGATGACCGTTTTATCATGGGCAATTTGTTTCACCGTCCGCCAAATCGCTTCCGTTCCTTCTTCATCAATCATTGCCGTTGGTTCATCCAAAAACAGTACATCTGGATCTAACGCCAATACGGAAGCAAGGGCGAGCCGTTGCTTCATTCCTCCCGATAGTGTATGAATATCGGTATGCGGCTCTACAAAAAGACCAACTGTCTCTAGCAGCTTCTCGATCCGCTCTTTCATCTCTTCGCGCGGCACACCGATATTTTCGAGCGCAAAGGCGATTTCTTCATCGACAAACGGCATGCAAAATTGCGAATCGGGATCTTGGAAGACGTAGCCCCAATTATCGGGAAGCTGCACTCGCTCTGCTTTCATCGGAATATCGATCGAATGCGGAATCAAGCCCGACAGCACTTGCAACAATGTTGATTTTCCGCATCCGGATGGACCGAGCAACAACACTTTTTCTCCTTCGTAAAACGTGATCGATAAATCTTTAAATAACAATGTATCTTTTCCAGGAAATTTCAAGCGTAGCCGTTCAACAGATGCTATCGGTTTCATCGGTTCACACGCCACCTTTTTTAACGATCAAGCGCATCGTAATCTTCTTTCGAAGCCGGGCGCAACATTTGCGTCACACCAGTTTTTTCTAACGTTTTTACTAAAGAAATGGCAAAAACACCGGCAATCACCACTGCGCCAATAAAGCGGGCAATAAGGAATAATGCCAAGTTCCAAGGAGCCAGCGATTCAATATACCCTTTATAAAAATCCATCACAAGCGAGCCAATCGTCGCACCAATCGCCCCTAACGACACGACCAATGCGTCAAACCGTTTATAACGGAACGCGGCAAACACCACTTCCGCCAAAAGTCCTTGAACGACTCCGTAAATAAGCACCTCTAGCCCCCACTCTGAGCCCATAATAAATTCTCCAGAAGAAGCAGCAATTTCCGCTAACAGCGCAACACCTGGCTTGCGGATCAGCAAATATGCCACCGATGCGGCGATAAACCACATGCCGTAAATCAATTGATCAACATGAAACCCAAATGGCTTAACAAAGTAGTAGAAAGGTCCCCAAATTTTATAAATGATCCCAAAAACGACAGAAATCACGATTGTCGTTAAAATATCAACGAGCTTCAATCCTTTAGTTGTTGACATGTTCTTTGATCTCCTTTCTTGCTGATGGCCATGTTTCTAAGCGATATGCCATCTCCCAAAATTCGTATTCATATTCACTGCTAATAAGAAAATGCTGTTCCATCCGTTTGCGATCGGATTCGGTGACTGCTTCCGCAATCGCATCCAAACGGGCGATTTGTTCTTCTACTAAGCTGCGAAACCATTCGGAGCTATATGTTCCAATCCATTTCTGATAGATTGGCTCTTTTGGCTTGCAGTCTTTTAGTCTCTCGCCAATCTCATAATAAAGCCAGTAGCACGGCAAAATCGCCGCAATCACATCACCTAAATGCCCTTCATACGCAGCCCGGTACATATGCGACGTATACGCGTATGCGGTCGGCGCCGGAATAAATGACGCTTTTTCTTCTTCCGTGATCCCAAGCAGCTCGGCAAACGTTTCATGCAAAGATAATTCCGCTTCACATGTGCTTTGGGCGTGATACGCCATGCGCGCGGTTGTCTTCAAATCTGGAGACTTCGCCGCTCCAATTGCTTGAACTCTCGCAAAATGGTGCAAATAATACTCATCTTGCATCACATAATAGCGGAAACGAGTAAGGTCTAGCGTTCCTTCCCCTAACTCTCTCACAAAAGGATGGCGAAAGCTTGCCTGCCAGATCGGATCGGCCTTTTTCCGCAATTCCATCGCAAATGACATCTTTATCTCTCCCCCTCTTTTTATAAAAAATAAACACCACTTCCTTTACGATGCGTAAAGAAAGTGGTGTTGCACACATAGTCGTCGAAAAAACACAGAAAAACCCACGACTGCGCCACTCCACTTCCCTACGCTGGTATTACCCAGATCAGGTTCTAAGGGTCTCAAAGGCACACTTTGATCTCAGCCTTTCTAAAGGCCCCCCTAGTGGATTGCGTCCAATATAAAAAATTTTCCCTTGTTTGAATTTATCATATCACGGTAAATATCATTGTCAACCCTTTTTTTACTATTCCACGATGACTGCTGTACCGTATGCCAAGATTTCCGACGTATTCGCCATAATTGCCGCTGTAGCGACTCTTACGCCGATTACCGCATTTGCTCCTTGGCGTTTCGCCTCGTTTATCATGCGTTCAATCGCAATTTTTCTCGCTTCGTCCATCATTTCGGTATACGCCTTGATTTCTCCGCCGACAATCGTTTTCAGACCAGCCATAATGTCTTTGCCGATATGTTTTGACTGTACCGTATTTCCTTGTACAAATCCGATATACTCTTTTATTTGTTTTCCTGGTACATAGTCCGTCGTTGCGATAATCATCACAATCCCTCTTTTCTTTTCATCTATGCTTATCGTTATTCTGTTTAGAAGAAAATAGTCCTGCCAAATGTCGACAAACTTGCCTGCGTTGCGTCTTTGTCCGCAATTCTGTATCATAGAAAAAGCAAACGACTATATCATAATGGAGTGGAGAACGTGGCAAACGTATTTTTAAAACGAAAGCGAAAAAAACGTCTGGAACAAGGACATCCATGGATTTTCCAAAGCGAAGTCGATTATATTGAAGGAGACTTTGAACCAGGCGATTTTGTGGACGTATATAATCATCAACGCTACTTTTTGGCAAAGGGCTATATTAACCCGAAATCGCAAATCATTGTGCGCGTTTTGACGCAAAATCCTGATGAAGAGCTAAATGAACAATTTTTTGTCGACCGAATCCGCAAAGCATGGGAGTATCGTGAGCGAATGATTCCCGGCGTTCGCTCATGCCGCGCTATTTACGGTGAAGCTGACTTTTTACCGGGGCTGATCGTCGATAAATACGAAGACGTGCTTGTCGTTCAAATTCTTTCCCTCGGGATGGAAAAACGGAAAGACTGGATTTTGCGCGGTTTGCTTGAAGTATTTAAGCCAAAAGCGATTTATTTGCGCAATGACGTGTATGTCCGCGAGCTAGAAGGGCTAGAGCAAGAAAAAGGCTTTTGGTATGGCCAGTCGGAAACGGAAGTGCTGATTGAAGAAAACGGCGTCAAATATATCGTCGACATTGAAAACGGGCAAAAGACGGGATTTTTCTTCGACCAAAGACAAAACCGAGCGGCGATTAAACCGCTCATTAACAGCGATACAACAGTGCTCGACTGTTTTACCCATACCGGCTCGTTTATGCTCAATGCGTGCTTATATGGTGCGAAACACGTCACTGCGGTCGATATTTCCGAACACGCCATTGAAACAGCAAAACGCAACGCCGCACTCAATGGCTTTACCAACGTCGATTTTGTCGTCGCCAATGCATTCGATTATTTGCGCGAAGCGGTTCGCGATGGAAAGAAATGGGGCGTTGTCATCATTGACCCGCCAGCGTTTGCGAAATCAGCTCAAGCCGTTCCGAAAGCGCTGCGCGGCTATAAAGACATTAACTTAAACGGCTTAAAGCTTGTCAAAGATGGCGGCTTTTTCGTCACAGCGAGCTGTTCGTACCATGTTCACGCTGATTTGTTCCAAGCGATGATCGAAGAAGCGGCGTTTGATGCGAAGAAAATTTTGCGGCAAGTGTACTGGAGCGGCGCCGGCTACGATCATCCAAAGCTGCTTGCTGCCGATGAAGGCGACTATTTAAAATTTGCCATTTATGAAGTGCATTCGCGCAGATAGCTAAATGGTTCCATTTTCTAAACAAAAAAACGCTTAGGACTGTCATACAGTCCTAAGCGTTTTTTTGTTTATGCAAAATATATAAGTAAAAGCTAATAGAAATCAACACGGATAGTGCGGCAGTTATATAAATGCTAGAGTAACCGAACCAATGGCCAATTTGCCCAAAAACCATCGCTCCTACTCCGACCCCTAAATCGAAAAAGGCGAAAAAGGTCGCATTTGCCATTCCTTTTCGGTTTTTTGCCGCTTTTTCCACAGACCATGCTTGCAGTGCTGGCTGCACCGTTCCAAACCCTAGCCCGTAAAGAATCGCTGCGATAAACAAAATCGCATTGCTTGGCAGCCAAGCCAACAATAACATTGCAATGAAAATCAGTGCAGCACCTGGTATAAACACCGCCTGATGGCCTTTTCTATCATACAACCGGCCGGCAAACGTTCTTGTTACCATTAACGCAAGCGCATATAGCAAGAAATACCATTGAATTCCTGAAATTCCTTTTTGTGCAGTATATAGTGGCAGAAATGAGGCAATTCCTCCAAATGTCACCGTAAGGAAAAATAGCAAAATTGAAGGCTCTAGCGCGCTTTTTTCATAAATATCCCACTTATTACGCGCTTGCGCTTGCGGCTGTCCGATTTTTTTATATGTAATATTCGAAGCAAACAATAGTGACGCCAAACCTAAAACGGCACAAATCAAAAAAAGATGGCGGAATGACAACATTCCGGCGAGCAATAACCCCATAGATGGCCCAAAAGCAAGTGCTAAATTCCCTGATAGTCCATAATACCCCATTCCTTCGCCTCTCCGGCTGGCAGGGATAATGTCCGTGGCAATCGTTCCGGAGGCAGTAGTCGAAAACCCCCACCCAATGCCTTGAATGACCCTCATCATAAACAACAAAAAAATGCTCGCAATAAAGCTGTACGATCCGACCGAAAGGACAAAGATCGCAAGCCCTAGCAAAAATACAAAACGCCGCCCCTTTGTTTCTAACGCATGCCCGGCAAACGGCCGCACCATTAATGCCGCAAATGTGAAAATCCCGACCACTAAACCGATCAACTGGTCATTGCCGCCAAGATGCTCGACAAACAGCGGAATCGTCGGCAATGTCATTTGAAATCCAAGAAAAACAAAAAAATTAGCTAAACAAATAAGTATAAAATCTTTTGTCCAAATTTTTTCCTTCGTCGCATCTATGATGTTTTGACTTTGTGGTTCCCCCACCGCAAACTCCCTCCAATCATTCATTTTAAACCGAACACTCAATACAGTTTAGTGTAACATAAATAGATAAATTTTTTATGTAAAAAGCTTATTGGAAATTTATAATGAGATAAAAAAGCTGCCCGTCTAGGCAGCTTTTAGTTCCATCCTTTGCGTTGTCGCAACGAAGCAATTTGCGCCGTATGATGCTTGCCGTGCCATGCGTGCATGGCGATTAACACATATAAAGGGACGTTCTCTTTTGTACCTTCATGATAAAAATTCCGCTGAAAATCATCGCTGCTCATCGACTCTAGCAGATGCGCCCACCGCTCGTCAACTACCCAACGGCTAAAGCCGTGGGCTTGCAGCTAGCCTAATTGGCTGCCGCGTTCGGCTGGTTGAC
>NZ_QCWL01000001.1:1018309-1033379 GCF_003064505.1 Geobacillus sp. LYN3 | reverse complement strand
TGACGTCATAGTAGCAAAGCCGCTGGATTTTCGTTTTGGAAAAGGTTCTGGAGCGAAAAGCAATCTCGCTAACTATATATTCTATAACCCATAAAAAAATCCTGCTTAAATATGGACAGCATATCATTACATAGCTTCTATTAAAATTACTTTCACTTATGCCGGATATAATTGCCGCAGGCGAAGTTTACAAAAGGACAGTACAAAATAATTTGACAAGAGACGAGCAGCCTAAAGCCATCTCTCCTCACCGAAGCAAAATAAAGCTGCCGAGAAATGAACGGCAGCTTTTGTCTATTTCAGCAAATATACGCGTGCTTCATACGGTTTCAGCTTAAAGCGTGTTGCGTTTTTATGCGGTTTTACATCATAGTTTTGCAGCACCAAATTTTCTGAGCTTAATCGAATGCCATCATATCGATACAGCGCTGGTTTATCGCTTAAATTGACAATAACCACCGCTTTTTCGTTTCCAAGCGTTCTTGTGTACGCATAAATCGTCGGATGCTTTTCTAAAATCAAATCGTACGTTCCATAAATAAACACTTCGTTCTCCTTGCGAAGCCGAATCATTTTTTTGTAAAACTGAAGGACGGAGTTCGGGTCGCGCAATTGCGCCTCAACGTTAATGGTCTTATAGTTTTCGTTCACTTTCATCCATGGCGTTCCCGTCGTAAACCCCGCGTTTGGCGCGTCGGACCATTGCATTGGGGTTCGCGAATTGTCGCGCCCTGTTTTCCAAATCACTTTCATAATTTCTTCATGGGAGCGACCCTTTTCCCGTTCGATTTGATACATTCTTTTAATAGCAACATCATTGTAGTCTTCAATATTCGAAAATTGGACGTTCGTCATCCCAATCTCCTGTCCTTGATAAATAAACGGTGTTCCTTGCATCAAAAAGTACATCGCACCAAGCGCCTTCGCACTTTCGGTAAGGTACTCCTTATCATTTCCCCATGTCGAGACAGAACGAGGCTGATCGTGGTTTTCTAAAAACAATGCGTTCCAGCCGCGGTTTTCCAGCCCTTTTTGCCATTTTGTCAACGTGCGCTTTAATTGGCGCACATCCACTCCGCCATTCGTTCCTTTTTGCCATAACCCTAAATGTTCAAACTGGAAGATCATATTGAAAATGCCGTTTTCCTCACCGACCCATTCTTCCGCGTCCTCGACGGTAACGCCATTTGCTTCGCCAACTGTCATAATATCATAGTGCGCAAACGTTTGCATTTTGAGCTCTCTTAAATAATCCATAATCCCCTCTTGGTTCATATGGCCGGCAAAAGACGGAACATAATCTAGCCCTTTCGGATTCGGCAAATCCGGCAATCCCGGCTTTTTCTTAATATGTGAAATGGCATCCACTCGAAATCCATCAATTCCTTTATCCAGCCACCAATTAATCATTTTATACAACGCTTGGCGCACTTCTTCGTTTTCCCAGTTTAAATCCGGCTGCTTTACATCAAATATGTGCAAGTAATATTGATCAGTTTTCGGATCGTACTCCCACGCCGATCCGCCAAAGATGCTTTCCCAGTTGTTCGGCTCTTTGCCATTTTTTCCATCACGCCAAATGTACCAATCCCGTTTCGGATTATCCCGTGATGAACGCGATTCAATAAACCATGGGTGTTCATCGCTTGTATGGTTAATGACTAAATCTAAAATCACTTTCATGCCGCGCCGGTGAATTTCCTCGAGCAATAAATCAAAGTCTTCCATTGTCCCGAATTCTTCCATAATCGCATGATAATCGCTAATATCATATCCGTTATCGGCATTTGGCGACTTGTAAATTGGACAAATCCATATGATATCGATTCCAAGGTCTTTTAAATAGTCAAGCTTCTCGATAATTCCGCGAAGATCTCCAATTCCATCGCCATTTGAATCCATGAAGCTTCTCGGATAAATTTGATACGCGACTCCTTCTTTCCACCAAGCTTTCTTCACGGCTGTATCCTCCTCTTTTTGTGCATACGTTTTCACTATTAACTGTACACTACATGATGCCAATATACAATCTTTTTTGCAAAAAAGAAGGCAGCCTTCTTTTGTATACATAGAAAGCTGCGCTTTTTCTATTCTTACTCTGTTTTGGAGCGATTCGCCTCGTGAATGAACAGGAAAACACAAACGAAAAAGCTCGTCCTCATTTAACTTGAAATAAATACGAAAAAGGAAAAAAGGGGAATAGTTTCCCCTTTTTATGTCAGCAACAGCGTGATACTTTTCCGCCTTTGCCGTTATAGCGCGCTTCCTGCACTTCGCAGAAAAACTCTTTTCTTGATTTTATCGGCTCTCCTGGATGATGTGTTTTCATATGTTCTACATATTTCTCGTAGTTTGGAACACCGACAAGCAAATCAAGGAATTGCTTGCGGTAGGAAAGAATCGTTTGAACCCACTTACGCATAATGTTTAACCTCATTTCCTCCATCCCTTGGAATGTAAGGCGCTTCTTTCAACGGTACGTGTTTGTTTTGTAACACTTTTATCCACATATTGACCGACGAAATCAACATCGCAAGCACAACAAGCATGAAGATCGCACATAGTGTTGCATCAATGTAGTCGTTCATAATAATTTGGCGCATTTGTGCCTCGTTGGCTGCAGGTGCTAAAATTTTTCCTTGATTTAATGCATCTTTAAATACATTAGCATGCGATAGAAAACCGATTTTTGGATCGCTATGGAACAGCTTTTGGAATCCTGCTGTCATCGTTACCACTAAAAGCCATGTCGTTGGGACCAATGTCACCCAAACGTAAGCTTTTTTGCCCATTTTGAATAAAACCGTCGTTCCAAATAAGAGCGCAATTCCTGCCAGCATTTGGTTTGCGATGCCGAAAAGCGGCCATAATGTATTAATGCCACCCAGAGGATCGACTACTCCTTGATATAAGAAATAGCCCCAAGCTAATACACATAATGTAGTCGCGATAATATTGGAAACTAGCGAATCCGTTTTGCCAAGCGGTTTGTAGAAAGTGCCCATAATATCTTGAATCATAAAACGCCCAACGCGTGTGCCTGCATCGATCGTCGTTAAAATAAAGAGCGCTTCAAATAAAATCGCGAAATGATACCAAAACGCCATTAATGCTTTTCCGCCGATCACATTGGAAAGGATGACAGCCATTCCGATCGCTAGTGTCGGCGCTCCGCCAGTCCGCGATAAAATCGTTTGCTCACCGACATCTTTGGCAAGTTCCGTCAGCATGTCAGGCGTAATGGTAAATCCCCATGAAGATACGACTTTTGCTGCTTGCACAACATCCTGCCCAATTACAGCAGCTGGACTATTAATCGCGAAATATGCTCCAGGAGTTAATATACACGCAGCAACCATTGCCATCACTGCCACGAACGATTCCATTAACATGGCTCCATAGCCGATCGGGCGGGCATGGCTCTCTATCTCAATCATTTTTGGCGTTGTACCAGACGAAACGAGTGCATGGAATCCAGACACCGCACCGCAAGCAATCGTAATAAATAAGAATGGGAATAAGTTACCAGCAAACACAGGACCAGTGCCATCCACAAATTTCGTTAACGCCGGCATTTGTAAATCAGGTGCAACCACTAAAATTCCTAACGCTAAACCAACAATCGTACCGATTTTTAAGAACGTGCTCAAATAGTCACGCGGCGCAAGCAATAACCATACCGGCAATGCCGAAGCGACAAAGCCATAAGCAATCATTAAAATGGCGATCGTTTCGCCTTTCATCGTAAACATTTTCGCTAGTGTCGGATGCTCCGCCACATACTGTCCAGCGACAAGAGAAACAAGAAGCAGAATAAATCCCATTAATGACGCTTCCGCCACACGCCCTGGACGAATAAAGCGCATGTAAACTCCCATCAAAATCGCAATTGGAATCGTTGCGGCAATAGTAAACATTCCCCAAGGGCTTCCTACAAGCGCTTTTACTACTACCAATGCTAAAACAGCTAATAAAATAATCATGATTCCTAAAATTCCAAGCATCGCGATAAATCCTGTTACAGGGCCAATTTCTTCCTTGATCATTTCACCGAGCGACTTGCCGTCACGGCGCATCGACGCGAACAAAATGATAAAATCTTGAACCGCGCCCGCTAACACAACGCCGACAATAATCCAAATCGTCCCTGGCAAATATCCCATTTGCGCTGCTAAAATCGGTCCGACAAGCGGTCCGGCGCCAGCGATCGCCGCAAAATGATGGCCGAATAATACCCATTTGTTTGTCGGCACATAATCTTTTCCATCATTAAACACTTCCGCAGGCGTTTTGCGACTGTCATCAAGTTCAAATACTTTGCGAGCGATAAATTTACTATAAAACCGATACGCTACCGCATACGTACAGACAGCCGCGACAATCAGCCAAATCGCATTTACCGTCTCGCCGCGGTTCAATGCAAGAACGGCAAACCCTGCCGCCCCAAGAGCGGAAATAAGCCCCCAAAGCAAGGCCGATTTTAATCCTTTCACGTCTTTTCCCCCTTTGTTGTTTTAATAATATTATATTAACTATTCTGAAAAATTCAAAGAATATTTTCTAAATATTATAAGGATAAATATTTTTATAGTCGTTTTATCACCATATCTTTTTTTACTCTGAACATTCCTGCCTAATATTAATTTGTTGAATTTTGGATAACTGTTTTATTATTAGTTTTCATGTCCTTACAAAAAATAGTTGAATTTTCTATCGTTTTATTATATGCTTGTACCAACAGCAACAACACTATATATTGTGTTATAAACTCATAAAACAACTAAATATAGTATAAAAACCGCAAGCAATGGTGTCCATCCGGACTTAATAGGGAATCTGGTGAGAATCCAGAACTGCCCCCGCAACTGTATGTGTGGACGAAATGGAACATCCACTGTATGTGAAAGCTCGCTCGGGCGCACATACGGGAAGGATCCAAAGTAGGAAGAAGCACGAGTCAGGAGACCTGCCTTGCTTGTTTGCGTTTCATGTTCTCCGGGGAGCGAGAAGATGAAACGATGGTTGGAAAGGGCTTCTCTTGCCCTTTTTATACTGTCGTTTCGTCCACTCGACCCGAGTGGATTTTTTTATGGAAACAAGGAGGAGAAACTGATGGAACTACAGGCGAACACTATCATTATTACTTCAGAAAACGGGCAAACTAAACCGTTTTCGCGCGAACGACTCATTTCCTTTATCCGCAATATAACAAAAGACTACCCGCATCTACAGACAGATGACTATATGGAGCGCATCATCCGCATCATCGAAAGCAAAGATACACTTTCTGCGGAACAAATCACGAATTACTTAATACTTGAAGGTCTTTCCTATATTAGTGAGGCAGAACCAGAATGGACGTTTGTCTGTGCTCACATCTATTTGCAAAAGCTATACAAAGAAGCGGCAAAACAACGTGGATATGACGCAAAACAACGCTACGGCAGCTTGTACGAGTTGATTACAACGCTTGTTTCTAAAGGCGTGTACGATCGTTCTCTTCTTGATGATTACTCAAAAGAAGAAATCAATGAGCTTGGAAAACTTATTGATCCAGATAAAGATAAGTTGTTTACATATATCGGCCTTCGCACGCTCGCGGACCGCTACCTCGCCCGCGACTACGACCGCAACTTGTACGAACTGCCGCAGGAGCGCTTCCTTATCATCGCAATGACGTTAATGGCGAAAGAACCGAAACATCGCCGTTTTGCGCTCATTCAAGAAGCGTATTGGGCGCTAAGCAACTTATATATGACCGTCGCCACGCCGACATTAGCAAATGCCGGAAAAAGCTACGGACAACTGTCAAGCTGCTTTATCGACACGGTCGATGACAGCTTGCAAGGGATTTACGACAGCAACACCGATATCGCCAACCTTTCCAAATCCGGCGGCGGAATCGGCGTCTATCTCGGCAAAATCAGAAGCCGAGGCAGCGATATCAGGGGGTTTAAAGGCGTTTCGTCCGGCGTTATTCCATGGATGAAGCAGCTTAATAACACCGCCGTCAGCGTTGACCAATTAGGGCAGCGAAAAGGTGCGATTTCCGTCTATTTAGACGTCTGGCATAAAGACATTTTCGCTTTTTTGGATGCGAAATTAAACAACGGCGATGAGCGGATGAGAACGCACGATTTATTTACCGGCGTCTGCATTCCTGATTTATTTATGGAGCAAGTCGAAAAACGCGGCGATTGGTACTTGTTTGACCCGCATGAAGTGCGCAAAGTGATGGGATTTAGTTTGGAAGATTTTTATGACGAAGAAAAGGGCAGCGGAAGCTTTCGCGAAAAATATTGGCAATGCGTTCAAGAGGAGCGTCTTTCGAAAGAAAAAGTGCCGGCGATCGAAATAATGAAAAGCATTATGCGCAGCCAATTAGAATCCGGCACACCATTTATGTTTTACCGCGATGAAGTGAACCGGAAAAACCCGAACGCGCATCTCGGCATGATTTACTGCAGCAACCTTTGCACGGAAATTGCGCAAAACCAAAGCCCGACCGTCATGGAAAAGCAATATACGAAAGATGGAAAGATTATCATTGAAAAAATCCCGGGCGATTTCGTTGTTTGCAATTTGTCTTCCATCAATCTTGCCCGTGCCGTCACCGACGATGTACTCGAGCGGCTCATCCCGATCCAAATGCGCATGCTCGATAACGTCATTGATTTAAATAATATCCCGGTATTACAAGCGAAATTCACCAATCAAAAATATCGCGCCGTCGGACTTGGCACGTTCGGCTGGCATCATTTGCTTGCGTTAAAAGGCATTCGCTGGGAATCAGACGAAGCAGTTGAATACGCGGACAAGCTGTACGAAAAAATTGCCTACTTAGCGATCCAAGCGAGTATGGAGCTCGCGAAAGAAAAAGGAAGCTATCCAGCGTTTCCGGGATCTGACTGGCAGACGGGCGCTTATTTCGACAAGCGCGGATATCATCGCACCGAAGAATTTGACTGGGATGCACTCAAAGAACAAGTCGCCAAACACGGCATGCGCAACGGCTATGTGATGGCGATCGCGCCAAATGCTTCGACGTCGATTATCGCCGGCAGCACCGCCAGTATCGATCCGATCTTTTTAAAAGTGTACGCCGAAGAAAAGAAAGATTACAAAATTCCAGTTACCGTGCCCGATTTAAACGCCGAAACAACGTGGTACTATAAATCAGCTTACCATATTGACCAGCATTGGAGCATTAAGCAAAATGCGGCGCGCCAACGCCATATCGACCAAGCGATTTCGTTTAATTTTTACGTGTTGAACACCATCAAAGCAAAAGAGCTTTTAGATCTTCATCTCACCGCATGGAAGTCAGGACTAAAAACAACGTATTACGTCCGTTCTACTTCCAGCACGATCGATGAATGTGAATCATGCGCAAGTTAATGCCAAGGGGGAATAAAACATGGCACATCCATTAACGAAGCGGATCATCATGGACCCAGAAGCACCAAACCGCTCTACAAGAATCATTAACGGCAAAAGCTCAAACGTCCTAAATTGGGATGATATCGCCTATCCTTGGGCGTACGCCAAATATAAACGAATGCTGGCAAACTTTTGGACGCCGTTTGAGATCAATATGTCCCAAGACGTCAAACAATTTCCGAATTTAACTGAACGCGAACAAGACGCGTTTTTGAAAATCATTGGGCTTTTAGCGTTGCTTGACAGCATTCAAACAGATTACGCCGGAAGAGTCGCCAATTATATCACTGATTCGAGCATTAACGCGCTGATGATTATGCTCGCGCAGCAAGAAGTCATTCATAATCATTCATATTCTTATGTTCTTTCAAGCCTCGTGCCAAAAAGCAAACAGGACGAAGTGTTTGAGTTTTGGCGAAACGAACCGATTTTGCGAAAGCGAAACGACTTCGTCACAAACGGCTATAAAGAGTTTGCTGAACATCCAAATGTTGAAAACTTGCTAAAATCGATTGTGTATGACGTTATTTTAGAGGGTCTGTTCTTCTACTCCGGTTTTGCTTTCTTTTATAATTTGGCGCGCAATCAAAAAATGGTCGCGACAAGCACGATGATTAATTACATCAACCGAGACGAACATATTCATGTCGATTTATTTGCGAAAATTTTTAAAGAAGTGCTAAACGAATATCCGGAATACAATACACCGGAACTTGCTCAATTTGTGCGAGAAACGTTCATTAAAGCAGCAGAGCTGGAAATCGAATGGGCCAATTACATCATTGGCAACGATATCGATGGCATTGATATGCACGATTTGAGCGCCTACATTAAGTTTTACGCCAACGTCCGCGCCCATCAGCTTGGCTTTGACCGTCCGTTTGACGGCTATCGGACAAACCCATTGCGCTGGATTAAAGCATATGAAGAAGTCGACCTCGGCAAATCAGACTTTTTCGAACAAAAATCAAGACAATATACAAAAGTGAATATCGATAACGGATTTGATGAGTTATAAGCAAAAGCCGCCAATCATTCGTTGGCGGCTTTTGTTTCTAATTTGTTTTCACCCTTCTTCTTTTTCAACGTGCCAGCGGCAATCACTCCAGCAATGACGAGAATTTCAAATCCGTATTTGACAATCGGATTAGCAAAATACTGATCTAAAAACGGCTCGTCCACAATCATTTTCGAAGCCGTCCATGCAAGCACTCCCGCTCCGATTGTAATAATAATTGGGAAACGCTCGATCCATTTCAAAATTAACGTACTTCCCCATACCATGATCGGCACCGAAATTAATAATCCTAATATAACTAATAAGAAGCTTCCGTGCGCGGCTCCCGCCACCGCCAAAACATTATCCAATCCCATCAGCGCATCGGCGATAATAATCGTGCGGATTGCCTCCCATAAGCTTCCTACTGCTTCCACATCATGGCCCTTTTCTTCGACAAGGAGCTTATAAGCGATCCAAACAAGCAATATACCGCCAATTAGCAGCAATCCAGGAACTTTTAATAGCCATACGACAAATAAGGTCGCAAGCGCGCGGATTACAACCGCCCCTACCGTTCCCCAAATAACCGCTTTTTTCTGTTGATGCTTCGGCAAATTTCGCGCCGCCAAACCAATGACGATCGCATTATCGCCCGCTAGTACAAGATCAATAATGATAATCGATAAAAGTGCAGATAGAAATTCCATCGAAAATAATTCCATTGATCATTCCTCCCTCTAGAAATGTTGATTTATCAAGGCTTTTCGGCCCCTCAGGGGTGTCCAAAAAATATTTTTCGACAAAATCTCTTACATCCTCCTTTCTTCACAAAAAAAGACCTTTACCCAATCGGTAAAGGTCTTCATAAAAACAGACCTTTACCAATATCGGCAAAGGTCTCGCTAACAACGTCACCGTTGCCAACAAAGCCGAGGGGGTGACCCTGAACTGACGACTTTGTTGTTAAAGCTACTCCCCTTTAACACAGAAAGCATGTATTTGTTTTTCAATTTTATGATATTCAATCTTTATATATGTTGTCAATAAAAAACTGCTTTCCTATCATCATGGGGTGTTAATCAATCTCTACCAATCGAAAAAATATGATATAATTCAGAAAAAATTATTGGGAGAGACGAATATGAACGCAAAAGAAATTACGGCGCTTTTCCTGCTTGCGGCTTTATGGGGAGCTTCTTTTTTATTTATGCGCATCGCTTCTCCTGCCATTGGTCCTGTCCTTACGATTGAACTGCGCGTTTTGATCGCCGGCATCGTGCTGTTATTGTATGCATGGTTGTTCAAAAAGAGCATAGAGCTCAAAGCGTACTGGAAGGAATATCTCATCGTCGGGGCGCTTAATGCCGCCGTTCCGTTTACGCTCATCGCCGCTGCCACGCTGCATTTAACGGCTTCTTTAGCGGCCGTTTTGAACTCCACCACCCCGTTGTTTACAGCGCTTGCTTCGCGATGGTTCCTTCATGAACCGCTTCATGCAAAAAAATGGATCGGCATCGTCCTCGGCATTGTCGGCGTGTTCGTGTTAGTTGGCTGGAGCCCTGTTCCGCTTTCGATGCAAACCGTTTTTTCTGCGTTACTGTCGGTTTTGGCGGCGTTCTCCTACGGCTGCGGCGGTGTTTATGCGAAAAAAACGTTTACGGGAGTTCCGCCTTTATCGCTGTCCATCGGACAACAATTAGGCGCCGCTTTCGTGCTCATTCCGTTGGCAGCCTTCGCTATTCCAACGAAACCAGTATCACCGCTCGTCATATATTCGGTATTGGGATTGGCCGTTTTTTGCACGGCGATTGCTTACTTATTTTATTTTTACTTACTAGCAAACGTCGGTCCAACAAAAACGTTAAGCGTTACCTTTCTTGTACCTGTTTTCGGTGTCATCTGGGGAATGATTTTCCTTCACGAAAAAATCACGATTGGCATGCTCGGCGGCCTAGCCGTTATTTTAACAAGCATTTTCCTCTTGTCAGATGTCAAAATCATCGTGAAGAGACAAGAGTACATAAAAGGATAAGGGGGAAAAACGATGGAAAAGCCATATTACGCAGTGATTTTTACCTCGGAGCGAACCGAAGGAGATCACGGATATGATGCGATGGCGAAACAAATGATTGAACTGGCTTCCCAACAGCCTGGTTTTCTTGGCGTCGACAGCGTCCGCAATGAAAGAGGCGTCGGCATCACCGTTTCCTATTGAGATTCTTTAGAGGATATTGAGCAATGGAAAGCGCACGCGGCGCACCAAATCGCTCAAGAAAAAGGAAAGCAGCAATGGTACGAGCGCTATTCAGTCCGGGTGTGCAAAGTAGAACGGGAATATGGGTTTGAAAAGTAACCCAGACTGCTGCATTTCGTCAGCAGTCTTTTTTAATGCATAATAAAAAATTGAACCTTTTCTTCTTCGACTTCGCCTTATATGCAGATAAAACTCTGACAAAAGAAAGGATGGTTGTATGCATGATGAACAACATCTTTTGTTTCAATGCAGGCGAGGAAACAAAGACGCTTTTTACCTGCTTGTTTCCCCGCATCTAGCGAAAGCGTACCGACTTGCTTTTACAATACTTCGCTCACACCATGATGCCGAAGATGCCATACAAAACAGTTTGCTCGAAGCCTATCGCACGATCAGCGAAAATAAAGAAATCCGCCATTTCGCGTCATGGTTTTACCGGCTTGTCACTCATCGGGCTATTGATTTAGCGCGCAAACTTGGAAAAGAAAGACAATATACCGAAATCAGCGATGTGCTTCCGTTTTTATCGAACTCTCATCACCTGCCAGTCGATGAAGTAGTCAGTAAAGAAGAGGAGCAGGAACTTTTGGCGCATATTCTTAAGCTCGATATAAAACATCGCGTTATTCTTGTGCTTTATTACTATCAAAACATGAAAATCAGCGAGATTGCCGAACTTCTTCAAATCAAGGAAGGCACGGTGAAATCGCGGCTGTTCCAAGCGCGAAATTTGCTTTATCAATATTTTCAAAAAGAACGGAAGGAGGAGCTTCGATGAATTCCCGCGATGATTTAGTAAAGCAAAAGATAGAAAGCTCGATCGATCACATTCCCGTTCCGGAAAGCATTTTCGATTTTGCCAAAGAACTTCCTTTCCAAGTAGAAAAACAACAAAATCCGAAACTCATACGTAAACCGAGATGGCGAAAATGGCTAGCGGTTGCTGCCGCTTCCATCTTCATCGGAATTTCAACAGGGGCTTATATTTCTCCGACATTTGCCGCCTACATTAAATCCTTTTTCATCCGTTCTGAACTGGATGAAGGCGTACAAACTGCCGCAAAAGAAGGATTCTCGCAAAAAACAGAAGCCGCTGTCACTGATCACGGCATTACATTTAGAATTAAAGAAGTAATGGCGGATACGAATCGGCTTATCTTTACGTATAGTCTTGAAAACAAAAATGGAAAATTTATCGACCCAACTATTCTTTTTGAAAAAGAGCAATGGGGACCAAAGCAAACAATGTATTTTGTTAAACATGCCAATGAATTTTACATTACTAATGAGAAAGGGGAGGTCGTATCCACAAATAAGACATATCAAACAAACACGGGGAGAATGGTTTCGCAATCGATTGATCAAGTATTCCCTCACGACCATTACGCTGATCTTATGTTCTCATTAAACGATAAAGCCCTCGAAGCAAAACAGCTTTTTATCCATATCGATCTGAATCAAATTGGTACGGTCAATGGTCAATGGAAGCTGAAAATTCCAGTCAACATCGATAAAAGCATGTTGGCTACAAAAACAGTACCGATTGGCCAAACGTATGTCACTGATGACGGATTGCAAATTACGGTGAAAAAACTTGTCTATTCTCCTACATTAACGAGCATTGAGTTAGAAACGTCATGGACAGAGGAAGGAAAAGAACGGCTAAAAAGCCACCCAGAATACTGGCTTGGTGACCAAATGTTTTATCAGCCGCTATTCGATATTGTAGATAGCAACGGAAATATTGTCGCAACAACTTTACCAAGATGGGACATCGAAGAGTCAAAAAGAGCGGTATTTGTTTCTAAAAAAGAACTTCCTTCCCGACAACCAAACGTCATCCGCTGGCGCTATTCGTTCCTCCCGTTTTCACCAAAAGGAACATATACGTTTGTATTTCGCGGGATTGAAAGAATGGAATATCCAGATCAATCGCTGGCATTCTCTGCGGAAGAATTGAAAAAGCACCCAATTTCTCTTCACTATAAAGGAAATACCCTTACCATTCATCAGTTGCGATTAGAAACAAATAAAGAGAACAAATCCGTTGGAATATTAGATGTAGAAACAAACGCCTATTCAGGAATGGATTTCCAACTAAGCGATGAGACACAGCAAGTCTACACGATCAACCAAAAAAATTCCTGGCTGCCAACGATCATCAGCTACGACGACAAGAAAATGATGTACAAAATAAAAAGCAATGTTGAAATAGAAGGAATGGAAAAGATCCCGAAACAGCTGACAATTACTTTAAAATCGGTGATCGTATTTGACCCAAGCGAGAATTGGCACGTTTCACTTCCTGCCAACAATGAATAATAAAAAAGCAGGGCACTCCCCTGCTTTTTTACTGCCCGGATGTCAACTTTAATCCAATCAGCCCGACAAGAATAAACAACAAAAAGATCATCCTCGGCACGGTCACCGGCTCGTTTAAAAAGAGCATGCCGATGATGACCGCTCCCATTACTCCGATTCCCGTCCATACCGCATAGGCGGTTCCGATTGGCAACGTTTTTGTCGCTATCGACAAAAAATAAAAACTAACAAGCGCGCCGAAAAACGTAATGATGGACGGCACCATCCGCGTAAATCCCATCGTATATTTTAACGCGACCGCCCATACGACTTCGAAAATGCCGGCAATAACTAAATATACCCAAGCCATTTTCCTCATCTCCTTTTTGTCCAAATAAAAAAAGCCGTGAAGAAATATCGAAACGATACTCTCCAGGGCTTTTATCCCTCTGCGTACGCGGAAACACCGCGCGTTTTCTCTCGGTCGCAGACTGGCCGCCGCGTGGCCACGGAACCCTAGAAAACTTTTTATCTCCTTATTCGCCATTATTGTAACACTTATGATTGTTGCCGGCAAATAAAGGAGTTCTTTAGTTCTTGAAGAATATGATAATTAAGGAGGAGACAAGAAAGGAGGAGCAATAGCCATGCGCGAAGTGCAGCGTCCACCTTGGTATGCGAACGCGCTTGTCCTTATCGTCGCCGCTGTTATATGGTACGGATTTATCCAGCAAATCATATTTGGAATCCCATTTGGCGCAAAGCCGGCAAGCGATACGGAAATGTGGGGCTTGTTTCTGTTGTTCGGCATCTGTTTTCCCCTCTTCTTTTTGTCGATGAAACTAGTCACAAAAACGGAAAAAGAAGAGCTTGTCATTCGTTTTTTCCCATTTCGATCTCGCGTTATTCCGTATCAACAAATTAAAAACGTCCAAGTTCAGCCTTACCATCCTATGTCCTACGGCGGCTGGGGAATCCGCTGGAGCTTGAAAAAAGGCCGTGCTTACACGATGAAAGGAAAGAAGGGAATATGGATCGAGCTGACGGACGGAGACTGTTTGTACCTCGGCTCGCAAAAACCGGAAGAACTTGCGAAATATATACAAAGAGAGTGTCTGCACCGCTAACAGGTGAACACTCTCTTTTGTATGTCATCCAATCTGCCTTCATAGAAAAAGCGCATAAAACTACTGTCGAATGATCAGCTCGATTTCGTTGCCAGACGGATCGCTTGTCAATATGCTATTTTCGCTTCGCCGCACCGATGCACCGACATGTTGGAGCCGTTCCACCACTTTTTCTCTTTCCGCTTCATTTGGCAGCACAATCGAAAATACGCGCAATCCAACGGCGTTCACTGGCGGTTTTGGCGCCCCGACTCCAGCCCATGTGTTCAGACCGATATGGTGGTGATAGCCGCCCGCGGAAACGAATAACGCGTGCGTTCCCATACGTGTCGTCGGTTCAAAGCCTAATCCTTGCACATAAAAAGCATAAGCTTCTTCGATGTGGGCGACGTGGAGATGAATATGGCCAATCCGCGTATGCATTGGAAGCCCCGACCACGCTTCCGTTCCCGCTTGCGCCAGCAAATTGTTCACATCTAACGGCTCCGTTACCGCTTTATATTCTCCATTTGCCGTCTTCTCCCACTTTTCCATCGGGCGGTCGGCGTATATTTCGATGCCGTTTCCGTCTGGGTCAGCCAAATAGATCGCCTCGCTGAACAAATGATCGGACGCTCCCTGCAGCGGATAACCGGTCTGTAATAAATGGAGCAGCGCCTCGGCGAGACTCTTTCTGTCCGGAACTAAAATCGCGAAATGATAAAGCCCCGTTGTCCGAGGCGGCTTCGGCACCGCATCCGCTTTTTCCTCGAGCACCACTAACGGAGTAACTCCATCCGCAGTTAATGCCGCTTCGTGTTGATTTTGCTTTAATAGGCGAAATCCGATGATTTCTGTGTAGAAACGAAGTCAACTACCCAACGGCTAAAGCCGTGAGCTTGCAACTAGCCTAATTGGCTGCCGCGTTCGGCTGGTTGACAGCAGCCCTGCGGATGTTTTCCGCAGCCA
>NZ_QCWL01000001.1:1004312-1018209 GCF_003064505.1 Geobacillus sp. LYN3 | reverse complement strand
TCTAAATCCAGTGTACTTATATTGAACGAAAAAATTCAATATATACTGAAAATATAAACCCCGCCTTCCTCCCACAGCTAAAGCAGTAGGCTTCCGGCGGATGTTCTCGTGAATAAAACTGAGCCGTTAACAGCGCTGCCATACCTACGGGACCAGCTCCGATAATGGCAACGGTTTGTCCAGGCTGAACCTTGCCGTTTAACACACCAATTTCAAATCCTGTCGGAAGAATGTCACTAAGCATGACGAGTGCCTCTTCATCCACGCCTTCCGGAATTGGATAAAGACTGTTGTCTGCGTGTGGAATTCTTACATACTCTGCTTGGGTTCCATCAATTAAGTGTCCTAAGATCCAGCCGCCATCTTCGCAATGAGCATATAATCCTTTTTTGCAATTTTCGCATTTTCCACACGAGGTAATACAAGAAATCAGCACTCTATCGCCTTTTTTAAAATTCTTTACGCCCGAACCAACTTCTTCGATAATTCCTACGCCTTCATGCCCTAAAATTCGACCTTCTTCTACAGTAGGAACATCCCCTGAAAGAATATGCAAGTCTGTTCCACAAATCGTTGTTTTTGTGATCTTAACGATTGCATCGGTTTCCTTTTCAATTTTCGGCTTTGGTTTTTCCATTACTTCTTTTTTTCCTGGTCCCAGATAGGTAAGGGCTTTCATTTTTGGTACCTCCCTGAATAGTTTCACTTTTTCCAATTTTTATTTTATAGAAAAATAAATTGATATTTCAATGAACCATCAATAAAATATTGTGTCGAAATTTTGTCAATATTGTATCAAGGTTTTGTCGAAGATTTTTTCTGCTTAGGCTTTTCTCTTTGTGGATCTTCTCTCCCAAACAACAGTAAACAAGCTTTCTTCAACAAACATTTTTTACTAGGAAATCTTCTCTTATTCACACCGGATCATTATCTACGTTGCTGTAAGATTCAATCGCTTGATCAAGCGCCCGATACGCTTCGGCAAAAGCGTTCGTTGCCGACTCATCGCCCGCATTGGCAAGCTGTGCTTGCGCGTTTTTCGCGTGGGTGATAGCGCGAATGACATCTTCCATCATTTGTTGTTTGTCGCCTGCCGTCGCCTTTAACTGCTCGAGTTCGCGGAGACATTGTTCCAAATCGTAAGCGCCCGGATTGTCAAACGATTGTTCTAGCTTTTCTTTGACACGTTGCAATACTTCTTTCATTAACGCCCACACCCTCCTTGATATTTTCACCAGCTAGTGTGGGCGATTTAAAGCAAACTATACAGGGAAATGAAATGATTGAAATAAAACGCGGTTCCTATTTATACTTGAAATTGTAAAATATCAACCCAAATTTTTACGGCTGTCGCTAAAATTAAAAACGCTAAAATAACTTGCAATATTTTTGTATTCATTTTTTGGCCCATTTTTGCTCCTAAAGGAGAGGCGATTAAGCTGGCAATAACCATGATGATGGAAGGAAGCAGTTCCACTTGCCCCGTTGTGATTTTTCCAAACGTCGAACCAATGGAGGAAATAAACGTAATCGCCAGCGAAGAGGCAATCGTCATTCGTGTTGGGATTTTTAACACAACAAGCATAGTAGGCACCAGCAAAAACGCTCCCGCTGCGCCAACGATTCCTGAACCAATCCCAATGACAAGCGCTAATGCAGCGGCAAGCCATTTGTTAAAGGTCACTTGATCGCTTGGAATATCGTCAATGCCTTTTTTCGGAACAAACATCATGACAGCAGCCAACGCGGCAAGAATACCGTACACGACATTAATTGTTCCTTCACTCATCACTTTTGAACCGAATCCGCCAAGGAAACTGCCGATCAAAATGCTAATCCCCATATAAAGAATTAATGTTTTATTTAAATAACCGCTTTTTCGATACGCCCAAACGCCGCCAATCGTCGCAAAAAACACTTGAACCGCGCTAATTCCCGATACTTCATGGGCGCTGAACGAAGCAAGCCCAAATAACGGCGGAAGATAAAGCAGCATCGGGTATTTAATAATGGACCCTCCAATACCAACCATTCCAGAAATAAATGAACCGATAAAGCCAATGAGAAAAATCACGATGATGAAATTCAATGTCAATTCCATCAATACATTACCCCTTTTGACTTTTCGAAAACTAGGGGGTACTTTATACGTACCCCCGAATGATTATTTTCTTTTAACCCAAAATTTCCATACACCATTTTCTTCTTTATAATCGACTAGCTCATGACCGCTTACGTTTATCCAAGCGGTTAGATCATTTTTTGCTCCTTGATCCATTGTTTCGATTTCAAGTATTTGACCGGGTGGCAATTCATCGATAGCCTTTTTTGCCTTCACAACGATCATGGCACAAGATAATCCTTTTGTATCGACGACCTTATTCCCATTCATTTTTTCAACTCCCTTCAAATTAACGGGTATGATGCAGCGCGCAACGGTTTGGACCGATTTCGAGTTCTTGCTGCTGTTCCTTGTCGACCGCTTTCAGCCCGCGGTTAATCGCTACGATGTCTTCAAAGTTTGGCGGTGTCTCTGTGTTTGCGTTTTGCACGACAATATCGATAAATTCTTGTTTTTTCTTATGCTGCATCATGTCGTTGCGGGCACGAATGTTGCCTAATGTATCGCCGATATATCCCGCTTTGCTCATTTCTTCATCCAAATTAGCGTAATGGGCAGGCAGAACGATTACATCATCCGCAATCGCGGCTACTTTTTCGTATACCGTGTCGTATAAATCCGCTGCCCATTCCGCCGCTTTTCCGCCTAAATCCGGGCGTCCGAGTCCGCCGACAAAAATCGTATCTCCAGAGAAAAGCAATTGATTATTCACGAAGAAGGAAACACTTCCCGGCGTATGCCCTGGCGTTTTCACCGCTAATACTTCTAATTGCACTTGTTCAAAATCAATGCGGTCATGTTTTTCCAGCGGTTCGAAATCAAACACCGCTCCTTCGCTTTTCATCAAGTAATATGTCGCTCCTGTACGTTCTGCTAACGCTTTTCCGCCGGAAATATGATCTGCATGTAAGTGGGAATCGACGATATGCGTAATCGCTACCCCTTCTTCTTGTGCGACTTGTTCATATACATCAATAAACCGCGATGGGTCAACGACAAGCGCTTCGTTTCCGGAAATCACCATATAAGAGAGACATCCTTTTCCGACACGAATGAATTGATATACTTTCATCTTGTCATCTTCATATACTTTTGCTTTATGAAGATGTTCGCTCCACGCTTTCATGCCGCCAACGAGCGTGTAAATGTTGTCAAATCCGGCTTCTACTAATTGTTCTGCCACAAATGCCGCTGAACCGCCTTTGGCACAAACGACGACAACATCTTTGTCTTTTGGAAGGCGGCCGATAACCGAATCTACACCATCAATCAACTCAAAGTATGGAACATTAATATATTCAAAGTTCTCCCCTTCAATTTTCCAATCATGAAAATCGCTTTCGTTGCGTACGTCAAAAATAACGAGATGTTCTTTATTTAATACTTTTTCTGTTAATGTTTGCACCGTCATTTCTTTTACCGTCATTTTTATACCCCCTATAGTATATTTTTGTTTTTTAAAAAACCGCTCAATCAGGATTGAGCTGTATCGAGCGGTCCTTCCCATTTTGACATGCCTGGGACGACATTCCATACATTAGTAAATCCTTTTTCTGTTAATTTTTGTGCCGCTAAATCGCTGCGCGTTCCAGTACGGCAAACAACATAAATCGTTTTATTCTTCGGCAACTCATGGATGCGGTCTTCTAATTCTCCAAGCGGAATCGAAATAGCGCCTGGTATATGTCCGAACGCATACTCCGCCGGCTCGCGGACATCTATAATGACCACAGAATCATCATTTATTTTTTCCGCCAGCTGTTCATTGGAAATTACATGAGAATATGTTGCTTCGCCTTTTGTCTCATGGTCACTTGCTTTACGAATATAATGTTTTAACACGTTTCCTTCTTCAATCGTTCCTAAGTATTGATGGCCGGTACTTTCCGCCCATGCTTTGATATCGGCTTTCGAACCTTTATCGGTTGCCTGTACTTCAAGCACTTGTCCCGGTTGCAAGTCATTGATCGCTTTTTTTGTTTTTACAATTGGCATTGGACAAGATAATCCCTTTGCATCGACTGTCATATCTACACGAATCATGCTGCATTCCTCCTTTTGCCGTTTTATTTATTCCACAGGTCCTTCCCAGTCCAACATGCCGCCAGTCATATTGATCACATGATATCCATGACTTTCCAGCAGTTGAGCTGCGCGCGCGCTTCTTCCACCCGAACGGCAAACAAGGATATATTCCTTATTTTTATCTAGCTCATTCATGCGAAATTCGAGCAATCCTAACGGAATATTAATCGCACCAGGAATTTTCCCAGCCGCTACTTCATCCACTTCACGAACATCGATAATGTTCAGTTGTTTTCCTTCTTGAAGAAGTTTTTCAACTTCTTTTGCCGTTAATTGTTTCATCAACGATCCCCTCCTTTTTTTATGACCAAGCGTTCATTCCGCCTTTTACGTTTGTTACGTATTGGAATCCAAGTTTCTTCAATAGTCTGCTGGCTTTTGTACTTCGCATTCCGCTTTGGCAAATCACAATCACTTCTTTTTCCTTGGATAATTCGTTGGCACGTTTTGGCAGTTCATGAAGGGGAATATTTTTAAATCCGCGAATATGATTCGCGCGGAACTCCGCGGGAGTACGTACATCCACATACTGCACATCTTTTTTTCCTAATTCTTTCTTTAGCTCTGCTGTTGTAATCATCCGTACTCCACGCGGTGGAATGACGCGGATTGCAATAAACCAAGCGAGCAACAGGAATAAAACGATATTTATTACTGTTTGTGCCATTCGTAATCACCTTTAAATGAATAAGTTTATGTTCCCTTCTGACGCATCCGCCAAATACGTTGCCACTCCAGCAAACTCAATGCCATCGATCAATTCTTCTGGTTTCAACCCTAATAAATCAACAGTCATTTGACACGCGACTAACTTAACCCCTTGCTCTTTTGCCATTTCGATTAATTGTGGCAGCGGCATCGCGTTATGCTTTTTTATAACGTGTTTGATTAATTTTGGTCCGATGCCGCCAAAGTTCATGCGGGAAAGCCCCATGCGATCCGCTCCACGCGGCATCATTTTGGCAAACATTTTTTCCAAAAACCCTTTTTTCACCGAAATATGCCCGTCTTTTCGCAATGCGTTCAATCCCCAAAACGTATGAAAAATCGTGACGTCATGGTCATAAGCGGCGGCACCGTTCGCGATGATGTAAGCCGCCATCGCTTTATCGTAGTCGCCGCTAAATAAAATAATCGTTGTTTTTTTCTTTTGTTGCGACATTAAGTCCCCTCCTTCCATATACATATACTTATATAGGTATATGGACAGCTAAAAAATTACCCTTTTTGAATCCAAAACGTCAATACGCCATTTTCCTCTTTCATATCAATAACCGTATGGCCGCTTGCTTTTGCCCATGCCGGCAAGTCGTTTTTTGATCCTTTATCCGTTGTTTGCACTTCGAGCACTTGCCCTGATGTTAATTCATCCATCGCTTTTTTCGCTCTTACAACCGGCATTGGACAAGCTAATCCTTTCGCATCTAATACTTTATTTACATTCATGATGGATAACCTCCTTATTATTTTACCATTACCCCTATAGGTATATTAATATGTGTAAAAGAGTGTGTCAACCCTTTTTTCAAGAGTTGACTTATCTGCTTTTTACTAATAGCTCTACCGCTTCTTTGACTAAATGTTCCGTTTTTTCTCCTTTTTCCATGCTTTCGCGCAGACAATTTTCTAAATTGGTACTTACAATGACCGCAATGGCGCGATCAATCGCATTGCGTGCCGCCGATAATTGCGCGACAACGCTTTTGCAGTCTTTTCCTTGTTCCATCATGCTAAGAACGCCTTTCACTTGTCCCTCAATCCGTCTTAAGCGGTTTTTGATTTCTTTATTGTATTCCATTTTTCATTTCCCCTTTCTCGACAAGGACAATGGATGATTGAATAGCTTTGTACGTCAAAACCGCGGCGTCGTAAAAAACGTACGCCTAAATTTTTTTCGATTTCATCGTTTGCAATAATATGAAGCGATTTACTGGGAATATTAGAAAAATGCCGTTTTAAATAAGCATACGGAATATGAAGAGAATTAGCAATAGGCGGTTCTGTTGTTTCGTTATAATCACGAATATCTAACACAACCATATCCTTGATTCGTTTATCGGCTATATCTATGCATGGAACACCGCTTACCGGATAATAACGGCGATACAATGCTATGAATAATAAACTGAAAATAATCAGGCTGATGATATACAATATAGCGATCACCTCGCTCCATCATTGATGTCTGTGTTTATTATATACCCTTATAGGTATATTAGCAACTGTTTTATTTTAACAATATGTGGATAAATGATGTATCGTTCATCATCCCGACATGTATTGAGACAACCACTGTTGCCTCAATACGTTAGCAATATACCGTATACGGTTGGATGAAAGGAGAAAAATTCCACATTCTGGTATTTTGTTTTCATATATTCTAGCAATTGCTGAGAAGGAATTCTCTCATGAAGCGGCGGCCCCATTTCGCTTTCTACCGCTTCCCATTCAATGATCAGAAATTTTCCGTTCGGTTTCATCACCCGTTGTATCTCAGCAAGCACTGCGTCATGATCATCTACTTCATGAAACACGAACGACATGAGCCCCTTATCCGCCAATCGTGAAGGCAAAGACGTATTCGATACATCCTCAAGTATATATTCAATATTGTCCACTTGTTCTTTTTCTGCGTGTGTCTTTAAAAATTCCAACATTTCTTGTTGTACATCGACAGCATATACTTTTTCTTTCGTCATTTTCGCCATTGGCACGGTAAAATACCCATTGCCAGCTCCCAAATCAACGATGACATCTTGCGTTCCGATTTGCAATATCTCTATTGCCCGTTCTGGAGCAATGATTTCTTTTCGCTTCGGATCTAATAATTTTTCCGCCTTTTCTGGATGAAAACGATGCCCTGCCATCATAAATCCTCCTGTATTCTTTTTTTAATGATTATTATAATCAAAAAGCTTCGGAATCCATAATCCGAAGCTTTTTCTTGCTGATGCATTTTTAGCAAATTGCACAACGGTTTGGATCGATTTCCATTCCCCGTTGTTGTTCTTTATCTGCTTGAAATTTTCCCATATCCGTTTGACATACTTCCAATCGTATATGTTTCTTTCCTTCCATTTTTCAATCATCGAATATCTCTTTGTTGCATACATCAAGAACGAACCATTTCTTGCCGTTAATCATTGTTGGAACAAGTTCTTTTCCAGCAATGACATCCCATATCTTGCTAACGTTGCAGTAATTGCATGATGGCGTCCGGATCAAATCCGATTACCCATTGACCATCGATTTCGATTTGCGGGACTCCGATTTGCCCTGTTGTTTCAACAAGTTTCCGAGCCGCGACAGGATCCCGTTGCACGTTGACTTCTTCAAACGGAACGCCTTGTTCACGTAAAAAGTTTTTTACCATTACACAATACGGACATGTCGTTGTCGTATATACCGTAACTCGTTTCATTTTCGTCCCTCCACTAGAACGTCAACGTAATGTCGGCGTCTTTTGCAAAGTTTAGAAATGTTGCAGCGCCAGCGACTTCAATTCCATCGACAAATTGATCTTTGTCAAGGCCCATGACATCCATCGTCATTTGGCACGCAACTAGTTTCACACCTAATTCTTGCGCCATTTTTACAAGCTCTTCGATCGATGGAACATTTGCTTTTTGAAATCCTTCTTGGAAATGCTCTTTTCCTTCTGGAAGCGGTAAGTTTTTATGTGCTTCTTTATGAATGAGATTCAACCCTTCAAACGTGAAAAAAATGCCTACTTCCGCCTCAGATGCTGCTGCCGCTGTGGCAATATTAAATACTTTGTATGCGTCAAATAAACCACCGTTAGCTGCGATAATCGCTACTTTCATCATGAAGTCCTCCTTTTTCTCGATCATAGTTTTTACGAAATAAAATATTTTTATTTACATATACATGTATGGGTATTTAATCTAGTTCTTATAGTAATCGATTTTTCCATCCATGTCAACGAACAAATATAAAAAATGTCGAGCAGGAAGTCCTACTCGACTTGTTCGTCTTTCAATCCGGCCCAAAACGCAGCAACCACCGATAGCGCCACAATGAGAATTGGTGCATACATAAGCAAAAACGTTTGCATCGCATTCTCCTCCTTATAATTGTCCTTTTACGTATTTTTTGTTGAACAAAAATAGTTTTAACAACAGGTACAATGATGGAATAAGCAGCAAAAATCCCGCGATAAACGCGATAACAAGCGCGATCGCCATCGTTTTATTCGTAAATCCGTCGTAAATCGTCAAGTATGGGTACAACAAATACGGATAGTGAGAAATGCCGTATGCGTAAAACGCGAACGCGTATTGCATCACTAAGCTAACAAACGCCCATCCGAAATATCTCTTTTTCCAAAGCAAATAAACGGTCAACACGAAAAACAGAAATGATATGGCAAACATCCAAGCAACGTTTAACATGTTGCTATAATGCTCCGGATTATGGTGGCGCAGCTGATAAATGATAAGAAGCGCCGATAAAATCGTTGGCCCGCTCCAGCTTAGCGCATATTTCCGCAACAATTCACGCGCCTGCATGTCGCCTGCTTCGTTGGCATAATACGTAAGAAATGTCGCTGAAATGTACAATACACTTGTAATACTGAGCAGCACAACGCTCCACGTTAAAGGACTAACAAATAATGTTTTATATAATAGTGTCAACGTTTCTCCTTGCTTTTCGATAAACCCGCCTTCAGAAATCGTTAAAACGATCGATAATGACGCTGGAATGAATAATCCAGTTAATCCGTAAGCAAACAGATACCATTTCCGCTCTGTTCCTCCGTATGTGTTAAAGGCGTAATAGGAACCTCGAATAGCAAGCAAAAGAATGGCGATGCTGGCGGGAACGAGCAAAATCGTTCCGTAATAATACGCCGTTTTCGGGAAAAATCCAACGATTCCAACGAAGAAAAAGACAAGAAACACATTCGTTACTTCCCATACCGGGGAAAGATAACGCTGAATGATTTTATGCAAAATATGTTTTTTCTTCGCGATATCGCTGTACGCACTGAAAAATCCGGCACCAAAATCAATCGATGCAACGATGACATATCCAAATAAAAACAGCCATAAGACAGATATACCTATAATTTCTAATGTCATTGGGATACTACCTCCCGTTCAAGAGAGCGTTCCGCTAACTCTTTTTCCACCGGATTTTTTCGGAACATGTTAATCAGCACTGTCACACTTGCAATTCCTAAAATGAGATACAAAATCGAAAAAGCAACAAGCATCGTATCTACATGTCCCGATGATGTCGCCGCTTCAGCCGTTTTCATATAACCGCGCAAAATCCATGGCTGCCGGCCAACTTCGGTAAAATACCAGCCTGCTTCAATCGCCAGCATTGCCAATGGGCCTGTAGTGACAAGCAATGCTAAAAACCATTTATTCATGATAAATTTCCATTTCCACTGTTTACCAAGCCAATAAACAGCCGATACCATCGTAAGCAAAATTCCGATCGTAACCATTACATCAAATAAATAGTGGATATAAAGCGGCGGTATTTCATCTTCCGGAAACTCATTTAACCCTTTCACTTCCGCGCCCGGATGATTATGCGCTAAAATGCTTAACGCATATGGAATTTCGATCGCATTTTTTACATTGTTGTTTTCGTCTAACGTACCGAACAGCACAAGCGGCGCATGTGTACTCGTTTCAAAATGCCATTCCGCCGCCGCTAATTTTTCCGGCTGATATTCCGCCAAAAATTTTCCTGATAAATCACCGACAAGTGCGCTTGCAAGCGAAAAAATGAATGCCGTTTTCATCGTTAAATGCAGCGCTTTTTTATGATAAACATGGCGGTTGCCTCTCATCAAATGCCAAGCAGCGATGGACGCCAAGACAAAAGCAGAAGTCATATAGGCGGTTGTCAATACGTGTGCTACTTTCGTCGGCATCGCTGGATTAAACATGGCCACAAGCGGCTCGATATTCGTGATGACTCCATCTTTCAACTCAAAACCTTGCGGAGTATTCATAAACGCGTTTACCATCGTAATAAACATTGCCGAAGCCGAAGAACCAATCGCCACTGGAATCAATAACAATAAATGCTTCTTCTGATTCTCAAACCGGTCCCACGTATATAAATAAATCCCAAGGAAAATCGCCTCAAAAAAGAAGGCAAACGTCTCCATAAACAGTGGAAGGCTGATGGCTTGACCTGCAAGTTGCATAAAGTTTGGCCATAATAATGACAACTGCAGTCCGATCGCTGTTCCCGTCACAACGCCGACGGCTACCGTAATAACGAAGCCGCGCGTCCATCTTCGCGCAAGTAGAATGTAATGTTCGTCATTTTTTCGAATACCTACCCATTGCGCAATTGCAATCATCAACGGAACACCGACACCAATCGTCGCATAAATAATGTGAAACGTTAACGTTAATTCCGTTAACAACCGGCTAAACAGCACCGGATCATATTTCCACATTGCCATATCCTCCCTCTATAAATGTTGATATATCAACGGTTGTAGCCGTTTCAGGGGTGTCAAAAAAATATTTTTCGACAAAGTTTCTCCTTTTATGAAAACAATTTGCCAACAATTGATAGAAACATAATCAGGGCAACAAGAAAACTAACGGTCACAAGCCATTTTTCTTGGCGTTTCCACACGGTTTTTCCTCCTTCTATTTCCGCCGTATTTACTTTATCAATAGTTAATACGGTACTTATTACTTATTACTTTTTACTTTATCAATAAATCATGAAGAAATAACAAAATAACTTTGACAAGATAGTGACATTGTGATGTTTGTCACAAAATTGTCATGATTAACAGGCTTATAAATGTAAAAATGTTTTATACCATACAATTTTTGCACAGTATGCTTATGGATCCCAAAAAAATAAAATGGTTACCATCGGCAATGATGATAACCATTTCCTTATACTTAAAAATAATAACCAAACAACAGCGTTACAAACAACGTTCAAACACATAAAAAAAGAGCTGTCTTCAAGCAGCTCTTTTTATTGAATTTATATATATTTTCGATGCACTGTTTTTCCATCATACGTAAATAATACAGGCTTCTCTTCAACGACCGTTTCCATATGAACAGCGCGGCCCCATAACTGATAAATGTACGGAAGAACTTTTTCTAAATATTTAATGTCTAATTCAATTCCTTCATACCAATGTTTTAAATATAATTCACCATTGCGCATGTAATCGCCATCATTTACTGTAATGTATGGAAATCCGCCATTGACACGCATACTGACGAGTTGGTCGCGAATGTGCTCCCAATCTTTATCGACGATTTTATACTCTCTTCCTTGCTTTTGAAATAAATACATATCTTCGCGCATCACTAATTCTTTTGTTAAATAATTACGCAAAAACGAAATATCGGATTCGAGTTCACGTACTTCAAAAATTTTTTGGCGTCCCGATCCTGGCTTCACCCCAAGTTTTTTCATTTCCTCCGTTGGGTTGTTCCAACGTTCTTCAATATCTTCAAAAATTTTCAACCCCAAATAATATGGATTAATCCCTGTGCGAGATGGCTGCACGACATTGGCGTTTAATTTCGCAAATTCAATCGCCTCTTCGCTCGTTAAATCCATTTCCCGTAAAATCCGTTGATGCCAATACGTCGCCCAGCCTTCGTTCATGATTTTCGTTTCAAGCTGCGGCCAAAAATATAGCATTTCTTCGCGCATCATCGTTAAAATGTCGCGCTGCCATTCTTCCAGCTCACGGCTATATTCTTCAATAAACAATAATACGTCTTTTTCCGGTTGCGGCGGGAATTTCCGTCGCTTTTTACGCGGAGGCGGAGCTGGACGATCTTTTTCATCAAGCTTCCATAAATCGTCATATGGCGTCGATGTTTTTGGCGGCTCTTCCTCTTCATATATTTCCGTATCTTCCCACGTCCATGATAATTTCGGACGAAGCAGTGACGGGTCGATATGCTCTTGAATCGCCAATACCGCATCTAAAAATTTTTCTACTTCGAATTTTCCATATTGATGTTCGTAATGTTTGATTCTCTCGGCGGTCGCTGCCATGCTTTCGACCATGTCCCGCTTTGTATTGCTGAAACGAACGTTATTTTTGAAAAAATCGCTATGCGCTAATACATGTGCAACAATTAATTTATTTTGAATCAGCGTATTTGTATCCAATAAAAATGCGTAACAAGGGTCAGAATTAATGACTAGCTCGTAAATTTTGCTTAATCCCAGGTCGTACTGCAGTTTCATTTTGTAAAACTGCTTGCCAAAAGTCCAGTGGGAAAACCGCGTTGGCATGCCATACGCACCAAACGTGTAGATAATATCCGCTGGACAAATTTCATAACGCATCGGATAAAAATCAAGCCCAAACCCTTCAGCGATTTCCGTAATCTCCGCAATCGCCCGTTCCAACTTCTTCAAATCATCTTGTCGCATGCACATCTCTCCCCCCTTTTCCCTCTTATCACAATGTATGAGAAAAAAGGAGTTTTGATACGTATAAGTCCATTCCATATCAATTGGTAATTATTTAGGGAAGAATTGGATTATGATTAAACAATATATGGATGAATATCGGGTACCGTCAAGAATTTTGCGTAATGCAAGATAGATAGGGTATCTCTGAAATGGATTTGGAATGGATAGGGGACTAGTTTCCTCCACACGAGGGACTGAATATTCAGTCTATTGCGCAGAAAGGGAGAATCCCCTTATCGTATTGGTTTGATATTTACATTATTTGGTTAATTGTAACGTTCTTCAAACATTCGCTCGAGGGCTTCCTGTGCTTCGGCAAATCCTCTTAACTTTCGCCCTGCCCATTTCTCATTAAAATCTTGGATGGTCAAATACACGACTTTTTCCGCGGCTTCTAAACTGCTCAAACTGTTCATCGGCTTTAGACGTTTCCGAATCTCTTTGATCGTTCGTTCGATGGCATTCGTCGTGTAAATCACACTTCGAATACTGCTTGGATAGTCCATAAATGAGAAGGACATCCAACTCGTTGGCCCAAGATTGAACTTCTCTCGAGTATTTACCAGACCATTTCGACTCAAATTGTTGAAACATCTCCAGTGCAATTTTTTTATTCGGAGATCGATAAATAAGTTTCAAATCTTCTGCCATTTCGAATTGGTCTTTTTTCCGAACACGGCTGAGGGTGTTGCGGACTTTGTGCACGACACAGCGCTGCACATCGGCTTTCGGATACACCGCCTTAAAGGCTTCCTCTAGCCCCGGAAGGCCATCGAAGACGCCTAAAAACACTTCCTTGACGCCTCTTTTGTAGTGCTGTTGGAGAATCTCCTGCCATACATAGGCGCTTTCCTGTCCTCCTATGAAGAAATCCAGAATTTCACGATCTCCTTCTTCGTTCACACCTAATACCACATAAATGACTTCTTTCTCTACCGTATCGCGGCGAAGTTTCACGTACAAGCCGTCCAAATACAAGACCGAATAACGCTGGTGTAGTGGACGAGCGTGCCATTTCTCGATGTCTTCCTTCACGACATCGGTAATCCGGCTGATCGTCGCAGGAGAATAGGTGCTTCCTAGAATTCGTTCGATAAACTTGCCAATTTCCCGTGTGCTCATGCCACTTTGGTACATCCTAATGATGGCTTCCTGCAGCCAGCCGGTGTGCCGTTGGTAAGGGGCAAACAACTGTGTTTGAAATTCCCCGTTTCGGTCTCTTGGAAC
>NZ_QCWL01000001.1:1000672-1004302 GCF_003064505.1 Geobacillus sp. LYN3 | reverse complement strand
CAGCCGTTTCTCATATTGGATGTGTCCGCCTGTTCGATTTCGAGGAAATGTTTGATTTCTTCCCGCATAATCAGCTCTAATTTTTCCTTCACAAACTGACGAATGACACTTTCCAGTTGATTTGCCCAGTCGACACTCGGTATACTTCTTTTAGACATAGGTAGGGTACTCCTTTCTCTGGAATGTGTTATGGCTAAATCAGAGAATACCCTACCTTTTTTCTTTTGGTCTAGCAAAATGCTTTACACAAACTTTTATACATCATCCTTTAAGCGCCAAGCATTTTTATTAAAATCCCATTTAATTAATTAAGATCTCTAAAATTTAGGTCATTTGTTTTGTTAGTTTTGACTGTTTTTAATCAGGGCTTTGTTAAATTTCAATGTTGATTTTTAAACCACACAAAAAGACCGAAATAAATTCGGTCTTTTTGTGTGTCTTCTTCAACTATTGCATTATTCTTTCACGTTTAGCAATCGCATGCTGTTTAATGTTACGATTAATGTTGCTCCCATATCCGCAAATATCGCTAACCATAACGTTAACCAACCAGGTACAATTAACAATAACGCCAGCACCTTAATGCCCAAAGAGAAGGTAATGTTTTGCTTAATAATTGCTAAAGCCTTGCGGCTCAATTTAATCGTATATGGCAATTTACTTAAATCATCAGACATTAAAGCAATATCGGCTGTTTCAAGGGCTGTATCGGTTCCAGCACCACCCATTGCCACACCAACGGTTGAAGCTGCAAGAGCTGGTGCATCGTTCACACCATCTCCAACCATCGCAACACTTCGATACTTGTCGCGAAGCTCTTTGATGAAATTCAGTTTATCTTCTGGAAGTAAATCGGCTTTAATATCGGAAACACCGACTTGTTTTCCGATGGCTTCGGCTGTTCTTTGGTTATCTCCCGTCAGCATCACCGTTTTTTCAATACCGACTTGATGAAGTTTTCGAATAACCTCTTTGGATGATTCTCTTATTTCGTCTGCCACGGCAATTAACGCCAGAATTTCTTTTTCCGTTCCTAATGCCATGACCGTTTTCCCTTGTATTTGAAGGGTTGTAATTTGTTCTTTTATTTCTGATTGGATGCCATTTGGAAGAAGTTCTTCAAAAAGACCTGGACTTCCGACATAATACATTGCGTTATTTACTTTGGCTTTGACCCCTTTACCTGTAATGGATTGGAATTCTTCAACCGATACATCATTAAAATTCAATCCATCTTCTTCTGCTTTTCTTATAATGGCGGAAGCAAGTGGATGTTGTGAGCCTTTTTCAATGGCTGCTGTAATGGTCATTAGTTCATTTTCATCGCCATTATAAGTGACTACATCGGTGACGGAAGGAATACCTTTTGTTAAGGTTCCTGTTTTATCAAAAGCAATCACTTTTAAGTTTCCTGCTTCCTCTAAATAAATACCACCTTTAATTAACACACCGTTTTTCGCTGCATTTCCAATGGCAGTTACAATCGAAACAGGCGTGGAAATAACCAACGCACACGGACAACCAACCACTAATACAGCTAGACCTCGATAAATCCATTCGCTCCAATCAGCACCCATAAATAATGGCGGAATAACGGCTAGTAAAAGAGCAAAAATGATAATGGCTGGTGTATAGTATTTGGCAAAACGATCTACAAACGCTTGAGAAGGTGCTCGTTCTGCTTGAGCTTCTTCCACTAAATGGATGATTTTCGAAAGAGTTGTATCTTCCACTCGTTTTGTCACTTTTACTTCCAATAACCCTTCTTCATTCAATGTTCCTGCAAAGACTTCATCACCGACTGTTTTGGTTACTGGAACACTTTCTCCCGTAATGGCAGCCTGATTTAGCGTAGATGTACCCTTGATGACGATTCCATCCATCGCTAATTTCTGACCAGGCTTTACGATCATAATATCTCCGACTTGAATATCGTCAACAGGGACCATCATTTCTTCATTTCCGCGACGAATTAATGCTTCTTTTGGAGCAATATCCATCAACGATTCAATAGATTGACGAGCTTTATCCATGGAATAACGCTCTAAGGCTTCGCTAATGGCGAATAGAATAACAACCGTTGCACCTTCTCCCCATTCACCAATCGCTGCAGCTCCTAAAATCGCCACTGTCATCAGCGTATTCATATCAAAATTCAATCGAACTAGGTTTTTGAAACCTTTTATAAATAACGAATATCCACCGATTAAAATTGCTGCAGCATATCCAATTGTCGCAAAGATATGCTCTTCTCCGTATTGCTTCCCTAAAAACCAACTGATCACAAGCAAAACGGCGGAAATATACACTTTAATGTTCTCTTTTTGCTTCCAAAAAGGTTCACGCTTGACTGATTTTTCTTTATCTTCCCGAACCTTTAAGTTTTCAAAAGCTCCTGCTTTTTCTAATTCTTCGATGGTTGTTGTACCCCAAACGGTAATTTTAGATGCTCCAAAGTTTACTTTAGCATCTTGAACACCTGGCAATGATTTTACATTATTTTCAAACTTTGCCGCACAGTTTGCACAAGTAAATCCTTGAACACGGTAGGTTTTCGCTTCTGATTTAGATAATTTTGCTTGTTGTTCAGACACGGACTTTCACCTCTTTATCATGTGCTAACGCAATCATGATTAACTGCTTAATATGGTCATCATCCAGCGAATAAAATGCTAGCTTTCCTTCTTTTCGATACTTTACAATCCCTTGTTTATAAAGAGTCCGTAAATGATGGGAAGTGGTTGCAACAGAAGCCCCAATGATATTGGCAATATCACATACACATAACTCTTCATCTTGGCAAAGTGAATAGGCAATTTTTGCCCTATTTTCATCTGCCAGTGCTTTAAACAACAGGACAACACTGGATATATCTTCTTTTTGCAATTCCCCTTGTATTCGATTGACTTTTTCTTCGTCATAACAATAAATTTCACATGTATCTTTCTTACTCATTCATTATCCCCCTTTCATATTCAAATTTCCGTTTGAATATATTATACCTCATTTCTTTTATTATTCAAACATTTATTTGAATGAAAAACAAAAAAGAATTGGATGTAAAAAATCAACCTAATATTTACCAGGCATTTCATTTAATTAGCTACATCAAAAAATTCTATTAGCTAAAAACAATAAACCTCATTATCCGCAAAAAGATAATGAGGTTTACTATTTCTTAACCAAAGAATGTTTGGAACAATAAATATGCGTTTAAGCTGATAATCACCATCGCTACCATCCAAGCAAGAACTTTCAACCATAATGGATTTGCGAACTCGCCCATTTTCTTTTTATCGCTAGTGAATTGAACGAGAGGCACTACCGCGAAAGAGAGCTGTAAAGAAAGAATAACTTGGCTCAAAATAAGTAATTGAGCCGTTCCGCTTTCGCCATAAAGAGCAGTTACAACAACGGCTGGGACAATGGCAATCAATCGAGTGATCAGCCTTCTTAACCAAGCAGGAAGGCGAATGTTTAGAAAACCTTCCATCACAATTTGACCAGCTAAGGTTCCTGTTAATGTGGAGTTTTGACCAGAAGCCAACAAAGCAACTCCAAGTGAACTACCCCCACTTAATTTCTAGCGAAAATTTGAAGTGGGGGCTTCCAAAGAAGTTTGACTGCTTC
>NZ_QCWL01000001.1:995911-1000572 GCF_003064505.1 Geobacillus sp. LYN3 | reverse complement strand
GTTGTTTGATACAAAAATACATTTTTTCACCTCCCATCTAACTATATGATACTATATTTTACTGAATCTATCGTATTTTCATCAAAATATAGTTAAGGCGATTCCTCTCCCACTTACTCCGCTTCGCTTCGTTGAAATGGGAGTCTTCTCGCCTAATTAAGATAAAAAGTTCTAACCACAACATTGCAAGCACCTTCAATGGTTTAAAATATCATTTATCAAATACTCTGCATCGGCACCCACTCCTCCAATAAGAGCAGATCCCCTTCGATACTGCCACGGCAATCCCAAGAAGTACAATCCTTTCACAGAAGTTACCCCTCTTTGGTGAATGGGCTTTCCTCTATGGTCTAAAACATTCGGAATTTGAATCCAACTGTAATCAGAATAAAATCCAGTTGCCCAAATGACATTTTGAACTTGAATTTGACTGTTATCTGCAAAAGAAATAACATCTCCTAAAATACTTTCTGTTCTGGGTTTAATTTTAATTTTGCCTTCTTGTATTAAATGTTTCAGTTCTTTACCGAAAATAGGGTCACTTTGCTTACTGATAAACTGACCTAACGAGCTGTTGATATGGACATTTAATAAACCTAATTTTTTAAACCACCAGAAAATACTTTTACCCATTATTTCAAGTGGAAAGAACTTCATTTTATGACCTACAGATAAATAAACTTCTCTGTCTTCGGACAATTCAACAGCAATTTGTGCCCCTGAATTTCCCGCACCGACTACCAAAACAGAGCCTTCTTGTAATTGAGATGGATTCAAATAACGGGATGTATGCACTTGATACACTTTATCGGATAAGCTTTCTGCAAATGGTGGAATGTATGGCTTTTGGAAAGGACCCGTTGCTACAACCACTTTCTCTGCCACATAATTACCATTATTGGTTGTAACTTTAAAAATCTCATCTTCTTTTTGAAGGGAAATGACTTCTGTGTTCAGATGAATAGGTAATTCAAATTTTTGAGCATAATCCTCTAAATAATCGGCAATTTCATCCTTGGTTGGATATCCGTTCGGGTCACCCTTTA
Organism: Geobacillus sp. LYN3; assembly: GCF_003064505.1. Taxonomy (NCBI): domain Bacteria; kingdom Bacillati; phylum Bacillota; class Bacilli; order Caryophanales; family Anoxybacillaceae; genus Geobacillus; species Geobacillus sp. LYN3. The sequence goes on along the minus strand of NZ_QCWL01000001.1, from coordinate 999,526 downwards.
AAGCCATTCCTGGCAAAGAACTGAACCAGCGAGGAGTAAAAAGAACTAAGGAATCATATCGGTTTCTCCAAACATCTCCGATTCGATTTTCCTTGCCAACAATGGCAAACAATATATTATTTTGTTTCAGATAATATCCCATCGCTAGTCCTGCCTGACTAGCACCGATAACCAGAACATCAACGATGTGTTGCATTTTATCACCTCTCTTCTGAAAAGGATTAAACTTTCATTTCCCCGTGATGGATTTGAGAGGTTTCAATTTGAATGGTTGCATGCTGAATTTTAAAGTGGTCCTCAATAAAATGGATCGCTTCTTGTAAAACCTTTTGGCTGTCTTGATGATCTTCAATCAAAATATGGCAACTTAATGAGTCTAACCCTGAAGTAATTGTCCAAATATGAAGGTCGTGAACGTTAATCACTCCTTCAATACTTTCTAAGGCTTTTTTCACTTCATTTTGGTCAATGGTAATTGGCGTTCCTTCCATCAAAATGTGAACCGTATGTTTAATCACTCCCCAAGCGCCTTTCAAGATTAATAAGGCAACCAAAATGGAAATAATGGGGTCAGCGACATACCAACTAAAGAGCCACATGACAAGCCCAGCGATGATAGCACCTACGGAACCCAAAGCGTCACCGATCACATGAAGATAGGCACTACGCAGATTGACATTATTTTTTACATCCCCTTTTTTCATTAACGCCCAGGCACTTAAAAGATTGGCAAAAAGTCCAATGGACGCAATCAGCATCATAGAGCCGCTAGCCACGGTTGGAGGATTGTAAAAACGTTCAATTGCTTCCCAAATAATAAATCCAGCGATAACAAACAAGGTAACTCCATTAAACAAAGCGGCTAAGATTTCAAAACGATAAAAGCCATACGTTTTATTGGGGGAAGCTGGTTTGGTGGCAAACCAAATTGCCACTAAGCTAAGAACAAGTGAACTAGCATCACTAAGCATATGACCAGAGTCAGAAAGAAGGGCTAGGCTGTTTGTGATTAAACCTCCGAAAAACTCTAACAACATAATTCCAGCGGTAATGAGAAGGGCAATTGTAAGCCCTTTTTTATTTCCTTCTCTACTGTGATCATGGTGATGTCCGTGGTGATGGTGATGACCATGGTGGTCGTGAGAATGATGGTGGTGATGATGATGCATGATAAAATACCTCCTTAATGATGTTCAGCATGGTCAATGGCTTGTTTTAATAATGAAATAACATGTTCGTCATCGCAGGAGTAAAACAGTGTTTTTCCTTCACGGCGATACTTAACCAGTCTCAGATTTCGTAACATACTAAGTTGATGGGAAACGGCTGATTGAGACATTTCCAACACTTCTGCAATGTGATTGACATTGCACTCTTCTTGCGATAACAAATAAAGAATTTTGATTCGTGTTGGATCGGCTAATACCTTAAATATTCGCGATACATTTTCAATGGTTTCAGATTTTAAGAAAGAATGGTCTTCCATCTTCATGATGATTCCCCTCACTTTATTTATTATATATGAGCATATGTTCATATGTATGTATCATATTTTATATTCATTTTTTTTGTCAAGTTTAGGAAATGTTTTTTCATGAAAATGGGTTATTTAGCTCATAATGAATGGAAGGAGGATGATGACAACCGTTCAGGTGGAAAAATCGGACTTGCAACATGGCGATTTAAGGGTATAAAAAGGACAGCAGTGAGCTGTCCTTTCGAATATCAGCACATCTTTTGTAAATTCTTCTTCAAGTTCCCGTATGACGTTATCCTCAAGTTTTTTACAGAAAAAACAAGTAAAATGAAACCAATATAAAACCGATTATAGCCATGATAACACAGTATATTTTGGTAGATGCGCGTAAAGCTGTTCCAAAAATTTCTTTTCCCGTCACGGAAAGCATTACCCCCATCGCCAATGCGATAATCATTGCTACTAACCAAGGAACCCCCATTCCGTAATTGCTTCCGATGAATGCTCCAACTCCTATGGGGGCGGAGGCTATGGTTGCCCCAAGTATGATGCTGAGAATTCCAAACCCAGCCATCAGCAAGGGAGTAAAAACAGCAATACCTTCTGGAATATTGTGAAGCATAATCGCAGTCATCATTGGTTTAGTCAATGAATCGTGAGTATTGGCTCCAAGTGCGATGCCTGTTGGAAAATTGTGTAGGGCAATACTGAATGTTAAAAATAGACCAGAATGTACAAATAAGTCTTTTTTAGCGTCATTGGTAATAATGATCACATGATGGGAAACCTTTTCTAGATGCTTATAAATAAAATAACCAAAAATCAATCCGACAATAGCAATAAACCAACCTCCAATTTCTATGCTTTCAGGCAAAATTTCCATCGTGACCAGTCCAAATATCATACCACTACATACTGAAAAAATGGTTGGCGTTCCTTTTTGCCAGCCTTTAAACAACCAAGCAATCACTCCGCCAGATAACATTCCAATAGCAGAAGCAGAAAACCCTAAAAGCCAAAGTGAGTTCATCCATCATCCCCCTTGTACTAAGTTGTCTTTACTTTTATATCTGCCAAACTTATAAAATATGCCTTAAGAAAACAAAAAATCCTCCACCGTGGGAGGATTGTAAAGCCTTCGTTTTCGGAAAAGTGAGGTTTGTTTATTATAAAGGCATTGGAGTTTTAGTTGGTTTTGCGTAACCTTCTTTGTACTTTTCATCAATGTAATGGCGAATTTCCTTTATAGACTTACCTTCTTGTTTCATTTTAATGGATTCCGCTGCGATTTGTAAGCAAACACCACAACGAGTACCGTGGTCATCCCAGACAACAGAACCATCTTTATTGATTTTTTTGACAAAGCAATTCATACTACTTTTATGTCCCGCACTCTCGGCACAACCGCAATAACAAGGAATCCATTGTAACAACTCTATTGATTTGCCAGCAGCTTGATATACCAAGCGGACCTCTTCACTTTGACCTTTCAAAAAGGTCGGTAAAACGTCAGCAGAAGCAGTTTTTTCTTGCAAATCCCCATTGGAAGAATGCTCTTGATGTGATTGTTCTTTATTGGAACTGCAAGCCGAAATGATCAAAGTGAGCAGAAGTAAAACAATCATTCCCTTATATTTCATCCTTGTCACCTCTTATAACATTAGACATGACTAATATATCATAAGGGGTGGACATATTCAGCGTAATAATAAATTGTTCAAAATATTGTCAATTTATAAAGCTAAATCAACATATTATATTAGTCAACTATAATATGATCAGTTATAATAGGTACCGTCAAGAATTTTGTGTAATGCAAGATAGATAGGGTATCTCTGAAATGGATTTGGAATGGATAGGGGACTAGTTTCCTCCACACGAGGGACTGAATATTCAGTCTATTGCGCAGAAAGGGAGAATCCCCTTATCGTATTGGTTTGATATTTACATTATTTGGTTAATTGTAACGTTCTTCAAACATTCGCTCGAGGGCTTCCTGTGCTTCGGCAAATCCTCGCAACTTTCGTCCTGCCCATTTCTCGTTAAAATCTTGAATGGTCAAATATACGACTTTTTCCGCGGCTTCTAAACTGCTCAAACTGTTCATCGGCTTTAGACGTTTCCGAATCTCCTTGATC
>NZ_QCWL01000001.1:992208-995901 GCF_003064505.1 Geobacillus sp. LYN3 | reverse complement strand
GGTCGTATAAATCACACTTCGAATACTGCTTGGATAGTCCATAAAGGTGAGAAGGACATCCAACTCATTTGCCCACGATTGGACTTCCCTTGGGTATTTGTGAGACCATTTGGATTGAAACTGTTGAAACATCTCCAATGCGATTTCTTTATTCGGAGAACGATAAATGAGTTTCAGGTCCTCCGCCATTTCTAATTGATCTTTTTTCCGAACACAACGGAGATAGCAGCCGTTTCTCCTATTCGGTGTTCCAGCCTGTTCGATTTCGAGGAAATGTTTGATTTCTTCCCGCATAATCAGCTCTAATTTTTCTTTCACAAATTGACGAATAACACTTTCCAGTTGATTTGCCCAGTCGACATTCGGTATACTTCTTTTAGACATAGGTAGGGTTCTCCTTTCTCTAAGATTTTTGGTCCAATCAGAGAATACCCTACCTTTTTTCTTTTGTTCTAGCAAAATGTTTTACACAAACTTTTATACATCATCGAGAAATTTGTCTAATAACAATAAACCAGCATTAGGAATCCAGTATCCTAATGCTGGTTAAAAAGAGATCGTGTCATATATGCTTGTTTCGGATGGTTTATTTGCTCTGGATATAGCGGTTCTAATTTCCCTTCCTTAAGCAATCGTGAAATGTACTTTTTGCGAAGAGGATCCATCTGCCTATTCAGTAATTGACTTAATTCTTTGAGCGTTAACGGCTTAATTGCACAAAGATTTAAAATGATCTCATCCATTTCGGAAGGATGTAATCTCTTTTTCTTCCTTGCTAATTCAGAAATATCCAATAGCACTTTTTCATGATCTTTTGTTTGTTCGTTTTCGTTAGGTCCGGAGTTAGCAGCGTTAGGTCCGGAGTTATTAGCACTAGGTCCGGAGCTTATTCGATTATATCTGGAGTTCCCTATAGACTTTTGATAAAACATTTCCGTTAGCGTATATTTTGTACCTCTTCCTTGTCCATTTGGTTCTAAATATCCTTTTTCCACCAGTACGGATAATAATTTGCTTATTTCATCACTCTTTTTATCTGTCAGGCTTTGCAATCTCGTATTGGTCACATAATTTTCTTGATGTGCCGTCACTAAAATTAATACTTCATCATTGGTTAAAAACTTATAATGTTTCCCAAGAACTGCTTTTAGAAAATCGACGCTTTCCTGCGGTAATAATGAAGTTGTTCGCAACGTAAGAATCGTGCGATCCGGCTGAAATTCTTCAATTAATTCTGGGGCAGTCCAATGTTGTTCTTTCCACGCCAAATGAATATTCTCAATCCCCGACCCTGCCCGTTCACCAAGTCCGATTAACATAAACATTTTAAAAATCGTTGGATTTCTCGGATCACTTATTCCACCTTTCAGTGCTTGTTGCAAAGGAATCCGAAGAACACCCGGGTTGGAAAATCGAAATAACATCTTTTCCTTTTCGATAACAATTCCGCGTTGCCCGTAGTAATCGGCATGAGCCAACGTATTGACTAAAGCCTCACGAAGAGCAGCGTGCACCCTTGTATCATCCTTGCGAAAAAGCCCCTCCATTTGAAAAGGAATGTTTAAATCATCCGTTAGTCTGCGGATCACTTTAAAATAAAAATCATACAAATTCCCCGACCAAGTGCCGTCGGAAGAAATAATCCGATCTGTCCATCTCTCCCCCGGCACATCCAAACTCTTTTCCCGATATTCTAAGAAATACTGCGGTAAATACTCTGTAATGCTGCGCTCTTCCCCAAACATGAGCAATCCGGCTAATGTTAGCCCTTCCTCGTTAGTTTCGCGCAGCCTTCCCAAAGCTCCAATTTTATATAAAAATTCCTTCAGTTCTAAACCATTCCAAGGATGATCTGGTTTCAAAGAAGAAAAGCGATTTCGATAACTTCTCACCGATTCCATATTCAAATCATTTAAACCGTAATTGGGAAGAACTTTGCTGTCTTGAGGAATTGGCGATTGGTCCGCTATCATTCGCTGTACTTCTTCTTTTGTACATTTATAGTCTCCTTCATAATTGCGGCGATATGTACCTGTAAAAGGATTATGACCAATATAAATTGGCTTGTCCTCACGTGAAGCTCTTGGAACATAAATTTTCACGATTTCTTTCCCATCAACTTCAATAATTTCTACATTTCGATCCACTAAGATATTTTTACTAATCCTTTGGGGATTATTAATTCCATCCCAAAAGTCTTTGACTAACTTTTTTGCATCAACATCGACTGGGAAAAACTCTTGTCCTTTTTGCTCGACCCCAAGCAAAATAATACCGCCATTTGTATTCGCAAAAGCAGAATACGTTTCCCAAACATCTTTCGGTAAACCGCCTTTGGCTGCTTTACATTCCAATTCGGCATTTTCTCCATCTTCTATAATACGCAACAAATCCTTCGCGTCCATTCCGCCATATATCCCCTTTAAATTTCTAATATTTACTACAAATTATTTGACAACGAAAAGAAACAATCCTTTTAACATTTAACAAATTATACAATTTTCCATTTGTCAAAGAAATTTATGATTCACCAGGACAAAATGTATTACAAACGTTATTTTAGCATGATCACTAAACATTATCGAACCATGCAGCAAACCATTGGTACCGTCAAGAATTTTGTGTAATGCAAGATAGATAGGGTATCTCTGAAATGGATTTGGAATGGATAGGGGACTAGTTTCCTCCACACAAAGGACTGAATATTCAGTCTCTTGTGTGGAAAGGGAGAATCCCCTTATCGTATTGGTTTGATATTTACATTATTTGGTTAATTGTAACGTTCTTCAAATATTCGCTCGAGGGCTTCCTGTGCTTCGGCAAATCCTCTTAACTTTCGCCCTGCCCATTTCTCATTAAAATCTTGAATGGTTAAATACACGACTTTTTCCGCGGCTTCTAAACTGCTCAAACTGTTCATCGGCTTTAGACGTTTCCGAATCTCCTTAATCGTTCGTTCGATGGCATTCGTCGTGTAAATCACACTTCGAATACTGCTTGGATAGTCCATAAAGGTGAGAAGGACATCCAACTCATTGGCCCAAGATTGAACTTCTCTCGGGTATTTACCAAACCATTTCGACTCAAACTGTTGAAACATTTGTAACGCCATCTCCTTACTCGGCGCGCGATAAATCAGCTTGAGATCCTCGGCCACTTCGAATTGGTCTTTTTTCCGAACACGGCTGAGGGTGTTGCGGACTTTGTGAACGACACAGCGCTGCACATCAGCTTTCGGATAAACCCGCCTTAAAGGCTTCCTCCAGCCCCGTAAGGCCATCGAATGCGCCCAGAAACACTTCCTTGACGCCTCTTTTGTAGAGCTGTTGGAGAATCTCCTGCCATACATAGGCGCTTTCCTGTCCTCCTATGAAGAAATCCAGAATTTCTCGATCCCCTTCTTCATTCACCCCTAACACCACATAAATGACTTCTTTCTCCACGGTTTCGCGACGAAGTTTTACGTATAAACCATCCAAATATAAGACGGAATAACGCTTGTGCAGTGGACGAGTGTGCTATTTCTCGATGTCTTCTTTCACGACATCGGTAATACGGCTGATCGCCGCTGGAGAATAAGCATTTCCTAGAATTCGTTCGATAAACTTGCCAATTTCACGCGTACTCATGCCACTTTGATACATCCTGATGATGGCTTCCTCCAGCCAGCCGGTGTGCCGTTGGTAAGGGGCA
>NZ_QCWL01000001.1:961798-992188 GCF_003064505.1 Geobacillus sp. LYN3 | reverse complement strand
ACTGATAGCAGCCGTTTCTCCTATTCGGTGTTCCAGCCTGTTCGATTTCGAGGAAATTTTTGATTTCTTCCCGCATAATCAGTTCTAATTTTTCCTTCACAAATTGACGAATAACACTTTCCAGTTGATTTGCCCAGTCGACATTCGGTATACTTCTTTTAGACATAGGTAGGGTTCTCCTTTCTCTAAGATTTTTGGTCCAATCAGAGAATACCCTACTTTTTTCTTTTGTTCTAGCAAAATGTTTTACACAAACTTTTATACATCATCTATTTATGTAAAAAATTTCCTTCAACGTATGTATTGTTTATAATGGACATTAGCAAATAATAAAGCCTATTTATTTTCTGCTGACTCGCTTTGCTCATACTATTAAAGTGTGGTGATACAGTGGAGCATTATTTACATTATTTTATCGATCATTTTGGATATATCGGCATTATGGTCGTGTTAATGTTAGGAATTGTCGGTATGCCGATTCCGGATGAGCTGCTACTTACGTACATTGGATACCGAATTTCCACAGGTTCCATGTCATATCCTATCTCATTTGTTTTTGGCTTTATTGGTGCTATAGCTGGTATCTCCATCAGCTACTATTTAGGAGTAAAACTCGGATTGCCGTTTTTGCAGAAAATAGGTCCAAAAATACATATTACAGAAAAGCGAATAGAGCAAACGAAAGCATTATTTGCCAAACTAGGGCCATCGGTGCTGTTTATTTGCTATTTTATCCCTGGCATCCGTCATCTTGCTGCATTTTTAGCTGGATTTAACGCATACGATCGAAAAAAATTTATGTTATATGCCTATAGCGGAGCGTTTGTCTGGGTCTTCACCTTTCTCACAATTGGTAATTATTTAGGGAAGAATTGGATTATAATTAAACAATATATGGATGAATATCGCACTTTTTTTATGGCCGTATTTATTCTCCTCATTTGCCTGCTCACAATATATTGGTTTTATCAGCAAAAAAAGAAGTAAAACACCGGCACTTTGAAACCGGTAAATTTATTTTTTACCTTCTAACGTAACATTTACAGCGTAAAAAAAACAAGAACCATCATACACTAAAGACATCTCCTTCTATAAAGGAGGCATGAACTTGAACACCATCGATTATGACAAAGCATTATACTATACGCACCGCTCCGAATGGGATAATTTGCTTATTTTAATGGTGCGTACACAAGATGATTTGCTGTCGAAAAAAATTGAGCAATTTCTTCACGCCTACAATTTTGAATATGATTACTCGGTCATTCAAAAGCGGCTAACCGCTCTGTTGCGTTATATCGACCATGCCCTTGAGGCAAGCGAACAAAAAACAGGAGCTGAGCAATACGCTTATTCGTAAATAAAAAACGGGGAATTGGTTCGATCCAATTCCCCATTATTTATCCTATCGATTCTCCGACCGATGTATAAGAAAAATCTCCTTTTATCCTTTCAGATGAAATTGTTCTTTTTTCACCGATTCTCCAGTCCTTAGCACCAATAGCCCGGAAATGATAAGCAATCCGCTTAATATGGCATATGGAATCAGGACATGTTGTAATGAAACAAGACCAGTAAATACGCTTAACAAGATGGAACGAATAAGAAAACCGAACGCACGAAATAAACTGTCTACCCGTCCGATTTTCTCATTTGGGATTCGTTCCATCATTAGCGAGCTGCGTGCCACCCTTGTACCCGCATTGCCAAACGCGGTAATGCTTACAAGCAGATAAAATATCCACGTGTTTTTTACGAAAAGAAACATCGTCATCGCCATCGCATACATAAATACGGTGATCGTAATGCTTATTTCTGTTCCGATTCTCCTCAGCAACAACGGAACTACAGCCCCTGCGAGCGCTGCGCCAATTCCATACACCATACTTTGGATTCCGTATACCGAACTATCTTCCTTTAAGACATCGGTAATATAAATCGGATGAAGATAATTGGTCATCATCACACCAATAAAGGGCATGAACGAAGCAAGCAAAAACCAAAACAACAGCGGACAAGCTTTCATATAGCGGCATCCTTCGGTCATCTTATTCTTTTTTCTCTCTCCACCACTTGGCTGCGCTGATATAACGGTGCAACTCAGAAAGGATATCATCCACTTGCATAGCCGCCGCTTGGGTTAAACGATCATCAACGAAACAAGAGGAATCTAAGACAAGCTGTTTTGGAATGGCGTTGGCATGCAATCCACGCATTACTGTACGCATATTGTTTAAGGCATTGATTCCGCCTTTTCCTCCCCCTGCCACCGCAATAAGAGCAGCTGGTTTGTGTTCGAATTGATCGCTGCTTAAAAAATCAAGAGAGTTTTTTAGCGCTCCGCTCATCGCACTATGATACTCTGGGGAACAAAGCACAATGCCATCGGCTTGCTGAATTTGTTCGCGTAACTGGCACACAGCAGGCAACTCTTCTTGGCCTGCTTCACCGTTATATAGCGGTATGGCTCCTTCACTTAAATCGATAAGCTGCGCTCCATATTGCTTTGCAATATGTCTAGCAACGATTCCCGTTCTCCCCGATTTGCGCGGACTTCCGTTCACTACAACGATATGCATGGCATTTCTCTCCTTTTTTCCTTGTTTTTCTGATTATAGTGTAATCAAAGGAATGGCTTCTTTCGCCGGCAAATCGGGGGAGCTGTACATACGAAAATAGCCGAAGCCTCAATACAACTAAAGTCTGAGATGTTTTACAGCATAAAGAGCCGCTTGGGTGCGATCCGCAAGATTTAACTTAGCAAGTATATTGGATACATGCGTTTTGACCGTTTTTTCTGTAATCATTAATGCTGCGGCAATCTCTTTATTGCTTTTTCCTTTCGCAATTTCCGCAAGCACTTCTTTTTCCCGCTTCGTCAATACTTCAATAAGTTGTTCCTTACGATCCCCTCCCTTTGACACATGAGTCATTAAATGCGTGGTGACTTTCGGGTGAAGCTGATTTTCGCCTCGGTACACAGATATAATCACTTGTACTAACTGATCTGGTTCTACATCCTTCAATTGATACCCCGACGCGCCGGCACGAATGGCGGGAATAACATGATCCACATCAGAAAAGCTTGTTAAAATGAGAATCTTCGTATGAGGAGACAGCTCCTTTATTTTTTTCGTTGCTTCCACGCCATCCATAACCGGCATGACCAAATCCATTAACACGACATCTGGTTGCAGTTCTTTCACCCGTTCCACCGCTTCTTTTCCATTGGACGCTTCACCGACTACGTTAATTTCTTTTTGCGTGTTGAGGAAAAAAACTAATCCTCGCCGAACAACATGATGGTCATCCACAATAAGTACGTTGATTCCCATTATTCTCTCTCCTTTTTCAGCGGAATGATGACATCAATCGTCGTTCCTTATTTGTAAAGCTCGTTTTATGCGGAGCAGCTACATTGAAGCACTCCAAATTTCTCATCCCCTGCACGAAGAGGAATGCTCGCGTGGTGGGTAACGCCATTGGTATCTCCCCATTGCTCTTCGATTGCCTTTTCAAGCCGCTTGCATTCAATGACATTCGCTGCCCGCTGCAGCCGCCCATCTCTGTACCGTTCCAAACACCAACAGCCTCCTTCGCGCATCGGCTTCTTATTTTCCCATGTCAGTGCAGGAGGTAATTGATAGTCAGCAATAAGAGAGTATCCTTCTTTTGGATGAACAAAAAAAATCCAGCCGCATTGCAGTCTCATCACTTGTATTAATTCCTTTAATACCGTCTGCAGCATTTCCTTTAAATCATTGCACTCATTCAATGTTTCGGCAATGGATTTTAATGTAAGCAATTCTTGAATATCCTGCTTGTCCTTGCTCATTTTTCTTCCCCCTTCGCTCCAATCGTATAGAAAAAAGACAACGCCGACCTTCGGCATTGTCTTTTTCGGCTTATGCAATAGGATACTGTTGAATGAGCGGATGAAGGACGATTTCATCGATCAGCATGTGCTTTGGAGCGCTTGCCATATAGACGACTGCTTTGGCGACATCTTCGGCTTTTAGCCAATCGCGTTTTTCCGGAACGCCTTGGACCGAATTGGCGAAGTATGTATCAACCATTCCTGGGTTAATCGTACCAACGCGAATGCCGTATTTTCTTACTTCCTGCGCCAGCGAACCGGAAAATCCTTGAACAGCGTATTTGGTCGCGGTGTATGCCGCTCCGTTCGGAATCGTGTAGCGGCCGACATCGGAAGAAATGGTAATAATCGTTCCCGATTTTCTTTCTTTCATATGCGGAAGCACGGCTTTTACTCCGATGAACACGCCTTGAACATTAACGGCAAAGATACGTTCCCATTCTTCCACAGTTGTCTCTTCCACTTCTTTAAAAAATCCGATTCCTGCATTGTTGACGAGAATATCGATTTGCCCAAACGCTTCTAATACTTCTGTGGCCATCTTTTGCATCTGCTGTTCATTGGCAACGTCCACTTGGAACGCCTTCACATAAGAGAATCCTTTTTCTTTCAGCTCTTTTTCCGTTTCATAAACCCCTTCAGAACTTCCCACGAGCGCCAATTTTGCTCCTTGTTCCGCCAATTGAAACGCAATGGCTTTTCCGATTCCTCGAGAAGCTCCTGTGACAATCGCTACTTGGTTTGTTAACATGTGGCATGATCCTTTCCGTTATGTTTATCATTTAAGATGGCGAAGCAGTGCGAAGAAAGTCATGAACTCGTTTCATCACTGCATTGGAAAGTTGTTGCAGCTTTGCTTCACTGTCGGCTAATGACTTCCCTTTCACGCCGAAATATACTTTGATTTTTGGCTCTGTTCCCGAAGGACGCAAGCAAAACCATGAATCGTCTTCCAGCAAATACTTTAATACGTTGGAAGTTGGAAGAGTAATCATTGTTTTTTCGCCAGCCGCAGTATTTACCCGTTCTTTCGTTTTGTAATCCTCGATCACGGTTACTTTTTTTCCTGCTACTTCTACCGGAGGTTCATTGCGGAAAGATGTTAAGATAGCCTGGATTGTTTCCGCACCTTCTCTTCCTTTTAACGTTAATGACTGCTGTCCTTCACGGTAATAGCCGTATTGGTCAAATAATTGCAGCAATCCTTCATATAAAGACATACCTTGTTTTTTATAAAAAGCACATACTTCCACCGCTAATACCGCTGCTTGGACCGCGTCTTTATCACGTACAAAATCACCAATTAAATAGCCGTAGCTTTCCTCATAGCCAAATTGGAACGTATACTGACCGGTTTGTTCATATTCTTTTATTTTTTCGCCGATAAATTTAAATCCTGTTAATGTATCCACCGTATCTAAGCCGAAAGATTGCGCAATCGCGCGGCCAAACTCGGAGGTTACAATCGTTTTTAGCACCACGCCATTTTGCGGCAATATCCCTTTTTCTTTCTTTTGGGATAGCAGGTAATGAAGCAATAAGCCTCCTGTTTGATTTCCGGTCAATACAACATAGTCGCCTTTTTCATTTTTTACGGCAATCCCTAATCGGTCGGCGTCAGGGTCTGTCGCAATTAACAAGTCAGCATTGACTTTTTTGCCGTACTCTATCGCTAACGCAAATGCTGCGTGCTCCTCTGGATTTGGCGATGCAACTGTGGAAAAGTTCGGATCTGGCTGCTCTTGTTCCTCAACAACAAATACATTTCGGTATCCAAGTTCCTTTAACGCGCGGCGAATCGGTTTGTTTGATGTGCCGTGAAGCGGTGTAAAAACGATGTGAATATCGACTTCTTCCGCAAGCTTCGGTTGAAGGGAGACCGTTTTTACAGCGTCAATATAAGCATTGTCCACTTCTTCGCCGATGATTTGAATGAGCCCTTTTTCTTTTAAAATTGCTTCGTCCTCAACATGGATATCAAGTTCATTTTCCACTTCATTGACGTATCGAATCACCGCATCTGCCGTATCTGGAGGAAGCTGCCCCCCATCTTCTCCATATACTTTATATCCATTATATTCTGGCGGATTATGGCTTGCGGTGATGACGATGCCGGAAAATGCATGCAAATAACGAACAGCAAACGAAAGCTCCGGCGTCGGTCTCAGCTCATCAAATACATATGTTTGAATGCCGTGAGTGGCCAATGTTTTCGCTGCTTCCATCGCAAATTCCCGAGACTTATGCCGCGAATCATAGGCAATGACAACACCGCGTTTTTTTGCTTCTTCGCCAAAGGACTCTATGTATCGCGCCAAACCTTCTGATGCTTTCCGAATCGTGTATATGTTCATCCGGTTTGTCCCCGGACCAATTTCTCCCCGCATGCCGCCTGTGCCAAATTCTAAGTTTTTATAAAAACAATCTTCCAGCCATTTCAGGTCGTCTTGACGCTCTGTTAATAAACGCTTTAATTCTTTGTCTAATGACTTATGTGCTAACCATTGTTCATATTTATTTTTCCAATCCAACGGACATCCCTCCCTTTCTTTATGTATTCGTTATCATCATACAATATCCTTCATAAAAGAAAAAGGATGTCTCATAAGTCAGAGACATCCTTCATTTTTTTATCCTTGTGGTTGCGACGGCTCAGAAATGTTTGTCAATGCTTGTCCCGCCGCTTGATCGGACGCGCTGTTTGTCGCGATATCGCCTAAAGCGACAATTCCTTGAATTTGGTTATTTTCGACAATTGGCAAACGACGAATTTGATGTTGCGCCATCACACTTGCCGCCTCTTGAACGCTCATATTAGGCGTACCAGTGACCACGCGATTCGTCATTATTTCCGATACAGGAGTGGAAGCTGGATCTTTTCCTTGCGCCGATGTACGGAGTGTAATATCACGGTCCGTGATCATTCCTTTTACTTGACCGTTTTCCACTACTGGAAGAGCCCCAATATTTTTTTGGCTCATGATTTGCGCAGCTTCTTGAACTGTTTGGTTAGGAGAAACTGTCGCTACATTTTTCGTCATAACGTCTTGAACTTTGTTGCTGTTGTTATTCATGTGATCCTCCCCTTTCACCGATTATTATGGGCGGATTGGCGGGAGGATATAGATAGAAAATAATGTTTGCACCGTTTAGTATTGGCACCGGAAAAGCAAATGTTTCATGACAAACGGATTTTATATACGCGCGCCTCCCATGGACGCAGGCGAATTTCTTTCAGTTCTTCCGTTTCATCAACATCGTAATTGCTGATAAGCAGCTCTTTTGTTTTATAGGTGATATCATCCGGAAGCCGGAAAACAGGAGTTTTTTCAGAAAAATTAGTAATAACAATCAGCTTTTCATTTCCCAATGTGCGTGTATATGCGTAAATATACGGATCGTCTTCCAAAATTAAGTCATATGTTCCATAGACAATAATGTCATGCTGCTTGCGAAGTTGAATTAATTTTTTATAATAATGAAACACCGAATTTGGATCCGCTAAAGCCTCTTTTACGTTGATTTCCTTATAATTTGGATTTACTGGAATCCATGGCGTCCCCGTTGTAAATCCTGCGTTTTCGCTGTCATCCCACTGCATCGGCGTGCGCGCGTTGTCACGTCCTTTGTAATAAATTTTTTCCATCACTTCTTGTGGATCTTCACCGTATTCTTCCACACGTTCTTTATACATGTTTAACGTTTCAATGTCCCGGTAGTCTTCAATCGACGGAAAGCGCACATTTGTCATTCCGATCTCTTCACCTTGATAAATATATGGAGTTCCTTGCATCATATGGAGAAATGTTGCAAGCATTTTCGCCGATTCGACACGATACTTTCCATCATCGCCAAAACGAGAAACAGCGCGTGGCTGATCATGATTGTTTAAGTAAAGACTGTTCCATCCTTTTCCTTCTAGCTCTTTTTGCCATTTTGTCATCGTTGTTTTCAAATCGGCTAATGACCATGGACGAATACCCCATTTTCCTCCAGGTCCGGAATCTAAATCCACATGCTCGAATTGGAACACCATGTTTAATTCATGGCGAGACGGATCTGTATATAAAATGCCTTCTCTCGGAGTCACTCCCGGCGTTTCTCCAACCGTCATAATATCGTACTTTGATAACACTTCCCGGTTCATCTCTTGCAAAAATTCGTGAACGCGCGGACCGTTCATAAAATATTTGCTTCCTGAAACATATTTTTTTCCTTCCTGCGGTTCACCATCCGGTAATCCTGGTGTTTTCGAAATCATATTAATGACATCCATCCGAAAGCCGTCGACGCCTTTGTCAAGCCAAAACTTCATCATGTCATACACTTCGCGGCGTACTTTCGGATTTTCCCAGTTTAAATCAGGTTGTTTTTTGGAAAAAAGATGTAAATAATATTCTCCTGTTGTTTCATCATATTCCCAAGCAGAACCACCAAAGCATGACTCCCAATTGTTCGGTTCCTTTCCATCTTTTCCAGGCCGCCATATATAGTAGTCGCGATACGGATTGTCCTTTGACTTTCTTGATTCGATAAACCACGGATGCTCATCTGATGTATGATTGACGACTAAATCCATCACTAGCTTAATCCCGCGTTTGTGCATTTCCTCAAGCATTTCTTCCCAATCTTCCATCGTACCAAATTCATCCATAATCTCCCGATAATCGCTTATATCATATCCGTTGTCATCATTTGGCGATTTATATACCGGAGATAGCCATACCACATCCACGCCAAGTTCTTTTAAATAATCAAGTTTCGCGATAATGCCGCGGATATCGCCAATGCCATCCCCGTTGGAATCGTAAAAACTGCGCGGATAAATTTGATACACAACCGCTTCTTTCCACCATGCTCGTTCCAAATTTCTCACCTCTATGTACATATATGAAAACGATTGCACATAAGTATTGTACTATAAAACAAAAAGGAGCGGCTATATATATTCAAAATTTTACATTCTCCTTTTCGTCCAATATAATGAAAATGGCAATAAACCTAAAAAACAAGGGGATTGTAGCATGAATCACAATACAAAAACATTGGAAAACGCGCTTGTTAGCGCCTGGGGAATTTCACTGATTGCAACGCTTGGGAGCCTTTATTTTTCCGAAGTTTTAAAATTTACTCCTTGTGATCTTTGCTGGTTTCAACGCATTTTTATGTATCCACAGGTGGTTTTGTTAGGGCTTGCGGCCATTCGGAAAGAATATGGCATCGCTCGCTATAGCCTTGCATTATCCATCATCGGTGGAACGATTTCGCTTTACCATTATGCTCTGCAAAAAATTCCGTTTTTCCAAACCCATGCGATTTCGTGCGGCCGCGTCCCTTGCACGGGACAGTACATTAATTGGCTTGGCTTTATTACGATTCCATTTTTAGCGTTAGTTGCATTTTTTCTCATTAGTGTATTAAGCATCTTCATTATTCGTAAAGAGAAAGAAGGGAAAATAAGTTGAAAAAGCTCCTTATCTTCGGATCGATTATTGTAGCGCTGTTTGCGGCGATCTCCTTTATCACATCGTATCAGCAAAAACAAGCTGCCAAAAATAATCCTTATCATAAAGAAGAACTTGACCCTGCAACTGTTGCGCAGCTGGATGACCCAAATTATCAAAACATCATTTTACCCGATGAACTGGAGCAGAAATTAAAAAATAAAGAAACCGTCACCGTCTATTTTTACAGTCCGGATTGTCCTCACTGCCAAAAAACAACACCTATTATCGTTCCTTTGGCAAAGCAAATGGGGATTGACTTAAAAATGTTTAACCTGCTTGAATTCAAAGACGGATGGGACAAGTATCATATTGAAGGAACGCCAACCCTTATTCATTATGAAAAAGGGAAGGAAGTAAAACGAATCGACGGCTATCATGAAGAAGCCGTTTTCCGTGACTGGTTTTCTTCGATTCAACATATCAATAAATAAGGAGCTCGCCCTGTGATGGACGAGCTCCATCTTACATTAACCAATCGCTTTGTGAAGGCAAATACATACTACATGGATAATGACGCTTGTTCATAAACTGCTCAATCGTAAACGGAAACGCAATACCGTATCGCCTAAGTAATTTGACGTTCCGCTCAAATAGATCGCGATACCGTTCGCAATCTCCGCTTTCTCCTACATATTCGATCACAATAATTAACGATTGAAGTGATGAAATAATTTGAAATGCTTCTTTCATCGTTCCATTGTATGTAACGTATTCCCTTGGTAATGAAAGGATTTTCGAATTTTCAAACTTATTAATTTGTTCATCATCAAAATAATACGGAAAAATGTTTGTGTAAAAATAATTGACTAAATAATTCATATATTCCTCTTGTTCTTTCGTGGCTGCATAAACCATTTTCATGTTCTTACCACCTTTTCGCACTTGCATAACATACTATAAAACGCTACTATGAGTGTATCATATCTGATACGTATATTGAGGTAGAAAGTGTTTCCACTGTTTTGAAATTTTGGAGTGAAATAATGATGTGGTCCAAAAAAGGAGACTGGCTTGAATGCGTCATTCCTTCTTTTTGGGAAGGACGTACGATTGAATCGTTGCTAAAAGAAGTATGGTGCGCCTCTAAAAAGTTAGCTCATCAGCTGCGAATGGAAAAAGGAATCAAGCTCAACGGAAAAGAAGCATCATGGCAAACGCCATTAAAAGAAAAAGACCGCCTGCAGTTGCACCTTTATAAACCTGAACCCTCCATCATTATTCCTGAATATCGAGAGCTTTCCGTTTTATGGGAGGACGAGCATCTCCTTATTATTAATAAAGGCGCTGGAATCGATATCCATCCTTCTGAACCTTCTCAAATAGGGACTTTAGCGAACGCGGTCGCTTTTTATTTACAATCACAAGGGATTTTGACGAAAGTACGGCATATTCACCGGCTTGATCGTGACACATCGGGAACGATTTTGTTTGCCAAACATACGCTTGCAGGAGCCACGCTTGATCGGATGTTGGAAAAACGGCAAATCAAACGGACGTATGTAGCGCTCGTCCATGGGATCATGAAAAATAAATCAGGAACGATTTCCGCGCCGATTGGACGCGATCGCCATCATCCAACGAGACGAAGAGTTTCGAAAACGGGTGCAAAAGCGGTAACACACTACCGCGTCTTACATACGTTTCCTGATGAACAAACATCGCTCGTAGAACTTTCCCTCGATACCGGGCGCACTCATCAAATCCGCGTCCATATGAGTTACATCGGCCATCCATTAGTCGGAGATGTTCTTTATGGCGGAGAAAACACGTTTCATCGACAAGCACTTCATGCCGCCAAACTATCGTTCTTGCATCCTTTTACAAATGAAATGATTTCATGTATTGCACCTGTTGATGATTTTCCTGTTGATATCACTCGGTTTTACCTGGATTCACAATAAAAGGCGGACGTCTTATAACAAACGTCTGCCTATAAATGCAATTCCTCTTTTTCACCGAGTTCATGATCTGCCGCTTTCTCTTCTTTCTCCTGTTTTACTACTTCTATCGTCTTTACGTGGTGGCCGTCCATCTCTTTCACCGTAAACAAGTAATTATCGATTTCGATGCTGTCGCCGACTTTAATATCATAATGCTTCGTTAAAATCCATCCACCAATCGTATCGACATCCTCATCATCAATGGAAAGGCCAAACAAATCATTTACTTCGCTAATCAGCACTTTTCCGTCAATAATTGTACGTGTTTCATCAACTTTTTGAATCAACGGGATTTCATCTACGTCAAACTCGTCTTGAATTTCTCCAACGATTTCTTCTAAAATATCCTCGACGGTAACAAGCCCCGATGTTCCACCATATTCGTCGACTAAAATGGCCATGTGGATGCGTTCTTTCTGCATTTTCACAAGCAAATCATGAATAGCGATTGATTCAATCACTTGAATGATTGGGCGGATATAATCTTTCATTTGTTTTTCTTCGGATGGATTTGTCACAAGATCGGTAAACACTTCTTTCACATTAATAAGTCCAAGAACGTGATCTTTATCGCCATCAATAACTGGATAACGAGTATATTTTTCCTCTTTAATAATTTCCAAATTCTCTTTCACGCTTCGATTAATATCGAGCGCAACAATTTCTTTGCGCGGTACCATAATTTCTTTTGCAACCCGATCGTCAAATCGAAAAATATTGTTCACATATCGATATTCTGATTGGTTAATCTCTCCACTTTTGTAGCTTTCTGATAAAATAAGGCGCAACTCTTCTTCAGAATGGGCAATTTCATGTTCTGCCGCTGGCTTTAACCCAAACATTCTGGCGACGAGGCGCGCGGAATTGTTGAGCGTCCAAATAAACGGATACATCACTTTATAAAATAAAATAAGCGGTTGAGCTGTAAGCAGCGTAATCGCCTCAGCTTTATGGATGGCAAACGTTTTTGGAGCCAGCTCGCCGACAACGACGTGAAGAAACGTAATCGTCGAAAAGGCAATAACGAAGGATAAAACGTGCGAAATCGACTCCGATAAATGGATGCGTTCAAAAAGCGGTGTTAATATCCGCTCCACCGTCGGTTCACCGAGCCAACCAAGCCCTAGCGATGTAATCGTAATGCCTAATTGGTTCGCCGACAAATAGCCATCAAGGTTGGAGATCACCTTTTTGGCAGCAATCGCCCGTTTATTTCCTTCGCTAACTAATTGGTCAATGCGCGAGCTGCGAACTTTGACAATCGCAAATTCCGAAGCTACGAAAAAAGCGGTACATGCAATAAGCAATGCTACCACTAACAAGTTGACTATGTCCAATTGGTTTCCGGACGCGGATCACGCGCCCGGATCACACCTCCTACAGACAGGTTTATATCCTTATTCTTCATTGTTATTTTGCGTAAAAATTAACACGTATTTTAACAATTCTAAAACCGAAATGAGCGTTGCTGCCACATATGTCAATGCGGCCGCTCCCAATACTTTGTTCACGCCGCGCTTTTCATCCGGATAAATAATGCCTTCCGCTAACATAAATTTTTTTGCCCGCGAGCTTGCGTTAAACTCTACCGGCAACGTAATGAGTTGGAAAGCGACGGCAAATGAAAAGAAAATAATGCCTAATCCAATTAGCGAAAGCTGTTGGAACAAAAATCCTGCCAACAATAAAAATGGCGCCGCTCCTGATGTAAAGTTTACAATTGGAAACATGCGATGCCGAAGTACTAACGCACCATATGATTGTTGATGTTGTACAGCATGCCCGACTTCGTGCGCGGCAACCGATATGGAAGCGATCGAACGGCCGTAATATACCGGTTCCGATAAACGAACAGTGCGCGAAATCGGATCATAATGGTCCGTTAATCTTCCTGGCACCACTTCGACAGGCACATCATAAAGACCGTTGCGGTCCAAAATCATGCGCGCAACTTCCGCGCCTGTTAATCCGGAAGAAGCAGGAACTTGCGACCAAGTGTTGAAATTGCTTGATACTTTAAATTGCGCCCATAGCGAAATGCCAAAGGCAATGAGAATGAGAAAATCCATCGGATGGAATAGCATTGCAGCACCCTCCGTTATTTTTGTATCACATGTAAATGTGTATACTAATATTTATTGTACTTTAACGATCTTTCATACGTCAAATCATACAATTTATGAATGGCTAACAAGAAAAATTGAATACGCCACAAAATTCGTTTTTGCAAAAAAGAGGCTTCTCCACAACGGAAAAACCCCTTTTTCTCGCATCATAATTAAAAATCGAAGTTATCCGGATCTGGTCCGATTCGTTTGTTCAAATTTAGCGCGTCGATTTTTGCCATTTCCTCTGCCGTTAGCTCAAAATCAAAAACATTCGCGTTTTCCTTAATGCGTTGTGGCGTTACGGATTTTGGAATCGTGACAACTTCGTTTTGCAAATCCCAACGAAGGACGACTTGTGCTGGAGTTTTCCCATATTTTCTGCCGATTTCCACAAGCGTCGGTTCTTGCAAAATTTCTCC
Organism: Geobacillus sp. LYN3; assembly: GCF_003064505.1. NCBI lineage: Bacteria > Bacillati > Bacillota > Bacilli > Caryophanales > Anoxybacillaceae > Geobacillus > Geobacillus sp. LYN3. The sequence continues at coordinate 978,337 of NZ_QCWL01000001.1, read as the reverse complement.
TCTCATCAGCGGCGACCATGCTTCAAGCTGAATGCCGTGTTGTTTGCAGAAAGCATGGAGTTCTTTTTGCGTCAAGCGAGGATGATATTCCACCTGATTTACCATCGGTTTAATTTCGCAATCAGCCATTAAATCTTCTAAATGGTGAATTTGGAAGTTGCTTACGCCAATTGCGCGAACACGTCCATCTTTATATAGCTTTTCCAACGCTTTATACGTTTCTTTATATTTTCCTTTTACCGGCCAATGCACTAAATATAGATCTACATAATCAAGGCCTAACTTTTGGAGGCTTGTTTCGAACGCTTTCAATGTTGTCTCATATCCTTGATCGGAGTTCCATACTTTTGTCGTAATAAATATTTCTTCGCGCGGAATGCCTGATTCGCGAACCGCTTGCCCAACTCCTTCTTCGTTTTCGTAAAACGCCGCTGTATCGATATGACGATACCCAATTTCTAGGGCGGTGCGCACCGCGTTAATGACTTCTTCTCCGTTTTTCACTTTATAAACTCCAAGTCCAAGCCAAGGCATTTGCACTCCATTATGTAATGTAACACGATCTTGTAAATGTTTCATATTTTCTCACCTTTTCTAAAATTTATTTATTATTACTTTTATTATCTTTGTGTATATGGAAAAAAGCAAAATATATGCATAAAAAAAGATGAGGGCAAAACCTCATCCTATTGTTGCATTCCATTTTTTACCCATTGTGCAACTTGAACGGTACGGCGCGCTTGATGTTTCACAGCAGCTTCCGCATTTTCTACTATTTTTCCGTTTTGATCGACTGTCACACTCGTTCCGTATGGATTTCCTCCTGCAACAAAAGCAGATTGATCCGTATATCCAGGCGCTACTACGATCGCACCCCAGTGGTACATTGTTGTATATAGTTGTAAAATGGTTTGTTCTTGGCCGCCATGAGCATTTCCTGCAGATGCCATGGCGCTGACAACTTTATTGGCAAGCTTTCCTTGTGCCCATAATCCGCCGGTTGTATCTAAAAATCGCTTTAATTGCGAAGGAATATTGCCAAAGCGAGTCGGCACGCTGAAAATAATCGCATCCGCCCATTCTAAGTCCGCTAACGTAGCTGTTGGGACATCTTTCGTTGCTTCCGCATGAGCTTTCCACGCTGGATTCGATTCAATTGCTTCTTTTGGAGCGAGTTCAGGAACTTTTACTACTTTTACTTCTGCCCCTGCTTCCTTCGCCGCTTCTTCCGCCCATTTTGCCAATTGATAGTTCGTACCTGTTGAGCTGTAATAAATAATGGCTAATTTTACATTTTCCATCGTCTATTCTCCCCTTTACACGAATTTTTTCGTGGAAAAAATGAGTGTTTCACGGCCTTGCCGGACTTCCCAACTGTAATTTCTCCATTTTTTTGCATGTCATTCATTATTCTTGCAAGATCGTTATAAACACTGAATTCATAAATCTTGAATTCAAGATTTATGATATAAAAAATTAGATTTATTGTCAAATTTTTAAAATAAAAAATGCTTTTCTGCCATAAGCGGCAAAAATTTGCCTGCCTTCATATGTTGCATCGAACTGGCAGAAAAGCATAGGTGATGTCGAATTGCTAAAGTTTACTTTGCAACAACCATCTTCGTTCTCTCTGCATGTTGTTCTTCAGAAGGATGAAATTCATTTTCCATCTTAGAAACAACAACAGTCGCTACAGCATTGCCAATTAAGTTTGTAATGGCACGCGCTTCCGACATAAAGCGGTCTACGCCAAGCAATAACGCGATTCCTTCTACTGGAATCATCGGGAACGCCGCCAAAGTCGCCGCAAGTGTAATAAATCCGGAACCTGTGACCCCTGCTGCACCTTTTGACGTTAACATTAAAATTCCGAGCAACGTAAGCTCTTGCCAAATGCTTAAATCGATACCGTAAGCTTGGGCGATAAAAATCGCCGCCATCGAAAGGTAAATAGATGTTCCATCGAGGTTAAAGGAATATCCTGTCGGCACAACAAGCCCAACAACTGGCTTCGAACACCCGTATTTTTCAAGGCGCTCCATCAGTTTTGGCAATGCCGATTCAGAAGAAGATGTGCCAAGCACAAGTAAAATTTCCTCTTTGATATAAGCAATAAATTTAAAAATATTAAACCCGTAAAACTTCGCGATAAGTCCGAGTACGACAATAATAAATAGCGCCATCGTAATATACACAGAAGCCATTAATTTTCCAAGCGAAAGCAATGAACCGATTCCAAATGTGCCAATCGTATACGCCATCGCACCGAACGCTGCAATTGGCGATACTTTCATGATCATATTAACAACACCGAAGAAAATGTCCGCCAAACGCTCAAATAAGGTAATAACCGGTTTGGCTTTTTCTCCTAATCCCGCCGCGGCAAGGCCGAATAATACGGCAAAGAATAAAATCGGCAATAATTCGCCTTTCGCTAGCGCCCCAACAACGTTATCCGGGATAATGCCAAGCAAAAACTCAATGACGCCATGATTCACTTCTTCTGCTTGCTTTGTATACTGCGATACATCGCCGCCTTTTACGGCATCAGTATTAAACCCTACCCCAGGTTTGATCAAATTAACCACAATAATTCCGATTGCTAAAGCGAACGTAGTAATAATTTCAAAGTAAATAAGCGCTTTTCCACCGATGCGGCCAACCTTTTTCAAATCCCCCATGCTGCCGATTCCAATTGCGACCGTGAAGAAAATAATCGGCGCAATGACCATTTTAATTAGCTTAATAAATGCATCTGCAAGCACTTTTAATTTTGATCCAAATTCAGGGAATAAAAAACCAACGATAATCCCCAGTATAATTCCAATAATTACTTGTACGGTTAAGTTTTTAAACTTACCCCGCATTTCTCCCCTCTCCTTTCGTCACCTTGACAACGCTTTCATTTTGCAATTCTAATGTTAAAGTAAAGTTCAGAAAATAAAAATATTATGGTGATAATGATCTTTTTGGTCTTTTTGGTCGTAAAAAAGAGCGGCCTTTCTTAATAAGGCCGCCTTCCTCTTTATCTCTGTTTAATTTCGCGAAGCAGCTTGTCGACAAACTCTTTTGTAAATTGATCATACAAAGGCGCAAACTTCCGTTCCCATCTCTTTTTTTCTTCTTCAGACAGTTCATAAATATGAATACTTTTGTTTTGTTTTATTTTTTCTAATTCCTGTTCGTTTTGTTTTTTCGATTGTTGTAAATTCCACTTCGTTGTTTCCTGAATCGCTTCTGTTATTTTTTGCTGAATATCTTTCGGCAAACTTTCCCAAAACGATTTATTCATCATCACGGCATAGCCGAGATACCCATGATTGCTAATCGTTATATATGGCTGAAATTTGTAAAAACCTTTCGAATAAATGTTAGAAATCGTATTTTCCTGTCCATCAAATTCATGCCTTTCTAAAGAGCGGTATACATGATCAAATGAAACAACAATCGGTTCGCCTTCGAGCAAACGAATTTGCTTTTCAATCGCTTCGCTTGGCATAATACGAAAGCGCAATCCGCGAAAATCATCAGGACGGACCAGCGGCCTAGCCGTGCTCATCATTTGTTTAAAACCGTTGCCCCATAAAGCCAATCCCTTAATCCCTTTTTGATCCAACATCGCCAAAAGATGTTCACCCACATCCCCTGTAAATGCCCGCTCCACATCGTGATAATCTTGAAATAAAAACGGCAAATCCAATACTTGCCATTCCGGAATCAACTCCGTCACTTTGGAAAACGATGGAGCAATCATTTGCACGTCGCCGCGCAATAGAGCATCCATTTCCTCACCATCGGAATATAAAGATCCATTCGGAAATACTTCTACTTTTACACGGCCATTTGTTTTTTTCTCTACAAGATCCGCAAATTTTTGCGCCGCTAATCCTTTTGGCGTATTTTCCGCTACTACATGGCTAAAATAAATGACAATTTGCTTTTTTAACCCTTGTTGTTCATCATCATACACCATATTTTCATTGCGAAAATGCTGTTTTAATAAGTATCCTAAACAGACAAGCAAAACAAGAGACGCCACCCACCATTGCTTTTTCATATTCCACACCGTTTTATGATTAAGCTTTTTAATCAAATTTTATCATATTGCCGAAAAATGTTAAAATAATTACAAATTATATTATTTTCCATAAAGACGAGGTATTCATTGTGATGAATCGGCTATCCATCCGCTGGAAAATCACGATCCTAATTTCCTTTATTGTTAGCTTTTCCTTATTGTTAAGCGGAATGTTTGTCATCGGTGACTTTTTTCATACAAAAGAAGAGGAATTACGACAGCGGGCATTGTTGACAGCACGGACGGTATCAGAGCTTCCTGAAATCAAATCACATATTGTCGGAACAAAAGAAGAACGATCTTCCATCAATATCATTGTGGAGCGTGTTCGCAGTATTCATAATGCCGACTACGTTGTTGTTCTTGACATGAATAAAGTTCGCCTTTCCCATCCCGTCCCATCCATGATCGGACGTGTTTCCCGCGGCGCTGATGAAGGGCCTGCCTTTGCCGAACATACTTACACATCAAAAGCGCGCGGTGAAATCGGCACGGTCATTCGTGCGTTCGTCCCAATTATGAATAAAGATCATCAACAAATCGGCGTCGTCATTGCGGCATATCGATTACCGACTTTTTTCGAAGTGATTGATGCTTTAAAAGAAGAAATTTCGATTACTATCATTCTTTCTTTGCTCATTGGCGGGATCGGTGCTTGGCTGCTTGCTTCTCATATTAAGCGACAAATGTTTCATTTGGAGCCGCATGAAATTGCCAAGCTGCTTGTTGAACGGACAGAAGCCTTTAACGCCATGCATGAAGGGGTCATTGCAATCGATAGTAATGAAAACATTACGATTTTTAATGATCGGGCTAAACGAATGTTTGGCGTCAAAGGAGACGTTATCGGTAAACCAATTCGTGCTATTATTCCGGACACACGTCTACCTGAAATATTAGAAATTGATCAGCCTATTTATAACAAAGAATTACAAATAGGAAACTTAACGATTTGGAGCAATCGCATTCCAATTAGAGTGAACGGCAAAACCGTTGGTGCCATCGCTATTTTCCAAGATCGTACCGAGGTGAAGAAGCTTGCCGAAGAGTTGACAGGTGTGAAAGCGTTTGTCAATGCTCTGCGCGTGCAAAATCATGAGTATATGAATAAACTTCATACGATCGCCGGACTCATTCAATTAGGACATTTGGAGAAGGCGCTCGAATACGTATTTCAAGTGACAGAAGAGCAGGAGGAACTGACTAGGTTTTTAAGCAAGCATATTAAAGATGAAAGCATTTCCGGGCTTTTACTTAGCAAAATCCGCCGCGACAAGGAATTAGGCATTCGCGTCATCATCGACCGCCATAGCCGTCTGCATGCTTTTCCACCTGCACTAGACCATCATGATTTTGTCATTATTCTTGGAAACTTGATTGAAAACGCGTTTGATTCCTTTCAAGGCATTACGGACCGGGAAAAAGAAATATATGTAAGTATTGAACAAAATGAGGAAATTTGTTCTCTCTCGGTGGAAGATAACGGCCAAGGTATTGATGAAAAACATCTCGACCGTATTTTCGAGGAAGGATTTTCAACCAAAAGCGAAAACGGGCGCGGCATCGGTTTATATTTAGTGAAACATATTGTCGAAAAAGGGAAAGGGCATATTGATGTGCAGTCAGAAAAAGGAAAAGGAACGATATTTACAATTACCTTTGACATGTAAGGAGGAGAAAGATGTACCGCGTATTGCTTATTGAAGATGATCCGATGGTGCAGGAAGTAAATCGCCAATTTATCGAACAAGTGAAAGGATTTACCGTTATTGGCGTCGCTGCAAATGGCGTGGAAGGGATACAGCTAATCCGCAAACTTCATCCTGATTTAGTGATTATCGACATTTACATGCCTCACAAGGATGGTCTTGAAACATTGAAAGAAATTCGTTCCGAAGGATATGAAGTAGATGTCATCGCCATCACCGCAGCAAGTGATATCGATACTGTACGCCGCGTGTTGCAAAACGGTGCTTTCGATTATATTATGAAACCATTTAAATTCGAGCGTCTCAAACAAGCGTTAGAAAATTACCATTCATTTCGTCAAGCACTGAATGAAAAAGAATCGTTAACACAGAAAGAGCTAGACGCTCTTTTACAGACAACCGAACCCCAGACGTTCGAACCAAGCAGCGGGCTGCCAAAAGGATTAAACGAAGTCACATTGCAAAAAATCGCTCGTTATCTCCGAAAACAAACAGAACCAGTTTCCGCCGAGGAAGTCGCCGAAGGAGTCGGCATCGCCCGGGTAACTGCCCGCCGCTATTTAGAATACTTAGAAAAGAAAGGGGTAGTCACTCTCGATGTTCAATATGGCGGAATTGGACGCCCAGTAAACCGATATATGATGAAACACATATAATGCCATGTTTTTATACCGATGAGCGTTCCATAAAACGAATAGGCAGTTTTTCCTTTTTCTTCACGATATTCCCCGTTTCGATGTAATGATAAATGAGACGAAAGGCCTTCGTTCCCATCAGCGCGAGCGGTAGCTCCATCGTCGTAATTTGCAGCGGTTCTGAAATCGGATGATTATCAAAACTAACAATCGCAAGGTCATCGGGGACGTTTACCCCTTCTTTTTTTCCCCACAACACGATGCCCGCAGCCACTTGATCGCTTGATACAAGCAAAGCGCTCGGCTTTTCGGACAGCTCCATCCATTGACGGATCACCCGCTTTCCGTCTTCCATATATAAACAACGATCAAAAATCCACTCTTTTCGCGGCTCAACGCCAATTTGCCGCAACGTATCATAATATGCCGCTTCCCGCGCCTTGCTATTTGCTCCTGTCGTTCTTCCGATACAATAGCCGATATGCCGATGCCCTTTTTGAATCAAATAGCTCAAAGCCTTCGTAAACGCCTCGTAATGGTCAATATAGACGGATAAAAAATCTTGATCTTGGACGTCTTCGCATAATACGATCGGTCCATCTTTCTTATATTCCTCAATAACGCTCCAGTCTGCCACATGTGAACAAATAATAAGCCCATCGACTTGTTTCATCCGCATCATCTCAAGCGCCTCTAATTCCTTTTCCACATCGTAATTCGTTTGAAATAACAAAAGGTGATACCGATGACGAAGCGCTTCTTTTGATATTCCTTCCAATACTGTAGCGAAATACGGATGATTCACATATGGAAGAATGACTCCGACAATCGACGTTTTCCCTTTCGCTAGATGAACCGCATTAATATTTTTTGTATAATTCAATTTCTCTACCGCTTCCCATACTGCATTTCGCTTTTCTTCCTTCACGTATGGGTATCCGTTTAATACTCGTGAAACCGTTGCAACCGAAACTCCTGCTTCTTTTGCAATTTCCCGGATATTTGCCATCCTCTTCACCTTTTTTCAAAAAACTATTGCATTGAAACGCGTTTCATACATTATTGTACTCTTAAACAACATAAAGGAGGAAGAATCGATGATAAGCGGAATATTGTTGATTTTGTTTCTATGTGCGATGGAATGGCTTGGAGCCCATATAGTTTTAGAAGCCAATCCCCAAGCAAAGCGAGAATATTATAATAATAACGATCCATTCAAAACATTATTCATGTGACGGTGGAACTTCGCGAAAAACGATGGCGGACCGATGAAATAAAAACAGGAATGATGGAGGCTTTTGCAATATGCTTATGCAGCGGTTGCAAAAAATGATTGCATGCCAAAAACGTACGTACGCTACTAATTATAATTATTGTAACAAAAATACTTCCATCGTAACATTCCTCCTTCATGTTTCGACTGATATAATAAGTGATAGATAAATTAAGGAGGAATGATGGATGCAATTCACTTGGAAACCGTTTATAACTGCCATCATGGCGATCGCGCTTGTTTCAGGTTGTGGAACGAAAGAAACAAATGAAGTAAAACAACCGAATCCTTCTAATAAGGACACAACCCAAACGGAAACGACGCAATCGGACAACACAGGGAAATCAGAGACATCACAATCTTCTTCTAAAAACGAAAACAGCGCCTCTGAAAATGGCGGTGCCACTAATGAAGAAAACAAACAACAAACTAATGCAGAAGAAAACAAACAACAAGAAGAAGCGCGCCCTTCCGAAATGCAATTATCTTATATGGTCGATGGAAAAGAAGTGAAAGAAACTGCTTCTTTAAAAACAAGCGACAACCAAGGTTTTTCCTTATATGTACTAAAAGGATGGGAGCTTGAAGCTGAAGAGCCGCATTCCGACTTGTTGCTGCGAGATAACAGCTTTGTTAGAATCCGCCTTCTTCATGAAGAAGGGAATAAAATAGATTATGTGAAACTAGCGGAAGAACACGCACAAGCGGTGTCTTCCGATGCCGCTCGCCAGGACAGCGCAAATCTGCCAGCATCATTGAAAGGAGCCGCTTGGTATACCGCACAATCGGAAAATATGACGGTTCATGTCATCGCTACAAGCAGCCCTGTTCCTATGCTTGTAATGATTCAAACGCCAAAAGATAAGGAAGAACTTGCGCCTGCTTTAGCAATGATAGAAACAATACGAAAAACAGATTCAGCCAAGCAAGACAAAGAAGCGGCGAACCCAAATGAATCTGTCAGCTCGTCACAATAAGTCTCTCCCACCTATATTTAGAGGTGGGAGTTTCTTGCCATCTCCAGCGAAGAAGCTTCTGCGTAGAAGAAACTTTTACAAACAAACATACGTTCTTATTATTTGTCAAAAAAACTCCTAATTCAACTCCCTGCTTCCCTACATTTAGAGGAGGGAGACTTCTTTGGAAAAAGGTTAAAATACTTTCTTCATCATTCACCCATATCAAAAAGAAATTGGTCCTGTTTCTGCATGCAAACGGGGCCTTTTCTTATATCAGCAAACGAAAGGAAAAAACCCCCTATTCGAAACAGAGGGTTATACGAACGCCTTATTTTCTTCTTTCCGGAAAAATGTTTTCATCGCATGGAATACATCTGATTTTTGTTTGAGGATATAATAACGGAATTTTTCATCTTTGATGTTTTTGTAAGCAGACATTAGCGTCGAGTGGCGGTTATACTGATTTACTTCTCCATATCCAAACATGTTGGACACTTTCATTAGTTCTTGAACAAGTTTGACACAACGGGCGTTATCTGATGTCAAGTTATCTCCATCCGAAAAGTGGAACGGATAAATATTATAACGCGATGGCGAGTATTTCGTTTCAATGAGCTCCAACGCTTTTCGATAGGCGGAAGAACAGATCGTGCCTCCGCTTTCTCCTTTTGTGAAAAATTCATCTTCGGTAACCACTTTTGCTTCTGTATGATGGGCGATAAATGCGATTTCCACCGTTTCATATTTTGTACGTAAAAAGCGGGTCATCCAAAAGAAGAAACTGCGTGCCATATATTTTTCCCACAATCCCATTGAGCCGCTTGTATCCATCATCGCAAGAACAACTGCTTTCGAATCTGGCTTTACCACTTCATTCCATGTTCTATATCTTAAATCTTCACGATAAATCGGATAAAAACTTGGATTGCCATTCATCGCATTTCTCTTAAATGCCGCGAGCATCGTTCTTTTTTTATCGATATTCCCCGTTAAACCAGTACGGCGAATATCATTAAATTCAATATGTTCTACAACGTTTTGGTCCGCTTCTTTTCTTTGTAAATTCGGCAGCTCCAATTGGCTGAATAACGCTTCTTCCAATTCCATTAGCGAAACTTCCGCTTCATAATAATCTTGCCCGGGCAAGTCGCCGGCTCCTTGCCCTGTTCCAGGCCCTTGTCCCTCCCCTGATCCATCTCTTGCAACAACATCGCCAACTTGACTGTCTCCGTTCCCTTGACCAACATGTTTGTTTTTCTCATAATTATAACGAATTTTATATTCATCCAAAGAACGGATCGGAATTTTAATGACGTCACGTCCGTTTGACATAATGATGCTTTCTTCTGTAATTAAATCTGGCAAATTGTTTTTAATTGCTTCTTTTACTTTTTCTTCATGTCGTTTTTGATCGTCATGTCCTTTCCGATGGAGGGACCAGTCTTCTTTCGATATAACAAAGTTTCCTTTCATTTTTTCCCCTCCTCATTTAAAATGTTTTCACACTTTTTTATCTTGAAGCATATATTTATGTTGGCGTCATAACAAACATAATGAATAAATGACGGTTTGTTTACTCTATCCTATGCAAAAAAACGAAATAATTGACAAATTATTACGAAAATGAACATGTAAATTTTTGTTGGACAAGCCTAAAAAAGTACAAAACAAAGAATATAAGCTTTTTCTTTTTTGATACATCACCAGACTGCTATTTGAGTAAAAAAGCATGCCTAACATTAGGCATGCTAACGATTTAATAAGCTGCCGACATAGCGAAGCAATTCGTTTGCTGACGTAGAATTATAGCCATATTCATCGATCAAGCGTGCCACTACTTCATTAATTTTCTTTAATTGCTGCTCATCCGGTGTTTTCGATGAAGTGGTGATTTTTACAATGTCTTTCAAGTCAGCGAATAGTTTCTTCTGAATCGCCTCCCGCAACCGCTCATGTGAGTTGTAATCAAACCTCTGTCCTTTTCGGGCATAGGCGGAAATACGAATTAAAATTTCTTCACGAAATGCCTTTTTCGCGTTTTCCGAAATGCCGATTTGCTCTTCGATCGAGCGCATGAGTTTTTCGTCTGGATTCATTTCCTCTCCTGTCAACGGATCGCGCAGCTTCGTTTTATTGCAGTACGCTTCTACATTGTCTAAATAATTGTCCATCAACGTTTTCGCCGACTCCTCATAGGAGTAGACAAACGCCTTTTGTACTTCTTGCTTGGCGATTTCATCGTATTCTTTCCGGACAAGCGAAATAAAGTTTAAATACCGCTCTTTATCTTCTTTGGAAATAGATGGATGCTGATCAAGCCCCTCTTTTAAGGATCGCAATACATCTAGCGCGTTAATCGATGGAACTTCTTTGCGAATAATGCACGAAGAAATTCGGTTAATGACGTAACGAGGATCGATGCCGCTCATTCCTTCATCCGGATGTTCTTTTTTCAATTCCTCTACATCTACTTCATTAAATCCTTCGACCATTTCGCCGTCGTAGAGTCGCATTTTTTTAATTAAATCGACATCCGGCCGTTTCGATTCTTTCAATCTCGTTAAAATCGTAAACATTGCGGCAATTCGAAGCGTATGCGGAGCAATATGAACATCAGCTACATCACTTTCCCGAATCATTTTTTCATAAATACGCTCCTCTTCCGACACACGCAAATTGTATGGAATTGGCATGACGATAATCCGCGAGTGGAGCGCTTCATTCTTTTTGTTCGCGATAAATGAACGATATTCCGTTTCGTTCGTATGGGCGATAATTAGCTCATCAGCGCTAATGAGCGCGAATCGCCCCGCTTTGAAATTTCCTTCTTGCGTTAAAGAAAGCAAATGCCATAGAAACTTTTCATCACATTTTAACATTTCCTGGAATTCCATAATTCCTCGGTTCGCCTTGTTTAACTCACCATCAAATCGATAGGCGCGTGGATCTGATTCTGAACCATATTCAGCGATGGTTGAAAAGTCGATACTTCCCGTGAGATCAGCAATATCCTGAGATTTTGGATCAGACGGACTGAACGTTCCAATGCCGACCCGTTTATTTTCCGAGAAGAAAATTCTCTCTACCATTACATCTTCAATACGCCCGCCATATTCTTTTTCCAATCTCATCATGTTCAGCGGCGAAAGTTCTCCTTCAATGCGGATGCCATACTCTTTATAAAAATCATCGCGCAAATGAGGTGGGATTAAATGAAGCGGATCTTCATGCATCGGGCACCCTTTAATCGCATACACTGCGCCGCGTTCTGTCTTCGAATACTCCTCTAATCCCCGTTTTAGCAATGTAACAAGTGTTGATTTTCCGCCACCGACAGGACCCATCAACAACAAAATACGTTTGCGCACATCAAGCCGCTTTGCCGCTGGATGAAAATATTCTTCTACTAGACGTTCCAGCGCCTCCTCTAATCCAAATAGCTGATGGCTGAAAAACTTATATCGTTTTCTTCCATTTACTACTTCGACTCCAGCATCTTTAATCATATTATAAACGCGTGAATGAGCGGACTGAGCAACCCATGGCTTTTCTTTTAAAATCTCTAAATACTCTGCAAACGTACCTTCCCATTTTAACCGTTCCTCTTCTTCCCGATATTGTTCGATTTTCTTTAAAATATCCATAAAGGACCTCCTTATCCTTGATGTCTTAACAACAAGATTATTACAATGTATGCAAGGATGTCCCGAATCATTCATCGCAAAAAAAATTTTGTCTGACTGCCACGGCCCATACTTGCCATTCACAACGCTTGTCATATTCGCTATAATGAAGGAGATGAAGCAACCATTTCGTGAAGGAGGAATCGCGATGCGTACATTGCTTGTATTAGGCGTGATCATCGCTTTTTTAACCGCGATCTTTACAGCTGGCTACGAAGATAAACCAGGTGTAAAAAATTAATGCATAAAAAACGACCTCCTTTTCAGAAGGTCGTTTTTTATTTAAAATAAACCGTTAAATTTTTGCTGTCGCAACGCTTCATACACTAAAATAGCGGCAGTGTTCGATAAATTTAATGAGCGGACTTTATCGTTCATCGGAATGCGCAGGCAGCGATCCATATTCGCTTCAAGCAGCTCTTTTGGCAATCCCGTCGTTTCACGCCCAAACACAAAAAAGAGATCTTTTTTCGTATCGCTAAAGTCAAAAGAGTCATAGTATCTTTTCCCAAATTTCGTGATAAAGTAAAACTCTCCATTTGGATACCGCTCAAATAACTCATCCAATGAATCGTAATAAGAAATATTTACATATGGCCAATAGTCAAGACCAGCGCGTTTTAACATTTTATCATCGGTCGAAAAACCGAGCGGACGAATCAAATGAAGCGCTGTATCTGTTGCTGCACACGTACGTGCAATATTCCCCGTATTTGCTGGAATTTCCGGTTGATATAGTACTACATGTAGTGGCATATCGATCACCTCAAACTATATTATTATTTTCGATCAATGATATGAAAAAACTTATAGCGAATATTAGGTGTATACGCCGTGGAATCTTCATATGACCAATAGCGCATGCGGCTATTTGTTGTATGAGCGTTCACTAACGGCATTCCGTTCGCATCCTTCGCTACAACAATCGTTGAGTGATTAAAACGACCGTCCCCTTCAAAGTCGTAACAAATCACATCTCCAGCCATCAATTGTTCTGGCGATGATACTTCAACCGCTTGTAATCCAACACGCGCTCCGCTCAAGTACCAACGGAAAGAATGTGCCACCGCCCAACTATAGCTCCAATTGTTGTTTTTGCACCACCATCCCTTTGCGCGATTCGGATACCCCGTCATCGGGGCTCCACCTGCGTATAAACATTGGGAAATAAAATTCGTGCAATCTACCTTAAACCGTGGAAACGCGGGATTGTAGCTGTTCCACCACGTTTCAGCATAACGCACCGCCTTTGCTCGATCATATTTATATGAAATTCTTTCATCCACTAACATCTCACGTTCTAAACGAGGCGGGACCATTTCCTCGCTCACGATTATTTTTTCATCTTTCACTAACTCTCCACGTTCAAAATACGCTCTTCTTTCCTCCACTTGTTCCTCAACGTACATCTTGCTGCCATGCTTTATTAAAAATTGATAATGAGCTAAATAAGCAAGCCTCCCCCCAGTTTCCATTACATGCTTGCTTACAATTTGGCTATTAATGGAACAGCGGACAATTTCTGCGCCGCGTTTCTCGAATAGCCGCTGCTTCCTTTCCACTGCTTCTTCTACATTGCGTTCGTCTTTAGACACAAAAAGTTGAGCTCTTTTTTCTAATAAATATTGCAGCTGTTTTTTCACATCGCTCACCGCTTTCTTTTTTGCTATTAACTTATGTGACAGGTGAGCGATTTTTTCCCTTTTCCTCATTTGACCGCAATAATTGTAGTCCCTTTTCGATTTCCGCAAGAACTTCCGGGTCTTTTTCCGTTTTGCTTGCTTCCTCTAAATCGGAAATAACGCGTGTATCACCAATTTTTCCAAGCGCCCACGCCGCTGTTCCGCGAATAACCGGACGGCTATCTTCTTTTAATAGTTTTAGTAAATCCGGAATGGCTGTTTGATCTTTATAATGCGCTAAAGCCAAAATGGCATTTCGCTGAATCGGCTTTTTCCCTCGCCAAGACCCAGCAATCGAACCGAATTTTTCCTTAAATTCTCGATTGCTTATATGCAAAAGCGGAATTAATTTTGGTTTTACCACTTCAGGGTCCGGCTCCATCTCTGGATGGAGATGAAAGTCTTTTCCTTTATTTTCAGGGCAAACCATTTGGCACGTATCACATCCATATAATCGATTTCCAATTTTATCACGAAATTCATCAGCTAAAAAACCTTTCGTTTGTGTCAGAAATGAAAGGCATCGCTGTGCATTCAATTGTCCTCCCTGCACGAGCGCTCCCGTCGGGCAAGCATCGATACACTTCGTACACGTTCCACAGCGGCTTTCAATCGGTTCATCAGGGGGAAACGGAATATTGGTAATCATCTCTCCTAAATAAACATAAGAACCAAACTCTGGAGTAATAATAGAACAATTTTTTCCGCTCCAACCAATTCCAGCCCGTTCCGCAACAGCACGGTCAGCCAGTTCTCCTGTGTCTACCATCGATTTTACTCTAGCCTGAGGAACTCTCTCTAAAATAAATGCTTCTAATTTTTCAAGACGTTCCCGCAAAATGTAATGATAATCCTTTCCCCATGATGCCCTGCAAAAAATTCCTCGTCTTTCTGTTTTTGTACCACGCGGAGCATTTTTCATTTTGGACGGATATGCTAAGGCAATCGCAATAATAGACTTTGCTTCTGGCAAAAGCAGGGAAGGATTGGTTCTCTTTTCAATATCCGGCTCTTCGAATCCTGATTGATATCCTAACTCTTGTTGGCGACGAAGCCGCTCTTTTAACTCGACAAACGGATCAGCACTAGCAAATCCAATTTTATCAATACCAATCGTTTTGCTATATTCAATAATCTCTTGTTTTAGAGCCGCCACATCCATCGTTATCCCTCCTTTCGCTAAAATTCGGAATCTATGTTACAATAAAGAAAAAGTTTCGAGGTGAAAGCAGATGGACGTAGTTGTCGCGGAAACAATAAAACAAATGATACCTGAATTTAAAGTAGGGATTATACTTTATAATCATATCGTTGTTGATGATTCTCCGCAAATGTTAAAAGGAAGACTCCAATTATTTCAAGAATCCATTTACTTTGATTTGCAGGAAACAGCGATTGCAGATATTCCTGAACTGGCGGAATGGCGCAGGGCATTTAAAACGATCGGAACAGACCCGAGCAGATATCGTCCTTCGTCGGAAAGCTTATATCGACGTATTCAAAAGAAAAACTTTATCCCAACTATCCACTCCGCAGCCGATGTGAACAATTTCTTTTCACTTTATTATAAAATTCCAATTGGCATTTATGATTTAGATAAATTGGAAGGACCGATTACCATTGATATTGGAACAGACCAAGACGAGTATATCGCTATCAACGGGCGCACTGTCAACTTTTCTCATAAGCTCGTATCAAAGGATGTTCACGGGCCATTTGGCAGTCCGATTGTTGATTCCCAACGAACAGCTGTTACAAAAGAAACGAAAAACGCCGTCCAAATTGTTTATTTATTGCCATCTATGAAAGAAGAACAATGTGAAAAACTGTTGCAGTCCATGCAAAAGATGTTCTTGCAAATTCATGGAGGTGATGCTGTCTTTCAACTTGTGTAAAAAATTACATAAAAAATAAAAAACGCAATGCCTCGTTCTTTGAAGAAACGAAACACTGCGTTGTCCCCATAACCATTATTTGCGATGGAGCGGGTGATGGGAATCGAACCCACGACATCAGCTTGGAAGGCTGAGGTTTTACCACTAAACTACACCCGCATATTATTTTTTGTTCTTTAAATCTGTATACAACGCGCAGTTGTCATGCCTCTTCCTCTGCTAGCAAACTCAAAGATGATAGATGCATCGAGGCAACCCGCAATCAAGTCTTCTTTTCGTTGTCCCTTCCTCTTCTAGCCGATTCAAGGTGTTTAATGCGTCGGGACAACTCGAAGCAAATTCGATGATGCATTGCTCGTGGCTGAGGTTTTACCACTAAACTACACCCGCGTATACATTCTCCGAATACAAAACCGCATTGATCATGAACAACATTAAGTTAACGGTATTGATTATAACAGAGGATGTATTAGATTGCAACTATAAAACGAAAAAATTCGACAAATTTCGTTTTATGGAAAAAACAAAAGCACCAGCGTAACTGGTGCTTTTATGACCCGTACGGGATTCGAACCCGTGTTACCGCCGTGAAAGGGCGGTGTCTTAACCACTTGACCAACGGGCC
>NZ_QCWL01000001.1:961249-961788 GCF_003064505.1 Geobacillus sp. LYN3 | reverse complement strand
ATTGAATGGCGGAGAAGGCGGGATTTGAACCCGCGCGCCGCAAAATTGCGACCTAACGGTTTAGCAAACCGTCCCCTTCAGCCACTTGGGTACTTCTCCGTATGGCTCCGCAAGTAGGATTCGAACCTACGACCTACCGGTTAACAGCCGGTTGCTCTACCGCTGAGCTATTGCGGAATAAAGAAACATGTAGCTATTTTTTTACAGAACATGCATTCAAAATTTCACTCTGCCTCTTCCTCTACTAGCGAACTCAAAGGTGTTGGATGTGTCGGGGCAAAAGATACAAACCTTCTAGTTTTCATTTGGTTTTCGTTGCCTCTTCCTCTGCTAGCAAACTCAAAGATGATGGATGCGTCGAGGCAACTCGCAGTGAACTCATCGATGTAGCGCTTGTCGCTGAGCTATTGCGGAATAAAGCAAGTCTAATATTAGTTTAACTCACTATCAGATAATATGCAATATGGTGGGCCTAAGTGGACTTGAACCACCGACCTCACGCTTATCAGGCGTGCGCTCTAACCAGCTGAGCTATAGGC
>NZ_QCWL01000001.1:959488-961239 GCF_003064505.1 Geobacillus sp. LYN3 | reverse complement strand
TAATGATTGAATTACGAATAAATAATTTAGAAAGGTTTAATTCAAATCGCTGCCTCTTCCTCTGCCCGCAAATTCAAAGATGTCAAATGCGTCGAGGCAACTCGTAGCTTATTCGATGGAGCTTAAGCTCGTTGCTCCACCCCGCGGCGATATACTATAGTAACGAGTAACGATGTATGGCGGAGGAGGAGGGATTCGAACCCCCGCGCGCCTTGCGGCGCCTCTCGGTTTTCAAGACCGACCCCTTCAGCCAGACTTGGGTACTCCTCCATCATATTAAAGAACATGGTGGACCTTGTAGGATTCGAACCTACGACCGGACGGTTATGAGCCGTCTGCTCTAACCAGCTGAGCTAAAGGTCCATTTCAATGGCGGCGGAGGGGATCGAACCCCCGACCTCACGGGTATGAACCGTACGCTCTAGCCAGCTGAGCTACGCCGCCAAATTCTTTATTATTACTGGTGGAGCCTATCGGGATCGAACCGATGACCTCCTGCGTGCAAAGCAGGCGCTCTCCCAGCTGAGCTAAGGCCCCATATTTTCTAAATCGGGAAGACAGGATTCGAACCTGCGACCCCATGGTCCCAAACCATGTGCTCTACCAAGCTGAGCTACTTCCCGCTTCCTACATATTCATTAAAAGATTAACGCGCTCGAGAGGATTCGAACCCCTAACCTTCTGATCCGTAGTCAGATGCTCTATCCAATTGAGCTACGAGCGCATATGCCGAGGGCCGGACTCGAACCGGCACGGTAGTTACCTACCCCAGGATTTTAAGTCCTGTGCGTCTGCCAATTCCGCCACCCCGGCGGCATTAATGGAGCGGAAGACGGGGTTCGAACCCGCGACCCCCACCTTGGCAAGGTGGTGTTCTACCACTGAACTACTTCCGCACGCTTATAAGATGCGGGTGGAGGGACTTGAACCCCCACGCCGTAAGGCGCCAGATCCTAAGTCTGGTGCGTCTGCCAATTCCGCCACACCCGCAAAAGTGAGCCATGGAGGATTCGAACCTCCGACCCTCTGATTAAAAGTCAGATGCTCTACCTACTGAGCTAATGGCTCGTGTGGTAAATAAAGACACTCGTTGTTTCTCGTTGCCTCTTCCTCTACTAGTGAATTCAAAGAAGCAGGATTCGTCGAGGCAACTCGTAGCGGATTCATAGGAGCTTAGGCTTGTTGCTCCCCTACTGAGCTAATGGCTCATACTATTACAGTGCCGGCTGCAGGACTTGAACCCGCAACCTACTGATTACAAGTCAGTTGCTCTACCAATTGAGCTAAGCCGGCATATGAAATTTGTCTAAATTATTTTCATTGCCTCTTCCTCTACTAGCGAACTCAAAGATGCTGGATGCGTCGAGGCAACTCGGAGCGAGTTCATGGAAGCTTAGGCTCGTTGCTCCCCAATTGAGCTAAGCCGGCACATCAGACAGAAAAACTTAAGAGTGAGTGGTGGCTCGGGACGGAATCGAACCGCCGACACAAGGATTTTCAGTCCTTTGCTCTACCGACTGAGCTACCGAGCCATTTTATTATCTTAATATTCTGTGTTGTCTTGTCCTTTCCTCTTCTAGATTATTCAGCAATGTTAGATGCGTCAGGACAACTCGCAGCATATTCATGGAAGTATCATTCATCGTTACCGATCTATATACTTAGTTCATTGTGGCGGCCCCGACGGGACTCGAACCCGCGATCTCCTGCGTGACAGGCAGGCATGTTAACCACTACACTACGGGACCAAT
>NZ_QCWL01000001.1:943746-959388 GCF_003064505.1 Geobacillus sp. LYN3 | reverse complement strand
CACGCCGCCAGCGTTCGTCCTGAGCCAGGATCAAACTCTCCAAAAAGAAAGTTGATTGGCTTATTTAATTCGGCACTGACACCGAAGGTGTCAAGCCGCCTTCGCTTTTCGTATTGTCTAGCTTCGGCTCCTAGCCCCTCGGGCCGCTTCGGTCTCGCTGTGGCGGCAACAGCCTCCTCGCGAGCCCTCCAGCGCCTGCCGGGGCTAATCAGTCGCCTTCGCTTTTCGTTGTGGACGCTTCGTTTTGTTCAGTTTTCAAAGAACATTTGTTTTCTTAAAGCGACTTTTTTATATTAACACTTTCATTTTTTATTGTCAAGTGTTTTTTTGCTAACATCATTTCGCAACTTTCTTGGTTGCGACGACGTTTCATAATATATCATCACTTTTTTAACAAGTCAATAACATTTTTGTATTTTTTTTAGGAAATAAACTCCATGAAGACCTCTCCCACCTTCACTCCATGAAGAGATGGGAGTTTTTTATCGCCTCCATCGACAAAGCTTCTGCATAGAAGAAGGCAATCTCCTTCCACCTACATTGGAAGCCTTCTCGATAGATTCTGTAAGCAACGTCGACACCACACCGATGGGGCGTGCGAACCGTTCTACTACTTCTTGCTTACACAAGTAGATATTTTTAGGAATTAAAAAACTCCCGATCCCTCACCTTCCTTTACTTCAAGAGGAAAGGAGAATTCACGGGAAAATGTTACAAACAGAATTGCTATATTCTAAAAAATAAAAGCTCAGCCCGAACAAACAGACAAAATAAAATCGCAGGTGCGATAAAACAAAAATTCTACTACTGTTCTTTATTTTGCAATGAATAGTAACGATGATATATATGGCGACTTTTTGTTGGCACTTCTTCTACAAACAAGACCTTTTTCTCTACTAAATATTCCAGCATGATGATAAGATCTACGGAATACGATGAAAGCTCTGGATGCTGCATAATTTCCGCAATGCTCCATGCTCCCTCTTTTTCCCTTAAAACTTTAAACAAATGGGCAGCTCCTGATGGGATTCGCGAATGGATTAAAAATTCACTTGCCAAAAATAAAAGCTCCAGCCGTTTCTGCAACGGCTCCTCACTGCTGACAAGTTCTTCATACAACTTATAAATTTGCGCATCCATTTGTTTTATTTGGTTCCATACAGTGACTTCGGGATAAAATCCTTGTTCGATGACAGCTAATCGCGCTAGATGATGCAATGCATGAATAACATGATTATACGCATCCAACAGTTGATCTGCCTCAAAAAATGCCTTTCCGTCCATATATCTGCGAATTAATTTGGCAAATTCTATTCCCATTTTTAATTGCCGCATCTCTTCCGGGAATTCTTTCATACGATTTCGGAGCTGATATATATAATCATTACGGTCAAATAAAATTTTCCCATAGAATATCCAATCAATAATCTTTCGATGGGAACCAAGAAGAAGCCATTCATTTAATTTTGTTTCATCGACCACATATAACGCCGCTTTTTCTTCTCCTGATACATAATGTTTCACAAATATAGGCGGGGCCATATTAGTAGTAACTACCAATAAAACGATATGAAAGGTGTCTGTCACAGCAGAATTGTTCGCTTTCTTTTCAATCATCAAAATCCCTAATGTATTACGATGACTGGCCCATTCTTGGTAGATGGGACGAATTAAATCCTCCATTATCGTTTCCTCCATCTCCTTCATGATGTCATGGTTATTCGACAAAAAAACAAAAAATCCTCTTTGTCGTTTCTAAACTTCCCGAAGATAGCGACACATTTTTCACCACTTTATGATATAGTGTTATGTATAGGAGGGACAATAAATGGGTATCAAATATTCGAGCAAAATCAACAAAATTCGCACATTTGCCTTGAGCTTAATTTTTGTCGGCTTTATTGTTATGTATATAGGGATATTTTTCCGTACATCTCCTTTTGTTATGACACTGTTTATGATTTTAGGCCTTCTTTTCATCATCGCAAGCACCGTTGTTTATTTTTGGATTGGAACATTATCAACAAGAGCAGTGAAAGTCGTATGTCCATCTTGTGGCAAAATAACAAAAATGCTTGGCAAGGTAGATTTATGTATGTTTTGCAATGAGCCGTTGACATTAGATCCAGAGTTAGAAGGAAAAGAGTTTGACGAAAAATATAACCGAAAAAAGAGAAAAAGCTGATAGCATTCCCACCCCGCTATCAGCTTTTTAATGTTGTTGGCGTGTCTTTTCTTGACAGTCAGGACATGTTCCGTAAATTTCCATACGGTGATGATCTACTTTAAACCCTGTTATATGAGCAGCAAGCTCTTCTACCTCATCTAATGCTGGATAGTGAAAATCGACAATCTTGCCACATTGTTCGCAAATAACGTGGTAATGATTGGATGTAACAAAATCAAAGCGGCTTGATGCATCACCATATGTTAACTCTTTCACTAATCCGACCTCTTTAAAAACGCGCAAATTGTTATAGACGGTTGCTACGCTCATGTTTGGAAATTTTCCTTCCAGCGCTTTATATATTTCATCTGCTGTCGGATGTGACATCGAATTAATTAAATATTCCAATATCGCATGACGTTGCGGAGTGATGCGTATTCCCGTCTGCTTTAACGTATCAAGCGCTTCTTTTAACTGCTGATTATCAGACACCGTCATGCACCTCGCTTCCTTTATAAAAATTATTATTTTATAATTTTTATAATTAGTCTACAAGTATTTTATGCTATTTGTCAATATTCGTATCATTAATATATGAACTTACCACATTTTTTAGCAAAAAAAATGTGCGGAAGGTTGTTCCGCACCAATATCGCTCTTTCATTCATTTGAGGAGGTTACTATCCATCGTACGTATTATCGGCTTTTTCGCATGGACTTTTACCTAGATATAAGGAAAATTACGTTAAATTTTCTAAAATATATTCTAACGCTTCTTCTACATGTCCTTTTACTTTAACTCCTCTCCATTCCTTTACCAATCTTCCGTCCCGATCAATCACAAACGTCGAGCGCTCGATCCCCATATATTCTTTCCCAAAATTTTTCTTTAACTTCCAAACACCATACATTTCTGCTACTTTATGTTCTTCATCGGAGAGCAATAAAAAAGGCAATTGATATTTCTCAATAAATTTTTTATGGCGCTCTACAGAATCCGTACTTACTCCTAAAATAACTGTATTTGTCTCTGTAAACTTTTCATAATGATCGCGAAAATCACACGCTTCTGTCGTACATCCTGGCGTCATATCTTTCGGATAAAAATATAATACGACATGTTTCCCGCGAAAATCAGAAAGGGAAACTATTTCCCCATTGCTTGCCGGCAATGTGAAATCCGGTGCTAGTTGCCCGATTTGCAAAGACATCGTTTTCCCTCCACTGTCTTATTCTTTCGTTTTTAGGGTAGCGAAAGATACAATAAATTGCAACGATTACCGCTCATCCCAGTCAAGCATTGTTCGAGCAACAAGTACAGCAGGCATAATATAACCCAATAAAGCTTCAATGATGGCAATCCATCTTCCAATCCCCTTTGGTGTAACATCTCCATATCCAACTGACAATAACGTCATCCCGCTTAAATAAAGACTATCTTGAAGTATAGAAAAACATTCATTAGCCGTTCTATTCGCAGACGGGGTAAACACGTGATGCCCATTCATCTGAAGCACCATATATATAAGCGCGAAACCTAACATCATCGTGATGTACCATTGAATAAGAACAAATAAATTTTCTAAGGAAATACGACGGGTCGTTTTTATACTTGTCGTCCAAATAGACGCAATGCTTGCAAGCAACACCGTCGCTACAATTCCAATGAACGCATACTCCATCGCTCTCACCTCGTACTTGTCCATAACCATATATATGAAAACAGAAAGTCGATTATTCATATATAAGTGGATTCGATATAATAAAACCTAGAAAGAGAATGAAAGGGAGAAAACAAATGCATACGATTTTGATTGTCGAAGATGATGTTAAAATCGCCTTCATGCTTAAGGAGCATATTGAAAAATATGAATATCGCGCACATATTGCAGAACAGTTTGACGATATTAAAAAGGAGTTTATAAAGTATCATCCTCATCTTGTACTGCTCGACATTAATCTGCCTCGATTTGACGGTTTTTATTGGTGTCGGCAAATCCGCACGATTTCCCTTTGCCCCATTATTTTTATCTCCGCACGCAGTCATGAAATGAACCAAATTATGGCCATTGAAAACGGTGGGGATGATTATATTACCAAGCCATTTAATTTAGATCTAGTCATGGCAAAAATCAAAAGTTTACTGCGGCGAACATACGGTCCTTACGCCGCTCCTGCAGAGCCCCATGTATATGAAGTATCAGGATTGTACCTGTTATATGATCGACATATGGTTCAATGGAAAGAGAAAACGATCGAGCTTACAAAAAAGGAGTTTACTTTATTAGAACGATTGGCGAAAAAATCTGGAAAAATTGTATCTCGCGAAGAACTACTCGAGTCATTGTGGGATGATACGGAATTTGTCGACGATAATACACTATCCGTCAATATTACACGCGTTCGCAAAAAACTGCAGCAAATTGGAATCGAACAGGCAATTGAAACGGTTCGCGGTGTCGGTTATAAATTGGTCGAGACATGGAGGGATTCATAATGAAATTGTTTTTGCGCGAGCATATCCCGCTGACCGTCTTTCATCTTCTTCATGCTGTACTTTTGTTATCGATTGTGTATTTATATATGCTCGAACAATCTTTCCATCCATCTTTTGGCATGTTTGTTTATCTTTTTGTTATCAGCCTTGTGTGCATCGTGATGTTTTTAACATGGCGTTATTGGCGTCAATCCCATGCATATCGTTTTTTATCGTCCAACTTGCGGCAGTTAGACATGAGCACTCACCCTTTTAGCGGGTCTCCGTTACTGCATGCTTTTCAAAAACTCCTCCACTCGCAGTATCGTTATTACACAAAAGAACTGCAAGCATTGCATAAAGAAATGGACGATGCATCATTATTTATGAACCAATGGGTACATCAGATGAAAACACCGGTTTCTGTCATGGATTTACTTTTGCAAAACTTTGACATTCAAGACCAATTCGACCGAGAATTTGTGAATAGCATGCGCGAAGAACTCGAACGACTGCAACATGGATTGGAGCTGGCCCTGTATTCGGAACGAATAAAACGTTTTTCTCATGATTTTCATGTAAAGCGGCTGCCGCTAAAAACAATGGTCAACCATGTCATTCAACATTACAAACGCTCTTTTATTCGCAATCGCATTCACCCCATCGTGGAAATTCCCGAAACAATTTTCGTAGAAACGGATCAAAAATGGTTTCAGTTCGCTCTTAGCCAAATCGTCATCAATGCCATCAAATATTCAAAAAACGTCAGCAACCAAATCGTGCTTTCTGCTGTTCAACGTGAAAACGAAGTGTTTTTGTCCGTTCAAGATTTTGGAGTCGGCATTCCAAAACAAGATATCGGACGCGTATTTGAACCTTTTTTCACTGGTATGAATGGGCGTAGGTTTCGCGAATCCACTGGAATGGGGTTATACCTTGTCAAACAAATTGTTGACCATCTTGGCCACGGAATTACCATTTCTGCTGAAGAAGGAAAAGGAACAACCGTCACGATCACTTTTTACAATGTGACAAAAATGTAAGAAAACAAGCAGACATTGTAAGAAAAATCGATATGTTCACATGTTCTCCCTCCGTATAATCGACAGTAGAAGAACATAAGGGAGGATTTTTTTATGACGATCCTGCAAGCAAACTCGATTACGAAAATATATCGTTCTAGCCAATCGGCCGCGCACCGGGCGTTAGATAATTTCAGTTTATCGATTGAAAAAGGGGAATTTGTTGGAGTCATGGGGCCATCCGGAAGCGGAAAAACAACCTTACTTAATATTTTGGCAACCATCGACCAGCCGACTACGGGAGAAGTGTTGGTAGAGGGGAAAAATCTATCGCAGCTTTCGAAAAAAGAGCTTGCTTTGTTTCGCAGACGAAAACTCGGCTTTGTATTCCAAGACTTCAACTTGCTAGACACGTTAACCATCGGAGAAAATATCATTCTTCCACTCACATTGGACAAAATTCCCGTTAAAGAAATGGAACAACGATTGCAAACAGTGGCTTCCACTTTAGGTATTGAAGGGATTCTCGATAAGCGGACATATGAGGTCTCAGGCGGACAGCAGCAGCGCGCTGCAATTGCACGGGCGATTATTCATGAACCGCTGCTCATTTTTGCCGATGAGCCGACCGGGAATCTGGACTCGAAATCTTCAAAAGATGTGATGGAAACATTAACAGCATTGCATCAGGAAAAGAACGTTTCCATCATGATGGTTACGCATGATCCTTTTGCAGCGAGCTATTGTGAGCGCATTATTTTCATCAAAGACGGCAAATGGTTCACAGAGATACGCAGAGGACATAACCGTCAGGCGTTTTTTCAAGATATTCTGGACATGCTGTCACTATTAGGAGGGAACGTCAATGACATTTCGACAATTCGCCCTTCATAATGTGAGACGTAACTTTAGCCGATATGCCGCCTACTTTTTGAGCAGCACTTTCGCCGTCACTGTCTTTTTTATGTACGCTGCATTTATTTTTCATCCTGATGTAGTGAATGGAACGATTCGTCCCTCAGTAAGAAGAGGAATCTTTGCCGCTGAGGTCATCGTCTTTCTTTTTTCTGTAT
Source organism: Geobacillus sp. LYN3 (assembly GCF_003064505.1). NCBI lineage: Bacteria > Bacillati > Bacillota > Bacilli > Caryophanales > Anoxybacillaceae > Geobacillus > Geobacillus sp. LYN3. The sequence continues at coordinate 952,650 of NZ_QCWL01000001.1, read as the reverse complement.
TTTTCATTTTTTATTCGACAAGCTCGTTTTTAAAATTGCGTAAAAAAGATTTTGGCTTGCTGACGTTGCTCGGTATTACGCGCGGCCAGCTGAATAAATTAATCATAATCGAAAACTCAATTATCGCCCTTCTTTCGATTGCAACAGGAATGGTGTTTGGCGCCTTATTGACAAAAATCTTTTTCATGATGTTTTCTGTTATGTTAGACTTGCCATCACCGCTATCTTACTATATTGCTTGGAAAGCGGTCGCTTCTACCGCCATCGTGTTTCTGGTAACATTTGAGGCAATTACGATCATGACGCTCATCACGATCCGTTCTTCACAAATTGTTGAGTTGTTAACAGCAGCGAAAAAGCCAAAAAAACCGCCTGTCTACTCGCTCTGGCTTTCGCTGCTTGCGGTTATCTGTCTGGCGATTGGATACTATTTAGCCTATACCTCCAACATCATGCAAGCGGGAAAACGCGTCCTGCCAATTTTACTGCTCGTCATTATTGGAACGTACTTTCTATATACGCAAGCGAGCATCGGGCTTTTGCGATACTATAAAAAGCAAAAGCACTCCTATTATCGCGGCACAAACTTAATTACCACCGCGGAACTGACATATAAACTGAAAGATAACGCAAGAATTTTAAGCATGGTGACTATTCTAACGGCGGTGACCTTTACTTCTACCGGGGTGCTTGCCAACCTTTATTTTGGCAAAAAAGCAGAAGCACGGTTCCCGCATGCGATTGCCCTTATATCAAAAAAAGAACCGAAAGCCTTTGAAAACAAATTGCAAATACTGAAAAATGCTTTGCGTGATGAGCGTATTCCTTTCAAAGGTCATAAAGCTGCTTTCATCCGGGCATATAATCCGAAGAAACCTAAGGATTATGCAATGCAAAACCTTGTTCTTATGCGTGTAACAGATTACAATCGATTCGCGGATTTGGCTGGTCAGCCGCATATATCGCTGCCAGCAAATACAGCAGCGTATATGCATCCTACACCTGATAAAGGCTACGAGCCAATTCAAGGAAAACAAATTACGCTTGCCACCCAGCATAACGATAAAACGATAACCGTTTCATTGACAAAACCGATTGATCAACCGATAATCAATCCTTCTGCATTCATCGGATACATGCTAGTCGTCCCTGATCATGTCTTTGCGACAGTACGTCACTTTGCTGCGAAAGAAGCGATTCAATATTACTTCGGCGCATCATACCAAAATTGGGAAAAAGAAACTTCCATCATCAAGAAGTTAAACCGCTCCTTAAAAACAGATGACGTCGATTTTATTAATCGTTTCGAATTTTTTAATGAGATGAAGAAAATCTTTTCCTTAACGCTATTCATCGGCTTTTTCGTCAGTGCTCTCTTCTTTCTGGCAGCCGATAGCATTTTGTATTTTAAGCTGTATAACGATTGGGAACAGGATAGCAAGCAATACGAAGCGCTATCCAAACTCGGTTTGACATGGAAAGAAATGAAGCAAATTGCGGCAAAGCAAGTAGCGATTCTCTTTTTCATTCCGTTTGTCGTTGCCACCGTCCATGCCGGCTTTGCCTTTAAAATGCTGCAAAACATGGTGTCCGGTTCTGTCGTGAAAACAAGCGCGCTTGTCATTATCATCTTTTTCGTTGTTCAACTTTGTTACTATTTCTTGATTCGTTCGCTTTACACGAAAAAGGTGGGGCAAGTAATGTAATTAAATGCGGCCTTTTTCCGGTACATAAATCGGAGAAAAAGGCCGCAGAATATATCCGCCTATACACAGTGCTTAACTTAATAACAAACTATACTAAATTCCAATGATCGAAAGAACGTATGTCCATACTCCCACAAACAACAGCAGGATCAAGCTATAATAAATCGTCATTTTAAACAAGTTAGATTCTCTTCCAGTTTCTTGCACTGCAGCAGTTGCAATGGCAATTGATTGCGGAGAGATGAGTTTTCCCATCACTCCCCCGCTAGTATTGGCAGCAAGCAATAACGAAGAGCTTGTCCCTATTTGAGCCCCTGTAACCACTTGTAAATGGCCAAATAAAGCATTGTTGCTTACGACAGATCCTGTAATAAACACACCGAGCCATCCTAATAACGGGGAAACGAACGGAAATACATCCCCTGTCTTCGCTAATGCCAAACCAATCGTAGAGGATAAACCCGCATAGTTGGCTAAGTTGGCAAACCCCATGATAAAACAAATAGTCAATACAGGAATCGAAAGTTCTTTACATGTTTCTTTTAAACTTTGTATTCCCTCAGCGAACGTAATATTTTTGCTGAACATCACTGTCAACAGCACCGCTAATAAAATCGCTGTACCTGTTGCGGATACAAGATCCAGCTTGAATATTGCATCTAATGCCGTCTGTGCCGGTGCCACCGGAGGAGTTTTTACGACTTCTCCATGCAAAAATGGCACTTTAAACAAAAGCGTAGTTTTATGAAGCGCTCCACCTTCAGCAAACAGTGCTTTAAAACCCGGCAGACTCCAGATAATAACGATTAACGTTAAAATATAAAAAGGAGACCACGCACTGATGATTTCTTTCAAGCTGTATTTAGATTTTTCTACAGCTTCTTCATCCTGATTTACTCGATATATATGTGACGGCTGCCATTTTCTTAAGAAAATAGTTAATGCCCCCATACTGACAAGCGCCGCTAAAATGTTGGCCAATTCCGGACCGAGCACAATGATTGTCAATGTCTGTACAATGGTATAACTTCCGCTTACGACTAAAAGAGCTGGCAGTGTTTCTTTAACGCCTTTCCATTTATCTAAAATAAACACTAATAAGAACGGAATGAGAAACGTGATAAATGGCAAAATCCAAGCAAGTGTACGAGATAACTCAATCGGAGTTAAATCTCCCATTTGTGCTCCGACAATAACCGGAATCCCAATCGCTCCAAACGCGCCAGATGCAGCATTGGCAATTAAACAAAGAGCGGCGGCTTTTAATGGATGAAATCCTAATTCCGAAAGTAAAGCAGCCGAAATGGCAATCGGAACGCCGAATCCCGCAGCACCTTCTAAAAATGCGTTAAAACTAAAACCGATGAGCAAGAGTTGAAGCCGCTGATCCTCAGAAATGTTTGCGATACTCCCACGGATAATATCAAACTTCCCTGTTTTAACAGCAATTTTATATAGCCAGACAGCCATGATCACAATATAGCCAATAGGCCATAAACCGTTCGCGATTCCATAGATGGAAGCAGCAATCGCCTTTGAAACCGGCATATGAAAAAACAAAACAGCTGTCACTAAACCGAAACAAAGAGCGAGAAAAGCAGCTTTTACTCCCTTCATCCTAAACACCGTTAAACATAATAAAAATAAAACAATTGGAAGCGCCGCAATGAGTGCAGAAAGATACGTATTATCGAAAGGATTGTAATGTTGTATCCACATGATGCTCACCTTGTTATTATTCTAAGTCAGTATTTTATTACTTTACATCATCAAAATAACGTGAAAGAATGTCTTTTAATACAGTTGCGCTATGATGAAATTGCTGTTGTTCTGTTTCATTTAACTTCAATTCCATTACCTCGCGAATACCGTTTCGGTTGATAATAGCAGGTACACCAATATAAACGTTTTGCTCATTATATTGACCATCTAGATAAGCAGAAACGGTTAAAATAGCATTTTCATTGTGCAAAATAGCACGTGTAATGCGGACGAGTCCCATCGCAATGCCGTAATAAGTTGCGCCTTTTTTCTCAATAACTTGATATGCCGCATCACGAACATTGACGAAGATATTTTCTAAATCCTCTTTTCTATAGCGATCGTTTTGCGACAATATTTGTTCGATTGGAACACTTCCAATTTCCGCATGGCTCCAAACAGGCAATTCTGTATCCCCATGCTCTCCGATAATATACGCGTGTACATTAGTCGGAGCTACTTGAAAGTATTCGCTTAGCAAAAAGCGGAATCTTGCCGTATCCAGAATCGTTCCCGAGCCAATCACTCGTTCTTTCGGCAACCCGCTAAATTTCCAAGTGGCATACGTTAAAATATCTACTGGATTCGTCGCGACAAGAAAGATTCCATCAAAACCTGATTTCATGACAGAATCGACAATCGTTTTAAAGATATTCATGTTTTTGTCAACGAGATCGAGTCTTGTTTCCCCTGGCTTTTGGTTAGCACCTGCACAAATTACCACCAAATCGGCATCTTGACAATCTTGATAATCTCCATGCCATATATTCATTGGCTTCGGCGCAAATACTTTTCCGTGATTTAAGTCCATCACGTCGCCCTCCGCCTTCTCTTTATTCACATCAATCAACACTAATTCATCCGCGATTCCTTGATTCATAAGGGCAAATGCATAGCTGGCCCCAACGAATCCTGTTCCTATAAGTGCCACTCGATTCATGCATTGTCTTTTCATAGTAGTCTGTCATCCTTTCCCAAAATTAGTTTGTGAAATTATTCACAAATATATTGTACATTGTTTCACAAACTTTATCAAGTATCAACTAGTAAGAGAAATTTGTCTTTTTTGTTAACATTTTGGCCGCACAACAGTATTTTTGTATCACTACATTCAGTTCCTGCAAGCAATCCAATAAACGAAAAAAAATGGTCTGTATATACTCATTTTCATAAAAAATAAGAGGGCAACCCCTTTAAGGAATTTTTACTTCCTTTCGGATTCTCCCTCTTTTTAATTCCCTGCACCTCGATATCGTTTTACCCCTGCGTTCCACAAAAACACGGCAATCGTAAAAAAGATGATTCCCATGACTGGAGTAAAAAACGCATATCCGTACCATTCTTTTTTGCCGAGAAAATAAGACGCCGGATACACGCCAACGAACGCAAACGGCAGAATCCACGTTAAAATATAGCGGATGACGCGATGATAAATATCAATTGGATAGCGCCCGTAGTTGCTGATGTTGTACATCATCGGCATGATGGATGTACGAGCATCTGCCCAAAAACTAATAGTCGCTAATGATACAAATACTCCCGCGTAAATAAGCGCTCCACCTAGTACAAGCAAAATAAACACAAAAACATCATACCAATGCAGCGAAAGATGCAAGCGTGCACCCGCATACGCCATAATGATTATGCCTGTTACTCCACCAAGAAGCGACTCTAACTCCATGCGCTCAAGAATAATTTGAAATAAGCTGTGCACTGGGCGTGTCAATACACGGTCCATTTCTCCGCGCACAATATAACGCTCATTAAAATCCCATAAGTTAAAAAATGCCCCGAACACCGCATATGGCACTAAAAAAAAGCCGTAAATAAATAAAATTTCATCACGCGTCCAGCCGTGCAGCAGCGGCGTATGCCCAAATACAACGAGAAGAAACACAAGATTGACCGCCTGCGACATCAAATCAGAGATAAACTCGACAAGCAAATCAGCGCGATATTGCAGCTTTGTTTTCATATATTGCGCCATATATTGAAAAAAGATCGATACGTAAAACACGACTCACCCTCCTTGAATGACAAGCTGTTTTTTCGCCGCTCGCCACAATAGCTGAATCGGGATGAGCAACAGCACGCACCATGCAAACTGAAACAAAAGGCCGCGGATGATTTCTTGCCCTTGAAAGCTTTCTGTCACAATCATGCTTGGAATATAGCTAATTCCTTGAAATGGAAAGTATTTCATTGCCGCTTGCGCCCAATCCGGATAAAAGCTGATTGGCAAAATAAGTCCGGAAAACAAGTCGACCACAAACCGCTTTGCACGCAATAACCCTTCATTGTTAAGGGTAAAAAACGTGACAATGCCTGCAAGCAAATTCAACTCCGAATTAATAATAAAACTAAACATAATCGACAATGCGAAAAACATCCATGTATGAACATCGGTTGGAAAACGGAGAGGCAAAAATAAAGCGACAAAAAAAATTCCCGGAAGCGAAAGAAACAACAAACGAAAGATTCCTTCCCCTAATCCTTGCATCGTTTTCATTCCAAGATAACTGTAAGGACGAATAAGCTCTGTTGCCACTCTTCCTTCTCTAATCTCCATGGCGATTTCACGGTCGATATTATTAAAATAAAACGCCCGCGCCATCCATGAAATGGCAACATACGTTGTCATTTGCTCCATCGACATGCCTTGCATCGCCGATTTGCCGCCATAAATCGCCGACCAAAGAAAATAGTACGCCGCGATGTTAATAGCATAAATGAGAATACCTGTGTAATAATTCGTCCGGTAAGCAAGCATCATTAAAAAGCGGATGCGAATCATTTCGATATATTTATCCATGCACAACACCTTCTTCATAGATGTTGCGGATAATTTCTTCCGTAGAAATTTCATTAATGTTCATATCTTGAATCGAATAGCGGGAAACAACGCGGCTAATGACTTCAGGCAGAAGCGATGGCGCTATATTTGCTGTCCAGACGTTTGCTTGCTCCCCTTTTTTCCATGTTACTTGCAAACCATCGGTCAATTCCTTTAAAGCATCTAACGTAATTTCGCTTGCGAACGTAAATTGAATTTGTTTCCCTTCTCCCCAATTCTCTTTTAGCTTTTGCAGTGAGCCATCGTAAATGATTTTTCCTTCATCCAACATAATGACGCGTTCGCATAACGCTTCGATGTCGGAAATATCATGGGTCGTTAATAAAATGGTTGTGTTGTATTTCTCATTAATTTCTTTTAAAAACTGACGGATTTTCAGTTTTACAAGCACATCCAAGCCAATCGTCGGTTCATCTAAAAATAAAAGCGGCGGGTTATGAATAAGCGCAGCGGCCAGCTCACAGCGCATCCGCTGTCCAAGCGACAGCTTGCGAACCGGCTTGTCCAACAGAGGACCGATATCGAGCGTTTCAATGACATGTTCCATATGTTCTTTGTAGTCTTGATCCGATACACGGTACACTTTTTTCAACAGTCGAAATGACTCTTGGACGGCGATATCCCACCAAAGTTGGGAGCGCTGCCCGAACACAACGCCGATGGTTCGAACGAACGCTTCCCTCTCTTTATGCGGATTCATGCCGTTGACGAGCACTTTACCGGATGTCGGCGTCAAAATTCCCGTCAGCATTTTAATCGTTGTCGATTTCCCCGCACCATTTTCCCCAATATAGCCGACCATTTCACCTTGCTCTACAGTAAACGAAATGTCGTTGACAGCGCGAATGATTTTATAATTTCGTGTAAATAAATCGCGAAACGCTCCGAATAAGCCAGAGCGACTTGAATACGATTTAAATTCTTTTCTTAAGTTTTCTACTTCAATGACGTTCATGTTACACTCCCTCCACATAGGCAATAGTTTATCTGAAGTCACATCCCGAAACAAATGGTATGCTTTATGTTAAAATAAAAATCGGCAATGAAATAATAGGAGGATTTGAACGATGCAATTTACGAAATCAGAACAGCTTTATCAAGAAGCATTGCAGCATATCGTCGGCGGCGTCAACAGCCCGTCCCGCTCATATAAAGCGGTCGGCGGCGGAGCGCCGGTCGTCATGGAACGCGCGCAAGGCGCTTATTTTTGGGACGTTGACGGCAATAAATATATCGACTATTTGGCGGCATACGGACCAATTATAGCTGGCCATGCCCATCCACACATTACAAAAGCGATTCAGCGCGCCGCAGAAACTGGCGTCCTTTACGGCACACCCACGCCGCATGAAATTACCTTTGCAAAAATGTTAAAAGAAGCGATTCCGTCTTTAGAAAAAGTGCGTTTTGTCAATTCAGGAACGGAAGCGGTCATGACCACGATTCGCGTGGCGCGCGCTTATACGGGCCGTGATAAAATTGTCAAATTTGCCGGCTGTTATCACGGACATTCCGATCTTGTCCTTGTCGCTGCCGGCTCCGGTCCATCAACGTTAGGAACTCCAGATTCCGCAGGTGTGCCAAAAAGCATCGCCCAAGAAGTAATCACTGTGCCGTACAACGATGTCGACTCGTTTAAACAAGCGATGGACGTATGGGGAGACCAAGTTGCCGCTGTGCTTGTGGAACCAATCGTCGGAAACTTCGGGATCGTTACACCAAAACCAGGCTTTTTAGAGGCAATCAATGAAATTGCCCATCAAGCGGGAGCCCTCGTCATTTACGATGAAGTGATTACCGCATTCCGCTTTATGTACGGCGGGGCGCAAAATTTATTAGGGATCGAACCGGATTTAACCGCGCTTGGAAAAATTATTGGCGGCGGTCTGCCAATCGGTGCATATGGTGGCCGCCAAGACATTATGGAACAAGTCGCGCCGCTCGGTCCGGCATACCAAGCAGGAACGATGGCAGGAAACCCAGCGTCGATTCTTGCCGGTATCGCCTGTCTTGAAGTGCTCAAGCAAGACGGCGTGTACGAATATCTTGACAAGCTCGGCGCGATGCTGGAAGAAGGCATACTTCTTCACGCAAACAAATACGGCATTCCTATAACAATCAATCGTTTGAAAGGTGCATTCACCGTCTACTTCACAACAGAAAAAGTCGAAAACTATGAACAAGCCCAACGAAGCGATGGAGAAATGTTTGCGAAGTTCTTTAAGCTTATGTTAAAGCAAGGCATCAACCTCGCTCCTTCCAAATATGAAGCATGGTTTGTTACGCTTGCTCATACCGAAGAAGACGTGGAATATACGCTCAAAGCGGTGGAAAATGCATTTAAACAATTAAAAAATGAATAATCATGCAATAATCCCAGGAGGAATCCCCTCCTGGGATTATTGTTAAGTTGTTGAAAACGTTTGCAAAAAACATAAAATATGATGAATATAATTATCCAAGAAAATGAATAAATAATTGATTTGGATATGCAATCATGATATTATAGGTTGTGAACTACCCCCACTTAATTTCTAGCGAAAATTTGAAGTGGGGGCTTCCAAAGAAGTTTGACTGCTTCAA
>NZ_QCWL01000001.1:930718-943646 GCF_003064505.1 Geobacillus sp. LYN3 | reverse complement strand
GCGATTCATCTCCCACTTACTCCGCTTCGCTTCGTTGAAGTGGGAGTCTTCTCGCCTAATTAAGATAAATTCTGAAAATTAAGATCAAAATTGCCGCTTATGTTTATTCAACACGGGAGGTGAATGGCGAAAAGCAGGAACGTTCCCGCTTTGGCGCCGCTTACGTTATGAGACAACGTTGGAACCCTAACCATTTTAAAAACTTTCATCAAGTAGAACATGATGCTTGCGGCATTGTCGCCGCTATCGAAAAACAACGTATTCCAACCCGAGAAAACATTATGACATGTATTGACGCGCTTGTCAAAATGAATCACTGCGCCGGATTTATTAATGGCGAGGGAGACGGCGTCGGCATTCATATGGATATTCCAAGAAAACTTTGGATGGAAAAACTCGCAAACGTCGGTCAAAATCCAGAAATAGCAAACGACGAAAGTTTTACCGTTGGCCATCTTTTCATCGATCGGTCTGCTGATGTAGACCATATAAAAACGAAGATCAAACAGTTATTCAAAAAAACAGGTTTCTTATTGATTTTTGAATCTGACCGTGTGACCTCCTCCAGTGCGTTAGGCCCAATCGCGCTTCGGCAAGAACCGGTATTTTGGCAAGTCGCCTTATTGCCAAGCGACAATGCGCAGCTTACAAAACGATTGTTTGATCTAATGATTGAAATCGAGAAAGATGAAAATGTTCATGTTGCCTCTTTAAACAATTTTCACGTTGTGTATAAAGTGATGGGAGCCGGAGATATTTTGCCAAAATACTATCATGACTTGGCACATCCGTTTATCGCATCGACCATGACGTTAGGACATAACCGTTACTCGACGAATACACTTTCTAACTTTTTTCGTGTCCAACCGTTTAGCGTGTTAGCTCATAACGGCGAAATCAACACAATTGCAAAGCTGCGTGACGAAGCAGTGATGATTGGTGTCCCATTGACAAATGACGGCAGTGACTCCCAAGATTTAAGCCGTACGTTGGAAACGCTTATCTGCCGTTATGATTATAGCTTATTTGAAGCGATGGATATATTGTTCCCGCCTATCGTGAATGAAATTAAAGCGTATCCAGAGCACCTCCAAGACTTGTATACGTACATCCGTGAATCATGGGGGCATTTCGCCCAAGGGCCGGCAGCAATTATCTCCCGCTACGAGGACGAAGCGGTCTTCAGCGTCGATGCGCTCGGATTGCGTCCGCTTTGGAAATTAGAAACGGAAAAACGATTTGTTTTTGCGTCAGAACCAGGAATCATTCCGGCAAGCGAATATACGGGAGAACCAAAGCCGCTCGCACCAGGGGAAAAAATTGGCTTAACATGGTTCGGCGGCGTCATTCAAGTGTTGGAATACGAACAGTTTCAGGAAGAAGTATACGCCCGTTTTTCGAAACGGTTTGACATTATTAACTTCCGAAAACGTCTCGATGTTCCGAAACTGGAAAATCACGTATTTACTTTTGTGCCGACAAAAGTGCATAACGGTCAATATGCCGCGTTCGGCTGGGACAGAGAACATATTCAACTTTTAGAACAAATGGCGGAAAAAGGTGCGGAGCCGATTCGCTCGTTAGGTCATGACGCGCCGCTTGCGGCTATTAATCCGAATCGGAAAAATCTCGCAGATTTCATTAAAGAAAGCGTCGCCGTCGTCACCAATCCAGCCATTGACCGCGACCGTGAAATGGAACATTTTTCAACAAGAACTGTCATTGGAAAACGGCCATCTCTTGTAGATAAAACAGAAACGTCATATGTTATCGAGCTCAGCTCGCCGATTCTCATCGAAGGAAAAATCGGAAACGACTGCGCGACAGAATTACATCATCCTTCGTACGACCAAATTGTTCATTCGTTCCGAGAAAAACAATTAGCGCACATCCTGTCGGCGACATTTACGGCGGAAGAAACCATTCCGCAGGCGCTAGAGCGTCTTTCTAACGAAGCATGTGAAGCGGTTCGTTCCGGCAAGACCTTGCTCGTCATTGATGATGCAGAAGCACATCAAAACGGAAACTTATGGATTGACCCGTTGCTCATCACATCGGCCATCGATCAATCGTTAACAAAACAAGACTTGCGCCGCGACTGTTCCATTTTGCTTCGTTCCGGCGCGATTCGCTCCCTGCATGATTTTGTCGTCGCCTATGGACTAGGAGCAGATGCCATCAGCCCGTATCTCATGTTTGCAACGGTTGCGTCGGAAGAGTCGACTGCACCTGTTGCCAATCTATTTAAAGCGCTCAATAAAGGATTAGAAAAAGTAATTTCGACAATTGGCATTCACGAATTGCGCGGATATAGCCGCCTCTTCTCATCGATTGGCCTGCATGATGAAATCGCCGATGTATTAAACATTGTCAACTTCTTTGGCTCTGATTCATTGCAATACGACTTCGAAGCGCTGAAACAAGATGCCATCGCACGCGCGGAAGACTATACGAATGAAAACGCAAAGCCGGGAAAAACATTCCACGTCTTCCCGCGTATTTGGAAAGCGATTGGGGAAGTCGCCCAAACAGGATCATATGACAACTATCGGGAAAAACTAAATGAACTCGAAATCAAAACACCGACAACGATTCGTCATTTGCTAGATATAAAGAAAACGGAAAAACAAGTTCCTGTCGAAAAAGTCGACATTAGCGTCGGCGAACATAGCCTGCCGTTCGTCATCGCCTCGATGTCGTTTGGTTCGCAAAACGAAGTGGCGTTCCGCGCTTATGCGGAAGCGGCAGATCGCTTAAACATGGTCAGCTTAAACGGCGAAGGCGGCGAAATTAAAGACATGCTCGGCAAATACCCGCGCACGCGCGGCCAGCAGATTGCATCCGGCCGTTTCGGAGTGAACGCGGAACTATTAAACTCTTCGAATCTATTGGAAATTAAAATCGGTCAAGGAGCAAAACCGGGTGAAGGTGGTCACCTTCCAGGTTCGAAAGTAACAGCAAAAATCGCCGAAGCGCGCAACGCGACCATCGGTTCGGACTTAATATCTCCTTCCAATAATCATGACATTTATTCGATTGAAGATTTGGCGCAAATGATTTCCGAGCTAAAAACGGCGAACGACAAAGCAAAAGTCGCCGTCAAAGTGCCGGTCGTGCCAAATATCGGAACAATTGCCGTCGGCATTGCTAAAGCGGGCGCGGACATTATTACGCTAAGCGGTTTCGATGGCGGAACAGGAGCCGCACGCATCCATGCGCTGCAACATGTCGGTCTTCCAGTGGAAATCGGGGTAAAAGCCGCCCATAACGCTCTTCTTGAAGCCGGTTTGCGCAACAAAGTCGAAATTTGGGCAGACGGCGGCATAAAAAGTGCGCTTGACGTTCTCAAAGTGATGCTGCTTGGGGCCAACCGCATCGGCTTTGGTACGCTGTCGATGATTGCGATCGGCTGTACGACATGCCGCGGCTGCCATTTAGATACGTGCCATGTCGGAATCGCCACGCAAATCGAATCGGTAGCACAAGCAAAAGAACACGGATTGCGCCGTTTTGTTCCGCGGCAATTCGAGACGGCAGTGCAAGGATTAGTCAACTTATTCACCTCGTTTGGAAACGAATTAAAAGCATTAACAGCTTCTTTTGGATTTACTCGCCTGCAAGATATCGTCGGCCGCTCTGACTTATTAGAGCAAACAAGAGGACTAGAGCAATTGAATCTATCAAACTTGCTTGAAGTGCTTGAAGTGGAGCAAATGGCGCAAAAAGAAGCAGCGGCAAGCGCAGAGGAACCATCATTGCTCGTTGCTGCTGGGGCGGAATATCTCGATTACTATGTGGAAGATTTGCATCGTTCCCGTGAATTTACGAGCGTCACGTCCGAACAGCGCGTTCTCGGCAGCCGTGTTTCTTGCCACCGCGTACGAGGTCGTCTCGACGGATCGTACAAAAAATTGCCGGATGTCACATTGCGCTACAAAAACGGTTCGATTCCTGGAAACGGGCTCGGCGCTTACAACACTCACGGCATCCATATCCATGTCGATGGCGGCGGACAGGACGGCGTTGGAAAAACCGCATTTGGCGGCAGCATTTTCATTTTGAAAGCAAAGGGAAAAGACGGGAAATTTTATAACGGCTCCGTTGGCAAAGGCTTCGGATACGGGGCGCAAAAAGGTTTGCTCATCGCGCAAGGAAACGCGGACGCACGCGCTGGCATTCGTCTGTCTGGTGCGGATATGATCATCGGCGGCCAAGTGACAACGCCAATTCCGGAAAAAGAACATGGAAATATCGGCACACGTGCGAACATTAAAGGATTTGCCTTCGAATATATGACAAATGGACGCGGCATTGTTCTTGGCGACCCAGGTCCATGGATTTGCGCCGGAATGACAGGTGGAGTCGTCTACTTGCGCCACCAACCGGAAATGGGGTTAACAAAGGCGGCATTGGAACGCCGCATCGCAAAAGGAGCGCAAGTACGCCTCGAGCCACTGAACGAACGTGGAAAATCGGATGTACAAGAATTGTTATCGAAATACATTGAACTATTAAAAGAACACGGTCAGCACGAAGAAGCGCAATCATTACAGCCGCTTCTTGAAAAACCGGAAAACCATTTCTTCCAGGTGATTCCGACAAAAGAACAAGCCGATCCTTCCGTTTCAACAGAATGATCGAGTAGGAGAGGGTGATTAACCCTCGTCCTCTCACACCACCGTACGTACCGTTCGGTATACGGCGGTTCCATTAAGTCTGACGCAGAGATTCATATCGTTGATAAAGACTCTTCAGCCCTTGGCTCTCCCAATAGGAGTTGCCAAGGGCTTTATGCAAGATGGGACTAGCGGCCACTCTCCAATATTTCTTCCGAGTGTTTCCCCATTCATATGCTTTCCGCTTGGGCACTCCTAAACTTTGCAGTTTTCGGACTCTGGTTCTCGAAAGTTTCCACTCTTTCCATTGGCACATGCGCAGCCTTCGTTGAATCCATCCATCTAGTTCTTTGAACACACTTGGAGTCTCTGCTAACGAGAAGTATCCACACCATCCCAGAATGTACTGGTTGAGCTGTTCGATTCGCTCGGGCATGGGAATCGGTTTCGATCGACTCGTCATGGTGCGCATCCTTTGCTTCATGCGCCGAATACTTTCCTTTGCGATCCGGATTTTTGGCTCCTTATTTGGGGTGAAGCTAAAACCGAGGAATTTTCTCCTCCACGGTCGATCCACTGCCGATTTGGTTTCGTTGACTTTCAGCCGGAGTTTCTTTTCAATGAATGCCGTGATCGATTTCATCACCCGTTCCCCGGCCTTCTTCGTCCTTACGTAGATATTGCAGTCATCCGCATACCGTACAAATTTGTGCCCTCGTTTTTCCAATTCTTTGTCCAGCTCATCCAAGAGAATGTTGGACAAAAGTGGACTGAGCGGTCCTCCTTGTGGAGTCCCCTCTTGTGTTTCCATGACCACCCCGTTGATCATGACCCCTGCCTGTAAATACTTCCGTATCAACTTTAGGAGGATTTTGTCTGGAATTCGTTTCGCTAATATCCCCATCAGTTTGTCATGGTTGACTCGATCAAAGAACTTTTCCAAGTCGATATCTACCACCCATGTATATCCTTCCTGAATATACTGCTTCGCCTTTTTCACCGCGTCGTGTCCTCTTCGACCGGGACGAAACCCGTAGCTGTGTTCCGAAAAGGATGGGTCAAAGATCGGCGTGAGCACTTGGGCGATGGCCTGTTGGATGAACCGGTCTGTCACGGTCGGGATTCCTAGTAACCTGACTCCTCCGTTCGGTTTCGGGATTTCGACCCGTCGGACCGGGCAAGGTTCGTAGGTCCCTTCTTCCAAAGCACGCCGTATCACGTCCCAATGTTCCACGAGGTGTCTTCGCAGGTCTTTGACGGACATTCCATCGGTTCCATGGGACCCTTTATTCTTTTCCACTTGTTTGAGTGCTCGCAGGAGATTCTCCCGTGACAGTATCTGTTTCATCCACATTCCAATTCTTCCTCTCTACGTGAACGATCCGTTCTATTCGTGCCATCTTCTTCTCCACCCTCTTGAGGTCCCCCATGGACTTCACCATTTCCTCCCTCAAGCAGGCCCTTTCGGGTTGTCTGTTTCATCAAAGAAGATGAACGCCTAGTGGCCGTTCTCCTTCATGGTTCGGTCCTTCCTCTTCTATCTTAAGCTAGACGAGTACTATGACCTCTGCTGACTTCTGTCCGTTCAGCGTTGGATCGCTCCAACGGTTGCCAAGCGCACTTGGCTTCCCGGACAGACCTCCCCGGGTAAGAGTGCAGTCTTTCCTTCCATCTATCTGCTTCATTTACTCGGTATCACCTTCGGCAGAAAGGGCTTCGTTTTGTCATGCAAACTCACCCGATGATACCTAGCCTCCTATGAAGTTCGTGTTCCTCAGACCGGAAGTTTGCCGCCCGCTTCCTTCAGATTCTGCGTCGCCGCAGACACCCTTGCGTTAAGCTAACTGCTACTTCTGCCTTCGCAGTTCGGGACTTTCACCCTATAGACTACACCCATGCCGGGCGCACATGAAAAGAGTATCCCGCAACTAGCGGGATACTCCTTTTTATTCTGACATACTCGCTGAACCTCCCGATGGCTAAAGCCACGGGGTTCTTGTGTACTATAGAGCTTCTTCCATACCTTCGCATGGATACTGACTCTAATTCCACAAGACTTTCATGGGCAAACACCTCACTGGTGCTTATCGCCCTGTGCGCCCGATTCAAGACGTTGGATTTTTCTTCTCTATAAGAGTAGTATACCATCTTTGACTACGTCAAAGCAATCGGTTCATCCCATGTCTAAAGACGGGCTACACCCTGCATGGGCTTTCTCCGATTGTACTTGTAACTTTTTGAACAGGAATTTTGTTATTAACCGCCTCATATAATCACCTAGACCGAAAATCGTCATATCTATTTTTTTACCACCTGTGTTTATACATGCTAAACTGTATATGTAGCCTTTTATCTTTTCATTTGTTTTTTCGCACCTCTATTTGCACAGAGGAGATTTTAAACACCCAGTTAGCAAGCATCATACGTTTCCCTTCGTCATTTAAAAAACATTTCATGTATATTTTCCACTTGATATCATATATAAAAGCGTGTATAGTACTAAATTGTTTATAAGAACTAAGGAGGAAAGGTTTGAACATACAATGAAGCTCGGTGCCCGCATTTTCAAAACAGGAATCGCCGTTACATTAGCGCTTTTTCTAGCATCCCTATTACACTTTCCCTCTCCTGTATTTGCGGGAATTTCCGCAGTTTTTGCAATGCAGCCGACGATTTACCGTTCCTATTTATCATTGATTGAACAAGTCCAAGCCAATATCATTGGCGCTGCATTTGCCATTATTGCTGTTCTTTTGTTCGGACGTGACCCGTTCATTATCGGCCTTACGCTCATGATCGTTATCGCTCTTTGCTTAAAAATGCGCCTCGAGTCAACGATATCGGTAGCATTAGTTACCGTTATCGCGATTATGGAATATACTGACAGAGAGTTTATCAAATTTGCCGTTATCCGGTTTTCCACCATTATGCTCGGGGTATTCGCTGCCTTTATCGTCAACTTAATTTTTCTTCCTCCAAAATATGAAAAAAGGCTATATGCACAAATTAATGAAAACACGGAAAATATTTTAAAATGGATTCGCATCCATATAAGGCATGCGTCCGAGCACCATATTTTAAAAGAAGACATTGAAAAAATGAAAGAAGATATGACAAAACTCGAGCATCTTTACTTAATGTATAAAGAAGAGCGCACGTACTCGCGAAAAAATCGTTTTCAAAAATCACGAAAACTTGTGCTATATCGGCAAATGATCGTAGTCGCAAACAGAGCGCTCGATACATTAAAAATTCTTCATCGTTTTGAAAACGAGTTGTACCACATGCCGCTTGAGTTGCAGCAAGCCATCCGCTCACAACTAGACAGTCTGCTTCATTACCATGAACAAATATTGCTAAAGTTTATTGGTAAAACAAAATGTCATCCTCGTACAGAAACAGCGATGGAAACCCATCAAGAAAGAACACGTTTAATCGAAGCATTTTACGCACATCACCAGCAAAAAAACGAATATTACCTCTTTTCATTAATAGGAGCGATTATCGATTATAGCGAACAATTAGAACATCTTGATAAATTGATTGACAGCTTCCAACATTATCATCATGATGCTGCCTTAGTAAAAAATTTAGCTAGTCACTAAAAAAGGCTATCTCCGCTAAAAGAGATAGCCTTCTTTTATTAGTTTTTCATGCGCGGATCCAACGCATCGCGCAATCCGTCGCCCATCAAGTTAAAACCAAGCACGGTTAACATAATTGCAAGCCCTGGAAAAATCATCGTCCATGGTGCTTGTGTCAAAAAGTCTTTCGAATCCGCTAACATTTTCCCCCATTCTGGATTCGGAGGCTGTGCCCCCAATCCGAGAAATCCGAGGGCGGCCGCTTCGATGATGGCCGTTGCAATCGCCAGTGTGCCTTGCACGATAATCGGTGCCATACTGTTTGGCAAAATATGATGGAACAAAATGCGCATATCGCTCATCCCAATTGCTTTTGCCGCCATCACGTATTCTTCTTGTTTAATGCTTAATACACGCGAGCGAATCAATCGTCCGAAGTTCGGGATATTAATCACCGCAATTGCAATCAGCGCATTTTGCAAGGAAGGTCCAAGCACCGCGACAATCCCAATGGCAAGCAAAATACTTGGAAACGCAAGCATAATATCAAACAAGCGCGAAATAATTCCATCAATGATGATGTATAAAAGTTTGTGTAAAGCATTTTGCTAGAACAAAAGAAAAAGGTAGGGTATTCTCTGATTGGACCAAAAATCTTAGAGAAAGGAGTACCCTACCTATGTCTAAAAGAAGTATACCGAATGTCGACTGGGCAAATCAACTGGAAAGTGTCATTCGTCAGTTTGTGAAGGAAAAATTAGAGCTGATTATGCGGGAAGAAATCAAACATTTCCTCGAAATCGAACAGGCTGGAACGCCGAATAGGAGAAACGGCTGCTATCAGCGAAATCTAGATACGCAATATGGCCGGATTGAGGGTCTTTTGGCTTCAAGAGACCGAAACGGAAAATTTCAAACACAGTTGTTTGCCCCTTATCAACGCCACACCGGCTGGCTGGAGGAAGCCTTTAAGGCGGTGTATCCGAAAGCCGATGTGCAGCGCTGTGTCGTGCACAAAGTCCGCAACACCCTCAGCTGTGTTTGGAAAAAAGATCAATTTGAAGTGGCAGAGAATCTCAAACTGATTTATCGCGCGCCGAATAAGGAGATGGCGTTACAAATGTTTCAACAGTTTGAGTCGAAATGGTCCAGCAAATATCCAAGAGAAGTTCAATCTTGGGCCAATGAGTTGGATGTCCTCCTTACATTTATGGATGATCCAAGCAGTATTCGAAGTGTGATTTACACGACCAATGCCATCGAACGAACGATCAAGGAAATTCGGAAACGTCTAAAGCCGATGAACAGTTTGAGCAGTTTAGAAGCCGCGGAAAAAGTCATGTATTTGACCATCCAAGATTTTAATGAGAAATGGGCAGGGCGAAAGTTAAGAGGATTTGCCGAAGCGCAGGAAGCCCTCGAGCGAATGTTTGAAGAATGCTATAATTAACCAAATATTGTAAATAAACAAATAAGCAAAGAAAGGGGGCCTCTGTCCACACAAGAGAATGAATATTCAGTCTTTTGTGTGGAGGAAATATCCCCCCTCTATTCTAAATCCATTTCAGAGATACCCTATCTATCTTACATTACACAAAATTCTTGACGGTACCAATTATCTAAATAGAAAAAATAATAATAAAAAAACAGTCTTACAGCGTGTAAAAATTCTCTTCCTCCTAATTCTAAAATAATAATATTTTTCCTACTAATAAACAAAGAAAAGGAGGGAGAGGTTCATATTATCTAAATAAAAAACGGCCTTAACAACTTTGCAAGACCGTTTCTAACTCTTATTTTTCGATAATATAAACATTTTTCACTCCGTGTAATTCAATTGTTGAATCGTAAATAAGTGATAATATTGTCCTTTTCTGGCCATTAATTCATCATGCGTGCCGCTTTCAACAATCTTTCCATCTTCGATAAGAAAAATCCGGTCCGCATGAGTAATCGTTGACAGGCGATGGGCAACGATAAACGTAGTCCGATTTTTCGCGAGCCGTTCCATTGCCTCTTGAATGTAATGCTGGCTTTCTAGATCAAGCGCTGATGTTGCTTCGTCAAAAATAAGAAGCGGAGGATTTTTCAAAAAGACACGGGCGATGGCGATTCGCTGTTTTTGCCCGCCGGATAATTTAATGCCGCGTTCTCCGACCTTCGTATCATAACCGTCCGGCAAATTCATAATAAAATCGTGAGCGTTGGCCGCTTTTGCGGCGGCAATCACTTCTTCGTCTGTCGCACTTGGTTTTCCGAGCAAAATATTTTCTTTCACCGAATCGCTAAATAAAAAACTATCCTGGAACACCATCCCGATTTGATCGCGCAGACTGCGGACGCGTATGTCGCGAATATCTATGCCGTCTAATAAGATGCGTCCTTTTGTGACGTCATAAAACCGTGGAATAAGGCTTACTAATGTAGATTTTCCTCCCCCGCTCATGCCGACAAGAGCGATCGTTTCACCCGCTTTTACGGAAAACGAAATATCTCGAAGTACAGGCGGTTCGTTTTTACTATAAGCAAAAGTTACGTTTTCAAATACGATGTCCCCTTTTACTTCCTTGCAGTCCATCGCATTTGGCGCATCCACAATATCATATGTCTCATCCAAAAACTCAAACATTCGATCCATCGAGGCGAACGACTGCGTTAATGTCGTTGACGAGTTCACAAGGCGGCGCAGCGGGCTATAAAGCCGATCAATATAACCGACGAAAGCAACCAATGTTCCGACGGTAATATGACCAAGCAATACTTGATAGCCGGCATAGCCAATCACAATGATGGGAGCAATATCTGTCACTGTATTCACAACAGAGAACGATTTTGCATTCCAGCTCGTATGCATAAGCGCCTTTGTTAAAAAATTGTTGTTTTGTTCGGAAAAACGTTTCTGTTCCTCTTCTTCGATCGCAAGACTTTTAATCACCGGCATTCCTTGTACTCGTTCGTGCAAGTATGCTTGCAGTTCCGCCAGCGCTTGGGAACGCATTCTCGTCCGTTGCCGCAAACGCCCGAAAAAGTATTTTACGGAAAATGCATAAAGCGGCAGCGTACTAATGGAAACAAGCGTTAATTTAATATCCATCTTCATCATAATAATAAGTGCAATAATAATCGTGGTCATATCTAGCCAAAGATTCATCAGTCCTGTAATAATAAAATCTTTCGTTTGCTCGACATCGTTAATCACGCGCGAAATAATTTCCCCTGTGCGATGGTTGGAGTAATACGTAAAGCTTAATTTTTGCATATGTGTAAATAAGCGGTTGCGAATGTCATACAGCACTTTGCTTGCCGTCCACTGCGCAAAATATTGCCGATAATATTCGACAATCGGGCGAATAAGGACAAAAATCACTAACATCACAGCGATAGCCCACCAAAGACGCTCTGTCTTGACGGACATCGGCAACTTCGTATTTGCGATAATTTCATCAACGACATATTTTAATAACAACGGAATGAGAAGCGGAATCGCAAACTTAATAATTCCGATGATCATCGTTGCAATAATATACCATTTATATGGACGCACAAATTGCATATAGCGGCGAATAATTGCCAAAAACATATCCCCCTTTAAAAAGCAGAAAACCTGTTTGCGGCAACGAACAGGCTTTTTCGCTTTCCCCCTTCATTCACTTTCGATATGAACGAAACTTTTCATACCACGTGTCAATAAAATCTGGCGCAAACGGACCTTTTCGTTCATGAATCCAACTGATCAGCTTTTTCACATTATTTTTTAAAATTCGATCGATCACATCTGGATAATTCATTTCTTTGCGATGCCGTTCATATTCATCTTCGTCGAGAAGAATATATGTCATATCGGGAAATACTTTAATATCCAAATCATAATCGATATATTTTAGCGCTTCCTCATCCCATACAAACGGTGAACTCAAATTGCAATAATAATAAATTCCCTCTTCCCGAATCATGCCAATAATGTTAAACCAATGTTTCGCATGAAAAAAACAAATTGCCGGTTCGCGCGTCACCCATGTCCGGCCGTCTGCTTCCGTCACCATCGTTTTATCATTCGCTCCGATAATACACGTAGACGTTCCTTTTAGCACGATCGATTCTTCCCATACTCGATGAATCAAACCGTTATGTTTATAACTATGAATTTGAATAATTTCTCCTTCTGCAGGATATCCAGACATCATTCTCCCTACTTTCCTATGGGAACTTCTCTTTTTTATTATAACGATTGAAGATACAAATGAAAACAAAAGAGAGCCATCTTAACGCGTTGAAGATGGCTCGCACGTACGGCGATACTGGTTTTGGTATGAAAGAATGACTTCTTCCGTTTGCTTTTCAAACGTTTGTTGAATCTCTCTTAACTGTCGTTTCATTTGTTGGATTTCCTCTTGAATGGATTGGAGTTTCGCTTCTTGCTGCATCTCTATTAATTGTTTTTCAATTTCTTGGCAACGCTCGATTTCCGACTGTAAAAATAACAGTTGCTCCATCGTTTTCAATTGCTCACCCACTAAGCGTTCGAACGTCTCCATTATCGCTCTCTCCCTTCCCATATTCGCCGATGAGCGCCTTCTTTTACTGTTCCTATTTAATATTTCGGGAAGAGATAAAAATTTCCTTTGACTATATATGTAAAATTATGATAGCTTTTGTCGGTGAACTACCCCCACTTAATTTCTAGCGAAAATTTGAAGTGGGGGCTTCCAAAGAAGTTTGACTGCTTCA
>NZ_QCWL01000001.1:917665-930618 GCF_003064505.1 Geobacillus sp. LYN3 | reverse complement strand
GGCGATTCATCTCCCACTTACTCCGCTTCGCTTCGTTGAAGTGGGAGTCTTCTCGCCTAATTAAGATAAAAAATGGAGGCAGCTAGCTCTTTTCTGAGAAATCATTTTCCCAATCGACCAATGGGAAACGATTCTCTAAGAACTGGCTATACCGCCCCCGCTTTTTTAGCTGTCTAGCTTCGGCTCGCAACCTGTCAGCTACTTGAATTTGCATCTTCGCTGACATACACCGAGTAACCGCAGGTGCAGCTAGCGGGACAAATAACCTTCTCCCTTGGGGTGACAAACACCCCTGCGGGCAAAGAACATTTGCCCGTCGCGGTTAAACGGCTCGCCTCCACTTTTCTATGTTATTTGCTTGAATTTTGCGCTTTGCGAGCTTCTGCTTGCGCGTTTTGTTGTTTTACTTGTTGCACATTAGTTTCTGCAGCAAATTCAGTGCCGAATTGACCTGCTTGTGCAGATTGTGCGTTTTGTTGTCTTACTTCTTGAATGTTAGTGCCTGCAGCTGTTTTGTTTGGTTGTTGTTTTGCCATTGTTATCACCTCCACGTCACTTAATGTGCCCAGGAGGTGATCGTTTTATCCATCCAAATTACAAAAGTAAAGATCTTCCACCATCAACGATAATCGTTTGACCGCGGATCATTTCTGCTTGGTCGGACAATAAAAACATTACCGCGTTGACAATATCTTCAGGTTTTACCATTCGGCCAGCCGGAGTTTTGGCTGCCGCATCAGCCAAAAGTTCTTCCCGATTTGGAAAATGTTTCAACGCATCTGTGTCGACTGCGCCACCTGATACGGCATTGACAGAAATATTTTTCGGTGCTAATTCGACAGCTAAATAACGTGTTAATGATTCGACTGCAGCTTTTGAAACACCGACAGCCGTATAATTTTCTAAATAACGGATAGAACCTAGCGAACTAATGCTTACGATTTTTCCGCCGCCGACTTTTTCCATTCGTTTTGCCGCTTCTTGCGCGCAAAATAAAAGTGCTTTACTGTTAATGTCCATCGTCCAATTCCAATGCGATTCCGCAAGCTCCATCGCCGGCCGCAGTACACCTGAAGCGGCGTTATTAACAAGGACATCCACACGTCCAAATGCTTCATCCACTTGTGCGAACATCGCTTTAATTTTTTCGACATCACCGACATTCGCTTTCACGACAAGCGCTTTTCGCCCCAGCGCTTCGATTTCCTGCGCCGTTTGTAACGCCGCTTCTTTACTGCGTGCGTAGTTAACGACAATATCGTATCCTTCTTTTGCAAGACGAAGGGCAATCGCTTTGCCGATTCCACGGCTGCTTCCTGTGACTACCGCAACTTTTTCACTCATGTTTTTCTCCCCTTTATGTATAAATGAATGAGTACTTTTTTAAACTAGAAAAAAAGGAGGCATCCATCATGTACGTTGGCCGCGATATGACCGAACTTTCGATGATCCCAAAATCAGAATGGAAAGACAGCGAACTCGCTTTTTTCCACCATTCGTTTCAGCAAATTGCTCCTTATTTAAACGCAGAAGGACAAACGATCCACCGCGAAATCATCGAAGAAATCGAAGCTCGCGGTGGACTCAGAAAAAGCGAAGCTACCTATACACAAGGAACGAGACAATCGTATGACTGAAACAGGTGGATTATCCACCTGTTTCTTTCTCTTTATACTCTCGCCAAATTCGTTGATGGGAAACAGGAAAGGCGTATAAACTGATTTCTCGCTCATCAACAAGTTTCAGCTGTTCTGTTTCCGTAAAACTATTAACTAGTTTGCCGTCATAAACGGTAATATTCCAAACTAAGTGAGAAAACACATGTTCTAAAACCGCAAAAGGTTTCTCAAGCTGGACTATTGCCCCGTATTCTTCCTTCAAAAACTTTTCCAACTGTCTTTCCGGATTTTCCCGTGAATGGGCTACTTCGCAGTTCGGAAATTCCCATAAATTCGCAAGCAATCCATCGCTGTCCCGCTTATGGATCAGTACTTTGCCATGTTCATCTTTCAGCACCGCAGCTGCAATCGCCACTTGTTTAACACTCGTTTTTTTCGTTTTTACCGGAAGCTCCGTCTGTACCCCTTCTTGCAGCGCCCGGCAATGCGCTTGTACCGGGCAAAGGAGACAAGCCGGATTACGCGGTGTACAAATAAGCGCTCCTAACTCCATCAACGCCTGGTTAAAATACGAAGGGTTTTCGCGTGAAATAATTTGCCGGATAATCGCTTCGAATAACTTTCTCGTTCCTGTTTTGGCGATATCTTCCCAGACAAGAAAAATCCGTGATAATACCCGCATCACATTGCCGTCGACGGCAGGTTCCGGAATGCCATAGGCGATGCTTAATACTGCCCCTGTCGTATACGGCCCAACTCCCTTTAATTTGGAAAACTGTTCTGGATTGTCGGGAATTTTCCCGCCATATTGCTCTTTCACTTCTTTTACCGCTGCATGTAAATTGCGGACGCGCGAGTAGTAGCCGAGTCCTTCCCACGCTTTCAGCACCTCTTCTTCGTCCGCTTCCGCAAGCGCCTCCAGTGTCGGAAATTGCTCGATAAACTTATGAAAATACGGGATCACCGTATCGACCTTTGTCTGCTGCAGCATCACTTCCGACACCCATACTTTATACGGGTCGTTATCTTTGCGCCACGGCAGGTCACGCTGTTCTTTTTCAAACCAGCCGATTAAATCTAACTGAAATTGTTCGATGTCAAAGCCATCCAGCAACGTTCGTGTCTTCACCTTGTCTCCTCCATGCTGCTTTTATTCCATCTAGCATGTTTATTATAACAAATGATGCTGCTTGCCGCAGTACAAGGAGGGCTTGAATGGTGCCTCTTCTTTTTTCGCTATTCTTAAACAATTCACCAGAAGAAGGCTTGTTTATTAGATTGTACTTTTTTCTTCTGTAATTGACGGATATATAGATTGAGCATTTTTCTCTTGTAATTGACGGATATCAATACGCACCAGCAGAGAAGCAGCCAAAGCGATAACAAATAGCCCTGCGAAGAAGGTTAAGCTGTCTTCATAAGAACCGGTAGTATCCTTGATGTAAGCGGCAAATAGCGGGCCTACAAGTCCTGCGGCTGCCCAAGCGGTCAAAATGTAACCATGAATGGCACCTAATTGCTTTGTACCAAACAAGTCTCCGATATACGCAGGAATGCACGCAAATCCTCCGCCGTAGCAAGTGTACACGATAATCAACATTCCCATAAACAACCACTTGACCGAAACGTCCGGCAAGAAAAAGAAGATAATAATTTGTAAAACGAAGAATACTGTATAGGTATTTGGTCTTCCGATGTAATCAGAGGCAGATGCCCAGCCGATACGTCCTAAGCCGTTAAATACTCCAATGGCGCCAACCAATGCCGCAGCCGCAGCTTGGTCAATACCGATACTTTCCATGGCAAGCGGCTTTGCCACAGCTAAGATAGCAATGCCGCATGTTACATTGATAAACAACATCATCCATAAATACCAAAAACGTCTTGTTTTAATTGCTTCATTTGCGGTCAATTGTGATAAATCCATCGATGGTTTTGCTTTTCCAGCCTTCACTTTTTCTTTAAATCCTTCAGGCATCCAACCTTCAGGCGGCTTCTCTAAGTAAAGAGAAGAGAAAGCCATAATCAAAAAGTAAACAGCGCCTAAAATATAAAACGTGTTACTAACGCCAACCGAACCGATCAAACTGTTCATCACAGGACTTGAAATGGCGGCGGCAAATCCGAATCCCATAATCGCAAGCCCCGTAGCAAAACCACGACGATCTGGGAACCATTTCACCAGCGTAGAAACAGGTGTAATATATCCTACTCCAAGACCAATTCCGCCTAACACCCCATAGAATAGGTAAAGCAAATGCTTCGATTCCAAAACAACCGCAAATCCGGAACCAGCAATGCCGATCCCAAAAAACGTTGCAGCAAGTAATCCTGCTTTTCTAGGACCGTGTTTTTCGACAAAGTGACCAAGGAATGCCGCTGATAAACCTAAAAACAAAATGGCAATGCTAAATGTTAGCGCAACTTCTTGATCCGACCACCCAAACATTTGTTTTAATGGATTCGTAAAATTACTCCATGCATAAACAGAACCGATGCAAATATGAATTCCTACTGCTGATAAAGCGATGAACCAACGATTTTTCATTTGTTAGTCCCCCTTTTTATTCGATTATTTGATCGACATGCGTATACACATTAAACGTTTGTCCGCGAATAAACCCTACAACCGTAATGCCTAAATCGTTCGCTAATTCGAGCGCCAATGTCGTTGGCGCGGATTTCGATAAAATAATGCCTATTCCCATTTTGGAAACTTTCAGCAATACTTCCGATGATACTCTTCCGCTGAACGCGATTAATTTGTCCGATAACTGCAAATCGTGCTGCAAGCAATATCCGTAAATTTTGTCCAACGCATTATGCCTGCCAATATCAGAACGAACGATGACTAGTTCGTTCGGCGTACAAAGCGCTGCGTTATGAATGCCGCCAGTCGCCTGAAAATCGGTGGATCTCTCTTGCAACAGCCGCATAAGACGAAAACATTGGTCAACACGAACGTTTGTTCTGTGCACAACCGTTTTGGCAGTTTTCATATCGTTGTAAAAATAAAATTGTCTGCTTTTTCCACAGCAAGAGCCGATAAACCGTCTTGCATAAAACTCTTTTTGAATAGACTGTTTCGTGACAAGCTCAACATAGGCAAATCCGCGATGTTCATCCACGGATATTGCCTTTATTTCCTTGCTGGAACGAATCAGTCCTTCCGAAGCTAAAAAACCGATGACCAATTCTTCCAAATGGGTCGGAGTGCATACCATTGTTGCGAATTCTTGCCCGTCAACGACAATCGTAAGCGGAAACTCCACCGCAACCTCATCATCTAGCTCTTCAAAATGATCATTATGATACTTTACAATTTTTTGCTTACGAGTCACGAATGACTCCATCGACCCCACCCCCCGTTTCCGGATTTCACAAAAAGAAAACCGCCACATTTTCTATGACGAAGGCATACTATCCTTCGCGCACATAGAAAAGTGGCGGTAGTTTCAGCACAGAGCTCCTGTGACAAAACCAACGCTCTCGTCACGCTACAAGCGGAAACTTAACTACCAATCGCTCTTTCGCCATTGTATAGCTAAGCTTCCTACCATACTCATCATGTTAATCTGCTTTTAGCATATCATGAAAACGCATTCAAAAACAATACAGAATATTTCGACATATTATTTTTCTATCGGCTTTTCAAATATAAATACAGAAACAGCAATATCGTCTTCCACTTTAATATCATTAAATAGATATAATAGTTTGGATCCTGCCAGTTCCTCAAGTCCTTCCGGCACTTTTTGCGCATATACTTCCTGAATCATCCGGGTGCGCGCCGTATGAACCATTTCTTTTCCTTCAGGGGACCTTGCGATAAATTTTTCCGTCGGCGTTAAATTTCCTTGCAAGATAGTGATGGCAAGATTGTCGACAAAATATGTTTTAATCCGCTCTGGCCCTTTTCCAAACAGTTGCTTGCGAACTTTCCGCACTAAATCGTTGAATGTCGCTTCCTTTTTGGACATTGAAAAGCCCCTTTCCAACCATAAATTTGCGAAAAACGATGTCTTTACAGGTTGTTTTACGAACAATTCAGTAATATAATTATAATAAAAAAATCAAAATAGACATAAACATAGTGGAAAAATAATAAGGTTTCCCTTGTTATTTTTCTACTAGTAGTCTATTTGGATATGGATTGGTTATTTTAGTATCGTCATGCTAAAAAACTACTCCACCATGACTGAAGACCATCTTCATTCATGGTGGAGTTTTTATTTTACTGTGGAGGAGGTTTAAGCATGAGCGAACAATTGATAACGATTACAATAAACGGAAGCGATTACAGCGCAAAACAAGGAACGACGATTTTGGAAGTCATTAATGAAAACAACATTCCACATCCGCAAGTTTGCTATACTCCTGAGCTGGGAGCCATTCAAACGTGCGACACATGCATTGTCGAAGCAGATGGAAAATTGGTGCGCGCCTGTTCTACTCCTGCTAAAGACGGCATGAACATCGAGCTTTCTTCCGAACGGGCGAAAGCAGCTCAAAAAGAAGCGATGGACCGCATCCTAGAAAACCACCTATTATATTGTACTGTCTGCGATAACAATAACGGAAACTGTAAATTGCACAATACAGCGGAATTAATGGGAATCGAACATCAATCGTATCCATATCGCCCGAAAGTAGATCCATCGGAAGTCGACATGTCCCATCCATTCTACCGCTATGATCCAAATCAATGTATCGCCTGTGGTCAATGCGTAGAAGTATGTCAAAACTTACAAGTAAACGAAACATTATCTATTGACTGGGAAGCGGAACGCCCTCGTGTCATTTGGGATAACGGTGTTCCGATTAACGAATCTTCCTGTGTCAGTTGCGGACAATGCGTTACCGTTTGCCCATGTAATGCATTAATGGAAAAATCGATGTTAGGCGAGGCCGGCTTTATGACCGGTTTAGATAAAGAAATTTTAAATCCGATGATCAATTTTGTAAAGGAAGTCGAACCTGGCTACAGCAGTATTTTTGCCATTTCGGAAATCGAAGCGGCGATGCGCAAACAGCGCATCAAAAAAACAAAAACAGTTTGTACGTTCTGCGGTGTCGGCTGTTCGTTTGAAGTATGGACAAAAGGACGGAAAATTTTAAAAATCCAGCCTGTCTCCGAGGCACCGGTCAATGCAATTTCCACATGTGTAAAAGGAAAATTCGGTTGGGATTTCGTCAACAGCGAAGAGCGCCTGACCAAACCGCTTATCCGCAAAGGTGACGTGTTTGTCGAATCCACATGGGAAGAAGCGCTTTCGCTTGTTGCAGAAAAACTTGGCGAAATCAAACGGAAATACGGCGGCAATGCCATCGGCTTTATTTCGTCGTCGAAAATATCCAATGAAGAAAACTATTTAATGCAAAAATTGGCTCGGCAAGTATTTGAAACGAACAACGTCGACAACTGTTCGCGCTATTGCCAATCGCCGGCAACCGACGGATTGTTCCGCACGGTAGGAATGGGCGGCGATTCCGGAACGATTCATGATATCGCATCCGCGGGATTAGTGATTATTATCGGCGCCAATCCGGCGGAAGGACATCCGGTTTTGGCGACTCGCGTCAAACGTGCCCATAAACTATTTGGTCAAAAATTAATTGTTGCTGACTTGCGCAAAAATGAAATGGCGGAACGCGCCGATTTATTTATCCGACCAAAACAGGGAACGGATCAAGTATGGTTGATGGCCGTCACGAAATATATCATTGACCAAGGCTGGCACGATGAAAAATTCATTCGCGAACGCGTTCATTTCTTCGACGAATTCAAAGAAGTGCTCGAAAAATATACGCTCGATTACGCGGAAGAAGTAACAGGCATTGCGAAAGCAGACTTAATCCGCATCGCTGAAATGATCCATGAAGCAGATGGCACGTGCGTTCTCTGGGGAATGGGCGTTACGCAAAACACGGGAGGAAGCGATACATCAGCGGCCATCTCGAACTTATTGCTCGCAACAGGCAACTATGGACGCCCAGGCGCTGGAGCGTTCCCGCTCCGCGGCCATAACAACGTGCAAGGTGCTTGTGATATGGGGTCCCTTCCTGCCTGGCTTCCAGGATACCAGCATATTACGGATGATATCGCGCGGGCAAAATTTGAAAAAGCGTACGGCGTCCGCATCGATGGAAAACCTGGTCTTGATAACATCCAAATGATCGAAGCAGCCGAACAAGGAAAATTAAAGGCAATGTATATCGTCGGCGAAGATATGGCACTTGTGGACTGCAACGCCAATCATGTCCAAAAAGTGCTATCAGAGTTAGACTTCTTGGTAGTACAGGACATTTTCTTATCGAAAACAGCGCAATTTGCTGACGTTGTTTTGCCAGCAGCTCCAAGCTTAGAAAAAGAAGGAACGTTTACCAACACAGAGCGGCGCATTCAACGTTTTTACCAAGCGCTTGAACCGCTCGGCGATTCAAAACCGGACTGGTGGATCATTCAAGAAATCGCCAAACGGATGGGTGCTGATTGGAACTACGCCGGACCGAAAGAAATTATGGACGAAATCGCGAGTCTTGCTCCGCTTTTTTCACAAGCGCATTACGAAAACTTGGAAGGCTGGAAAAGCCTTTGCTGGGGCAGCTACGACGGTGCAGATACGCCGATTCTTTATAAAGAACGCTTCAACTTCCCGGATGGAAAAGCGCGCTTTGCACTCGCCGACTGGGTACAGCCGGCAGAATATCCGGAAGAATACGATTTGCTTGTGAACAACGGACGATTGCTCGAACATTTCCATGAAGGAAACTTAACATACAAATCAGAAGGCATTCAAAGAAAATTCCCTGAAATATTCGTTGAAGTATCTCCGGAATTAGCGAAAGAACGCGGCATCAAAGACGGCTCGCTCGTTCGTTTAGAATCACCATTCGGCAGAGTAAAAGTGCGCGTGCTCGTCACTGACCGTGTCAAAGGAAAAGAATTATTCTTGCCAATGCACTCGGCAACAAACGAAAGCGCCATTAACATCCTTACCGGTCCTGCCACTGACCATCGCACGAATACACCGGCGTTTAAACAAGCAAGAGTGCGCATGCAAGTGTTGGAAGTCGACGGAGAATCTCCGCTCCCGCGCACCAATCCGCGATTTAAAAAGCGGAATCCAAAAAGAGGCGTCGAAGTCGATCGAAAATGGAAGCGTCCGGATTACGTTCCTTTAACGGATGAATGGAAGGAGGCACAGCCGCGTGGCTAAACCAATTACAACCATTCAAAAACAAACCATTACCGAAGAAGAAAAACGTGAGAAAACAATAGAAGAACTAAAAACTTCATTGACGGAAAAAGAAGAAGCGGTCACTGAACTGCTTTCTATTATAGAAGAACTGCATAAAAGCGGCATACTCGAAGCGGCAAATGCGATGCTTAAAGCAAAGGAAGATATCGTGAAAATCGTCATCGGCCAAGCAAATCGCAAACCGGTGACAACAGCGATTAATCATGTGATCGGGATGGCACAGCTGCTTGCCAATCTAGATCCGCAATTAACCACTAAATTATTGGAAAGCACCGCTTCAAGCATTGCCGAAGCATATAAGCAAACAAAAGAAAAAGATAAAAAAATCGGCATTTTCGATCTTTTAAAAGCAGTGAATGATCCTGACATTAACCGCGCCATCCGCTTTATTCTTTCCTCTTTAAAAGAATTTGGAAAACGTCTGGATGATGATAAAAGCTAAACATTCGCCTTTTTCAGCCATCTTTCCTAAACAGGAAAGATGGCTTTAGTATTCCCTTCCCTCGCCAATGCATTCGAAATGTGCTACACTGGCAATAAATACATCCTTGTTTTTATGTGCTTACTCGTCCAATGATCGAAAACGGACTGGATATACTAATGAACGAAACTAGCAAAGGAGGCTTATTTCGCTTGGATACAGGCACACACATTCTTATGGGGGTAGCGCTAGGCAGTATTGCCACATTGGACCCCACTGTCGCTCAAGACCCTTTTTTGTCTCATGCTGTGCTGATCGGAACATTAGCCGGCTCCCAAGCGCCGGATATTGATACGATTTTAAAATTACAAAACAACGCAAAATATATCCGCAATCATCGCGGAATTACCCATTCGATTCCTGCCGTATGGCTATGGTCGTTATTCATTACAGGCATTATCGTTTGCTTTTATTCATACGTCAATGTATTTCACTTATGGCTATGGACGTTCATTTCTGTCGCAGTTCACGTATTTGTCGATATTTTTAACGCTTACGGCACGCAAGCGCTGCGGCCGTTTACAAAAAAGTGGATTGCGCTTGGTGTGATCAATACATTCGATCCAATTATTTTTGCCCTGCATGTCATCGGGGTTGGCCTGTTGTTTCTTGACCTTCATCCCGGCTATACGTTTCTAGCGATTTACGGTGTCATCGCCGCTTATTATATAATACGATTACGCCAGCAGGCAGCGATTAAACAAGCCATCCGTGCTGAAATTGCCGATGTCGAACAGATTATTACCGTTCCGACGTTCCGCTTCCGCGAGTGGCATTTGGCGATTACGGCAAAAGACTACTTTTATGTCGCGAGGGCCAAAAACGGGTGCATCTATATATTGGACCAATTTGAAAAATGTCCGCTTCCTGATGACCCTGTCATCGAAGCAGCGAAAAAGGATGAAAACGTTGCCGCCTTTTTATCGTTCTCCCCTGTTTATCGCTGGGAACTTAATGAATACGATGATTATTACGAAGTGCGCTTTACCGACTTGCGCTATCGCAGCAAAGGCTATTATCCATTCGTCGCCGTAGTGCAATTAGATCGCAATTTAAATATTGTCAGTTCGTATACCGGCTGGATTTTCAGCGAAGGGAAATTGCGAAAAAAACTGGACCTCATTCCAAACTGATAAAAATAGGCGGTCGTTTTGAAACAACCGCCTATTTTCAATGTTTTAAATAATCATTGCGATTTAGCAAAT
Source organism: Geobacillus sp. LYN3 (assembly GCF_003064505.1). Taxonomy (NCBI): domain Bacteria; kingdom Bacillati; phylum Bacillota; class Bacilli; order Caryophanales; family Anoxybacillaceae; genus Geobacillus; species Geobacillus sp. LYN3. The sequence continues at coordinate 920,051 of NZ_QCWL01000001.1, read as the reverse complement.
GTTGATATTTCGGATTTGTCGTTTGAAATTCATGTAATGTCGCTCCATACCGGTCAATCCATTGACGCACTACTTTTTCTGTCAGCTCTTTTCCTCTATATTCGTATCCAGCGCGGGCATATGTCGTTTCGAAATCTTCCCATAGCAATTCGACCCACGTTCTTGCTTGGGCATAAGCAAGCGACGGATTTTTCTCCAACAAATAGTTCGTCAGCCGTTCAAAATATTCATTCATCGTCATTTTTTCCACCTCTTATCCCAACAATTTGAACACATAAGAGAGCAAAATATCCTCATAATAAAAATACGTGTTGGCCATCAACACGAGCAATTGCAAAGGAGGGAATGTGCGATGCGGAATAAAGAACGCAACTTCCCAAACCAAAACAATAATAAATTCGAAGGTGAACCACGAGCGAAAGCGGAATATGCTTCAAAACGGGCAAACGGCACGACTAACACCCATCCGCAAGAACGCATGCACGCTTCCGGTAAACGCGATGACAATTTTTAAAAACTTTCTCTTATTTTGAGAGGTGTGAGACAATGGGTCGCCATTCGCACAAAAAATTTTATGATAACTTATACTCCAATCCTTTCCAGCAGCCATGGGCAAATCCAAAACATGCCCATGCACAAGTCAACGGAGAAACTCAACAAACACTTAACTTAATTATCCTTGAGCGTCAAACGCGGAAACAATCGTAACAAAATCGAACCTAGAGAATCTTCTCTAGGTTCTCTTTACTATAATTACGGCTTTCGCAACAACGAAATCGGCAATGCTTCTTCCTCCCCGTTTCCCTTTAACCGATAGCCCCAAGCAAATACTCCTTTCAAATAACGCACTTTAAAATATTCTCCCGGATCTCCCTCGATCTCATATATTTCTCCCGGCTGAAAATCATTCGGGTCAAGCAAATACGCTTTTGCCATCGCGATTTTTCTTTCATATACGGCGTATTCATTTATCATGCCCATCCGTTCTGCTTTGCGCGCTTTTTCCGTTAATGCCGCGATTTCCTGATGCAACTCTTGTTCCGTCATTTCACTATAACGCTTTTGTTCTCCTTGCGCTTTCATCGTTTGTCTCCCTCCTTTAATTTGTCCAAAAATTGCTCGATCATCTCCAGTGGGAAGCCTTTCCGGTACAAAGCCTGCTTCATTTTTTGCTCGTACATCGGACTATTATATTTTTCATAGCGACGATGCGCTTTTCTTCCTTGATACTCCAAAGCTTCCCACTCCTGTTCCTCCTTTTCGTCCCGTTCTGACAACAGCACCCGATCGATGACTTCCTGCGGAAATCCTTTTCGATATAAAAGCTGCCCGATCTGATATTTCCATTGCCGCAAAGACTGTTTTGCCCGCTGTTTTTTTGCTTTTTCATAAAGCGATTTTGCCGTTTCCACTTGTTCGTCAAATGAATACAGCGCAAGACTTTGGTCAATCCACTCCGTCGCAATTCCTAACTTTTCAAGTTCTTTTCGAATGACGTACGGGCCTTTTGCTGTCGTTTGTTTTTGCGTACGAACATAAGCAAACGCAAATTCACGGTCATCAACATACTTATTTTCCCTCAACTTATGCAGCACGTCATCGATAATGCTCTCAGACGCCCCTTTTTTCTTCAAATAATCGACTACTTCCTGTTCGGACCGCATTCGATATGATAAAAAATATAATGCTTGATGATACGTTTTTTTTACTTCATCTGCATATACTATTTGTTGGAAAGAGTGTTCATCTATTTTCATTCCTTTTTTCAAACGAAACTGAAGAAGCACGTCTTGATCAACACTAAAAACAAGTGTTTCTCCATTTTCCTTTTGGATGGACACGTTAAAACGCTCTGGATTTTTTGTCTGAACCGCAATATTCGTAATGATCCCCATCGGTTTTTCCCTCCATTTTTTATCGTACCATAGAAGGTATTTCGTACACAAAAAGCGAAATGAATAAACTACCATAAAATCAGGAGGGAATATAATATGAATATCGCCATTGCCGGCGGAACTGGATTTATCGGAAAAGCGCTTTCGAACCACCTTGCGTCACAAGGCCATACCATTTATATATTGACGCGGCATCCTAAATTATCTTCTTCTAATATCCGCTATGTTTTATTCACGCCTGAAAGCCGCCCCCAAGCAGACTTTCCTGCCTTTGGCGCCGTGATTAATTTAGCCGGCGAACCGATTAACCGCAGAAGATGGACAAAAAAGCAGAAAGAACGCATTGTCCATAGCCGTGTCTCCACGACCCAATGGATGATTGAGCTGATCAAATCATTGCCATCCCCTCCTCGCGTATTTATTAACTCACATTTCGCACCCTAACAAGGTCAAAACAAAGGATTTTTTATTTAGTTTTTCAGAATAACTTT
>NZ_QCWL01000001.1:914814-917565 GCF_003064505.1 Geobacillus sp. LYN3 | reverse complement strand
GAAAACATCCGCAGGGCTGCTGTCAACCAGCCGAACGCGGCAGCCAATTAGGCTAGTTGCAAGCCCACGGCTCTAGCCGTTGGGTAGTTGACCGCCCTCATTGGCTTCGTGTGCCAAGTGCGATGCTGCGCGCTCTCCTTGGTGAAATGAGCATGCTTGTGACCGAAAGACAGCAAGTCATTCCGAAGAAACTGATGGAAGCTAGGTTTGTCTTTTCCTTCCCTACGCTAGAAAAAAGTTTAGCCGATTTACTAGCCACATGACATTCGTTATCGAAAAATCAACAAATATATAAAAAAAATTTAACAAAAACCTATTTCTTTTTTCTTGATCATCGTGTATGATGATAAAGACCTGTGCTACTCATTGCCGACAATCAGATAACGACGCAACAAAAGGGAAGGCAAATGGTGCGCCACCAGCGGATATCGCTGGTTCTAGTGGGTTCGATTCCCACCCCGGAATTTTTTGATGAATATATTAAAAAATTTCGAGGGTGGTTTCGCCCACAAGTAAACTGCCCTCGATATAAGGAGGGAAAAGTATGTTAAAAAAACGGGAGCTGCAAGATTGTCATGCACTCTACGAGCTGATGGTGCACCCGGACGTCTTCCCTTTCGTGCGCCAAAAAGCAAGCTCGTACGAAGAATTTTTATTTATGACGAAACAAATGATCGAAGCGGAAGAACGCGGTGAACTCATTTCCCGCACGATTTTAGATGAATGGGGAAATCCAATCGGCACAATCAGCCTATTTGACATACAAAATAACGCTGGATTTTTGGGCACATGGCTTGGAAAGCCATATCATGGCCAAGGATATAACCAACGTGCGAAAGAAGCATTTTTCCACGAATTATTTTACGAGCTTTCCATTGAAACTGTATTTATGCGCATTCGCAAAGTGAACATCCGCTCCATCAAAGCGGCAGAAAAATTACCGTATGTTACCCCAGCGAATGAGACAAGAAAAAGTTTGCTGGAACAAATCGGAGCTGATGTATATAATTTATACGAAATTACAAAAGATAACTATACATTATATACCCTTCGCCATCCTTCTCAAATCGAACAAGAACAACGCAAAGAAGCGTAACAGGGCTGTGTATAACAGCCCTTTTTCTATTATTCATGCATAAAACGAACAAACAGTGGAAAAACTAAAAATAAATCTTGATAAAAGTGAGGGGCAATAAATGGTGGAAAAACGAAGACAAGAAAAAACGAAAAGGACGTTAACGCGTGCACAAGAAATAACGTATTCCCGCGACTTTAAATTAGCCGACCAAGCAGGCGGCTATACAGCAAAAAAAGCGAAACATTAGAAAACATTGTTATTTATACTTTATCGAGCAAATGCCATCCTAAGTAGTGAATCGTCCGATTCACATTATTGCTTAGGAGGAATTGATGATGGGTCGATCTCGCGGACAAAAAACGCGTGATAAAAACAAAGCAACTCTTCCACAAGTACCAAAACAACTGAAATCCGACGGACTAGATGTTGAATATTCTCGCGAATTTGCGGATTACGAAGACCTAGAAGCAGAAGCGCGCGCTCAAGCAGCTGGCATTCGCCAAAGCAAAGCACGCAAAAAATAGAGCCTAAAGGCAGCGCAAATAAGCTGCCTTTAGGCTTTTTCCTCTTCAAATTCTAGAATATCGCTGTACTGCTTATAAAAAAATCCAAGCTCCCCTTTATAATTTTCCTTCCACGGTTTATCTTTGCCACAATAATGAATAAACACTGTATTTTTCTGAATCCAATGTAAATCATGCTTTGGATTTGGCAATAACTGAATCATATCGTAATATCGCGCATCGTAATTATAACGATAACAATCCACTGGCTTAATTTTGTCCCAATATAAAGCGTTTAGCACATCTTGATCCGGAAGCACAAGCTTAAACCGATTATCACGAATAAACTGGTAAATATCCTCTAACCGCACTTCTTTTCTCATTAGCGGCAAGTTCATCAGCATGACACCAGTGTTAAAGTAGCCTCTTGCATTCGGGGTTTTCAGCCTCAGCTTGTTAAATAAATTCGCTACTTTTGTCGAATGGGTATGCTCCGCGGCAATAAACATATTTCCTTCAAAATCCATATTATAAAAATCATCGATCGGATTAATCGCAACAATATCTGGATCAAGATATAAAACACGGTCCAATTCTTGGGGCAAAAACTGATGAGCAGCAAGCCGATAATACATTTCCGAAGTATAATGACGAAATACAGGAGCATCGGCAAATAATTGAGGATCGACATAAATCGGAATCAGTCGATGGCCTTGTTGTTCTACAAACCGTTTCAATGACTCGATTTCCATCTCGGGAATACGCGAATATAATAGGTAGAACGAAAATGGTTTATGATTGTTGCAAAACAGCGAGTTCATTAATACTTTTAATGGCGGAATATAGTTCGAATTTAACGTCACCAGTACATGAAACATAAGCAATCACTTCCTTGTCCTTACCGTATAGTTATACTATTCCCTTACATTATATAGTATGACTGAACCTCCCGATGGCTAAAGCCACGGGGTTCTTGTGTACTATAGAGCTTCTTCCATACCTTCACATGGACACTGACTCTAGTTCCACAAGACTTTCATGGGCAAACACCTTACTGATGCTTAGCGCCCTGTGCGCCCGGTTCAAGACGCTTTTTGTTATTCAAATTCCCATACTGCTTAATAATCTATTTCCGCTGTTTCTTAATCGTTCAATTTCTTTATCATGAAG
>NZ_QCWL01000001.1:908113-914614 GCF_003064505.1 Geobacillus sp. LYN3 | reverse complement strand
ATGGAAAGAGATCGAACTTGATTTGTTTCGAGCCTTGCAAAACGCCTTCGCCGAGCTGTTTACGGCTCTGTTTGTTGGAGGACATCGACCGGCAATTGGCAGAGAATCGAGATAAGCGCCGATACCACTTGAAAGACAAACGACGCACCACGATTCAAACCCTGTTTGGCGAAGTCACCTTTGAGCGGAACTACTATTTAGACCGGGAACAAAACCGTTACACGTTTTTGCTTGATTCCTTTTTAGCGTTTGATGGATCGCAGTCAATCAGCCCTTGTCTAGAAGAAACGGCGGTGGGATTGGCGGTGGAGTGCTCTTCCTATCGCAAAGCGGCTCGTACGCTTGCTCAGATGGTCGGGTATCCGGTGATGAGCCTGAAACGGGAAGCCAGCAGCTGAATTACGCAGGAATTCAATATCCCAACATTCATCAAAAGCACCAATTTATCAAGCGCTACAAGCATTGAAAGGAATTTGAACAAGTAGGGAAGCACACACAAACAGGATAAGAGAATCAGAAAACGATTACAAAATATACCTAAAAAATCAAAACCTCAAAAAAATCTCCCACAAAATCTTGACTCAACCGTATCATCGTTTTAGACAATAAAACGATAGGTCGATTCCCAACCGCTGCATCGATAAACAGTTCTTCCGACAAATGCGATATGCTCGTCTACATTCGAAAAAAAGCATGCCAACCTCTTGAAAAACAAACAAAGAGCCACCCTACGGCTCTCTGTTTTACAAATTTCAGCGATCAAAGAAACTTAATTTCGAATAAGGTAATCAAATGCACTTAAGGCTGCGGTAGCGCCTGACCCCATTGAAATAATGATCTGCTTATACGCGCTATCCGTGCAGTCACCTGCAGCAAACACTCCAGGGATGTTCGTAGCGCCATGCTTATCGACGATAATTTCGCCGAAGCGATTGCGTTCAATCGTTCCATCTAACCAGTCCGTATTTGGCACTAAGCCGATCTGAACAAATACCCCTTGCAATTCAATATGATGTTCCTCTCCGGTCGCCCGGTCGATATAAGTGATGCCATTTACTTTGTCCGTACCGGTAATTTCTTTTGTTTGCACGTTCTTTAAAACCGTTACGTTAGGCAGGCTATAAAGGCGCTCTTGTAAAACAGCATCGGCTTTCAGCTCCGGCATAAACTCAAGAACGGTGACATGCTTTGCAATGCCTGCAAGATCAATGGCTGCCTCAATACCGGAATTGCCGCCACCAATGACCGCAACATGTTTTCCTTCAAACAACGGACCATCGCAATGTGGGCAGTATGCGACCCCTTTGTTCTTAAACTCCGCCTCGCCTGGTACGCCAAGGTTGCGCCAGCGAGCCCCTGTTGCGATAATAACCGTCTTGCTTTTTAACACGGCGCCATTTTCAAGTTCGATTTCAATAAGATCTTTCTTTTCCAAGCGTTTGGCACGCTGTAAATTCATAATATCAATATCGTACTGTTTGACATGCTCTTCAAGGCTTGCTGCAAGCTTAGGGCCTTCCGTATATTTCACACTGATAAAGTTTTCAATGCCTAATGTATCCAATATTTGACCGCCAAAACGTTCCGCAACAATGCCTGTACGAACGCCTTTACGCGCCGCATAAATCGCTGCAGCTGCTCCGGCTGGTCCCCCACCGACAACCAGTACATCAAATGGTTCTTTTTCAGCGAAATGTGATGCGTCCAAAGTATTCCCCATCTTCGCCAAAATTTCCTCCAACGACATCCGGCCGCTACCAAAGAGCTCTCCATTTAGGAATACTGTTGGAACTGCCATAATTCCTTTTCTTTCCGCTTCTTCCTTAAAGGCTGCGCCATCGATCATCGTATGCGAAATGCCCGTGTTCAGGACGCTCATCAAGTTCAACGCTTGAACCACCTCAGGACAATTATGGCATGTCAAACTCACGTAAGTTTCGAAGTGATAGGTGCCTTTTATGCTTTTAATTCGGTCAATCACGTTCTGATCAACCTTTGGCGGTCTTCCGCTTACTTGAAGCAGAGCAAGCACTAAGGAGGTAAACTCATGCCCTAAAGGAACACCAGCGAATGTTATACCAGTATCTTCGCCGATACGATTAACACTAAAGCTTGGCGTTCTTTGCAACTGCGTTTTCTCTACTTTAATTTTTGGTGACATTGCGGCCAATTCATCGACTAAAGCAAGCATATCGCGGGAAACTTGATCGTCTCCCGCGCTCACTTTTAGAACAATGTCATTTTCCATCAATTGTAGATATTGGGCTAATTGCGCTTTTATCTCGGCATCCAATATCATGGTGTTACCTCCTTAAATTTTCCCTACAAGATCAAGGCTCGGTTTAAGCGTTTCAGCCCCTTCTTGCCATTTCGCTGGACAAACTTCGCCTGGATGGTTGCGGACGTATTGTGCCGCTTTAATTTTGTTAATAAGCGTGCTTGCATCACGGCCGATACCGTCAGCATTAATTTCCACCGCTTGGATGACACCGTCTGGATCGATGATGAACGTACCGCGCTGTGCAAGACCTTCCTCTTCATCAAGCACATCAAACATGCGACATAGCTTTTGAGAAGGGTCGCCGATCATAATGTACTCGATTTTGCTGATTGTTGGAGACGTATCGTGCCATGCTTTATGTGTAAAATGTGTATCTGTTGAAACAGAATACACTTCAACGCCAAGCTCTTTTAAAGTCGCGTAGTTATTTTGCAAATCTTCAAGCTCCGTAGGACATACGAATGTAAAGTCAGCTGGATAGAAGCAAACTACACTCCATTTGCCTTGAAAGTCTTGTTCCGTAACTTCAATAAACTTCCCATTATGATACGCTTTTGCACGGAATGGTTGTACTTTTTTTCCAATTAGAGACATCTTTCATCTACCTCCTGAAAATAGTGTTGGAATGATCAATAGCCTAATTAAATCATTAATTAAATTATAATAATTTTAATTCTATATTTATTATCATGTAGTAGTATCTATTTGTCAATAGATATGATTTAATTTTTTTATTTTGGTTGAGTGCAATCTCCATATGGAATGCTTCTTTGTGATCCGCGTCCCTTCTTAGTATGGCAGGCGCCTATCACGAATAAACTGGTAAATATCCTCTAACCGTACTTCTTTTCTTATTAACGGCAAGTTCATCAGCATGACACCAGTGTTAAAGTATCCTTTTGCATTCGGGGTTTTCAGCCTCAGCTTGTTAAATAAATTCGCTACTTTCGTGGAATGGGTATGCTCCGCGGCAATAAACATATTTCCTTCAAAATCCATATCATACAAATCATCGATCGGATTAATCGCAACAATGTCTGGATCAAGATATAAAGCGCGATCCAATTCTTGCGGCAAAAACTGATGAGCAGCAAGCCGATAATACATTTCTGAAGTATAATGACGAAATACAGGGGCATCGGCGAACAAAGCTGGATCTAAATAAATCGGCACAAGCTGATGCTCTTGCGCCTCTCTACAAACTGTTTTAATAATTCGCTTTCTATCTCAGGAATGCGGGAATACAATAAATAAAACGTAAATGGCCGATTGTTATTGCGAAACAAAGAATTCATCAACATTTTGAGCGGTGGAAGGTAATTGACGTCTAACGTCACGAGAACATGAAACATTCATTATCACATCCTTGCCCATCATCAGTAAAAATAGACCATTCCCTCCTTACAATGTATTATATAAATATCGCTTGATGTTTCTTCTTTTTCATGGTTTCCGGTAAATTTTTTAGTAACGCAAAGGAAACGCGTTTGATGCTTATGTGCAAGACATCACTCAATAGGCTAAAATAGCTATCCGATGAAGAGGCAATTCCCTTATGGATAAAAAATAAAAAAGCAGCTATAGGCTGCCAGCTAGTACATTAGCCACGGTGCGGACGGGAAAATCGTCGAAATAGTTTCATGATCAACAAAGATATCACCGAAGCCAGCACGGCAGATATAAACAGCATGCCAAAGTTTGGTCCGACAAATTGCACTTCCGCTGGCGCCTGCGCGGCTTCTAACCATTGTTTTGCCGGATCAGGCGTATACAGCCACGTCAAGACAATTCCAGAACCTATTTGAATCGCCATAAAAATAAACAGAAAACTAAACAAAAATACAATATATTTTTTCATTCTGTCCCTCCTTCCTTTCATTACGTTTATACGAAGTTTGTTTTTAAAAGTTTCGTGTTTCTTCCAAAAAAGAAACAGCAGCTTTTCCGCTGCTGTTTTATCATCCGTGAACGGCCGCAAACCCTGGCTCACCGTCAAATAAGTAAAGATTTTCTGTTTTAATGCAATCAAATCCAGCCGCAACAAGCTGGTTGTATAATTCGACAATCTGCCGATGTTCGATTGTTTCGCCAGGTTCTGCGTGGAAACGGCAGCGCCAATGGTCGGTGCAGAACGTTTCCAGAAGCCCTCCTGGATATACCTTCACTCCGCGGTTTGTAATAACCCGAAGCTTGAGATTGCCTACTTTAAATTGCTCCAACGCTTTGCCGAGTTCTTCCGCCGTCCCTTTATCCCAGTCAAGGAAAATGTCCACGCCAAATAATTCTTTCTTTTGTTTTTGCCGCGGTTTTAGCACCGCGTGAAGCTTTGGCGCTTCTTTATAAGAAACTGGAGAAAGTTTTTCCGGAAGCTGGCCAAGACGGTCGATGACCGCTTGGGCAAACTCTTTTGTTCCCACTTGCTGTTTGCTGATTCCTTCGCGGTAAATGTCAAACGTATGGATGCCATCTTCAATGGTTTTTAGCCAAGCGTTATGCACGCGCGACGCTACTTCCGGCTGGCCGATATGCTGCAGCATCATCACCGCTGCTAAAAGCAATCCGGATGGATTGGCAAGGTTTTTCCCGGCAAGCGGCGGCGCCGATCCGTGAACCGCTTCAAACATCGCACATTGATCACCGATGTTCGCCGAACCTCCAAGCCCGACAGAACCAGAAATTTGCGCCGCAATATCGGACATAATATCGCCATATAAGTTTGGCATGACAATGACATCAAATTCTTCTGGGCTATTCGCTAGTTTTGCCGCGCCGATATCGACAATCCATGTTTCTTTTTCAATATCCGGATACTCTTTGCCGATTTCGTCAAACATGCGGTGGAAAATGCCGTCTGTCAGTTTCATAATGTTGTCTTTCACAAAACAGGTCACTTTTTTGCGGCCGTAGCTGCGCGCATATTCGAACGCATAGCGGATCACTTTTTCCGAGCCAGGCTGGGTAATCAATTTCAAGCATTGATATACTTGTTCCGTTTGGCGATGCTCGATGCCGGCGTACAAGTCTTCTTCATTTTCACGAATAATAACGACATCCATATTTGGATGTTTCGTTTCGACAAACGGATAATACGCTACAGCCGGCCGGACATTTGCGTAAAGACCAAGCGCCTTGCGAATCGTTACGTTTAAGCTTTTATACCCTCCGCCTTGCGGTGTCGTAATCGGTGCTTTTAAAAATACTTTCGTTCTTCTTAACGAATCCCATGCACTCTCCTCTAGACCAGTCGTTCCGCCGCGAAGATACACTTTTTCGCCGATTTCAATCGTTTCAATATCTAATTGTGCGCCAGCAGCATCTAAAATTTTTAGCGTCGCATCCATAATTTCAGGACCGATACCATCTCCGTACGCAACTGTAATCGGTGTTTTGCTCATGCGAATCCTCCCTTTGTTGTCTTTGTCGTTATAAAGTGATCTATTATACAACCCACTACTATGTAGCAGCGGAAGACCACTCTCTATCCCGCAACCGTTTAGTCTCCATGTGTATGTACCCAACAGAAATGGCCGATGTCATAATCATCCATATATGATAATAACAAAATATTATTAAAATTTCCTTAAAAAATTTAAATTTTTCCCTATACACAAATATTGACCTATTAGCCATCTCATAAACAAAGCAACAGACCATCGCATTTTTACATAATAATGTGAAGATGTGGCCATGTATAACGATTCGCATTCAAGCAACCGGCATAATATCAGTAAATTTTTTATTGCATACAAATATAATTTTACCATTTTTCTAGTATCCATATTTTTTATTTCTCCACGATCATTTCTTTCCCATTCACTGTTATTCATTACCTTTTATGCTATAGTTAATATAAATACCGTTAACTTCCAATATGTAAACTGCTTCAGCGGCAAATATTATATGATTTAAACACGATTGGGGGAAAATGAATGATCAAAAGAGGAATGGTGTCATTTTTCATCATCATGATTAGTTCCATTTTATTATCTTCCTGCAGTGAAAAACCTTCACCGCATGATGCATTGCAAAAATATACGAAATTGTGGACAAACCAACAATTTGAAGACATGTATGCGATGCTATCTAAACAAGCAAAACAAAACATATCAAAGGAAAATTTTATAAATCGCTATAAAAAAATTTATAAAGACCCGTGGTGCTAGATAAACTTGATCAAGCATAAAAATAGCCCTTGCTGGCGGATCTCCAGTAGAATGAAA
>NZ_QCWL01000001.1:898401-908013 GCF_003064505.1 Geobacillus sp. LYN3 | reverse complement strand
CATTTTCTATGACCGAAATGCCCTATTTGTGCTGGGCTTTTTTATACACTAGCACTGGGGTGAATAGTTACAGATCATCTCTTGTTTTTGAAATATTTTCGAACTTTTTTCTATTAGAAAGAATAATATAAATTTTAATGATATAATAATAATGAATATAGAATGGAGAGGGGATATCTATGAAAGCAGCAAGATGGCATAACGCTAGAGACATTCGAGTAGAAGAAGTGGAAGAACCTAAAGCAGGAAAAGGAAAAGTAAAAATTAAAGTCGAATGGGCAGGAATCTGCGGAAGCGATTTACACGAATACGCGGCTGGCCCAATTTTTGTTCCTGTGAAAGATCCTCATCCCGTCAGTAAAGATGTGGCTCCTATTATCATGGGTCACGAATTTTCTGGACGAGTCGTTGAAGTCGGGGAAGGAGTTACGAAAGTCAAGGTAGGAGATCCTGTCGTTGTTGAACCTATTCTTCGCTGTGGAGAATGCCCAGCTTGCAAAAAAGGAAAATACAATCTTTGCGAACATTTAGGATTCCACGGTCTATCCGGAGGTGGCGGCGGATTCTCTGAATATACCGTGGTTGATGAATATATGGTTCACAAAATGCCTGAGGGCCTTTCTTTTGAACAAGGAGCACTGGTGGAACCAGCGGCCGTAGCTTTGCACGCTGTTCGATCAAGCAAAATCAAACCTGGTGACAAAGCCGCTGTCTTTGGAACAGGTCCTATAGGCCTTCTTGTTATTGAAGCATTAAAAGCAGCTGGCGCGTCAGAAATTTATGCAGTAGAAGTTTCCAAAGAACGTCTGCAAAAAGCGAAAGAACTTGGCGCCACATCTGTCATCAATCCAAAAGAAGAAGATCCGGTTCAAAAACTCCGCGAATTGACCGATGGCGGTGTCGATGTTGCGTTTGAAGTAACAGGAGTACCGGCTGTTTTACAACAAGCTATTGACAGCACTACATTCGAAGGAGAAACGATTATCGTTAGTATATGGGAAAAAGAAGCAAACCTTCAGCCGAATAATATCGTATTAAAAGAAAGAAATGTAAAGGGAGTTATTGCATACCGCGATATTTTCCCTGCTGTAATGGAATTGATGAAACGAGGCTACTTCCAAGCTGAAAAGCTCGTTACGAAACGAATTAAGCTAGATGATATTGTAACAGAAGGATTTGAAACGCTCATCAAAGAAAAAAACCAAGTGAAAATTCTGGTCAAACCAGAATAAAGACAGCTAAAAAATCACTTCAGGGATTAGTCCATGATGGATTAATCCCTTTTTTGTTTCAGAAGTCAAGCCGGATTCATTTTTGTTTCTTGAGCATATTTGCCAAAACATCGAATTGCGTTTTTTTCATTATCTGTATTAATTCCTCCAAATTAAATGTTTGTCTTATACAGACTCGCTATGTTTTGCATAGGATGTACTATCCTATGTAAAGCAGGAGGTGTACTAAATGTCAGGTGGCTTTCGATCCAACTTTGCTTTAATTGTGGTGCTGTTTATCCTTTTAATTATTGTTGGGTGCAGTTGTTTTTTTGGTCGTTACTAATCTAGAATCGGCTGAAAAGTTTTACAGGACGGATCGTATAGATCTGTCCTTTTTTAATTCAAGGCAACCCAATTACTCTTTTGTTTCTCTCCCTAATCCAAAAACTCATAAATATCTGTTAATTAACATATGTCTGCTTATAACAAAACCAAAGCGTTACTCTTGTCTCTTCTAGCTGCGCAAACTCCCTTTTAACCAGGCGCGGGGACGATAGGGTCCGATCGGGATTTGGATTAAGCTTGTTTTCCCTTGCGAATCGATCTTGTAAAGTTTATCGCATAAGTTTACATCAAATCCGAGAAGAGGATGCCCACCCATCCCCATGGCAGACGCCACCAAGAGCAGTCGTTGCACGAGCATCCCCGCCTCCATCTGTTGAATGCGATATCCTCTGTACCCTAATGCCATTTGGAGGTGATCCCTGTCTCCTATCACATGTAGACAGAGCGGTACTTGGAATAGATTTACATTGTCCATTGACATTCCGTATTGCAGGTAGTGTCGATAATCTCCGGAACGTATCCGACCTAGCGCATGAGCAGCACTGTCATAGTAGTAAGCTCCATCTGGAACGCCTTCAACGTTATAAAAACAGCCATACAGGGAGACACGGGACGGCGGCTTCTCGTGTTCTCCATCCAAATCATTTCGATACGAGAAAGAAAGCGTCGCCTCTTTTAGCAAAGCTGCCAATTGTTCTTGGCTTACCTTTCCCAAAACAAAATCCATATCTGGTGAATGCCGCTTCTGGCAGACTGACGCCAGATCATACGATAACCGCTTCACACAAGGCAGAACTACTGCTTGCATCCCACAGGCATCTCTCTTATCTCCCTTAATCTGCCGAAATGATCGCGGCGATTCCAACATCGATGCCTCATTCATTTTTCTCAGCATCGGATAGTCGATAATCCTTCGTGACCGAACATAGTAATGATGCTGAACTGCTGGCAATTCTCTGCACAATTCAGTGGCAGAGGCACTTTCTTTTGAGTTATTATCGTTATCAAACCAAGTGATCGAAGACTCCGTAGCTAATGGAATAACCGAATACACACTCTCCTCCTGTTCGGACAGTCCAAGCAGATGGTTGACGGCCCTGTCAAGAAATTGGAAATACACTGCCGATGCGAAGCCGAACCGTTTCGCCGCTTCCAACAGCTGTCCGATTAGCACGCCAGCATCCAGACCTTGCAGACGGTAAGCAAAATTATTGTATTTAAAGAAATTCTTCCAAAACATTGTCGATACAAAAACAACACCGAAACAAGCCGATACGTCACAGCGATTGCCCAGCGCCCTAGTTAGATAGGAATCGAAATTGCCTTCCCGCAACAACACCAAGCGATGGTGTGCCACATCGTAATGGTACACTCCATCTGGAATATCCCTTATTTTCAAATACACGTATAATTCATTTGGATACAACGCCCCTCCCGAGGGAACAAACCGCCGGTACAAATGCATTAGGTTTACTGTTTGTTCTGTGGGATCCACGGAAAAGGCTAGCTGAGAAAATTGAGTAAGGCCGAAAACGTACCAGAGAAAATGACCTATTTCTTCTAGATCGAGCTTGCCATCCGCTTTCCTTCCCTCGAGTGTTAACGGCACTTCTGGAGAAAGCGGAATCACTGGCAAGTTACGGTACAGCTTATACGCAAGCGGCGCATCTTCCCAATCTACCTCCCAATTTGGCGGCATAATCTTATCGATGTCAAAATGAAGATGGTGTAAAAATGTCTCTAGCTCCATCCTACTACCTCCTATGGGAACGGATGGGGATGTGGATTAAGCTGTTCAAGCGTGAGCGGTTTTGTCGTATACCCGAGTTCCATTGGTACCCGGAGCACCCTCTCCAGGCCTGTCACGCGGGTAAGATGATGCCCAAATGTCATCGGTAACATTCCCGGAATCAGTACTTTCACACAATATAATCCATTCCGTTTGATGACAGGTGTTGTCTGGTCCACGACAATTACCTCAAGATTCAATCGTCGGAACTTCTGAAGAATAACCCGCAGGTCATCCGTCAAGTCTGCATTCTTCGTTTGCTGCTTGAATTCCTCTTCAAACGTTCGCAACGGACGATGATCATCCAACAAAAATTGCAGGCGCTCCTCTGCTTCCGGCAAACCGTACAGCATGCCATGGTCTTCCATCTGCCGTACTAATAGCGGATCATGCAACATTTTTTCATATTTCTTTCGGTTTGCCTCCAATTTCTCGTCAAGCACAAGCATCATGCCTGCTAACTCGTGAATCGAGCTTTTCACCGCCCGTATAGGGTCCGGATGAGCTCCAGCGGCACAGATGAGATTCAATCCCTTTTGTTTTCTGTTTTTCGCCACTGCCCAGACGCTTGGAATTCCGTGCTCCATCATCGAGTTGAAAAAATACAGATCATATCCCGCCACCGCACGTACACGATCGACCATCAACTGTAATTCTTTATCGTTAGCCGAACGAAGGTCAAGACGCGGAAGAGGCAGCTGCGCATACCAAGCCATCAAGAATGAATCGCGCTCCACCACCTCCAAAATGGCATGGAAAATCGCTTCTTCTAAACTCCCGCCTAATGCACATCCGTTGGAAGTTTCATAGACAAAGCCATCCCCACCTCCCAAACTGTAATATGCGAGCAACTCTGGAACCAAAATCGGACGCTCTTGTAAAAACGAATAGCCCCATACCCAATTCATTGGACGGTCAGGATCAAACGGTTTGAACGGAAAATCAGGCCGCGCATATTGTTCCTTCGCGTGTACTCCTGCCCTTACTGGGTTGAGTGCTTGATCTTTCAAATTTCGGTAGCTGTCATGAATCACTGTCCGTTTGCCACGAGGTTCGATGCCACAATATCTCTCTAACCCCTCCAAAATGGCGGTTAACTCGCTAACCTCATAGGAATGAGTCCGGCCTGCTACTCCCTCGTCCCCTATAAACATCGGCATATTTACAACAACATCCGCAAACGGCAACGCGAAATTATGCATTTTACCATTCAATAATCCAGTTCGATAATCTAGATAATCTTTGATCAGAACTTCTTTCAGCTCCTCGATCGGACGGCAGCGGTAACTGTCAGCGCTGATCTTCGGACTTGGTTGCAGCGATATGCGGGCTGCTGCCGGCGAATCGTCAGGTAATTGGCTGCATACCGTACATAACGGGTCGGGCAGAAAGAAGTGACATGAGTTCTTTAATGTTTTCAGGTTGATTAGGAACAACCTTTCTTCTAAACGGGTATGACTGCCTTCCAACACCCTCTGCGTCTCCGCGACAATCAGGTGAGCCATCTGCAAAAGTCCTATTCGTGATGCCCATGCATCATGCTGTATTCCCCCTTGCACCGCCATCACCTGTTGCAGCTCCCACATTTCCTTTCGGTCGTATCCCGCTATAAGGCGCCGCATGTCAGCACACTGAGAACATCCTGGGGTATTAGGGCGAACTAGCGGACCGATCACGCCCTCCCCAAATGAAACAAAGCCCCGGAGCCATGGAATGCCTGACGATCGTAATGCCTCTTCCGCCTTGTGGTGAACAGAGGGATGCCAAGCATCATGCAACACCAGAGCCAAACCTGTTTCTTCCGGAATTCCTTCCTCGAAATCGATTTGCCGAACTACCTGATATTGGACGGACAATTTTTCATACACAAAATCCGCCAACACTCCTTCTCCAACCATCAATACGCGAGCACCCATCAGAAATCCTCCTTTCTCAACAGCACGCCAAACACCCCTGCCAGTTCCTCTTTCAAAAAAGGTTCTATCGCTAAATCAAAGACGAAGAGCCGCATACGGTTTTGTTCCAAAACCTGCATGGCGGACTGCAAGAGCTCTGATTGCGTCGTCTCTTCACAAGCGGGGATCTCCAGTCTCAGTGGCTTCTCTTCATTTAGAAAAATGGATGATTCCTCCAGCGCTTGTATTTGGAAAGAAGTCGCTTGATTTTGTGCATCCATAATCGCCTGCTCTAGCGCTTTCCGCAACGCCATTGTGATATTCAAACCTGCGCTGCCATACCAACGGCCGCCCGTGCCGACCCATACTACAGGAAAGCCTGACACCTTTTCTCCCAAGCCGATCGTCGGTGACCCATGCATCGTCGCCAGTGACTGCAAATAAAATCTGCAGTGTTCATCCTCCACCGCACCCAATCGTACCTGAAAAATAGGTTCTCTTCGGTTAACCTGCCGTTTGCTCAGCTCCTCATCCAAGCACTTTTGCAATCCCCTGCAAACGCCTTCCGCCATCGTTTCCCCGGCTCCGACACCGATAAATTCCTGTGGTGTGACCACACCAACCTCTTTTTCGGTGTTAACGAGTAAATCTATCATTCCCGATACATACGATTCAATCCCAGCTAGCCCTGCTTCCCGCCGCGCCTCCTCATGTGTTAGACCTGCACAGACAACTTCTGGCAATAGCTCAGCCGGTCCCTCCGATAATGGGTTAACCGCTTGAACGCAGCACTGGGACAACGGGAGCTGATTCAAGTTCCTTTCCTCCCATATATGGAAAATTCCCGATTCTGCGGATGTCAATTGACTGAAATAATGAAACAATCTGCTCGAATCATCGCGGCTCGCATTTTGTTTAAGCCTCGAATCAAGATCTTGAATCAATTCAGCCGTCACACGTTCCGTCGTTGCCAGCGGATGTGGTATGAACGAATGCCAGTCACCTTCCAATGTTTCTAAGTCAAGAAGGAAAAATTGATTTCTCTGTTCCGATTTCGTCACTCCTGTAACTTTTTTAAATAATTCAAATACAATCACATTCGCCAACATTGCTCCCGCTGTTGCAGAAAAAGCTTGCACCAGCCGGTCTTCGCGAAGCACGGATCGGTGTATGCGGCGCCATGCGGACTCCCAGCATCCCTCAGAGTCCGGATGCACTAATGGACCAGCTAAACCCACTTGCTGCAAAGATATGGCAGGGAGAAACCCCTTCTTCTCCTCCCTGCAAACGGCATGAAGGGCCCGTAGTTCCTCTACATTGCCTTCCTGAGAGACATATAAAATCCACTCAAATGGCTGTACCACTTCTCGCCAAGAACTCTCCCCTGCTCCCCTGTGTAGAGATATTTCCTCTATCGCTACTTCGGAGTCCGTTTTGCGGGCATGCTCCGCCAGTTCCTTCAACCGCTGTCGATTAGTAGGCATCGAATCTGTAATCAGAACATGGAACTTAGGCAATCCAGATTCGATCAACGCCGAAACCAATGAGACCAAAAAAGGTCCAGAGCCGACTGCCAATACTTTAGATTGGCGATATACTTGAAAACGGAACGCACCGGAATCAACGAAACTTTCTATAAATTCAATTTGTGAAGCATACTTTTTGAGAATCTTGCTGTCCAATTGATGCGGACGATCTTGGTTCACATCCCGAACAAAGCCGTTTCGGTACAGAATTTCTGCGATTTCATACACCCTGTTCCTATATGGGGCCGATAATCCTTTTGTCAATTCTCCCAATGTGTGCTCTCCATTGAACATTGGCATTAGTTTTTCAATCCACTGATAGATTGTTTTGCCTTTCATACGAAATGAGCTGGAGTTATTCCTAAAATACACGCCGCCATTTGGATCAGGAAGAAAAAACGTGTCCCTTTTCACCTTCAGACGCGCGGAATCGTTCAGTTTTGACATCCTGCTCCCTCCTTATCCGTAGTTGTTCCTAAATGCGTAGTATCATTTTATGTATTTGTATTTGTCCTTTATGTTCATTTCATAGAAAGGGCCCCTGCAGAGGATTATGCAGGGGCAGTTCCTTCTTAAATTCCTCCAAAACAATGGCCAAAGCAATTGTGGCATCTAAAGCAATTGAAGCATCTAAAGCAGTTAAAACAGCGTCCAAAGCACTGTCCTCCACAACGTCCAAAACACTGTCCTCCGCAACGTCCACCACAATGTCCACCGAATTGACGAGCATCATCGACAACATAGGTCTGGGTTTGAGGATCCCAAACCATCACCTCGTCCGCTACGAAATCATCCATACCTAACATTTGAAGTTCATTTTGGAAATTATACATTTCATACCATCTCCTTATTGTTACAAATTTGTTGTTTCCGTCGACGCAACCAAGAGTGGAGAGTAGAACGAAAGCAATCAGAAAGATATCTGTGAAGCAGATAATTCCACCGACTACTTCGAGTACTCTCTTCAACAAGCTATGTGCTCTGTTGGGTGGTTGTTACTGATTGAAGTGCCTATTTTGCTGATTGAAACGCCTATTTTCATTGAGACTTCGTAAAACCATATGAACCTCCCCACCTTCATTCCATTTAGATGATCGAGCAGCTGTATTGGAGAAAATCGCCTTCCGCCAATCAAAGACATTCATTCCAAACGCGTGCGGACTCCCGATTGCAGGCGTACAATCGGTCCAAATCCGCTTTGAATGCCCGAAAGAACACTTTTTAGACAAGAATCGTGTGAATTTCCCTTTTTCCTTGCCTGATGGATGGTTTTTATAGAACGTATGTTCGTTTATAGAGATTAAAAGGTCCTATCAATTTTCCTAGGTCGGTACCTACATAGTAAAATTTCGCGTCAGGCACCATCCAGAAAACTGGTTAATCTCATCAACTAAAAAAGCTCACTCTAATATTAATTAGAATGAGCTTTTATTCTATTTCCAAAATGTAGTTGTGCTACACACTCCACATGCCTTGAGTGGCGATCGCAGACATTTTGATGTAGCAGTGTTTGCCTTTAACTATCAGCATGGCTTATCTTTATAAGCCATTTTCCCTTCTTATTTTCTCTATAAAATTTTCAGTAACCCACTCATTTAGTATTTTATCGAAACTAGCAATATAAATTTGATTATTGCTTTTCATTTCATTAAGTTGTTTTTCAATTATAGGAAGTAATTTTCAAGCGCTAAATCTAACTCCTCTACACTCTCAAGGCCTTCCAACTTAAAAAATATTTCATTATTGTTAATACGTGTTACGATACTTATAGTTCGGTCGCGTTCTTCAACTTTCTTAGATGTCACTTTATAAAATTTTTTACCTTTTGTTTTTAAAACAACATATTTAACCATTGTCTTAAATCCATCCCACACCGCACTCGCACCTATTTACACACATATAATTTATCCATCACATTTCACTCTTTACTACAAGCATGAAAATAAAAACTAAATTTTTGTGCTGCATCTGCTAACGAGCCGATTGCATAATACCCTTCTTTGGTCTGACCTACACATCCAATTAAAGGAGAAGATAGAAACTCTAACATAGCATTTATCTCCTCTAATGATGGTGGACTAGAAAATTCCTTTTTATTTTTTAATATTTGATATATTTCTCGTGGTTGAATAATCCCTTCTGTAACTGGATCGTTGCTTTCTTCCGATAAACACTCTATTATCGCCCGAAGCAACTTCCCGTCCCTTAATAAACTTTCTCGATCTTCCTCAATTAAGGTTAAATCGGCAATTCCAGCCTTCATAAAAATCTTTTTGTAAGAATCCGCCTTTAATGGCACTTCCATATGAAAACGTATTAATTTTTCAAAACTATCTACATCAAGTAATACAACTTGGTGTTTCACAGCTCTTTCTATTAATCTTTCCCCATGGAACTCAGGTCCTACAATTAAGGAGAAATTTGCATTGTGTAAATTTCTATGATCTGTTATAGTATCGAAATTAATATGTCCTTCTGTTATACCACCACTATAGGTTGATTTGGCATCAACAGCAACTGTATAAGCATATTTGGATACTGTTGGAGCTTGTATAAGAATATCTGTTTTGCCTGCCCCACCAAGCAATTCGGTTTTAAAACCTAGCAATTTGAAACCTTCTTCAACAGCCTTTTCAAAACGATTAGGATTTGATGAATCTCTAGAAGACAATCTTATTTCTTTTAAACATTCATCTACCTTTGATTTGTTATATTTTACAGGAGAAGCTTTTTGCGAAACATTAGTAGCCTGTTTATTTTCTTTCTCAGATAAGTGAACTACCCCCACTTAATTTTCTAGCGAAAATTTGAAGTGGGGGCTTCCAAAGAAGTTTGACTGCTTC
>NZ_QCWL01000001.1:871389-898301 GCF_003064505.1 Geobacillus sp. LYN3 | reverse complement strand
GGCATCTTGTTGGCTTATTCCTTGGTCACACTAGGGCTGGTTGAGCGCTGACACTCAACTAGCACCACGGGTAAATTTTAAAATTATTTACAATCATCAAACTATTGTTTATAATAAACTTAACAAACCGTCTCCCGTCGGTTTCGCGGCTGACGCTACACAGGCGGTATTAGCACGACGAGGACTCGACAATTTTATACTGCTTCATAATAAAGAACTGTTTCGGTCTGACCAGCATTTCTTTGCCGAAATGCTCCCTCAGGTCGTGAAAGCCGGTTCCTTTCTTCACGAAGAAAAGGAGCCGGCTTTTTTATTCGCTCGTATAGGAGGTGGACGAATGCCAGGAGCGTTAGACGGCGTCCGCATTTTAGATATGACGCGTGTCCTCGCAGGACCCTACGCCACGATGATTTTAGGCGATCTTGGCGCTGATGTGATTAAAGTCGAAGCACCGGGCGGATCGGATGATACAAGATTTTGGGGCCCTCCCTTTCAAAACGGAATGAGCGCCTATTACACTGCGGTCAACCGCAACAAACGAAGCATTACTGTTAATTTGAAAGAAGAAAAAGGAAAAAACATCATTCGTCATCTTGCCAAAACAGCAGACGTTGTCATTCATAATTTCAAAACAGGAACAATGGAAAAATTAGGACTTGATTACGACCATCTCTCATCCATCAACTCGCGACTCATCTATTGCTCGATTACCGGATTTGGAGAGACAGGCCCATACCGCCATTTACCTGGATATGATTATATTATCCAAGCGATGAGCGGATGGATGAGCATTAATGGCACCGCATCATCAGGACCGCTTAAAGTCGGAGTAGCCATTACCGATGTCTTTACCGGTTTGTATGCGGCAATCGCTATTCAAGCGGCTCTCCTCGCCCGTGAAAAAACAGGACGCGGGCAAAAAATTGACCTTTCGTTATTCGACTCGGCGATCAGCGCGCTCGTCAACGTTGCGGCTAACTATTTAATGTCTGGCAACGTACCAACGCCTTTAGGAAACGAACATCCGAACATTGTTCCGTATTCAACGTACGAAGCAAGCGACGGGCCGATTGTAATCGCCGTTGGGAACGATCGGCAATTTCAGGCGTTTTGCGGGCTTCTTTCCGACCCGACAATAGGAACAGATCCACGCTTTCAAACGAATCCTGACCGCGTTGCCCACCGTGAGGAGTTAAACAACCGAATTAATGAAGAAGTAAAAAAGCGAACACGTGCTGAATGGCAGCGCTTACTTGCGGAAAAAGGAATACCATGCGGACCGGTGCAAAATCTTGAACAATTGTTCCAGCACCCACAGACGCTAGCCCGCGACATGGTCATTACGATGAAGCATGAAAAGGTGGGGTCTCTGCAGCTTGTCGGAAGCCCGCTCAAACTATCCGATACAAAAATATCGTACCGTCTGCCGCCTCCGCTTGCCGGAGAGCATAACGACGAAATTATAAGAGAAATCATGAATGAAACGGGGGAGGATGTATGATGATGAATTTCGATTTTACTCCGGAACAAGAAATGCTTCGCAGCACCGTGCGCAAATTTGTCGATAAAGAAATTATGCCGTACATCAAAGAATGGGATGAACGGGGATATTTTGATCCAAATATTTTCAAACGGCTTGCAGAATTAAACTTAATGGGCGTATGCATTCCGGAAGAATACGGCGGAATGGGCATGGACTACAACTCGCTTGCAATCGTCTGTGAGGAGTTAGAACGCGGTGATACCGCGTTTCGCACTGCCGTCTCCGTACACACAGGATTAAATAGCTTAACCTTGTTGCAATGGGGCACAGAAGAACAAAAACAAAAATATCTCGTTCCGCAAGCAAAAGGCGAAAAAATTGGCGCTTTCGGCCTGACGGAGCCAAACGCTGGATCGGATGTTGCCAGCATTTCCACAACAGCTGTTCGCGATGGGGACTACTACATTTTAAACGGGCAAAAAACATGGATTTCCCTTTGTGACATCGCCGATCACTTTATCGTATTTGCCTACACCGATAAATCGAAAAAACACCGAGGCATCTCTGCTTTTATTGTCGAACGGACAATGCCTGGCTTTTCATCAAAAGCGATTAAAGGAAAACTAGGCATCCGCGCCGGCAACACAGGTGAGCTGTTCTTTGACAACGTCCGCGTCCCGAAAGAAAACCTACTTGGCGAAGAAGGAGAAGGATTTAAAATCGCCATGTCTGCGCTAGACAACGGAAGATTCACGGTTGCTGCCGGAGCGGTCGGGCTTATTATGGCGTGTCTCGAAGCGAGCGTAAAATATTGCCATGAGCGCAAAACGTTCGGCAAAGAAATCGGGAGACATCAGCTTGTGCAGCAAATGATCGCCAGAATGGAAGCAGGATTGCAAATTAGCCGTTTGCTCGTCTATAAAGTAGGGTTTTTGAAAAATCAAGGCCGCCGCACAACAAGAGAAGCATCACTCGCAAAGTGGATCGCGTGCGACTTCGCTAATCAAGCAGCCGACGATGCCGTCCAAATTCACGGCGCGTACGGCTACTCCAACGAATACCCTGTCGAACGCTATCTTCGAAATTCAAAAGCGCCGGTCATCTATGAAGGAACAAGGGAAATCCATACGATTATGCAAGCGGAATATGTGCTTGGCTACCGTCAGGATAAACCGCTGCGCAAAATGCTTCCGCCTTGGAATCCGGATTCGGTGAAACTTTAACATAAAAAGGCCCTCGCTTGTACGAGGGCTTTTTACTGTGTATTTTCCTGCATTTTGCAATATTGCTTGTATAAATCTTTTAGCGCCGCACACAACGCCGAATTCGCCTTTCCTAAATACCCTTCATTCAGCTGCTCTAAAATGGAATCAATCCCGTCCCTTAGCGAGTGGCCTTTAAGCAGGCGTGCAACATAATCGCGCCCATGTTCTGTTGCCAGCGTACACGAAGCGTCGACAATCACCCCGTACTTTTTATCAATTTCCGCCGTAATCGTCAGCGTATCATATACGCTTTTTGCCGCCATTCCCGCCGGCAGCCGTGCGTGTCCTGCAATAAATTGCGTGTTCATCTTCCTCTCCCCTTACGTAAAGATGTCTACTATAAGATTATAAAACAACATTAATCATAATTTTTTTAAATATATCGACAAACTTTTTTGATCATAAATTTGCTTGCACTGTTGTCATCATCTATCGATTTTCTTATCCGCTCTTTATGGACGTGCAACAATAATGCTATAATGTGCTCAAACGAACGCCTCGGATGGAAAGTAAACGCAACGGGGGGCTTGTATGTCTCCATCCTTTAGCAAAAACATACAAGTCGTCAGAAACCCCGCTTCAAACGAAGTAAAGTGGCAGATCGTTCACTAGGGGTGGTAACATGGACCGATTTACTGTTTCCTCGATTGTAAAAGTGATGAATGAATTATTTCCTAAAGAAGCTTCTTTCGTGATTTCGGATGATAAGCGCTATATTTATTACCAACCAAGCAAACAAATTGATTTAAAAATTCGTCCCGGAGACAAAATCAAACCGGAATCGGTCACTTACAAAGCCTTGACCGTTCAACGGAAAATCGCAGAGCAAAAAGATAGCCGTGTTTTTGGCGTACCTTATTTCGGGATATCGGTCCCAATTTTAGATGATGGCAACCCGAAAGGCTGCGTTACCGCCATATTGCCAAGAAAGCCGCTGCTTACAATGCCGTATTTAACGATCCGAGTGATGGATCGTTGGCTGCCTGTTCCTTTCGAGAACGTGATCTATTTAGAAGCCCAAAATCGTAAAACATTCGTAAAATCGACTTATGCGGAAGGCTACCATAAATACAACTTAACCGAACTGGAATTTTCCCTTCCTGATGATATATTTGTTCGGTGTCATCGATCCTATATCGTTAACATTCATCACATTATAGAAATTCATCCAGATTCGCATTCTACTTTTTTATTGGTGATGAAAGACGGCTCAAGAGTACCCGTGAGCCAAACATATGCAAGCCATTTTCGGAAGCTGCTCTGCTTTTAATGTGTGTAACTGCACATCAAAACAGTTTCTTCCACTATACAGCTCCCTTCCTTTTGCCAATCTCTCTAAAGAGCTCATGGAAAGTGAGCTCTTTATTTATGGAAACAGCACGTTTTTCCATTACTATTTGGTAATGATTTTCCTTTCTTATCCCCTTTCAATCCAGAGTGGTTTTCTATTTTTTCTCTTTTATGTATTAAAAATTCTTTTTTAGTTGCAAAGAAAGCCCTTTTATTCACTTTTGAATGATTTTTCGTAACTAAATAGCTAGAATATTTTAAAAAATAAAATAAGAGGTGAGCAGCATTGGATAAACAAATTTTCGAATTAATCGGTAATTCTCGTTTAAGGAGCCGAATTGTAACAGCAGAAACAGCAGCTTCATGGATTAAAGACGGTATGACGCTCGGTTTGAGCGGATTTACCCGCGCGGGCGATGCCAAGGCAGTTCCTTTTGCACTGATTGAAAAAGCAAAACAACAACCTTTAAAAGTAAATGTATATACAGGCGCCTCACTAGGCTCGGATATTGATAAAACAATGGCAGAAGCAGGAATTATCAATAAACGGCTTCCGTTTCAGGCTGATTCTGTTATGCGCAAAAAAATTAATCAAGGGGAAATCTTGTTTATTGATCAACATTTATCACATACAGCAGAATTAGTGCGTGCAGACGTATTAAATCCTATCGATTTCGCAATCGTGGAAGCGATTTCGATAACTGAAGACGGAATGATTATCCCTACTACTTCCGTAGGAAATTCTTCGATCTTTGTGAAAAAAGCCCGACACGTTATTGTCGAATTGAACACAGCCCAACCAAAAGAACTAAAAGGACTTCATGACATTTACGAAGTCGGCAACCAGGGAAAACGCGAACCGATTCCTTTAACAAAAGTAGACGATCGAATCGGAACAATTGGTATTCCGGTAGATGAAGATAAAATTATTGGAATCGTTTTGACAAACCAACTTGATTCTCCATCCACGATTGTGCCTCCAGATGCGGAAACAGCTGCTATAGCGAACCATTTAATCAATTTTCTACGAAAGGAAGTCGCAGCAGGCCGACTTTCCGAAAATTTAGCGCCGATTCAGGCAGGCATTGGTTCTGTTGCGAACGCTGTCCTTTACGGTTTATTGGATTCGGAATTTTCTAATTTAGAAGTTTATTCAGAAGTTCTTCAAGATGCCATGTTTGACCTCATTGATGCGGGAAAAGTCCGGTTCGCTTCCGGCTGCTCTATTACTTTGTCTCAAAACAAAATGAAACAAGTGTATTCCAATTTAGATGCTTACCGAGACAAGCTTATCCTTCGTCCTCAAGAAATTTCTAATCATCCAGAAATCGTTCGCCGTCTCGGGCTCATTTCCATCAACACAGCCTTGGAAGCAGATATATACGGAAATGTTAATTCTACACATGTTCGCGGCACAAACATGATGAACGGCATCGGCGGTTCAGGTGACTTTGCACGCAATGCACGCCTTACGATCTTCGTGACAAAATCCATTGCAAAAAATGGGGCTATTTCAAGCATCGTTCCATTCGTATCGCACGTTGACCATACCGAACATGACGTGGATGTGATTATCACGGAGTATGGTTACGCCGATCTTCGCGGGTTGGCGCCAATCGAACGCGCACCTCTTATCATTGAAAATTGCGCACACCCGGATTACCGTCCGCAGTTGCGTGAATACTTCAAGGAAGCGCTTAAGCGCGGAGGCCAAACACCGCACGTCCTTGAAAAAGCGTTCTCTTGGCATATCCATTATGAGAAATACGGAACAATGTTAGAACCGAAATATCAACTGCAAACTCAATGACAAAATATTAAAAGAGGGGGAATCTTCACGAAGATACCCCCTCTTTTATCAAACCGCGCATATCCTATAAAAAAGGATTGTTCTCATGATTTTGTTTAGTATTGTGCATATAAGTTTCTACATAAATTCTCTCCGAATCTGAAGCATTCTTTGCCCCCTCTTCAGGATCTATTTTCATATTTCTTTTTTTGGCGACAAAATCTATAATGCCTCCCAAGAGAAGCAGTCCAACGATTAGTATAATCCATCCCATTTTATCACCTCCTGCTTTTATTTTAACACTTATTGATAACAACTCCATTTACTGGATGAAAAAAAGTGCGGCTTAATGTAGGGGATAGTGGAACAAAAAAGCAATCTCTTTAAAAGCGGGGTAACCTTTATCAGGATACCCTCCCATCAAACATCAAATGCTATAGTAGTCTATTGTTATTGTTGTTTATCGGGCTCTTTCGTCACCTGAAACTGCTTTAGCATGTTGTCAAATCTAGCTCCGTGTCCTTCGCTCGCCTCGACAAAGTAATGCTGCTCGATGACGAACGTTCCTCCCTGGCCGTTATCGACAAGATAATACTTTGCTACTTCATCATTCCATTGCCGACCGCTTTCCCCGTGAGCATGCTGATCTACATTAGCCATGCGCGCATGATCATCTATATAATCGCTCATTGCCACGATTTTTGCTTGCTTTTTCATCAGCCGATTGCATTCATTAAGCAAAATCCGGTAAAACCAAGGCTTATACGCT
Organism: Geobacillus sp. LYN3; assembly: GCF_003064505.1. Lineage (NCBI taxonomy): Bacteria > Bacillati > Bacillota > Bacilli > Caryophanales > Anoxybacillaceae > Geobacillus > Geobacillus sp. LYN3. The sequence continues at coordinate 891,705 of NZ_QCWL01000001.1, read as the reverse complement.
TTGGCCGGGTCGAAGCGGTCAATATGATCATACACACGGATAAACGTTTCTTGCACCGCATCCGCGGCGTTTGCCCTGCTTTTGCTCATTTGGGCTGTCAATTGGGCAAAATGGCTGTGCCGGCATTTATCCTGCCATGCTTGCAGTAATGATTGCACCAACCGTCAACATCGATCCAACTTCTCTTGCCTTTATTTTGACGCTTATTCTAGTCGTTACCATAAGTTCGTTTGGGGTTGCAGGCGTTGGCGGTGGGGCTACGTTTGCGGCGATTTTAGTGCTGTCGACTATGAATCTACCAGTAGCATTAGCAGGATTGCTCATTTCCGTAGAGCCGTTGATTGACATGGGAAGAACTGCCCTAAACGTCAGCGGAAGCATGACTGCCGGTGTAGTCACCAGCCGCATCACTAAAGAATTGAATTTAAATATCTATAACGGAGAAACGCAAAAACTAGAAGCATAAGGCTTGGATATGTTTCTCGCTTTCCCACCACGTCAAAACTGCCAGCTGCACTTGCTCGGTAAATGAAAGAAGAAGGCCGAAATATGGTGAACTGGCATCTGTCAAACAGATATGTGTAAAAGAATTACGGTATGGGTTCAGTATTCAGCAGAACTCATGCCGTTTTATAATAATAATGGCTTGTTGCACTTCTGTAACGGTTTGCAGCGAAACTGAAACATGTCATGGCACGACAGATTATAGGGAAGAATAGAATTTCTTACATAATCTGTGGTTCTGCAAAGTGAGGTATGAGTGGTTGACGAGTGGATTTAGTTTATGAAGGAAGTTAGGATCTTTTTGTTGTAGTAAAAGGCAGTTATATGTAGTATTGACATTTAAAAAAGGATTATAATTTATAACAAAGCATTCAGAAAGCTGGTGAGAGGTTGTTCAGAATAACAGAAGATTTTCCTACCTTTATAAGACGATATCCAGTTACCACCCTAATTGTGGGAATCTGCACCATTCTGATGATTATTACTACATTCATGGGAGGGTATAATATCAATACAATTGCTCAATTAGGGGGATATGATAAACAACTGATTAATAGAGGACAGATATGGCGGTTATTAACTTATGCATTTGGTCATATGAGTTATGCTCATTTCTTTTTAAACATGCCTTTTATTCTAATATTCTCTCGTCCTCTTGAACGTATTTTAGGTAGCATAAAATTTCTTTTGAATTATGTATATATGAGTGTTTTTGCATCTATAATAATTCATTTCTTTTCTGATTATCCTATTCCATTAGCAGGTTCTTCTGGGCCCGGCTATGGATTATTGGGAATGTATATATTTTTAGTTCTTAAACATCGTAATAAATTTCCTACATACGATAAGAGGTTTATTATTACGTTTACTGTAATGGGTTTTATCATGACTTTTTTGATTCCCGGAATAAGTATTTCTGGTCATATAGGTGGATTTGTTGGAGGAATTCTTTTATCTCCTTTTGTATTTAAGAAACAAAAGAATTTGGAATTTAGCATTAGTGGATAACGTTTATATTTCATTAAAAGAGAACACATGATTGGCTTGATTCTTTAGGAGGTTACTGAAGGATCGGGTCACAATTTTTGATATCGCAGCGCTTACTGCAATATAATAAAAAGATGTGGTAGTGAATTTATCAGAATATATCCAATCTTTATCAGACATACTACTATTAAATGAGTGATATTTGGTATGATAACCATTTATTTCAAAAAATAAAAAATTAATGGAGTAAGGAAGAAGAACATGAATAAGAAAAGAATGTTTTATTTAGATCCACCTAAAATATTGGTATTAGGGTTTAGTTTCATTATTCTTATTGGTGCATTTCTTTTAACTTTACCTGCAGCAACAGTAGATGGGAAGGGGCTTCCGTGGTTAGATGCTTTATTTACGGCTACTTCTGCTACTTGTGTAACTGGCTTGGTCGTTGTGGATACTGGTACGACGTTTACATTATTTGGGCAATTAGTCATTCTAGCACTGATTCAAATTGGCGGATTAGGATTTATGGCCTTTGCCACCCTTTTTGCTTTGATCTTAGGTAAAAGAATTTCATTAAAAGAAAGGTTATTAATAAAAGAATCATTAAATAATTTGTCAATTGATGGCGTTGTTCGGCTAGTGAAAAGAATATTGATTTTTACTGCCGTTATCGAGCTGATTGGCGGTATTTTGCTTGCGATTCGTTTTTCCTTTGATATGCCGTTGCCTAAAGCAATTTATTTTGGCTTTTTCCATGCCATCTCAAACTTTAATAACGCGGGATTTGACTTAATGGGTGATTTCAGAAGCTTGACCGGCTACGTGGATGATCCGCTGGTGACTCTCGTCGTATGTACTCTCATTACACTGGGCGGCATTGGTTTTATTGTTATGAATGAAGTATATGAGTACCGTCAGACGCGCCGTTTTTCTTTACATACAAAAATCGTGTTTGTTATGAGTTCGATCTTGGTTGTTTTTGGAACTATTCTTATTTTTATTTTGGAATATCATAATCCGAAAACATTGCAGCCATTATCACCATTAGGAAAATTTTTAGCATCCTTATACCAAGCGGTTACACCGAGAACGGCTGGTTCGAATACACTGAATATCCCGGATTTAACGCAGCCGACTCTCTTTCTCATCATCTTTTTAATGTTTATAGGAGCATCTCCTGGATCAACAGGCGGGGGGATTAAAACGACGACCTTTGCTACTCTGTTAGGCGCGGTTTGGTCAAATATAAAGGGCAAAGAAGATGTAATTTTTTTCCGAAACCGTATATTGTATGACACTATTTATAAAGCTCTGACCGTAACAGTAAGCGGCTTATTTGTTGTCATGATGATAACGATGCTTCTAACGATAACCGAACCGAATAAAGACTTTTTGATGATTTTGTTTGAGGCAACGTCGGCATTTGCTACAGTAGGGTTATCGATGGGGTTAACGCCCGAATTATCTCCTGTCGGAAAAATTCTTATTATATTAACCATGTTTGCAGGAAGGGTAGGCCCTTTAACGATCGCTTATGCCGTTACTTTACATCGAAAACCGGATCCATTTAAATTTCCAAAGGGAAAGATTATGATCGGATAGTAATTTATATCATAAAGGGGGACGAAAGAACATGAAAGGACAATATGCTGTGATCGGATTAGGAAGATTCGGTTCTAGTCTGGCTACGACCTTGCACCAGGCTGGAAATGAAGTTTTGGCCATTGATCGAAATGAAGAACGAATTGAAGAATATAAAGATCATGTTACATATGCGGTTGTCGCTGACTCAACAGATGAAGAAGCATTAAAGAGTGTCGGCATTCGAAATTTTGACGCTGTCATCGTAGCGATTGGTGATGATATTCAAGCAAGTATTTTAACGGTGTTAATCCTTAAAGAATTAGAGGTCAAGAAAGTTGTGGCAAAAGCCATTAATAAACGGCACGGTCAAGTCTTATATAAAGTGGGGGCAGATTGGGTTGTATTTCCGGAACGGGATATGGGAGAGCGGGTTGCAACCCAGCTCATGTCACCGAACGTGCTTGACTATATTGAACTCGCGAAAGATTATAGTATAAAAGAAGTAAAAGTCCCCCCGTCAATGATCGAAAAAAATTTAAGAGAATTAAATCTCAGGGCAAGGTTTAATATAACGGTCATCGCTATTATCAGCGATGGAAAAGTAAGCATTTCCCCTTCGCCTGATCGAATCATTAAAGAAGGAGATATATTAGTCGTGATCGGGGAAAATAAAGATTTGGACCGGTTTGAAAAGTTTAACTAAAAACGGTTTTTAGTAAAGTGGTTGAAGGATCAAATGGCAGGCGTAAAAAAAACGGGTGGCTTGATGGATTTTATCGGGGACTCGCTCTTGGATCAAAATACCGGAAAGTCGATCTATTTTATCGAATTCAACAAAGAAGGCAATACATCAGGGCTCCTTCCACAAGGAGCTCCGTTTTCTTTAAGCCGTTACCGAAATTAATGTGAAAAAACATTTCCCCATTTTTTATTCATATTTTCAATAGCTCTCTTGATAATCGATTGAATCGAGCAATCTTAGCCACCCTGCATCTCTTTGCGGTACTACAGATTATGGAATAAATCCCCATTCCTCCACAGGAGCTAAACAAGTTTATAATTAAATTAACTTCTTCACAAATAAAACTCTATCTTGATTTGGTCCATCATAATCAGTATATACTGAAACTCCGTCAATTTCTTTATCTCCGTTCTTTTCGATTTCCAATCCCATTTTCGTATGAAATGCAATGGAAACCTTGTTCACTGGTGAAAGGTAAAAACACGCTCAATCATTTTTTAACACTAGCCGTGAAACACACTCCACATGCGCCGTATGCGGAAACATATCGACCGGCTGGATGTAGTCGACCGTGTAGCGTTCGGACAGCACATCAACATCGCGTGCAAGGCTGGATGGATTGCACGAAACGTAAACAACGGTTTTTGGTTTCACACGGAGAATCGTTTGTAATAATTGTTGATCACATCCCGTACGCGGAGGGTCGACGACGATGACATCAGGCTTCCATCCTTCCTTCACCCATTTTGGAAGCAATGCCTCCGCTTTGCCAGTGACGTACATCGCGTTTGTAAATCCGTGTTTTTTCGCGTTTTTCTTCGCATCTTCAATTGCTTCCGGAATTGTATCCATCCCGCGAATTTCGCCGGCGTCTTTGGCAAGCCAAAGCCCGATCGTGCCGACGCCGCAGTAAGCATCAACGACTTTTTCCGTTCCCGTTAAAGCGGCGGCCTTTTTCACTTCGTCGTACAGTTTCACCGTTTGCACCGGATTCAGCTGAAAGAACGCGCGCGCCGACAGTTCAAACGATAAATCCCCTAACACTTCTTGAATGTATTCTTCTCCTTCTAAAAGGAACGATTCTTCCCCGAAAATAAGCGACGTTTTTTGTCCATTAATATTTTGCACGATCGACTTTACTTCAGGAAGACGGCGCTTTATCTCGTCGATGAGCAGCTCTTTGCGCGGAATTTCTTTTTTTGTGGTAATAAGCACGAGCTGAACATCCCCCGTATGGAAACCGACTCTTGCAACGATCGTGCGGACAAGCCCTGTTTGTGCCCGTTCATTGTAAATCGGAATGCGCAAGTCTTGTAAAATCATTTTCACGATATTGGTAACGCGGTTTGTTGCCGGATGTTGAATGACGCATTCGGGAATATCGATTAATCGATGAGAATTCAATCCGTACAACCCGGCAATAACCGCTCCTTTTTTTGTGCCGACTTGAAACTGGCTTTTATTGCGATAATGCCATGGGTCGTCCATCCCGATCGTCGGGCGGATCTCCAGCGTTTCAATCGGAAGACGGCAATGCCGCTCAAACGCTTGAATAACGATATCGCGCTTTTCGCGAAGTTGCGCTTGGTAATCAAGATGTTGCAGCTGGCAACCTCCGCATTGCTCGTAGACAGGGCATCTTGGTGTGACACGGTACGGGGAGCGCTTGCGAATTTTTTTAATTTTCGCCTCCGCGTATTTCGGGTGGATGTTTGTCGCCTCTACGACCACTTCTTCTCCCGGAAGCGCTCCTGGGACGAACACCACTTGCTTTTTAAAATAGCCGACTCCTTCCCCGTTAATGCCGAGCCGTTTAATTGTCAGAGGAAACTGTTGTCCTTTCTTGATGGTAATGGTCTGCTTCGTCATGCTCTCCACTCCTCTATTCGATGCTTCTCCATAAGTATAAGGACGCATAGCTTAAATACGGCTCCCAGCGCTTGCTTAACTCTTCCATTTGTTTTATCGATGGCTTTTGTGAAAGACCGAGCAGCCGCTGGATCGCCCGCTGCAACCCTATGTCTGCCTTCGGAAACACATTTGGTTTTCCAAGCCCAAATAAAAGAAAATTTTGCACCGTCCATGGACCGATGCCGCGAATCGATAACAATTGTTCCATCACTTCTTCCTCGTTTTGGTGTGCAAGTTCCTCTAATGAAAGCTTCCCATCGGCAATAAGCCGTGATGTATCGATGATATACTCCGCTTTTCGTCCGCTTAACTGCAGCTGCTTCAGTTCATCATAGGAAAGAGAAGCAATATCTTCCGGCCGCGGGTAGAACCAAACGCCATCGATTTGCGTTCCAAACGTTTTCACAAACCGCTCTGTCAGGCGGTAAGCAACTTTTAAATTTAATTGCTGGTGAATGAGGCATTTCGTTAAACAAAAATAAAGATCAAAATCTAAAATAAGCGGCATTCCTTGATATTCGGTAAAAAGCGGTTGTAATTCGGTCCGCTGAAAATGTTCGTGAATCGGGGCAAGCGGTGTATTCCATTGAAACAGATGGGAAATCCGCTCGATGATTTCCTTTTTTCGTTCAGGATATGGCGCCGTAACAAGAAAACGCGGCTCTTCCTTTGTCCCAATGCTTTCGACCGTAACAGCGATTGGGATCTGTTGAACATAAAGCGGAACAATGACTTTCTGTTTCGCTATATCGACCGATATAAGAGGATCGAGGGCAAGCCGCTTCAGCGCTTTGGAAAAATCGTACGGAGGGGCGACCTCAATTTGCTGTTGCCACATACCTAATCACCTTTTTTCATCGTTAATACCCACATTATAACGAAAAACACCCCTTTGAACCAAACGTTCAAGGGGTAAAAAGCCATGGATGCAAATTCATTTTTTCGACCATCAGATCATCGAGGCTTTTAAACGTGTAGCCTTGCTTGCGCAAATCGTCAATCGCTTTCGCAAGCGCATCCGCATTGTCTTTCGAGACGGTATGAAGCAATAAAACCGCGCCCGGGTGAATTTGTTTCATAATGTTATCATATGCGTACTTCCACCCTTTTTGATTGTTCGTCTGCCAATCAACAAACGCAAGCGACCAAAACACATGGTAATAACCAAGCTCGCGGGCGACCGCCATCGTCCTTTCACTGAAAATGCCGCGTGGCGGGCGAAGATACATCATTCCTTTTTGCCCCGTCAACTCTTCCGTTTTTTTACGAACGGATTCCAGCTCTTTCCGAAGCTGTTCATTGCTCACTTGCGTTAAATCAGGATGATGCCATGAATGGTTGCCGACAATATGCCCTTCTTTCACCATTCGTTTCACTAAATCAGGAGCGGTATCTAAATAGTGGCCCGTCACAAAAAACGTCGCTGGCACTTTTTTCTCTTTTAAGACATCTAAAATTTTCGCTGTATAACCGTTTTCATAGCCATTATCAAATGTTAAATAAATTTCTTTTTTGTTTGGATTCCCTAAATAAAATGCATCATATTTGGCAAGCAGTTGATCTAACTCTTTTCCCGCGGAAGGAGGCTTATGGTTCTCGCTTCGCTTAAACCCCCAATGAATCGCTTTATTGCTTACAGCTTCAGCGGAAGCAGGAACAAACGATAAGATAATGACACATACTAACAGCCATATCGCCCATTTTTTCATCGGTCTTTCCTCCTTGTCGTGCTGCTAACCATTAGTTTTTTCCACCATTGCCACTTTAACCGCGCCATTTTTTGCATAAAAAATCACCGCCAGCACTGAGCTGACGGTGATCAATCCTTATTTAAAAACAGGCTCTTTGAACTGTGCAAGTTTTTCTAGTGAGGATTTTTCCACATCTTCGTGCAAGCTGTTGCCGTGAGCGTCCATCGTAACAACAGCGGTAAAGTTTTCAACGCGTAAATGCCACATCGCTTCTGGAATGCCGAATTCCAATAAATCGACTCCTTCTACCGACTTAATACAGTCTGCATAATATTGCGCCGCGCCGCCGATCGCGTTCAAATAGACGCCGCCGTGTTCTTTTAGGGCTTGGAGCGTTTTTGCGCCCATTCCGCCTTTTCCGATGACCGCGCGAACACCGAATTTTTTCATAATGTCTCCTTGATAAGGCTCCTCGCGAATGCTTGTTGTCGGACCGGCCGCTTTGACTTGCCAATTGCCGTTTTCATCTTTTAACATGACCGGTCCGCAGTGGTAAATAATTTGTCCATTTAAATCAACAGGAGAATCATGATCCATTAAATATTTATGAATCGCGTCGCGGCCAGTATAAATGACTCCATTGATGCGGACAACATCCCCGACTTTCAACTGGCGAATTTGTTCTTCCGTAATCGGCGGCTCGAGGACGATTTCGCGCACTTCGCCAAGTTCTGCCGTTGCGGCTGTTTTCGCTTTTTCCAATTCTTTTTCAAAATCGACGTCTTCTCCTTCTTGATATAACCATTCCGTGATTTCGCCTGTTTCTGGATCGATCTTCACGCCGAGACGGCGGAACGCCCAGCAGTTATACGCAACGGAAACGAAGAAGCTTGCCGGAATGCGGTGCATCACTCCGATTTTACAGCCTAATAATGTCGATTCGCCGCCAAATCCCATCGTTCCGATGCCGAGTTTATTAGCATTTTCCATAATATATTCTTCTAGGCGGCGAAGATCTTCGTTTGGATTAACATCGTCCACAGAGCGGAAGAGCTGATCTTTCGCCAGTTCATAGCCAGAAGCGCGGTCGCCGCCGATGCCGACGCCGATAAATCCGGCGCTGCAGCCTTGCCCTTGCGCTTGGTATACCGCATGTAAAATACATTTGCGGATGCCGTCTAAATCGCGACCGGCTCGTCCAAGCCCTTCCAATTCACATGGCAAGCTGTATTGAATGTTTTTATTTTCACAGCCGCCCCCTTTTAAAATAAGGCGAACATCAATGTAATCGTTTTCCCATTGTTCAAATTTAATAACAGGAACACCAACGCCAAGATTATCGCCGCTATTTTTTCCTGTTAACGAATCAACGGAGTTTGGGCGAAGCTTTCCTTCTTTTGTCGCCTGAACGATTGCGGCATGAATCGCCTCTTTCATTTTTATTTGGTTTGCGCCAACAGGCACTTTAATTTTGAACGTTGGCAATCCTGTATCTTGACAAATCGGTGATACGTTTTCTTCCGCCATTTTAATGTTGCCGGTAATTGTCGCCAGCGCCATCGCCGCCCGCGTTCCCGCGTTTTCTCTCGCTTTTGCCCGAGCGATCGCTCGACGCACATCCTTTGGCAGCTTCGTGGACGTTTCCACGATAAGTTCATACATGCTTTGTTGGAATTTTTCCATGTTCAACGTTCAACGCCCCTTCCCCTTTGCTCATCCTATGTATTACTATTTAGAATTGTCTTCCTATTTATTATAACCTTTTTTCTACTTTCGTGTAAAAATAAAAAGTTGCCATCGTATTTTTATTTTCAATATCTACAGTTGTTTGCATCTCCAATCAACTTGCGGCATAATTGGACAATCGAATTGACTATTGTCTGAACATATTAACGTACTATAGCAAATATAATTATCGCAAAGGAAAAAACAGTATATTGCTTGCCATTACAAAGCAATTGACAAGCACAGCAATTGTTTTTCATAATGAACGATGGTTGTAATTTAGAAGAAAAGAGGAGAATTATATGAATTCATTAACACTGAAACCTATTGCGCCATCGTTTGATCCGTGGGAAGCGTATCTTGATATAGAAGAATATGGGGAATTGCAACTAACAAACATTGAGTTTACGACGACAACATTATGCAATATGCGCTGCGAACATTGCGCAGTCGGTTATACATTGCAAACGAAAGACCCAGAAGCGCTGCCGCTTGATTTATTAATTCAGCGTCTAGAAGAAATTCCGCATCTACGTTCATTAAGCATTACCGGCGGTGAGCCGATGTTATCATTAAAATCGGTAAATAACTATGTCGTTCCGTTATTGAAGTACGCCCATGAACGTGGAGTGCGGACACAACTAAACTCAAACTTAACATTAGAGTTAGATCGTTACGAAAAAATTATTCCATATCTAGATGTGTTGCATATTTCGCATAACTGGGGAACGATCGATGACTTTGTCGAAGGCGGATTTGCGATGATGGAGCGCAAACCAAGCGTTGCGCAGCGTGAAAAATATTTTGAACGAATGATTGAAAACGCGAAAGCTTTGGCTAAAGCGGGAGTCATCGTCTCCGCAGAAACAATGCTAAACAAGCGGACAGTTCCACATTTAGAAAAAATTCATCGCCAAGTCGTTAATGAGATGCATTGCAAACGCCATGAAGTGCATCCAATGTACCCTAGTGATTTTGCAAGTGCGCTGGAAACGTTGAGCTTGGACGAATTGCGGGAGGCAATTCATCATCTTCTTGATATTCGCGACGAAAATGTTTGGATGTTGTTTGGAACACTTCCATTTTACCCTTGCAGCGATAACGAAGAAGATTTAGCGCTATTGAAACGACTTTATTCGAGTAAAAACGTAACCGTCCGCAATGATCCAGACGGGCGCTCCCGACTAAACGTCAATATTTTTACAGGGGATATTATTGTGACTGATTTCGGCGATGAGCCGGTGCTTGGAAACATCCGTCATCATACGCTGTTAGAAGCATACGAAAAATGGAAAAATTCCCCTATCGCAAAACAGCTTCTTTGTCATTGTCCATCCGTTCAATGTCTTGGGCCGAACGTACTTGTTAAAAACACCTATTACTCTGATATCGATTTTACGAAACGAAAAGCGCGAATCAAAAAATAAAACGTCAAGGTTATCACCTTGACGTTTTATCGTGGTTGTTCGCTTACAACATATGAAAAATACAGACGGTCCTGAACAGGAATCCATGCGCCAATTCCTCGTGTTGTTACATTTTTCACGACAATTTTCTTTTTATTTCCTTTAAGTACAACATACACTTCTCCATAGGTAACTTTCCCTTTTTCATTCACGGCTGGCGCATAAGCATACAAATAACCAAGCTTTTTGGCAGGCACTTGATATGGATGGTCTTTTTTCGTCCCAATCCCGACAACCGTACTAAACGCTAACGGCAAGTTCGTCTTTTTCATCGCCGCATTTAACATCATTTTTTGCACCGCTTCTTCGCTTGGAATTGGTGCCGTTAAACCGCCGCGCACATGCTTTTGCGTTTCCTGTCTGTAATATAGTCTTTGTGGAGCATTGCCGCCACGATTATCGAGAAAATTGGTATTGACCTTTTGATACTCCCAATTCGTTGACGTTTCTAACGATTGATAATTAAGCGGCCATTGTCCTAAATAAATCGTTGCCCGGTACCCAATAGCAAACGGCGTACTGGAAACGGAAGATTCATTAAGAAGCCGGATCAGTTCTGGATTCTCAATCTTTACGTTTGCTGAATCAAGGAGCTGTTTTGTAAATTTGCTTGGTTCTAGATACGGCAAATCTTGCGTCGGATTTGGATACGTATTTTCTTTTGTAATATCTACTACGGAGCTCGGCTGTGCTTGTTTGGAAGCCGCATCAGCGGTGAAAGTAGTAGCATACATCATAAAAGCACTAATAAAAAGGCAAATACTCCATTTTTTCATCATGCTGACTCCTTTCCATTGCTACTCTCACCGTTATTTTCTTTCAAAAAAATACGGTTTATCCGTATAGAAAAAAAATTTATTAACAAAAAGGCTCTGCCGATTAGCAGAGCCTTTTTGGATAAACGAAAATACTCATGAGGATCAAAGCAAGTAAAAGCCGATTCCCATAATCGTATAAGCCGCGAGCAATGTCGCCCCTTCAAACCAGTTTGTATCCCCATCATTAGAAATGACAATCGTCAATAATACAGATGTCGCCATTGCGATCAATTCCGGAAGCGAAAAAACAAGCGGCATCTTTTCTGGAAAGAGTAAAGAAACAAGAACAAGCACAGGCGCAACAAACATAGCGATTTGTAACGTTGAACCGATCGCGATTTCAACAGCGATATTCATTCTATTTTTGTATGCCATAATAACGGCAGAGGCGTGCTCCGCTGCGTTTCCAACGATGGCGACAATGATAATCCCGATAAACAATTCGCTCCATCCGAACGATTCCGCCACCGTTTCAAACGTATGGACAAGTCTCTCGGATATGTAGGCAACTGCCGCGGTTGCTAGCGCTAGAATCAAAATCGCCTTTCCTTTTGTCCATTCTGGTTCTTCATGTTCATCCACTACATCAGACTTTTGTTGATATACCCCGCGATGTGTGACAAGCTTAAAGTATAAGGCCGCTAAATATAAAAGGATCATAATAATCGAAATACCGACACTAAGAGATAGCTTTTCTTGACTAGACATGTTCATCGAAAACACTTCAGGAATCACAAACGCCACTAAAATGGCAAACGTAAGCAGTCCGGCGTTATGGCGGGCATCATATACATTGAATTCCTGCCGCTTGTACTTAAGACCGCCAACAAAAAAAGACAAGCCAGCCACTAATAATAAGTTGCCAAGCACCGAACCTGTAAGTGAGGCGAGCACTACTTCTACGAGCCCCGCTTTTAAAGCAAAAATGGAAATAATGAGCTCTACTGCGTTGCCAAACGTAGCATTAAGCAATCCCCCTATGCGCGGTCCAGCTACAATAGCCAAACTTTCCGTAGCGCGTCCCATATAGCTTGCTAAAGCAATAATCGTTAAGCAATACACCGCAAACATCAAGACCACAGGCCAATGAAGAAAACTGCCGATTACTGATAATGGAACGCCGATCCATACCATCAGCGCAAATACTTTATTCATCCGTTATAATTCCACCTTTCTCGTTCAGTTTATCTAGAACGGCTCATTATATTCGTTCGACAATCAATCAGAAAATAGCGTCATTTTTTGAACCATATGTTATGTATGACAATGGGATAACGGTCGTCATTATTATTCAATATTCTCCCAAATATATGTATTTAACACTTTACGTAAAAATCCCTCCTTTATTTTTCTTGCCTTATACAATCCACTTATGTACCATGTTAAACGAGTGTTATGTTTAGAAACGAGGTATCAAGCAATGCGCTTTTGGATTTTAATCAGCATTGTCGCTATTTCTGGTTTATCACAAGGGATGCTGCTGCCGCTTCTTTCTATATTGCTTGAAAAACATGGATTTTCCTCTTCTGCAAATGGCATACATGCCACAGCGTTGTATATCGGTGTCCTATTGATCTCTCCATTTTTAGAAAAACCGCTGCGTAAATATGGATACCGGCCTATGATTATCCTTGGTGGTTTTATTGTAATATTATCGCTCGCCTTATTTTCAGCTTTTCATTCATTTTTGATTTGGTTTTTCTTGCGCCTTTGCATCGGAATTGGTGACCATATGCTCCATTTCGCAACACAAACATGGATTACCGATTTTTCTCCCGCACAACGGCGAGGACGTAACTTGTCGCTATACGGGCTATTTTTCGGCATCGGTTTTTCAGCTGGTCCGCTGTTAGCGTCACTCATTCAATTCCATGAATCGTTGCCGTTTTTCTTATCATCGCTACTTAGCCTTATAGGCTGGTGTAGCGTCTTTTTCTTGCCAAACGAACGGCCGCAGGAAAGCGAACAATCTGGTTCGGCACACACATTTCAACGCTTCGTTCATGCATGGAAATACGCGTGGGTTGCTTTATTGCTTCCGTTTACTTACGGCTTTTTGGAAGCATCGATTCATGCCATTTTCCCTGTTTACGCTTTGCGGGAACATATTGGTATAGAACATGTAGCATTTATTTTACCAGCCTTTTCACTTGGAGGTATCATTTTTCAATTGCCTCTTGGAGTATTAAGTGATCGTTTTCAGCGAAAACGAGTCATTTCCGTTGCTTTATTGATCGGAAGTGCCAGCTTTTTTAGTGCTTATTTATTCCATCACTCCCTTGTCGGGCTTGCCGTTTGTTTCTTTATTGCCGGTATGTTTGTCGGTTCTTTGTTTTCACTCGGGATTACGTATATGGCAGATTTGCTGCCAAAACAGCTCTTCCCAGCCGGAAACTTACTATGTGGTATGCTATACAGCATCGGCAGCATGATCGGTCCGTTTATGACCGGCTTAATGATTCAATTCGGGGCGAATCACAACTTTTTCTTTACGATAAGCGCACTTCTCTTCCTTGTCTTTGTGCCGCTGTTATGGAATAAAACAAAGAAGGTCACTCATGGATGACCTTCTTTTTTGTGTTTATTTTCAAAAAATTGTTGACCTTTCTTTTTGTTCTGTTATATAATAATGACAAGAAATCAATATCCTGTTTTAAAACAGAATGACCTGGAGGGGAGCGATAATAAATGCTTAGAGCAGAACGAAAAAATATGATTGAATTTATCGAAAAAGTAAGAGGAATTACAAGAGACCAACTTGTTTATATGACAGACGCAGAAATCGAATATATTTATGAGTTGTACTATTACAATCATGAAGAAATCGCAGAATAAAAGGACCGCCATAGGACAGTCCTTTTCTTTTTTATAATCTCTTTGCGCCACCGATAAAAACACTTTGTTGAGGCGCTGCAGAGGCTTATTGTCTTCGCGTAGATCCCCTGCAGCGCTTTTCTTTGTTTTTGGAGCATTATCCTCGCGGGTCCTCCAGCGCGTGTCGCGGAGTCAGGATGGCGACATTTCGCCGTTGCCCCCAGGACGCGGGCAGCTTTTAGGCGAAATGGGGCGCCTTACGCTTTTATTATTGTCTAGCTCGGCGGCTAGCTCTCTTGTGCGAAATAACCTTCTCCCTTGAAGTGCAAGCACTTCAGCAGTCGAAGAACATTTCGCTTCGAGAGCTGTTCGCGCCGCCTCCGCTTTTATTATTGTCTAGCTCCAGGCGCCATCGGCTCGCGACGCTTCGGCCCCGCTGTGGCGGCAACACATTGAGTTAACTTCTCTGAGTAACCCACGCAAGGCCAAACTTTGTTTGGTCTGAGCCTCCTCGCTACGCTTTTCTAATGATATCCGTTTTGGCCGTTGGCGCTTCCGCTTGTTTTATGTTTTGGTCTGTTTTTTCCTTTTTGTTTTGTACCGCCGTCTTTTTTCGTATGTTTCGTCATCACAATCCCCCTCTCATCTTCAACAAACCTCTTACAGTCGTTACTATTTCCCTGAATTTGTTGTTTATGAAAGGAAGTTTGTGCATATTAACGCGTGCGTTTTCTTCCTTCCCGTTCACAATCAAAAATCGCGTTCATTTCTCCTCCTAAAACAATAATCATCCCTGATAAATAAAACCACACCATTAAAATAATCATTCCACCGAGGCTTCCGTACATGGCGGTATAATTCGCAAAATTGTTGACATAGTAAGAAAAAGCAAGCGACGTCATAATCCATCCAACCGTCGCAAAGATTGCGCCGCGGACAATATTCGCACAACGCAGCTTCTTATTTGGCGCGAAATAATATAATGCGGTAAACACAACAAACAAAATGAATGAACTAATAACCCAACGCAGCGCATTCCAAATCGTTAAAAACGTTTCGGAAAAACCAAATGCAGAAAATAAAAATAGCCCAATCGTTTTCCCGAATACAGGCAAAAACAATGCAACGATGATCACAAAAATCATTCCGATTGTAAGCAATACCGACATTCCACGAGCGATAAAAAAGGGGCGATTTTCCTCGACATCATAAGCGCGGTTAAACGCCCGGACAATCGCATTCATTCCATTTGAAGCTGACCAAATCGCAGCGATAATACTAAACGATAACAATTTCCAGTTTTGGTCGTCCATCACCCGACGAATGTTTGCCTCGACTAAATGAAGCGCTTCTTTTGGAGCATATTGACGTATTATGGAAAGAATATCTTCATGTGGAATTGGCAAATAAGCAAGTAACGTAAATAAAAAAATAAGAAATGGGAACAGGGAAAGAAGGAAATAATAAGCTAATTCCGCCGACAGACGGGGAATTTCATCCTTTTGAAAACGCCGCACCATTTCACGAATAAACGTTAAATTAATCATCATTTCTCGTTCCCCCTTCATTATTTTATTCGGGGACGATCATCCTCTTTCCAGCTATATGCTTCTTTTATAAATTCGATAACTTCCGGTGTTTTTTCTGCAATATCTTTTATTTTTTCCATAATAAACGCCATGTCTTCCGCCATCTCTTCTACAGATTGGCGCCATTGTTTCAGCTTCATCGGCAATGAAAGACGGTCTTGCTTTTCTTCCCTTTTGATCAGCAAGGAAAATGCGGCTCCTACTGCTGCCCCGATCATCACACCTTTCCATACATTTCTCTTCTTCACTTATTTTTCCCCCTTTTTAAAGTTTTTTCTCTTTTATAATTGCTTCTAATAAATATTCACACCCTTTTCGGATAAGCTCATATACTTCTGAAAAGTTTCCTGTGTAATACGGATCTGGCACATCAGCAATTTCGCTATTTGGAACAAAATCAAGAAGCCGGCCGATAAATCCTGTTTTATTGTATCCGGCTAATCGTCGCAGATTCCCAACATTTTCCGCATCCATGGCAATAATATAATCAAACTCCTGCAAATCCTCTTTACAAATTTGCCGAGCGCAAATTCCTGAAAAATCGATCTTATTTTTCTTTAATATCGTCTGTGTACCTTCATGCGGCGGTTCTCCGACATGCCAATTCCCTGTTCCCGCTGAATCAACGATGATTTTTCCTTCCAATCCTCTCTCTTTTACTAAATGTCGAAAAATCGCTTCCGCCATCGGCGAGCGACAAATATTCCCTAAGCAAACAAATAATACTTTTACCATTGTTTCACATCTCCTTTCGACCCCATTATATACAAAAATATTAGCGCAATGTATTCCCTTGTATGTTAAAATACATGTAACCTTTACAAGGAAGGAGCAAAAAAATGGATTTATCCAAAAAGTCGGCAGAAAACGTAGCGTACATGGTAGAAAAAATAAAAGAAAAGCTAAAAGTATTAAATTTTGATGCGATTAAACCTTCCCACTTCTCCGAGGAATGGTATGATGAGCTAAAAGACATTTATGAAATGGTGATGAGAAAAAATACGTTTAGCCCAAGCGAGATGCAGGCCATCGCCGAGGAGTTAGGAAACTTACGCAAAAAGTAAAAAATGCTGAAGGAAACGTCGCTTTTCAATGATTCATTATGTACAATGCCATACTTACGTATCCATGTAAGGCGGAAACATCTATCGCTGTCCTTTTCGCTTTGGGCAGCGTTTTTTATTGGTTCTACTCAAATTATCTTTATTTTCGTATAATTATGTCTAAGTTCTAATGTTTTAAGGCGGGAGAGGAGAATAAAAATGATCTCTGGCGGTATTCATTACGTGTTATTTATCATTCTATTATTCTTCATTACCGTAATCGTTTCTTACATATTATTGAAAATACTATTCGCCCACACATTTCCTATTTACATGCTCTCTGCAGCAGCAATCATATGCATCATCAGCCTTGTGGTTTGGTCAATACATTTTCCCCATATGGCGGATTCTTTCACTCGATTTTTGTTCAGCTCCATCGTTGCTGTGCTCAGCGCCTTTTGTTTGGCAGCGTCCGCATTTATCATTAGCCGCTTATTAAAAGAAAATAAACAATGTCATAAATGTCTTTTTTTCGAATACCCTGATGTGATTCTTCTGCTAGACATAAATGGGCTACTTATATCCGGCAACCCTGAAGTAAGAAAAATGCTTGGATACAAACCACGCGAATATATTGGCAAACATTTTACTCAGTTTATCGCCCCAGACCAAATTGAAAAAGCAAAAAAAAAATTTGAACGAACATTAAAAGGAGAAAGTTGTGAATATGATTTACAAGTAAAGCATAAAAATGGAAAAATTATTGACATGCATTTTAAAACCATTCCAATAATTCATGGAAATCGCTTGAAAGGAATTTATGTGATTGGCCAAAATATGACGGAACTCAATCGCTACCGAAAAGAGCTGGAAAACTTATATCATAAACATACACTCATATTAAATTCTATTGCTGAAGGAGTTTGTGGGATTGATAAACATGGAAATATCGTTTTCTGGAATCCAGCTGCAGAACGAATGACGGGATATAAAGCGGAAGAAGCCATTGGAAAAGCATCGCATGATATCATTCACCATACGAAAAAAGATGGAACTCCTTACTCTATTGATGAATGCCCAATTGATCTCGCCATTCAAGATGGGAAAACATATCATATTAGTGAAGATATTTTTTGGAAAAAAGATGGTACCCATTTCCCCGTTTCCTATACGGTAACGCCTGTTTTGGAAAATGGAGCCGTCGTTGATGCGGTATTGACATTCACCGATATTACCGAACTGAAAAAAACAGAAGAATTCATTCGAACATCGGAAAAGCTCTCAGTTGCCGGCCAGCTAGCGGCTGGGATCGCCCATGAAATTCGCAATCCGCTTACAGCCATAAAAGGATTTATACAACTATTGCAATTCGAACTTGACGTGAAAAAACCTTACCTTCACATTATTGAATCAGAAATTCAGCGCATTGAACTTATTTTAGGCGAACTATTAGTGTTGGCAAAACCACAAGCAACCAAATTTACAAAAAGTGATATTGGTGTTTTGCTTCAACATGTCACCACTTTATTAGAAACACAAGGTATTTTGCATAACATCCAAATTATTACAAAAATTGATCCATCTCTTCCTCACATTGAATGTGACGAAAACGGATTAAAGCAAGTATTTATTAATTTCTTAAAAAATGCAATGGAAGCGATGAAAAGCGGTGGACATATTTTTATTGAGGCACAAAAAAAGGATGAATATTCCGTTCTTATCCGCTTTATCGACGAAGGCTGCGGAATTCCAAAAGAACAGCTAGAAAAAATAGGAAAACCGTTCTTTACAACAAAAGAAAAAGGTACTGGCCTCGGAATAATGATCAGTAAAAAAATTATCGAAGACCACGGTGGAACGATGTCGATTATGAGTGAAGAGAATAAAGGAACAACCGTCGAAGTAACATTGCCGATCCGCGTTTCTGCATCCTCTGTTTTGCATAATTCCCTATTATCCGGTTGACATGCATGGAAAAGGTCGGACAACAAACCGCCCTTTTCTTTCCTGATTTCTTTATTCCTCTACTGTGTTATATCAGCAAAAAATTAATTCCTATCGAAAAACTAGGATTGACTTTTGTGTGAATTATGTTAAAATTTTAATCAATTACATCAAACTTATCGAGAGTGAGGGAAGGAACTGGCCCGATGAACTCCGGCAACCTGCTTCATGAAAAAGTAAGGTGCTAATTCCAGCAAAATGGGTGCCATTTTGGAAGATAAGGTGAAATATGCGGCCTCTTCGCTCTTTCCAAAATGGGAGAGCGTTTTTTATAAGCGTTCATTCTCTTTCTATTCCTATATAACCGACTAATCCACTTTATTTTCTTTGATTTTTAAGGAGGGAGAAAGATGCTCACTTATCAAACATGGGAAGCCGAAGAAAAACCTTCATTCCCTCACGATAATGAAACAAAAGGGGCGCTTGATGTCCTCACTTGGGCATTCCGCCAATATAAGGACGATATTGTGTACGCCTGTAGCTTCGGCGTTGAAGGAATCGTGTTAATCGATTTGATTTCGCAAGTAAAGCCAGATGCGGAAATCGTATTTCTCGATACCGGGCTCCATTTTCGCGAAACGTACAAAACAATCGAAAAAGTAAAAGAAAAATATCCTTCTCTCCGCATCGTCATGAAAAAACCAAGTTTATCGCTAGAAGAACAAGCGCAACAGTTGGGAGATGAATTATGGAAACACAACCCAAATAAATGTTGTGAACTGCGAAAAGTCATTCCGCTTCGCGAAGCATTAACAGGAATAACCGCTTGGATTTCTGGACTGCGCCGCGAACAATCGCCAACACGAAGCCATGTAGAATATATAAATAAAGATGACAAATTTAAATCCATAAAAATATGCCCTCTTATTCATTGGACATGGAAAGATGTATGGAATTATGTATACAAACGTCGTCTTCCGTACAATGTCCTTCACGATCGCGGCTATCCAAGCATTGGCTGTGAACCTTGTACGTCCCCCGCACTCGATCCAAATGATTTACGTTCCGGCAGATGGGTCGGCCACGGAAAAACAGAATGCGGCCTTCACATCTCATAAGGTTTGGCTTGTCACCTTTGGCATTATTAGCTTGAAAAAACAATAGCCGAAGAAAAACGATCATTATACAAAAACAGCGGTGACGTTTCGCAATAAATCATAGTTTTCCTATATGAAATATTGATTCTAGGAGGTTATGAACAATGAGTTTAAGCATTCCACACGGAGGCACATTAATCGATCGATGGAATCCTAGCTATCCATTGGATACACTGACAAAAGAAATTGAGCTGACAAATGCCGAATTAAGTGATTTAGAATTGATCGGAACAGGCGCTTACAGCCCGCTTACCGGATTTTTAACAAAAGAGCATTCCCGTTAGGAGCTTTTCCGGGGACTTGATCAAAAAAAGCCCTCTTGGTATGATGCAGGGGTGTCA
>NZ_QCWL01000001.1:844406-871289 GCF_003064505.1 Geobacillus sp. LYN3 | reverse complement strand
TGTCGAAAAATATTTTTTGGACACCCCTGAGAGGCCGAAAAGCCTTGATACATCAATATTTCTAGAGGGAGGATTATGACTCTGTCGTTGAAACGATGCGCTTAACCAACGGTACAGTATGGAGCATTCCAATTACCCTTGCTGTAACCGAAGAAAAGGCAAAAGAGATTTCTGCCGGCGAAACGGCCAAACTCGTTTACAACGGAGAAGTCTATGGAGTCATTGATATTCAAGAAATCTATCAACCTGATAAAACAAAAGAAGCACTTCTCGTTTATAAAACGGATGAACTCAAACATCCAGGCGTACGGAAACTATTTGAAAAGCCAAATGTATATGTAGGCGGCCCGATTACATTAGTAAAACGCACTGATAAAGGGCGTTTCGCTCCATTCTACTTCGATCCGGCCGAAACACGTAAGCGTTTTGCCGAGCTTGGCTGGAACACGGTGGTCGGCTTTCAAACGCGAAATCCTGTCCATCGCGCCCATGAATACATCCAAAAATGCGCGCTCGAAATTGTCGACGGCCTCTTTTTAAACCCGCTCGTCGGCGAAACAAAAGCGGATGACATCCCAGCGGACATCCGCATGGAAAGCTATCAAGTATTGTTGGAAAACTATTATCCGAAAGACCGCGTGTTTTTAGGAGTATTCCAGGCAGCGATGCGCTACGCCGGGCCACGGGAAGCGATTTTCCATGCGATGGTGCGCAAAAACTTCGGCTGCACCCACTTCATTGTCGGCCGCGACCATGCCGGCGTCGGTGATTACTATGGCACATATGATGCGCAAAAAATCTTCTTGAATTTTACGCCGGAAGAACTTGGCATTACGCCGCTGTTTTTCGAACATAGCTTTTATTGCACGAAATGCGAAGGAATGGCGTCGACGAAAACATGCCCGCATGATCCGAAATACCATGTTGTATTATCCGGCACAAAAGTGCGGGAAATGCTGCGCAATGGCCAAGTGCCGCCAAGCACGTTCAGCCGTCCGGAAGTCGCGGCAGTATTGATTAAAGGATTGCAGCAGCGCGAGGCTGTCACCTCATCTACACGTTAAAGGAGGAGAAAGCTTGAGCACGAACATCGTTTGGCACCAAACGTCAATTACAAAAAAAGACCGCCGCAAGCGCAACGGGCATCACAGCGCGATTTTATGGTTTACCGGACTTTCCGGCTCCGGTAAATCCACAATCGCCAATGCCGTGTCGAAAAAGTTATTTGACCTTGGCATTCAAAATTATGTATTAGACGGCGATAACATTCGCCACGGGCTAAATAAAGATCTTGGCTTCTCTGCAGAAGACCGCACCGAAAATATTCGCCGCATCGGTGAAGTTGCCAAGCTGTTTGTTGACAGCGGCCAATTCGTCTTAACGGCATTTATTTCTCCTTTCGCGCAAGATCGTGAGCTTGTCCGCAATTTAGTAGAAAAAGACGAGTTTATCGAAATTTATGTGAAATGCCCGTTAGAAGAGTGTGAAAGACGCGATCCAAAAGGATTGTATAAAAAAGCAAGAAACGGAGAAATTCGCGATTTTACCGGGATTGATTCTCCGTATGAAGCGCCTGTCTCTCCGGAATTAACGATTGAAACACATCGCTACACGATCGATGAATGCGCCAATCAAGTGCTTGCTTACTTGCGCGATCGAAACTTTATCAAGGGGGAGCTTTAAATGGCATACGAAAAAGTATGGGCAGATAATCCGAAATTAAACAAAATGGAATTAAAAAAGCTTAAAAAAGATGGACTAAAAATTTTTGAAGATATTCCTTATTATGCAAAGCATGGATTCTCTTCGATTCCGCAAGAAGAATGGGATTATTTCAAATGGGCAGGGCTTTACCTGCAACGCCCAAAAGAAGATGGCTATTTTATGATGCGCGTTTGTGTTCCTTCCGGAATTTTATCTAACGAGCAGCTCGAAACGTTAGCAGGCATCGCCCGTGATTACGGACGCGGTTTGTTTGACATTACAACCCGTCAATCTGTTCAATTCCATTGGCTGCGAATCGAACAAATTCCTGATATTTTTGATCGTTTAAAACGGGTTGGATTATCTACCGCTGGAGCTTGCGGCGATATCACCCGCAACATCGTCGGCAACCCGCTTGCTGGTATCGATCCGGACGAACTGTTTGACACGAGAGAAATCGTTCGTGAAGTATATGAGTTTTTCCAACATAACGAAGACTTCTCGAACTTGCCGCGCAAATATAAAATATCGATCAGTGCCAACGTCTACAACACGGTTAACGCAGAAATCCATTGCTTGTCGTTTACACCGGCGAAAAAAGTGATCGACGGCAAAGAAGTGCTCGGATTCCATGTGAAAGTCGGCGGCGGTTTATCGTCTGCTCCATATCTTGCCCAAACACTGGATGTGTTCGTGACGCCAGATCGCGTGAAAGACGTCGCTGTTGCTGTCACAACGATTTTCCGCGATTACGGCTATCGCGAAAAACGCCATCGCGCCCGTCTCAAATTCCTTGTCGCTGACTGGGGCGTTGATAAATTTAAAGAAAAATTAATTGAGCTCACGGGGCCTCTCCCATCCAAAGGGGAAGACGTACAAAAGGGCTGGAACCCTGGTTACTTCTACGGCGTCCATCGCCAAAAACAAGAAGGATTAAATTTCATCGGCTTTAATGTGCCAGTTGGCCGCTTGAGCGCGGATGAAGTATTCGAAATCGCGCGCATAGCCCGCCAATACGGCAACGGCGAAGTCCGCACATGCAATTCACAAAACCTAATTATTCCAAATATTCCAGATAAATATGTTGACGCTGTATTACAGGAAAAAGTGTTTGAACGGATTTCTATCCGTCCGAACACATTCACCGGCTATTCTGTTTCTTGTACAGGCACCGAGTTTTGCAATTTGGCGCTCGTCGAGACGAAAGAACGGATGCGGCGCGTCGCTGAATATTTAGATCAGCATTTAGAACTGGACGTTCCGGTACGCATTCATATGGTTGGCTGTCCAAACTCATGCGGCCAACGGCAAATTGGAGATATCGGCCTGCAAGGAATCAAAACAAAAACAAAAGACAGAGGCATGATTGAAGCGTTTGAAATTTACGTCGGCGGCACGCTCTACAACGGCGGCAAATACAATCAAAAATTAAAAGGAAAAGTAGATGCGGAACGAATTTCCGAAGTGCTTTTGCAGCTATTAACCTATTTCAAAGAAACAAAATTGCCGGGCGAAACATTCTTAGCTTACTTAGATCGCGTTGGAATAGAAGCGTTGCAAACAGAACTAGACAGCATTTTAGCGCAAGTCAGCACGGTAGCATAAAAGGTGACAGCCATGTTTCTTTATCGATTTGAAGTAACAACAAAAACAGAAATCATCTATGTCGTCATTGCCGCAAACGACGATGAACAAGCATTTCGCCTCGTTGAAGTGGAATTAGAAAAACATTTTTTAAAAGTTCCTGATTATACGGATATTTCGCTACATGAAAAAAAACTGATTCGTCGCGGAGGCGGGTTCGTTGTCTACAGCGAACCCCGCCATTCTTCATAAAAAACATGCAAACGAGAAAGGGCTGAAACAAAGATGGGAAAAGTATACCTAGTTGGAGCGGGCCCTGGTGACCCTGAACTAATTACCGTAAAAGGCCTCAAATGCATCCAGCAAGCCGATGTTATTTTATACGACCGCCTCATCAATGAAGAGCTGTTATCCTATGCGAAAAAAGATGCAGAACTCATCTTTTGCGGCAAATTGCCGGGTTACCATACCATGCAGCAAGAAACCATTAATCATTTCCTCGTTCGGTACGCCAAAAAAGGAAAAACGGTTGTTCGTTTGAAAGGCGGCGACCCGTTCGTATTTGGCAGAGGCGGTGAGGAAGCAGAGGCGCTTGCGAAACATGGAATCGAGTTTGAAATCGTTCCCGGCATTACTTCTGGAATCGCCGCTGCTGCTTACGCTGGTATTCCTGTCACCCATCGAGATTTCAGCTCTAGCGTCGCCTTCATCACCGGTCATAAGCGGAAAGGAAGCGAAGAAGATTTAAAATGGGAAAGTCTCGCAAAAGGAATTGATACGTTGGCCATTTACATGGGCATTAGCAATCTGCCGTATATTTGCGATCAGCTCACCAAATACGGGAAAGCTCCTTCAACCCCCGTTGCGGTCATACAATGGGGAACAACGTCCGAACAACGGACCGTAACTGCTACCTTATCGACGATCGCTGAGGTTGTCGCAAAAGAAAAGATCGAAAATCCAAGCATGATTATTATCGGGAACGTCGTAAAACTTCGCGAAAACATTCAATGGTTTGAACAGCTGCTTCAAAAACAACAGACGGCCGCTAACGCAGCATTATGACGAGGTGGAATATGCAAGCGATATTGTACGTCTGTCACGGCAGCCGCATCGCCAAAGCGCGTGCGGAAGCGAGCGACTTTGTAGAACAATGCAAGGCAAATATCGATGTTCCCATTCAAGAACTTTGTTTTATTGAACTTGCCTATCCAGATATTGTCACTGGAATCGATATTTGTGTTCAAAAAGGAGCAACTCGCATCGTTGTTCTGCCAATTCTTCTTTTATCAGCAGGACATGCCAAACACGATATTCCGGAAGCGATCCGGCAAGCAAAACAGCGCCATCCCCACTTGGAAATCGTGCTTGGAAAACCGTTTGGCGTGCATGAGACGATGATCGACATTGTTGTAGACCGGATAAAAGAACAAGCAGTGTCGTTAGATCATGAATCGATGATTCTGCTTATCGGACGCGGCAGCAGCGATCCGGATACGAAGCGTGATATCACCGCGATCGCTAAGCTGCTTCAAGCAAAAACAAACGTCCCGCGCGTTGATATATGTTTTTTAGCCGCCATCCGGCCAACATTGGAAGACGGTTTATATGAAGCAAGCCGTTCTTTCTACAAAAAAATTTTCGTCGTTCCTTATTTATTATTTACTGGCGTATTAATGAAAACAATTGAAAAACAGCTCCGTTCTCTTTCTTCATCCAATAAACAGTGGATTTTATGCAACTATTTAGGATACCATCCTTTTTTGCAGAATATGATCAAAGAAAACGCACAAATATTGTTACGAGCGAATAAGGGAGCTTAACATCGCCAAGCTCCCTTTCGCTTTTCGTCCTCCCTCTTATCTTACATCCACATATACAAAATCCCCTATCTATTGTATGATGAGAATAGAAAAAAGATGGCGAGGGGCGAGCAATATGAAACGGTTTCACTTAATCGTTCATGGGCGCGTTCAAGGCGTGGGATTCCGGTATTTTACCCAATATGAAGCACTAAAACGGCAATTGACAGGCTGGGTCAGAAACAATGATGATGGAACAGTGGAACTTGAAGTACAAGGAAATGAAGAGGCGATCCAGTTATTTATTGACACGATCCGAGAAGGAACGCTTTTTGCGAAAGTAACCGATGTTTCCGCACAAGAAATTCCAGTTATTAATAATGAAACGCAATTTCGCATCATGTACTAAGGGGCTGCAAATAGATACAGCTCTTTTATTTGTAATATAAGTTTATCTGGAAGATTCAACTTCTGGCGGACAAGAAGTTTGCCGCAGATTTTTCGTCTGTCCGGGGCAAGGCCGTGGCTTGCCTCAATCACGCTTATGCGCAGCCGAAAAACATCGTGATTCTTTGATCAAAAGGCAAAACTTACATCTATAATGCTACTGTATGATGGTGAGCAATTACGCAGGAAGGGGATGTGTAGATGTGTAATGTAAACACGTTTCAATAATGCATCGGTTCGCATATTCGTTTTTTCGATTCGCTTCGCGGCAAACAGGGTTAAAAATATCAATGGAAGCTTGCGGATATTCACCGCACACATCCACACCTACTACCTTTTTATAGAATAATAGATGACGCAGACAGGAAAGCAAAAACGAAAGCGGCATCGTTCCTTGATCCCAGTTTGTCACCGCATCATCACGGCAAAGCACGTCTTTATCAATACTAATATATATACAATGAGTAGGAATGACGGAAAAAAGCATGCTTGGAGAAATATCGTAATGATCAATTGGGAAGACAGTAATATTAGAAGATAAACGAAGATACTGTTGTGAAGGTTTTGGACCGATCATAACCACCTTTTTTAAATAAGGATGCTTTAGCGCATACGATACCCATGAACCGCACGAAATAACAGGATCATCCCCAGTTCCAACATCCGTATGATGGTCAAACAAAATGAGAGTAAAAGGCTCCTTTATTTCTTGAATAAGCAAATAAGAAACATAGTGATAGTTTCCGTTTCCGATGAGCACCGCTCCTTTTTGTTTACGAAGACGTATGCGTCTCTCAATCTCGCGTAATGATTCGGGTTCACAATACAAGTTTGTATGTGCTAAATCGGTAAAATCGATCCATTCATGTGGAAAATGAAAAAGCTGTTTTTGCGAAACATACGTATTGTCAAAGTTTAAAAACGTTATTCCATTTCCTTGAAAACTCATCAATAACACCTCTTCTCTATTTTGGCGTAAAATCGAAGCTTGATGAGTCTCAATAACTGTCTTCTTTTATTATAATCAAGAAGTTCGATAGACGAAATATTTTCGTTTTTTTGCTCGTTTCATGTAAAATAATAGAAAATAAATAGCAGGAGGGATTCGCTTGCAGCCGATTGATGTTTGCGAAGTGCAAACCGCATTAAACCGCTTTGCCAACCAAGACGTATATATTCATTTAGAGACGACAAATGGAGCATATGCTTCTCACCATAATGAAGGATTTTTTTCTGCCGGAGCTTATATCCGCAACGGTCTTATTCGTTTCAGCCGCGGGAAAATCGTTGGAAACGGGCCGTATCGTGTCGGCTTAAAACTTGATTTCGGCTGGGTGTATGCGGAAGGATTAACAGACTGGGAAATGACAGAGAAAGGACAATTGCTGTTAGCCGGGCACGATTATGAAGGAAGGCTGGCTGTTGCACTGCAATTAAGCCATGAGCCATTTTAATGAAGGAGTGATTTTCATGGAAAGACATATATTAGTCGTATTCCCCCATCCCGACGATGAAGCGTTTGGAGTGTCTGGAACGTTAGCGCAGCACGCTGAAAATGGCACACCGATTACGTACGCCTGCTTAACCCTTGGAGAAATGGGAAGAAATATGGGAGTGCCGCCATTTGCCAACCGTGAAACACTTCCTCTCATTCGCAAAAAAGAACTCGAAGAAGCATGTAAAACTATCGGCATCCATGACTTGCGCTTACTTGGATACCGCGATAAAACGATAGAATTTGAGGATGAAGAATTGCTTGCCGATCGAATCGGAGAAATTGTCGCAGAAACGAATCCATCGCTTGTCATTACGTTTTACCCTGGTTATAGCGTCCATCCTGATCATGACGCATGCGGCGCCGCCGTTATTCGCGCTCTCAAGCGCCTTCCGAAAGACAAGCGCCCTGTCGTTCACTGCGTCGCGTTTTCCAAAAACTGTGAACAAGATTTAGGAAAACCCGATGTCATCCGCGACGTCAGCGCGGTTATCGACAAAAAACTCGCCGCGATCCAAGCGCATCGCTCGCAAACAGAAGGATTGATGAAAGCGGCTGCCAAGCGGGGCGGCGACGTGTTAGAATGGCTGAAGACCGAGCGGTTTTGGACGTATAAATGGGATGATTGAAAAAACAAGCAACTTTCTCCATAGAGGGAAGGTTGCTTGTTCCAATTTCTATCAGTCTATTAATTCCCCTTTCCATACGGTTACTGCTTGCCCAGACAGTCCCACTCTATCATGATTTACTTCTACCTTTTGCATCTATTCTTCTGGCATTGGGGCAGAAAGAAGACAAACAGCTGCTGGATTCCCGCTGAATCGCTCGTTCGTAAACGCATCTACGACATAAATGGATATCATCATCCTACCCTTCCTTTCGCCTAATTTCCTCTTTTACCACATTCTCCAGCAGCTGTTCAAACTCCTCCTCCCAATTCCCCCTCTTCCGAAATGATTCATCCGCAATTGCTTTAAATAATTTTTTCCTTTTTTGTTCATCGTGCACATTTCGTAAAATCCATTGCCGGCATTGGTAAAGAAAATCGATATACCGTCCGTAGTCATCATCGTACAGTTCCTCAAGCTGGCGGCGAATTTGCTGGGCGATGGTCGGGCTTGCGCCGCCTGTCGAAATCGCAATCGTCAATCTGCCGCGCCTTATGACCGCAGGAACATGAAAATTGGACCGTTCCGGATCATCGGCAATGTTAATAAGCTGATAAGACTTCGCCGCTTTCGCCACCGCTTCGTTGACATCCCGATTATTCGTTGCGGCAATCACAACCCATGCTTCTTCCAAATCGTCAGGAGAAAACGTTTTTTGTCGCCAAATAAGTTTTCCAGCTGCTTCTAACTGTTGAATTCCCGATGTAATCGTAGGAGCCACAACCGTAATGTTTGCCTTTGCTTCAAGCAATCCATGAATTTTCCGTTCCGCCACCTTTCCGCCGCCGATGACGACAACGTGCTGATTTGCGATATTTAGCATAACCGGATATCCCATACGAATTTCCCCTTTATAAAAAACAGCCGTGTAGAAACCCACGGCCTTTTTCTCCATTATATTATCTTTGCGTTGCTTCTTGAATCCATTTCGCCAACCGTTTATTTTCTTTTTTCATATGTTCAAGCCATTGTGGCAATAACATGGTCATGGCATTTTTGTCGTTTTCCTTCATCGCTTCATATGTTTGATAATGAAGCTTGCGCAATTTTTGCTTTTCCTCTTTTGACATCCACTTTTTCCGTTTATGTAATTGGTTCAATTCTTGTTTAAATTGTTCTTTCGTTATTTCTTTATTAGCGAAACGATCAATTAATTGGTCAAGCGCTGCTTCACGCTTCTTTTTCATTTCCTTGCATTTTGCTTTCAACGCTTTTTTCACTTGTTCGTCCTGCATTTGTTTTCTTAGCGTTTTCCGCTCGTCAAGCACCTTTTGCCATTCATCCGCTTGGTCTGGCGTATATTGTCTGACTATTTTCATCCATTTTTGTTCATCTAATTCTCCATGCTTGAACATATGTCCTGCAAGCACATGACCGATTGCTTCCGTGTCTCGCTGTTTTACATTTGCTTTCTCATGTGCCGCAAATGCTTCTGTCGGGATAATGAACATCATCACTGCCACGAAAGAAAGCCACATTTTTTTCATTCCATTTCCACTCTCCTTTTAAGAATCCGTTTTCTTCTGCAAGTGCTGTTTGTTTTCTTTATCAGGCGAGAAAACAAATTCGCAAAACCTAACGATATTTTCCCCTTTTTTCTAAAAACGTTGCATAAAAAACAAAAAAAGCTTGCTGTGGAAAAACTGCAAGCTTTCCCATGGACTACCGAAATTTTTCATCAATTCGCCGCTGGTAGTCGCGCAATGCTTGGGAATTTGTTTTATTGCGCTTTTTCATGAGCGCATTCCACCGCAACAATTTCTCATTTAGCTTCTTCTTTAATTTCTCTTTTTCGTCTTCATCTTCACAGCAGCGCAACAAATCTTCTAGCGTCATTAAATCTTTTTTTAACTCGACTTCCTCAAAGACGTAGCCGGCGTTTTTTAACATCAAATAACCGATTCGCAAATCTTCTGGAATATGGGACAAATCCTCTAGTTCAAGCGGTTTTCCAAAGCCGGGAAGATTGTCAAATTCGCCGTTTTTCATCGCTTCACGGATTTTATCTTCAGCAACTCTCCAAATAATATCCATCATTTCATCTCCTATGCTTGCAGCACTTTACAGCGATGTTCATACAAAAACGCTTTTAACTCCTTATACGATAACGGCTGCGCAAAATAATATCCTTGCGCTTCATCACAATGTTTATCCTTTAAGTATGCGACTTCCGTTTCTGTCTCTACTCCTTCGGCAAGCACCTTCACGCCAATATTATGCCCGAGGCGAATAATAGATGGCAAAATCGCCTCTTTTTTTCCTTGAATGTTTCGTACAAATGAACGGTCAATTTTTAAACGGTCGATCGGAAGGTCTGTTAAATAACTTAACGAGCTATATCCCGTTCCAAAGTCATCCATGCTAATCGTAACGCCGATCGATTTTAGCCTTTTTAAAATAGTAATCGCTCTTTCTGTATCTATCGTCATTCGTTCCGTAATTTCTAAATCTAAATGGTGTGGCGGCAGTCCTGTCTCCTCCAATAGTTTCATAAGCTTATGAACAAAGCGGCGATTTTCAAATTCATACGGAGATAAATTTACAGACACCGATAAATTTGGAAAATCATTTAACAATTGTTTCGTTTGTTGACATGCCATGCGGATTACCCATTCGTTAATCGGTATAATCATTCCCGTTTGTTCTGCAACAGGGATAAACGCATAAGGGGATATCAATCCTTTTTCTGGATGATTCCAGCGAATCAGCGCCTCCATTCCTGTCACCATACCGGTGTCTAACTGAATTTGCGGTTGATAATAAAGCTCAAATTCTCCTTTTTCCAACGCACGGCGCAATTCTCTCTCCATCCCAATTTTTTCTTGAATTACTCGAGCCATTGGCTCTTCAAAGAACAAAAATTGACTTGCCGGTTTTTGACGCAACTTGTACCGTGCAATATCCGCTTTTCGAATTAGTGTTTTTGGATCCATTCCATCTTGCGGATATAAACTGATTCCAATTTTTATCGTAACATATAGTTCACGACCTTCAACGATCACTGGCTCATCAGCGATTTCGCTAAACTGATTTGCTGCAACTGTCGCCTTTTCTTTTGTGCTTCCCGACAAAATAGCAATAAATTCATTTCCGCTCCATCTTCCTAACAAGACATCTTTACAACTTCGTTTTTTCCACTCTTCTACAATTTGCAGCAACACTTGATCGCCAACGGAATATCCGTAAAAATCGTTAATGGTTTTCATACCGCTAATTTCAAGAAACATAATCGCCACTTCTTCCTGACGATCAAACGCTTCTTGAATTTTTTCCGTGATGGCGCGATGCAATGCCTCTTTGTTCGGCAGACCTGTCAGATCATCATGAGTAGCGATATAATGCATCTTTTCTTCATTGTTCTTTCGTTCTGTAATATCACGGATCGCAGTGACGTTCACCTTTCTGCCGTCATAGTCATACTCACGTTGAACCATTTCCGCTGGAAAAATGGTCCCATCTTTTCTCCGCAATTGAATTTCATAGAGCTCTTCTTGATCATTATGTTCTATCTTTTTCAACGATTCAAGAATCATTAAATCTTGAACCGGCATATGAATAAGTTCGCTTTCTACATATCCGAACAACCGGCATGCAGCCTTGTTAGCTTCGATTACCTTTCCATGCACATGTACAATAATTCCTTCCATTATACTTTCCGCCAATCGTTTAAAACGATTTTCACTCACTTCTAGTGCTTGCTTATGTTTCTCAAACAACTTCCGTTCGACTTGCATATATATACCTAATAAATAAAACGCCTTCCAGACGAGGAGAACAAGGGAACAGATCCACATCCCTTTCTGACGCTCTTTTTCTAGTCTTTCCTTATATATTTTTGCATCATAACCAATCCCTAAAACCGCGTCTACCGTTCCATCCTGTTTGAATACCGGCATAAACACACCGATGCTTTCTCCCCATTCATCCTTCGTAGGGTATTTC
The DNA here is from genome assembly GCF_003064505.1 of Geobacillus sp. LYN3. Taxonomy (NCBI): domain Bacteria; kingdom Bacillati; phylum Bacillota; class Bacilli; order Caryophanales; family Anoxybacillaceae; genus Geobacillus; species Geobacillus sp. LYN3. The sequence continues at coordinate 859,647 of NZ_QCWL01000001.1, read as the reverse complement.
TCCATAGCAAATTTTCCTTGAAAAGCCTGTTCAAGCTCGGGAATATAGGTGCGATAAACCGTACCGATCGGCAAATGCTGTTCTCTCTTATCATTTATCTTCCCCTTGCGTTTGTAATCCACTTCCGAGGCAACAACAAAGTAATAATTCCCTCGTTCATTCTTTTTTAACGTGTACATACTCAATATTTCGGAATGATCATTTTGCCATTGTTCCATCATTTGTAAAATATGAACATAAGTTTCATCATTTTCATCTGTTTGTTCATTCAACTGCTCATGATGCATATTTGACAAACCGTCAGCCAACAACCTTGCCAAATTCCTGGCATCTTCTTCATATTCCTTATGTTCTTCTTTTTCTAAATAATTGATATAGATGATTCCGCTAAAAAGCAATGCCGCAGCAATCATGTAAAAACTTACTGTTAACCGAGGCGCAATTTGGAAAAGCGATAATGATAGCTTCTTTTTCACGACACGATAGAGCCATAGATGTATAACAAGAACAATGAATATAGCAATCAATACAAACAACGTATATTCGATTTCTTTCGACATAAGTGACCACCATATTATTTTAAATTCGGCTTCTCATGAACATTATAGAAGCATTATTTCTGCCCTTCCCCCCCACCTCATTCCTATTTTTTCGACATTTTACGACATCATTCGCAATTATTTGGTACATAAGTATTGTACTATGATTAGTTATATTTTCGTCTATCGACAAAAAACACTACTTAATAGCAAAAATTTATATGAGAACTTAGCACCAAGTCACATATTTGTAACTTTTCTGTAATATTATTTAATTCAACTGTAAAAGAACAGCGGTAATTCCTTTGTTATACTATAGCCATGGAAAGTCGAATCGGAAAAATTGTTGTCGGAGGTTTACGGAAAATGAAAAAATTCATCGCATTAGTTTCACTATCTTTTTTAGTTATGTTTTCTTCCTTATTTACAAACACTTCTAGTACGGAAGCAGCTGGAAACTCAAAATTACTGATCACTGAAGCGAAAAAACTGATCGGCACTCCATACAGATATGGCGGGACAACACCAAAAGGATTTGATTGTTCGGGATTTGTCTACTATACACATAAAAAAATCGGAAAAATTTTACCGCGCACTTCCGAACAAATGTATCAAAAAGGAAAAACGGTACATAAATCAAACTTACGTGCAGGCGACCTAGTGTTCTTTAATACATCTAAAACCAAAACAGACGTTTCTCATGTAGCAATTTACATCGGGAACAACCAAGTTATTCATGCTACATCCAAAGGAGTAAAAATTGACAGTTTAAATAATTCTTATTGGAAGTCAAAATATGTTGGAGCAAAACGGTTATAAGGGAAGCATGAAAAACTCTCTGGCATATTAAGTAAACATACTTGATATGTAGGAGAGTTTTTCATTTTTCAAAAAAAGTGCCCTCCTTTATTAGGAGGGCGTTCTATATATTCATAGGGGATCGGGGGAATACTTGGAAAACTTTTCGCTACTATTTATTCCCCCTTTTTTGTTATTTTATACATGAAAATAAAAAAATTTTTTTCTAATGTTCATTTATGTGGAGAAACTTAACAATTGATACATTTCGTCATTTTATAGTCATAAATGTGAGAAATAAGTCGAAAGTTATATATGTGTGAACTTATAGTTATGCTTTTTTTACTTCTTTCGGTAGATTTTTTAAGTATATTAAAGGCAGGTGTTGACAATGTTCGGTTCGTCGGAGATTGGAATCGACCTAGGAACGATGAATATACTGCTATATAGTAAAAATAAAGGAATTGTCTTTAACGAACCAGCGGTGATCGCTTTCGACGTCCAAACGAATGAAGTGCTCACCATTGGAACGGAAGCAAAAATGATGATCGGTAAAACACCGAATAATGTTGAAACAATATATCCATTAAAACATGGTGTTATTGCAGATTTTGACAAAACGACAACAATGCTAAAACAAGTGTTTAAGCTCGCTAGCAAGCGCATCGGTTTTTCCATTAAAAAACCAAATGTTGTCATTAGCATTCCATTTCATTCTACTTCCGTAGAACGCCGCTCTTTTTATGAATTAGCAAAACATTGCGGTGCCAAACAAGTATATTTACTCGAGGAGCCAATCGCTGCAGCGATCGGCGCCGACTTGCCAGTAGATGAGCCAGTGGCAAATGTCGTTGTTAATTTGGGAGCCGGCAAAACAGAGGCAGCGATTATTTCTCTCGGCGGAGTTGTCGCATGCCAGTCGCTTCGCATCGGCGGCAATCAACTCGACGAGGATATTATTCAATACGTAAGGCAACATTATAACTTGCTCATTGGCGAGCAGACAGCGGAACGAATTAAAATCGAAATTGGCCATGCACCAATTGCTCATGAAGAAAAAACAATGACCATTCATGGCCGTGATTTAGTGACCGGTTTTCTTAAAGCCGTTCCATTGAGTTCTACAGAAGTGCAAAAAGCGATGGAAGAATCGCTTTCACAAATTCTTAGCGCGATTCGAACTGTGCTCGAAGAATGTCCTGCGGAACTTAGCGGCGATATTATTGACCACGGCATCGTCTTAACCGGCGGCGTCGCCCTTCTTCACGGAATCGAGAAATGGCTAAGTTCAGAATTGCATGTTCCAGTCCATACTGCTCCGAACCCGCTTGAAGCAGTAGCAATCGGAACGGGAAAAGCACTCAGTACGATTCAAAAGCTTATCACTTCCGTTCCGTAAAGCATCTTTCCAATCCCCCTGCATTACGTCAGCTGTAATGCAGGGATTTTTTATGCATCAGACAGGGCCTGTCCCCTCTTTGTCATAACCGTTATGATGTTTTGCGAATGCGCTCTTCATGTTCCGACGCCTGAATTCCCTCAGCTGCTTCAAGCAGAAAATCAACAATATGAACGGCTCGGACACGATCGGACAATCCCTCGCGCTCAATTCCAAGCCTCATTTGTAACAGGCAGCCCGGGTTTGCCGTCACAATCGTTGCCGCCTTTGTCTGCTTTGCCATTTCCATTTTGTAATCAAGAATTTGCATCGCCATTTCCGGCTCAACGATATTATAAATGCCCGCGGATCCGCAGCAGCGATCCGCATCTTTCATTTCGCGAAATTCCACCCCTTGAATCGACCGAAGCAGCATTCTTGGCGATGCGGCCGTCTTCATGACGTTCCGCAAATGGCATGAATCCTGATATGTAACGACTTGCGGCTCTACTTCCAAGTGTTTTTTATGGAAATCCAATTCGACAAGCACTTCGGAAATATCTTTTATTTTTGCAACGAAGGCTTTTGCCCGTTCTCTCCACTCCGCCTCGTCTTTCAGCAAATGGTCATACTCCATTAAGAACGCGCCGCATCCGCCGGCGTTCGTCACAATATAGTCCACCTGCAATTGTTCAAACGCTTCGATGTTTCGTTTCGCCAGCTCTTTCGCTTTTTGCTTCTCCCCGCCATGCCCATGCAGTGCGCCGCAGCACGTTTGCGACGACGGAATAATAATTTCGCATCCCGCTAACTGCAATAAGCGCATCGTCGCATCATTCGTCGCCATAAACATTGTATCCATTAAACATCCTGAGAAAAAGGCGACCCGCCGTTTCGGCATCCCATCAGGTGCTAGATGCTGCGGCCGCTTTTTCATCTCTTTTAGCGGGGGTACAGGAGGCAGCACTTTTTCCATTTGTCGTAACGAAGAAGGCAAGAGGGTTAATAGGCCTGTTTTCCGCACGAGTGCCTGCAGGCCGGAACGCTGGTAAAAACCGATCAGTCCTGTCAGCATTCTCATCCGCTCCGGATATGGAAACAGCTCATGAAATACAAGTTTGCGAACAAAGCGGACTAGGAAAGAATGTTTTTTATGCTGCTGAATAATGTCGCGCGCTTCCTCCAGCAAATGACCGTAGCGAACGCCGGAAGGACAAACAGGTTCACATGCCCGGCATCCTAAACACATATTTAACGAGCGCTCGACATCTTCATCCGGTTCAATAAGCCCATCAACGACTGCCTTCATTAAAGCGATGCGTCCTCTCGGAGAATGGGATTCCTGATATCCCGATTCAATATACGTCGGGCATGTCGGCAGACAAAATCCGCAACGCATACAGTTCATAAGCTCGTCTTCGTCCATCCGTTCCTGAAACTTCTCCTGTATGATCGCACGTTCTTTTTCCGTCGTCATCGTGTCACCACCACTCGTTTTCTTGTGCTTTTCGCAAATACTTTACCAGGGTTCATAATGTTATTTGGATCGAGCGCCTGCTTAATTGCCTTCATCGCGGCAATTCCCGCTTCGCCAAGTTTCCATTCCAAATACGGCGCTTTCATTGCCCCGACTCCGTGTTCTCCTGTAATCGTTCCGCCAAGTTCAATTGCTTTCGCGAAAATTTCCTCAAACGCTTTTTCAACTCTTTGCATCTCATCGCGGTCGCGCGCATCCGTTGGACACGTCGGATGCAAATTGCCGTCTCCTGCATGTCCAAAAGTACATATTTTCACATTGTATTTTTCGGCGATCTCATTAATCGCTTTGACCATTTTCGCGATCTCGGAACGCGGCACCGTCGCATCTTCTAAAATGGTTGTCGGCTTGAGACAGGCAAGTGCGGATAATGCTGAGCGTCTCGCTGTTCGCAAGGCGTCCGCCTCTTCTTCGGAACGAGCGAGCTGCACCGAAACGGCTTGCTCATTTTTGCAAATTTCCGCCATTTTCTTCATATCGCGCTCTACGATTTCCTTCGGTCCGTCCTGCTCGATTAAAAGTACGGCTTTTACATCGGTTGGCAGTCCAATTTGCGCGTATGCTTCAACTACTTCTAACGTCGGCTGATCGAGAAATTCGAGCGTTGCCGGAATAATTTTATTGGCGATAATTTTGGAAACGGAACGCGCAGCCGCTTCTAAATCTTGATACAGCGCAAGCATCGTTTTCTTTGTTTCCGGCATTGGAATCAGTTTCAGTGTTGCTTCTGTAATAATGCCGAGTGTTCCCTCAGAACCGACAAATAAACGGGTTAAATCATATCCAGCTACATCTTTCGCTAATTTTCCTCCGGTTCGGATGACCTCGCCGTTCGCCAGCACGACTTCCAACCCCAGCACATAATCGCGGGTAACTCCATATTTTAACCCGCGCAATCCTCCTGAATTTTCATTAATGTTTCCGCCAATCGTAGAAATTTTCATGGAACTTGGGTCCGGCGGATAAAACAATCCTTTCGCCTCCACCGCGTTGATTAAATCAAGCGTAATTACCCCTGGCTGGACAGTTACCGTTAAATTTTCTTCGTCAATTTCTAAAATTTTGTTCATATGTTTGAAAACAAGAACAATCCCGCCTTCAATCGGGCATGTACCGGCGCAAAGATTTGTCCCTGACCCGCGCGGAACGATGGGAATGCGGTGTTCATTACAAATTTTTACAATTCGCGAAACTTCCTGTGTATTTCTCGGTGCAATCACCGCATCCGGAAGAGATTGAAATTGCGGTGTCGCATCGTACGAGTATACAAGTCGTCCCGCTTTTGAATCGTCATAATTTTCCGCTCCGACAATGCGGATGAATTGCTGTTTTACATCATTAGAAATCAATTTTCCCACCCTTTCGCATATTGTTTTTAAATTTCCGTCTATGAACATCCAAGTCTTTAATGCAAGCGGAAAAGGGACTGAGCCTAGCCGGCAATTCTTTTCGCCAGCTAGTCACCGTCCCTCCCTATAAACGTCATTATGGAATCATCCACGATAAAATATTAGATTGCAAGAATACGAGTATACCAATCAAAATAATTAGGAAAATACTATGCTTCACCGTAAATCGGAATAAATCGGATTCTTTTCCAGCTAATCCTACCGCCGCGCAGGCTACCGCAATCGATTGCGGCGAAATCATTTTTCCGACAACCCCGCCGGAAGAGTTCGCTGCTAGCGCTAAAACAGGATCCATGCCAATGGAAGTCGCCGTCACTTTTTGTAAATTGGCAAACAGTAAGTTCGAGGACGTATCGGAACCAGTAATAAATACGCCGAGCCATCCTAAAAACGGGGAGAAAAACGGGAATAAGAAATTTGTCTTCGCTAAGGCCATCCCAAGCGTCGTGCTCATACCGGAGGCGTTTGTTACATATGCAAAACCGACAACCGAAGCAATCGTAACAATTGGAAACTTTAATTCATTTAATGTTTCGATAAACGTACTTCCCCAATCTTTCCAAGACATTTTTATAATAAATTTGGTTACCACCGCAGCCAGCAAAATGGCTGTACCGGCCGCGCCGAGCAGTTCTAGTTTATATACTGCCGCAATCGGCTGGCCGCTTGCATTAATGATTTTATTGTTCAATCCCGGTACTTCCGGCATAAATGTCAGCTGATAACCAATTGCGTTGACTAGCTTTAACAGCCCATTCGTTCCCTCGTAATGTCCTGTCAAAGCCGCTTTCACTTGCGGAATTCCCCAGAGGGAAATGAATGCGGTTAGCACTAAAAATGGAGACCATGCCTTAAATACTTCCCCGCTTGTATAGGCAGCTTTATTTGCTTGGGCTGCTGCTGCCACTTCGGATTCCGTTGAAAAACGATACGTGCTTTTTGGCTTCCAATACCTTAAAAAGACGGCGAGTGCAAACATCGAAACTAAAGCCGATAAAATGTCCGGAAGTTCAGGACCTAAAAAGTTAGAGCTAACATATTGCGTAATCGCAAAGGAGGCCCCTGACACAATGATCGCCGGCAATACCTCCACTGTTTTTTTCCATCCAGCCATAATAAGGACAAGATAAAACGGAATCAATACCGATATGAAAGGCAATTGCCGCCCTACCATTTTCGAAATTTCCATCGCCGGAATACCAGTTGGCCCTTCCATCGCAGTAATCGGAATTCCGATCGCCCCAAAGGCAACTGGAGCTGTGTTGGCAATTAAGCAAATTCCCGCTGCATACAACGGATTGAATCCTAAGCCGACAAGCAGTGCTGCAGAAATAGCTACCGGCGCCCCAAATCCAGCTGCTCCCTCAAGAAACGCCCCAAATGAGAACGCTATCAACAATGCTTGCAGACGACGGTCTTCCGTGATCGACAACACGGAGTTGCGAATAATATCAAACTGGCCGGATTTAACTGTCAGTTTATACAAAAAGACGGAAGTGATAATAATCCATCCAATTGGCAATAATCCATAAACGGCTCCTTGTGTTATCGACATCACTGCCATTCCGGCCGGCATCCTGTAAGCGATTACAGAAATTGCTAAAGCAAGAAGCAAGGTGGTAACTCCAGCTATATGGCCCTTCATCCGCTTGATAGCCAGCGCCCAGAAAAAATATAAAATTGGAATAAGTGCTACAATAGCTGATAACCAAAGATGATCAGCAATTGGCGTAAAATCTTGTTTCCACTGCATCAACACTCCTCCTATATTTTGTTAATTTTTTCTCTTGTTCTCACATTGCTGTAGCTGACAATTCACCCATCAAGTCATCAGATGACCGGATAATAAAATACTGTTCTGAGTCAAATTATAGAAGATGATGAGCCAAAAATGCAATATGGTTTTTTAATTTTCTAACTCTTTAGTTTTATAAAGCATTTTTTGAAGAGAGAAGATTTCTTATTACCGTCTCATTCCGTGTATTATAATAATAAACAACGTCAGTTCCTTTCCCGTTTGCTTTTTTATTGAACATCCAATGCTAAATAACAAATGTAGCTGACCTTTCCGTTAGCAGAAATAATTCAAAACGTGTATCATCAAGTTAGGACTTATATCGAGGTGAATACATTGGAATTTAAACAAATTAAAACGAAAAAGATTTACGAAGAAGTAGCGGAAGCAATTTTTCATATGATCAAGACCGGTGTATTAAAACCTGGAGATAAATTGGACTCTGTTCAGCAACTAGCTGAGAAGTTTCAAGTGGGACGAGCCGCCATTCGTGAAGCGCTAACTGCTTTAAAAGCAATGGGGCTCATCGAATTAAAACAAGGAGAAGGCACCTATGTCCGAGAATTTGATCCAGCAACGATTTCCTTTCCTCTTTCCATTGCGGTATTAATGAATAAAGAAGATATTTGGCACTTACTTGAAGTGCGCAAACTGTTGGAAGTAGGCGCTGCCTCCTTAGCTGCACAAAAACGGACAGATGACGATTTAATTGCGATGGAACAAGCTCTTCACGAAATGCAGGAAGCGATTGGAAACGATGAGCTTGGGGAAAAAGCGGACCTTGCTTTTCATATGGCAGTTGCGGCCGCCTCCCACAATCCGATTTTAGTGAGCTTAATGAACAGCGTATCAGAAATGATGATAGAAACGATGCGGGAAACCCGGCGGATTTGGCTGTTTTCCAAGCAAACAACAACGGAAAAACTGCTTCAACAACACACCGAAATTTTTAAAGCAATAAAAGAAAAAAACGCCGATGCCGCGCAAGAACGAATGCTTCAGCATTTAACCAACGTGGAAAATATACTTCATAAATATATATATTCTCGATAAGCGCCCGGTAAAACAGCTGGGTGCTTTATTTTTTATATTGCAAAATTTCGTAAAAGAATACCTTTCATCACTGAAAATGGTATATAATTATTATACAAAGTCATCAGATGACCTGCTCACCTAATATGCTACTGGGAAGGGGATTCATAATGAAAGTTTCGTTATTCGCCACCTGCCTCATCGATTTATTCTATACTAATGCTGGAAAAGCAACGGTAGAACTATTGGAGCGATTAGGGTGCGAAATTGACTTTCCGGAGGCGCAAACATGCTGTGGTCAGCCAGCCTATAACAGCGGTTATGTAAAAGAAGCAAAAGAAGCAATGAAACATATGATCCGTACGTTTGAACATGCCGATTATGTTGTCACTCCTTCCGGCTCGTGCGCAACCATGTTGAAAGAATATCCACGCGTTTTCCAAGGAGATCGCGAATGGGAATCGAAGGCGAAAGCACTCGCTGATAAAACGTATGAACTCACCCAATTCATCGTCGACGTGTTGAAGGTGGAGGACGTCGGCGCTAAATTTCAGGGACGCGCAACTTATCATACCTCGTGCCATATGACACGTCTGCTCGGCGTCAAAGAAGCGCCTTTTAAACTATTAAAAAATGTTAAAGGATTGGAGCTTGTTCCATTGCCGAATGCCCATCAATGCTGCGGGTTTGGCGGAACGTTTTCCGTGAAAATGGGACCGATTTCCGAACAAATGGTCGATGAAAAAATCGAACATATCGAAGAAGTAAATGCAGATTATCTAATCGGAGCCGACTGCGGCTGCTTAATGAACATTGGCGGACGTTTAAAGCGGCAAGGGAAGCCAATCAAAGTGATGCACATTGCTGAAGTACTAAACAGCAGATAAAAGGAGGGATTCACATGGCGATGAAAATTGACGGTGCAAATTTCCATGAACGAGTCGAAACAAATCTTCACAACACGTTTATGCGCGGCGCTGTTGCAGGAGCGCAAGAGCGGCTGCATACAAGACGTCTCGAAGCGGCCGAAGAGCTTGGAAACTGGGAAGAATGGCGCGCACTCGGGGAAGAAATTCGTCAGCATACACTAGAAAACTTAGATTATTATTTAATGCAATTAAGTGAAAACGTTGCCAAACGCGGAGGCCACGTCTTTTTCGCGCAAACCGCAGAAGAAGCAAACAACTACATTCGCAATGTCGTCATTCGGAAAAACGCGAAAAAAATTGTCAAATCAAAATCGATGGTAACGGAAGAAATTAATTTAAATGCTGTGTTGGAAGCAGCGGGCTGTGAAGTCATCGAAACGGATCTTGGCGAATACATTTTGCAAGTGGACGATCACGATCCTCCTTCTCACATCGTCGCTCCAGCACTTCATAAAAATAAAGAACAAATTCGTGACGTCTTTCGCCAAAAACTCGGCTACAAGCAAACAGAAAAACCGGAAGAGCTTGCGCTTCATGCCCGCAAAATGCTCCGTCATGAATACTTAACCGCCGATATCGGCATCACCGGCTGTAACTTTGCCATTGCTGAATCCGGCTCGATCACGCTCGTCACCAATGAAGGAAACGCCGATTTAGTTACCGCCCTTCCGAAAACGCAAATCACCGTCATGGGGATGGAGCGCATTGTCCCAACGTTTGAAGAAATGGAAGTGCTTGTCAGCCTTTTAACGCGGAGTGCTGTCGGACAAAAATTAACGAGCTATATTACGGTATTAACGGGACCACGCGATGATGGCGACGTGGACGGTCCGGAAGAGTTTCATTTAGTCATCGTTGATAACGGCCGCTCCAACATTCTCGGCACAGAGTTTCAGCCGGTATTGCAATGCATTCGCTGTGCTGCCTGTGTCAACGTATGCCCGGTTTATCGCCATATTGGGGGACATTCGTATGGCTCTATTTATTCCGGCCCGATTGGCGCTGTTCTTTCCCCGTTATTAGGCGGGTATGACGACTATAAAGAGCTGCCGTACGCCTCTTCCCTTTGCGCGGCCTGCACGGAAGCTTGCCCAGTTAAAATTCCGCTTCATGAATTATTGCTAAAACACCGTCAAGTGATCGTCGAGCGTGAAGGAAAAGCGCCGATTTCAGAAAAATTGGCGATGAAAGCGTTCGGTTTAGGCGCATCTTCATCCTTTCTTTACAAGCTCGGTTCTAAAGTTGCCCCAAGCGCCTTGACGCCGTTTACAAACGACGACCGCATTTCCAAAGGGCCAGGACCGCTGAAAGCGTGGACAGAAATTCGCGAGTTTCCTGCACCAAATAAAGAGCGATTCCGCGACTGGTTTCGCGAACATCAAAAAGGAGGAGAAAAATGATGCAAACTGGCACGATTCATAATCGTGACAAATTTTTGCAAACCGTTGCCAATCGGCTTGGACGCAAACAACGTACAACAGGAGTATCCCAGCCGCATTGGAGCCATCAGCCGCAATGGAGGGTATTTCAAGGTTATAGCCAAGATGATTTATTGAAGGAGTTGAAAGCGCAATGTCCGCGCATTCACACCCAATGCGTTGAAACAACAGCTGTTGAACTAAAAGAAACGTTAAAGGAAGTTGTCGACAAGCACGGGGGCGGCCCGATTGTGACATGGGACGACCCCCGCTTTGATGAATACGGATTAACCCGCTTACTGCGCAACGAATGGCCGAATGAAAACATCGATGTCCACATCTGGGACGCATCTGCCGGCAGAAAAAATATCAACTATGCCGAACAAGCAAACGTCGGTATTACATTCAGTGATATTACGCTTGCCGAATCAGGAACAGTCGTGCTATTTAGCGGAAATGGAAAAGGACGCACCGTCAGCTTCCTTCCAAAAACGTATATTGCCATCATCGCGAAAAGCACGATCGTACCGCGCATGACCCAAGCTGCCGCTTACATTCATCAACAAATCGAAAAAGGGCATCTCATTCCTTCATGCATCAATTTTATCACCGGACCAAGCAACTCTGCCGATATTGAAATGAACTTAGTCGTTGGAGTGCACGGCCCGATGAAAGCAACTTACATTGTCGTTACCGACCGATAAACCTCTCCTATCTGCATTCCATTTAGAAGCAGATGGGAGCCTTCTCTTTTGCACTTTTTGATGCCAGCCTTATACGTTTTCATGTCGCACCCGTTATAAACGTATAAACGGGCACGTCCTTTTGGACTTGCCCGTTTTCAATATCCTTTCTGCACATCCACTTTGTTGCAAAGCGGTTCATTCGCTTCAATTCGCTGTAGTGTTTGTAAAAAGCAGTCCACTGCCTCTTCAGCAGATGTCAATGCAGAAATATGCGGGGTGATGATGACGTTCGGATGTTGCCATAACGGCGATTCAGGCGGCAATGGTTCGTTTTCGAAGACATCTAAAACGGCAAGACGAACATTTCGGTTTTCCAACGCATCCCATAATGCCATTTCATCAACAGTTGCCCCCCTGCCCACGTTAATAAAACTAGCATTATTTAAAAGGGCAAAAAACTGTTCGTCAAATAAATGATACGTTTCGTTTGTCAATGGAAGCGCGGCAATGACCCAATCGGCTTTCGGCAACACTTCGCTCGCTTGATCGGTTGGAAATACTTTAACAAAATGCGGTTTCATCTGCCCGCTTCGTGAAATTCCAATCGGTTGAACACCAAACATGCCCAAATAACTAGCCAGCTGCTGTCCGATATGTCCTGTCCCATAAATAACGACACATTGACTTTGCAATGGCTGCGGGGGAATTGGCTTCCACTGCCGCTGTGATTGGTACCATCCATAAACGTCATGACATTGTAAATCGCGAAGCATATAGCTAAGGCAATATTCGCTAATTTGTTTACCGAACGAGCCGACCGTCTTTGTCAGCAACACATCTTCTTTCCACTCTCTATTCCATAAAAATGAATCGACGCCTGCTCCGAGAGAATGCACCCAACGAATGTTGCCAAATTCAAAACGAGGTGCTGGGCGAAACCCGACATATGCGTCCGCCCAAAAAAAGTCGTCTCGACATACCTCATTTTCAGCAACAAAACGAAAATTTTTATTGACCCCCTTTTCTTGCAATAGCTTTGCCATCTCCGAATATAACCGTCCCGTTACTAAAATATTATGAACCTTCATCAACCTTCCTCCTTTACCACCAATCAGTTATGAAAGAAAAAGGGATATCCCCAAATGGAGAAATCCCTCCGTTTACACAATGGTCCCTTCTTTGCTTTCTGCTCTTTTATTTGTTATATATCCAGCAGCTAACACGAAAATCGTTAATCCAGCGCTAACAGCATACGTTAACGTTCCTTCACGGAAATGAAGAAGCTGCATAAACCCTTCGTCTTCCATCATCATTTTTCCGCCTGTCCATGCCAAAATCCCAGATCCGACATAAGCGATCCAGCGATATTTTTCCATGACTTTCACAATTGCTTTTGACCCGAAAATCATAATCGGAATACTGATCGCCACTCCAAACGCAATCATGCCGATATGTCCTTCCGATGCCCCTGCTATTGCAACGACGTTGTCCAAACTCATCACCGCATCGGCGACAATAATCGTCATAATGGCTTTGAAAAGGCGGTCTGATGACTGAATATGCGTCTCTTCTTCTTGTTCAAGAAGCACTTTATAAGCAATCCAAAGCAATAACAACCCGCCTGCTAAATGGACAAACGGAATTTTTAATAAAAATACTATGATTGCCGCAAATAAAATACGCAAGAAAACAGCCCCGCCTGTCCCCCAAAAAATCGCTTTATTTTGCTGGTGCTTCGGCAACTTGCGCGTCGCCATCGCAATGACAACCGCATTATCACCGGATAAAATGATATCAATCGCTATAATCTTCAATAATGCCAACAGCGCTTCCGAAGATATTGTCAAATAAACGCACCTCTTCTCCTTTTCTGAAACTAACTTTTTCCCCTTTTTCTTTCATCTTACCGCAAATGCTCCCTATCAGCAACTTCTCAAAAATCGCAACAAGCAAACCGCCTTATTAAAAAAAGTTATCTAATTCTGAAATATATAACCAATAACTTTCTGAACCTCCCGATGGCTAAAGCCACGGGGTTCTTGTGTACTATAGAGCTTCTTCCATACCTTCACATGGACACTGACTCTAGTTCCACAAGACTTTCATGGGCAAACACCTTACTGATGCTTAGCGCCCTGTGCGCCCGGTTCAAGACGCTTTTTGTTATTCAAATTCCCATACTGCTTAATAATCTATTTCCGCTGTTTCTTAATCGTTCAATTTCTTTATCATGAAGCTGCTTAAATCTTTCCCATGCCACAAAACATCTTTCTCTATCAATCTCTTTTAAATTATCTTTTACATTCATAATCAAAAATGCACTATATAAATCTCGTTGAATTTTAAAATCACCAAAATCATTCCAACGTTCTGATAATTTCTTTTTATTATATACGCCTGTAAAATGATTATATTGGCTCGCTTTTACAGAAAATGTATCAACAAATTTTAACTTTTTACTTTCATAACTTAATTTTCTGTCTAATATAGTTAAAAACATACTCGGAGCTTTATTTGCTATACTTTTACCAAATCGTTTTTTACTTTTATATCTTCCATTTTTATCTTTAATAGTTTCTTTTGTTTTTGCTTGCAATGCTTTATAATTCATTGTTTCCACTTTAATATCATCTCCTAATGATAATATCCAATTAGCTAATTTATTATGATCTTGTTTACGTTTTTCAGCTAATTTTCTTTGTAATTCTGCTAACTGACTTTTCGTTTTGATATAATTTTTGCTCCAAATCCATTTTAAATTATTTTTCTTAATTGTTCTATTTTCATTATATTTATGCGGATTATTTGCGCGTCTTTGACGGTCTAACTTACGTTGTAATATTCGTTTTTCTCGTTCAATATCATCAACACTTGGAGCAAGTTCTAATAATTTAACATCTTTTTCAGAGCATATAGCTATTGTTTGTGTACCAATATCAATTCCTACAATACCTTTATTTCGCGGATGCTTAACTTCTCCTGTTTTTGAATTAATTTTCTTTGGTGGTACTCCTTCAAGAATCAATTGAAGATAGTATTTAATCTTACCTCTAATAAGTTTACGAACAATACGACAATATTTTATTCTGTCTTGTAGTGCCATATGAGCATAAATGTCATTTTTCTTTATAATTACTGGAATATTTAATCCAATCCATTGTAATTTACTATTTTTAAAACGGATTCCTGTACTATTAGATTTACCTTCTAATGAATCCATTTCATTATATTTTTTAAATCTTACTTTTTCTGCATTATCAAATATTAATTTTTCTATTGCTTGCCATGCTCTTGTTGCTATCTTTTGAGCTGTAAATGAGTCAATATTTTTCTTGAAGTGTTGTTGCATTGGCTTAACAAATGAATGCATAGCATATTCATTTAATCCATATTTTTTATGTAAATTATTTAATAATTTATTTCTTTCTTTAGTTTTTTCTTGTTTTATAAGTACCCCGTAATTTTTATCGTTTTGCGATTTTTTATAACGTTTTAATAATTCATGTAAACAGGCATTATATAACTGTCTACCTATTTCAAATCGTTTTTCTAAAATATATTCTTGCCATGGTTCAGTTTTTAATTTTAATGTTAATACATAACTTGTAGATTTTGTTTTAGCCAATGCAACACACCTCCTTAAATATTGGGTCTTCACCATTTTCTGTGATTTCTACTCAATCCTAGAGACATGTTAGCTGGATGAAATAGGTTCATCAG
>NZ_QCWL01000001.1:843657-844306 GCF_003064505.1 Geobacillus sp. LYN3 | reverse complement strand
AACATTATTGCCAGGATCTCGTTAGTGCTTTCTCTTTTTTGTCACTAAATCACAAAATTTGGTGATGAACCTAAATATTTTTCTGATTTTCAATATATTTCATTACTGCCTCTTCTGAAATATAACCGACTGTACAACAAAAATAACTTCTAGTCCAAAGCGAAGGAAGTCTACTCTTTAATGACGGGTATTTTTCTCTTAATATTCGACTACTTCTCCCTTTGAATGCTTGTATTAATTTATGGATATGTTGTCGTGGATCAAAAGAAATAAACATATGAACATGATCTGGCATAATTTCTAACGCTTTAATTTCAACATCATTTTCTTTCGCTACTTTATACAAAATCTCTCTTAAATCTTTTTCAATATCTCCAACTAATACTTTACGTCTATATTTTGGACAAAATATAGATGATGTATAAAATTTTGTGTAAAGCATTTTACTAGATCAAAAGAAAAAAGGTAGGGTATTCTCTGATTGGACGAAAAACATTCTAAAGAAAGGAGAACCCTACCTATGTCTAAAAGTATATCGAATGTAGACTGGGTAAATCAACTAGAAAGTGCCATTCGTCAGTTTGTGAAAGAAAAATTAGAACTGATTATGCGGGAAGAAATCAAACATTTCCTCGAAATCGAACAGGCA
>NZ_QCWL01000001.1:827321-843647 GCF_003064505.1 Geobacillus sp. LYN3 | reverse complement strand
ATCCAATATGAGAAACGGCTACTATCAACGAAATCTAGATACACAATATGGCCGGATTGAAGGGCTTTTGGTCCCAAGAGACCGAAATGGAGAATTTCAAACGCAGCTGTTTGCCCCTTACCAACGACACACCGGCTGGCTGGAAGAAGCCATCATCAAGATGTATCAAAGTGGCATGAGTACACGGGAAATTGGAAAGTGGATCGAACGAATTCTAGGAAGTACCTATTCTCCTACGACGATCAGCCATATTACCGATGTCGTAAAGGAAGATATCGAAAAATGGCGTCACCGTCCACTACCTAAGCGTTATTCCGTCTTATATTTGGACGGTTTGTACGTGAAACTTCGCCGCGATACGGTAGAGAAAGAAGTCATTTATGTGGTATTAGGAGTGAATGAAGAAGGATATCGTGAAATTCTGGATTTCTTCGTAGGAGGGCAGGAAAGCGCCTATGGATGGCAGGAAATTCTGCAAAACCTCTACAAAAGAGGCGTCAAGGAAGTGCTTTTAGGCGTATTTGATGGTCTTCCGGGGCTGGAGGAAGCCTTTCGGGCGGTTTATCCGAAAGCTGACGTACAGCGTTGTGTCGTTCACAAAGTCCGCAGCACCCTAAATCGTGTTCGAAAAAAAAGACCAATTCGAAATGGCGGAAGATTTGAAACTCATTTATCGATCTCCGAGTAAAGAAATCGCATTGGAGATGTTTCGACAGTTTGAATCGAAATGGTCAAGCAAGTATCCGAGAGAAGTGCAATCTTGGGCCAATGAGTTGGATGTCCTCCTCACCTTTATGAATTATCCAAACAGTATTCGAAGTGTAATTTACACGACGAATGCCATCGAACGAACGATCAAGGAGATTCGGAAACGTCTAAAACCGATGAACAGTTTGAGCAGTTTAGAAGCCGCGGAAAAAATCGTGTATTTGACCATTCAAGATTTTAATGAGAAATGGGCAGAGCGAAAGTTGCGAGGATTTGCCGAAGCGCAGGAAGCCCTCCAGCGAATGTTTGAAGAACGTTACAATTAACCAAATACTGTAAATAACAAAGTAAGGGGATGCTCCCTTTCCGCACAGGAGACAGAATATTCTGTCTCCTGTGCAGAGGAAACCGACTCCTTATCCATTCTAAATCCATTCAGAGATACCCTATCTATCTTTCATTACACAAAATTCTTGACGGTACCAAAATATAACATGATATTGATTTAAATAAACAATTCCTTTCTTATGAGTATATTTATCGTTTGACATTAGATAATTACCTCCTATCTAATGTCTATTATACAAATTATTAGATATTAAGTATCTAATGAAAATATTTTTAAAATTTTAATATCACATTATTTCATCCCAATGACTAAAGTCATGGGCTTTCATAATGCAGTTTTCGTAATAAAAGAGCACAAAAATAAATTTATATTTATTTCAAAATATGATATCATATTGATATAAAATTGATGTTAAAGGAGCGATGCTCATGAAGGAAACAAAGGCATGGTATATGAACGGGTTTGCTGGGATTATTGGTATTGCTGTATTAGTGGCAGTGGCGATTATTAGTTTGCTTCAGCAGCTAGTCATTATTGCCGCTCTATTCGTTGTTGCCGCCATCGTGTTGGCCAGCGGCATCACCATTGTTCAGCCGAACCAAGCAAAAGTGTTAATTTTCTTTGGCCGCTATTTAGGTACGATTCGCGACAGCGGACTATTTCTTACTGTTCCGCTTACGATTAGGCAAAACGTTTCTTTGCGCGTCCGTAATTTTACCAGCAAAAAATTAAAAGTAAACGATGTTCAAGGCAACCCTATCGAAATTGCCGCTGTTATTGTATTTCGGGTCATCGATTCCGCAAAAGCGATTTTTGATGTGGATGACTATGAAGAGTTTGTAGAGATTCAAAGTGAGGCAGCCATTCGCCATGTTGCGACGAAATATCCTTATGATACCTTTACCGCTGATGATGAAATCACATTACGAGGCAATGCAGATATTATTTCCGATGTCCTTGCCAACGAGTTGCAAGAGCGCCTAAAAGTAGCTGGAGTGGAAGTAATCGAAGCTCGCCTTACTCATCTCGCCTACTCTCCAGAAATTGCAAGCGCGATGTTGCAACGCCAGCAAGCAGCCGCGATTTTAGCGGCAAGAAAGAAAATCGTTGAAGGTGCGGTTTCCATGGCACAAATGGCGATTGAGCAACTTGACAAGGAAGGAATTTTAGAGTTAGATGATGAACGAAAAGCAAACATGGTTAACAACTTAATGGTCGCCATCGTATCCGAACGCGCGACCCAGCCGGTGATCAATACCGGAAGTCTATACTAACGGTTGTGGAGTGCTATGGCAAAAAAGAAAAGTTTCCCCTTGCGAATCGATCCAGCCTTATACGAAGTCATTGAGCGGTGGGCACACGATGAATTTCGCAGCGTCAATGCACATATCGAATTTCTATTGCGCGAAGCCGCTAAACGAGCCGGACGACTTACGCAGCGAAAAATAAATACAGACAAATCCACCGATGAAAGAGGCTAGCATTTCCGATTTAGACGGAATTGCTAGCCTTTTTATTTTTGTCAATTTTGTTTTTGTTTGACGGCGGCGTCTATTCCGATAAAGCAATTGACGTCAGCCGCGCCGCCGCTGTGGATTGCACAGGACCGTACCATATCGAAAATGTGTGGTGTGATTCATTATGCGTGTATACGAATCATCCGTATGCCACCCCATTTCGCGGCTTCGGCCATAGCGAACAAGCTTTTGCCATCGAACGGGCCATCGACTTGCTTGCCGAAAAGCTAGGTATGGACAAATGGGAATTACGGCGAAAAAACGCGATTCGCCCCGGCCACACGACCCCGACACAAGTGCGATTAAACCGAAGCAATGTCGGCAATTTGCCGGCCTGCCTCGATCGTTTGCGCGAGCTAATGAAATGGGACGAATGGCAGCGCATCGAAATCGACGCTTATACCGTACGAGCAAAAGGCATCAGCTGCGCATGGAAAACGTCAACGATTGACACGGATGCGAGCTCCGGAGCCATTTTAACATTCAATCCGGATGGAAGTGTGAATGTAATCTCCGGTGTGGTGGAAATCGGAACAGGAACGAAAAATTTTTATTTGACCGCTACGAACGGGTGCTAAATCCGCAATTGCGCACTTATCGGCCAATTCGCTTCGGCGAACATCCGGAATATATTGTGGAGTTTATCGAAACGCCACAAATCGATGCGCCATACGGGTCACAATGAAGACTGCTTTTAGTTGAGATTTTTCCACCTAAAACAGCCTCGTTTTTATCACTTCACATACTGCTTCTCTTTGATCACAACGCCGCGTTTTTTCATTTCCTTGATGTAGATGTCGCCCGGAACGATTTGTTCTGGCGGATAAACACCTCGTTTTTCGATGATTCCGTTTCCAATCATTTGTGCAACGACTGAAATCGTATTCGCTGTTGTCCGCGCCATTGCGGTAATATTCTTTTTTCGATCTTTAAATGTGACCGTTTCATATTCAAAAATCGTTTCTTTATTATTTTTTATTCCTCCGACAATCACCCTTAACAAGACGACATCCTCTTTATCTTTTAAGTCTAAAAGCGGGGATAATGTTGCTAAAAGCACGTCGCGCGGCTTCACTTTTTGCCCTTTCACTTCCACCTCGTAGTCATTTCTTGTTAAATTTAAATCGACGAGCAGCTTAAATTTTTCCGCATGGCCTGGATAGCGGATCGTCTTATATTCTAAACATTCTAATTGCGGATAGGAATAAGATAACGTGGATGTTCCTCCTGATGTATGAAATGCTTCTAGCGGCCCGAACTTATCAAAGTAGATTGTTTCAATCTCTGATAAAGATGGAATTTCTTGCTTCCGTCCATCCCGGATGATGAGAGACGGATCCGTATAATGATCCAACAATCCTTCCAGTGAAAAGACATGGTTGTATTCCAACGGGGGCTCTGGACGCACAGGAATCCCGCCGACGTATAGTTTAATGGATTTCAATTCATCTAGTTTGCTAGCTCCGTAGCCAGATAAAATGTTAATCATTCCTGGAGCAACTCCTAAGTCAGGAATGATCGTCACACCAGCTTGTTTTGCTTTCTCATGCAATTGTAAAACGCGATCTGTAATATGTCCGATATGCCCGCCTAAATCAACAGAATGGGCACCGACTTGAATCGCTGTTTTCGCCACGATTTCGTTAAAAGTATAAAATAGCGCATTAATGACAACATCGTGTTCGCTCATTAATGCCGCTAGCTTTCTTTCATTCGATGCATCGACTTGTTTCGCCTCGATTTTACTAGAATATAACTGCCGGCAAACTCGCTCCGCTTTTTTTATATCGACATCTGCTATGGTGACGGAAGAAACCGCTTCACTTTGCACTAAATCGCGTGCTGCTTCTTTTCCCATCAGTCCTGCTCCAAGAACCAACGCTTTCATGGCATTTGCCCCCCCTATTCTTTCGCAGATGAATTCATTATTCGTCAATATCGATTTGCGCCCGCTGCAATTTACCGCTGAAATCAATATAGATACTTTTCCATTCTGTAAATACGTCTAACGCCGCCACCCCGGAATCGCGATGGCCGTTTCCCGTTCCTTTCGTTCCACCAAACGGCAAATGAATTTCCGCCCCTGTCGTACCTGCGTTCACATATACAATCCCCGTATCTAAATCACGCATCGCTACAAACACTTTGTTAACATCCCGTGTAAAAATAGAGCTAGATAATCCGTAGTCAACACTATTGTTCACTTCAATCGCCTCTTCTAAGCTTTTCACAGGAATAATAGAAGCGACTGGACCGAAAATTTCTTCCCGCGCGATCCGCATATTTGGCATTACATCCGTAAAGAGCGTCGGAGCGTAATAGTATCCTTTGTTATATTCTCCTTCTTGCAAAATATACCCACCTGTCAATAGTTTTGCTCCTTCTTCTTTACCGATTTGCACGTATTGGTCAATTTTTTGTAACGCTTTTTCATTGATGACTGGTCCAACTTTTACATTTTCATCTAAGCCATTCCCGATTGTTAGAGTTCGCATCGCCTCTAGCAGTCTATTTTCTAATTCTTTTTTTATATTTTCGTGGGCAATAATTCGGCTGCACGCGGTACATCTTTGTCCAGAAGTGCCAAAAGCGCTCCATAAAATTCCTTCTACCGCTAAAGATAAGTCCGCATCGTCCATCACGATCACCGCATTTTTTCCGCCCATTTCGAGTGACACTTTTTTCAAGCTTCGGCCGCATTTTTCCGCAATTTTTCTGCCTACTTCATTGGATCCGGTAAAGGAAATCACCCGTACATCAGGATGTTCGACAAGCGCGTTCCCCGTTGTCGGACCGTCACCATTGACGACATTGAATACGCCTTTTGGCAATCCAGCTTCTTCAAAAATTTTCGCTAATTCCTGCGCCATAAACGGCGTTTCCAACGCTGGCTTCCAAACGACCGCATTACCGGCTACAATGGCAGGGAACGATTTCCATGTGGCGATCGCAATTGGAAAGTTCCATGGAGTAATAATGCCAACGACTCCTACAGGGGCACGGACACTCATCGCAAATTTATCTTTTAATTCGGAAGGAGTCGTATCTCCGAATAATCGTCTTCCCTCTCCCGCCATATAAAACGCCATATCAATTCCTTCCTGTACTTCTCCGCGAGCTTCTTCAATGACTTTTCCCATTTCCATGGTTAACATTCTTGCTAATTGTTCTTTTCGTTCCTTCAACAAATATCCTACTTTATATAACACTTCGGCGCGTTTCGGCGCGGGTTCAAGCGCCCACTTTTTTTGCGCAGCCTTTGCCGCTTTTACCGCTGCATCTACATCCGCTTCGAGCGAAACTGCCACTTCTCCAATCGTATCTCCTGTCGCCGGATTAATGACGGGAGCGAATTGTTTGCTGCTCGATTCTTTCCACTCGCCATTGATGAAGTTTAATGCTTTCACTACCCCTTCCCCCTCTTTATTTTTTTAGTAATAATTTATACACCCACTATCGAAACTATTAATCAAATGTTTATACAGAATTCGATCGTTTTCGCAACTCAGCGATCGTTGCCGTCACGGAAATTTGATTTGGATCCGTCAGTACTTCTATGACCGTAGGTTTCTTTGCATGGAGAGATTGAAGAAGCGCTTCGGTAAACTGCTGTTCCGTTTCTACTTGAATGCCGTTGCCATTTAAGCATTTAGCCAATTCCGCAAATGATACATTCCCTAAATCTGTTCCGATGACTCGCTTTGGAAAATGCAGTTCTTGATGCATCCGGATCGTTCCATACATGCGGTTATTAAAAACAACACTAATAATAGGAATTTCATATCTAGCAGCTGTTTCTAACTCCTGCACTGTCATCATAAAACCGCCGTCTCCTGATAGAGAAACGACAACGCGCTCCGGGAAAGCAAGCTTGGCGCCAATCGCTGCAGGCATGCCATATCCCATCGCCCCGGAAGTAGGGCCGATATACGTATGCTCTTCGGTAAACTGGAAAAAGGCATGGAGCCAGCCGGCGAAATTGCCAGCATCATTCGTAATGATCGAATTGTTTGGCAAATGTTCTTGCAGGCTGGCGATAATCGCTTCATTTAAATTCCGTTTTTCCACCGGAAGTATCGATACTTGTTCATATTGTTTCCTCCTTGCTGCTACCCAATCGCGCCAAGACGGCTGCACAACGATTTTTAGCAATTTTAAGAGCGTTTCTTTGCAATCTGCTAGGATGGAAATGTCCGGTGGATATACTTTTCCTAATACATCGCTGTCGATATCGATATGAATGAGCGTCTGATCCGATGACAGCAAGCGATAATCTTGCGTCGTCACTTCCGATAATCTCGTCCCGATCGCGATCACGACATCGGCCTGCTTCACTGTCTCGATAATGGATTTCGGCGTTCCTAATCCAAGATGGCCGACATAAAGCGGATGATCATTGGGGAACACATCATGGCGGCGGAAAGCAGCCGCCACAGGAATGGAATATTTTTCAGCAAATAACCGCAACAGCTGTTCCGCTTTAGCCAGCTTTACTCCTCCGCCGGCGATGACAACCGGCCGTTTCGCCCTTTGCAATATTTCCTGCACGCTCCGCACATCCTCTGTGCTTGGAGCAGGTCTCGGTATATCTACATTCGAAATGACCGCTTCGGCAATATCTTGAAGAAATATATCTTCCGGAAGCGAAATGACAACAGGACCTGGCCTGCCCGTTTTGGCGATGCGAAACGCCCGCTGCACCAGCTCGGGTATTCGCTCCGCCTCGCGAATTTCCACCGTCCATTTTGCAATCGGCTGGAAAAACCGGTCTAAATCGACTTCCTGAAATCCTTCCCTGCCGCGAAAATGGCTGTGTACTTGCCCTAAAAATACGACCATCGGCGTCGAATCTTGCTTTGCCGTATGGACACCAATCGCCAAATTCGCTCCTCCGACTCCTCTTGTCGCCAGCACCACTCCCGGTTTTCCTGTCGCTTTCGCGTAGCCCTCCGCCATAAAAGAGGCGCCTCCCTCATGACGAGCAGAAATAAGCTGAATGGAAGGTTCATCAAAAATAGCGTCCATTAGCGGCAAATAACTTTCTCCCGGCACGCAAAACACGTGGGAAATTTCTTCGCTTTTCAAACAATGGACAATCGCCTTCGCCGCCGTAATTTTGCCCTTTTCCTGTTTCACCGCTTCTACTCCTCCCAATTTACTTGTTTGAGTCGGTCAGCCACTTGTTGTAACCGTTCCATCGAAACGGAAAGCGATAACCGAACATATCCTTCTCCTGATGGACCAAACGCTGTTCCTGGTGTAACAATTACTCCCGCTTCTTTGAGCAATTTAGTCGCAAATTGTTCGGAAGAGTATCCTTTTAAAACAGGTATCCATAGGAAAAACGTCGCCTTCGGGGGATGAACATTTATGCCAAGCGAGCGCAAAGCTTTTACCATCATATTCATCCGCTGTTCATATATTCGATTGTTTTCTTTGACCGCTTCATGATCGCTTGTTAACGCTGCCGCCGCCGCTTTTTGGACCGGAATAAACTGGCAAGTATCCATATTGCTTTTGATGATCGACAGCGCTTTAATCATATCGCGATTCCCAACAATGTATCCGATTCGACAACCGGCCATATTGTAATTTTTCGATAACGAACCAAATTCCACCGCTACTTCTTTCGCCCCATCTACTTGCAAAATGCTTGGAGCTTTAAATCCTTGAAACGTAACAAAAGAATAAGCCGAGTCATGAGCAATGAAAATATGATATTGTTTCGCAATCGAAATAGCTTCAGCAAACGTATCGATTTCGACAGTCGCAGCTGTTGGATTGCTGGGGTAGTTTAAAAACATTAATTTCGCATCTCGATAAATTCCTGAAGGAACGCTCGAAAAACTCGGCTTATATCCGTTTTCCGAATCAAGCGGCAAACGAACGATTTTTCCTCTTGCTAAATGTACAGCTGTGCTATAAACCGGATAGCCAGGGTCTGGAACTAACACAGTCTCCCCTGGATGAAGAATCGCTTGTAATAAATGGACAATTCCTTCCTTGGAACCGATTAATGCCAACACTTCTGTATCTGGGTCTAACTCTACGCCATATTCCCGTTTATAAAAGAGCGCAACCGCTTCTCTATACTCTCGGCACCCGGCATATGGAGAATACGTAAAATTTTTAGGATTATCCAGCTCTTCCTTTAATTTCTCCACCACAAAAGCAGGCGGCGGCAAATCGGGCGCCCCTATCCCTAAATCGATCACATCTACTCCTTTTTTCATTAGTTCTTCTTTCTTTTGCTGAAAAACAGAGAACAAATATGGCGGCATGCTTCTTATGATGTCAGAATAAACGTCCATACGTATCCCCTCACATCCATTAAATGGTCCTTTCCCTCTTACTCTATGCTTCTCATTGGCTATTTAACTCTTTTTCGAAAACGGTTGTAAAAAATCAAGAAAACAAAAACGGCCAGTATAATCACATAATGATTAAACTGGCCGATGTCTATTTTTACAAACCGCCGGCAAAGACGGTGGAAATAGACTACGCAGTTTTATATTTAGGGGGCTCAGCTAGGCCGTATCCCCATGGAAACATATTTTAATTCTACAAATTCGAAAATGCCCTCTTTTCCGCCTTCTTTTCCTAGCCCCGATTGTTTCACACCGCCAAACGGTGCTTCGGCTACGGCTGGAAAGACGTCATTAATGCCAATAATTCCATACTCCAGCTTCTCCATGACTCGATACGCGCGATGAATCGAATCCGTAAAAATATAAGCTGCTAGCCCATATGGCGTATCATTCGCCTGACGAATCGCCTCCTCTTCCTCCTCAAACGGCTGCAGCGGCAGAAGCGGACCGAACGTCTCTTCGTTCATTACTCTCATCTCTTTCGTAACGTTCACTAACACGGTCGGTTCAAAGAAATATCCTGGATACGGACCATCCCATCTCTTTCCGCCGTAAACGACCGAAGCTCCTTTTTGTACAGCATCCTCTAAATGCCGCTGCACTTTTTGCACTGCCTCTTCATTAATTAGCGGCCCGATATCCGCCGTTTCTTTTGCGCCAATGTCAATCGATAAACGGCGTACTTTCTCCTTTAGTTTTTCGAGAAAATCATCCCAAATCGTTTTTTGCACATATACGCGGTTCGCACAAATACACGTTTGCCCGCAATTGCGAAACTTGCTGGCAAGCGTCATCTCGGCCGCCAAATCAAGATCGGCATCATCAAATACGATAATCGGCGCATGGCCGCCTAGTTCTAAAGAAAGTTTTTTTACATGATCCGCGCTTCCTTTCATCAACAACTTGCCGACCTCCGTAGAACCCGTAAACGTAATAAGCCGTACATCAGGATGGTTCATCCAGCACTGTCCGATTGAAACCGCATCGCCAGTAACGAGATTGACAACTCCTTTTGGAATCCCTACTTCTTCTAATATTTTTACAATCTGATAAGCGGTTAACGGCGTTTCTGGAGCCGGTTTTAATACAACGGTGCACCCTGCCGCAAGTGCTGGCGCTAGCTTTCTTGTAATCATCGAAGCCGGGAAATTCCACGGAGTAATGGCAGCGACAACGCCGATCGGCTGCGGAATGACCATTAGCCGTTTATGTTTATTGGACGAAGGAATAATTTCTCCATACAGGCGATTCGCTTCCTCGGCATACCAAAGAAAGTAACTCGCCGCTGAATCAATTTCTGCCCTTGCCTCTTTTAACGGTTTTCCTTGCTCGGTTGTCAAAATGGAAGCAAGTTCTTCTTTATGTTCCAGCATTTTTTCATACGCGGCATATAACAATTGCGACCGTTCTCTTGCGGTTTTTGCCGACCATTGCGGAAACGCTTGGCTGGCTGCGCGTACCGCTTGTTCCGCTTCCACTTCATCGCCGTATGAAACTTCCGTAATCGTTTCTAACGTGGCGGGATTTTGAACAGGAAGCGTGTTGCCATTATGTGCTTCCAACCATTGTCCATCAATAAAAATCGTTTTTGTATAATTGGGAAATTTGGTCATATATAGTTTCCCTCCAAAATAAAAATCTGATTGTAAATAATCACTAGACATTTTTTTATTGTTATCCATCATGCACCATATCCCGCCGCAACCAATCAAATAAACTTTTTCATGAAATATATATAAAAAAACTTAAAAGAAATGACTAAAAACAAAAATAAAAAGGCTAATTCATTTCCCGATTTCCACCTGCAAAACGGGAGATGAATTAGCTATATATTTGACAATCCCCTTAATAATATAAAATCTCTATATAATGGCATTTGACACATTTTCGCATAAACGGTGTCTCAAAAAATGAATGCTGGCAATTTTTTTGAATATGGGCAATTTGCTGTTCCAATTTAAGAATTTTCTCCTTCAATTCGGCAATTTCCTTTTGCAATTCTTGAACATCATCGATAGAGAGATGAGCCATTTTCGACAAACTCCTTCGCTTTTTGTTTCATCCCTTCTTCCCTCACCGTTTTTTGCAGCTCATGTGAAATTTTCATCGAGCAAAACTTCGGCCCGCACATCGAACAAAAGTGCGCGACTTTCGCCCCTTCCGCCGGCAATGTTTCATCATGATATTCCCGAGCTCGATCTGGATCAAGCGAAAGGTTGAACTGATCGTTCCAACGAAACTCAAAGCGCGCCTTTGATAACGCGTCATCCCGCCGTTGCGCTCCCGGGTGCCCTTTGGCTAAATCGGCCGCGTGTGCTGCGATTTTATAAGCGATCACTCCTTCGCGCACATCATCTTTATTCGGCAACCCTAAATGCTCTTTTGGCGTCACGTAACAAAGCATCGCCGTTCCGTACGCGCCAATGATCGCTGCTCCGATCGCGGATGTAATGTGGTCATATCCCGGCGCGATATCGGTCGTAAGCGGTCCTAATGTGTAAAACGGCGCACCTTTGCAAATTTCGATTTGCTTATCGACATTTTCCTTAATTTTATGCATCGGCACATGCCCTGGTCCTTCAATCATCACTTGCACATCATGCTTCCAAGCGATTTCTGTTAATTCTCCGAGCGTCTCCAATTCAGCAAACTGCGCTTCGTCATTCGCATCGGCAATCGAGCCTGGGCGCAGCCCGTCTCCAAGCGATACTGCAATATCGTACGTTTTCAAAATCTCGCATATTTCTTCAAAATGCGTGTATAAGAAGTTTTCTTCATGGTGGGCTAAACACCATTGCGCCATAATCGAGCCGCCGCGTGAAACAATGCCAGTCGTTCGGTTTACCGTCATCGGTATGTAACGAAGCAGCACCCCCGCGTGAATCGTAAAATAGTCCACCCCTTGTTCCGCTTGTTCGATGAGCGTATCACGGTAAATTTCCCACGTTAAGTCTTCAACGACGCCATTCACTTTTTCAAGCGCTTGATAAATCGGAACCGTCCCGACAGGCACAGGGGAATTGCGAATAATATATTCTCGTGTCGCATGAATGTGTTTTCCCGTCGATAAGTCCATAATCGTGTCTGCTCCCCAGCGCACCGCCCAAAGCATTTTTTCGACTTCTTCTTCAATGGATGATGTGACTGCGGAATTGCCAATATTCGCATTAATTTTTACATGAAAACGACTCCCAATAATCATCGGTTCACTTTCCGGATGGTTAATATTCGAAGGAATAATCGCTCTGCCTGCGGCAACTTCTTGACGCACGATTTCCGGATCTATATTTTCGCGAATCGCAACAAATTCCATCTCCGGCGTAATAATCCCTCGTTTTGCGTAATGCATTTGCGTCACAGTTTTTCCTTTTTTTGCGCGCAGCGGTTTTCTCTCGAAAGGCAGAGTAATCTCTGATTGCTTCCCATTACGGAATCCGTTATCTTCCGGTTTCACTGGACGCCCCTCGTATTCTTCAACGTCGCCCCTTTCTAAAATCCAGCGTTTTCTTAGCGGCGGCAATCCTTTTTGAATGTCCGGCTGAAAATCAGGATCGGTGTAAGGACCGCTTGTGTCATAAACACGAACAGGTTCATTTTCGATGATTCCTGTTTCTGTCTTTGTTGGACTTAACGTAATTTCTCTCATCGGAACACGAATATCCGGTCTTGAACCTTCGACATACACCTTTTTACTCGCAGGAAATTGCATGAAAGATTTGATGTTTTGCATGTAACTCCTCCTAGTTACTAAAATCTATAAAAATCGACTCAT
The DNA here is from genome assembly GCF_003064505.1 of Geobacillus sp. LYN3. Taxonomy (NCBI): domain Bacteria; kingdom Bacillati; phylum Bacillota; class Bacilli; order Caryophanales; family Anoxybacillaceae; genus Geobacillus; species Geobacillus sp. LYN3. Next base: position 830,933 of record NZ_QCWL01000001.1, on the reverse strand, counting down.
CGCGATGGAACCAGCAAAACTGCTTGCCGCTCAGGAAACACCTGAGTTCCATCAGGAAGGGAATTTCCCTTGTCATTCACCCGCTGTGAAAGACACCCCGTGGATCGCTTGTCAGCGACGGCATCTGTCGTGCACCATTCCTTCCATCGGTCAGTACACGACAACGATTTTAGCAACCAGGTCTACACCTCCTTAAAATAATGGTGAGGACCTGAAGTTACACCAAAACGCGGGGCGGAGATAGGAGAATATATGCGGAAATAAAAATCGGGTTCTCTAAGAGAACCCGACGGAACGCAAATAGCGAAACGTACGCAACAAACGCATACACTCCCGCTATCTACTTCCCTACGCTGGCATAACCCAGATCAGGTTCAAAGGGTCAAAGAACTTAAGCGCGTTCTTTTCTCAGTCCAAGCTATTGGACTCCCCTAGTAGATAAGCGACAAATTTATTTAATTTTTCTTAATATTAACATATTTATATAACCATGTAAATACACTTTTTTTACACGGTAAATCGTTTTAACATTGTTTGCATATTTTCCACCATTTTGCTTAATGATGATGCCGATGAAGCAATTTCCTCCATCGATGCCATTTGTTCTTGCGTTGCCGCCGAAATATTCGCCGATCCAGAAGAAGATTGTTCCACAATCTCCGTCATATGTCCAATGGAAGCGGCCACCCGTTGCGCGTTTTCTGTCATTTGCTCGATCGCTGTGGATACTTGTTCGATTTGGGCATTGACTTCGCTGATGGATTGGCGGATTTGTTCAAACGACTGTCCAGCCGTTTGCACAACATCAAGCCCTTGCGATACTTCGCTAACTACGGTTTCCATCGATTCGATCGCTTTTTCCGTTTCTTCTTGGATATAGCCGATCAGCTGCGAAATTTGCTGTGCGGATTGAGCAGACTGTTCCGCCAGTTTGCGAACTTCATCCGCCACAACGGCGAACCCTTTTCCTTGCTCCCCTGCCCTTGCCGCCTCAATCGCCGCATTTAAGGCAAGTAAATTCGTTTGCGAAGCAATTCCTGTAATCACCTGCGTAATCTGGCCGATTTCATTCGAACGCTCTCCAAGCGCTTTAATAACTTGTCCAAGTGATTGGACATGGTCATAAATAAACTGCATCTGCTCTTCCATTTGCGAAATCGACTGTTTTCCCGATTGCGCTTTTGCCGATGTTTCATTTACGTTCGTAGACACGCACTTCGTATTCGCAGCCACCTGCATAAGCGTATCGGAGATATCGTTCATCGCTGACGACGTTTCTTGCGCCGTTTTCACTTGCTGTTCGGAATTTAATGAAATCGTTTCCATTGTCGATGCGATTTGTTCGGTCGCTTTCGTCGTCTGTTCCGCAATGATCGTTAACTGCCCGGAAAATTGCGTCATCTCATTGGAATGGCGCTGAATGTTGGCGATGACTTCCTGCCACGTTTCCGCCATTTTATTGAGCGAAACGGCAATTGGTTTTAACTGTCTTACTTCATTTATAGGAACACGCGCCGATAAATCTCCATCAGTCATCTTATCTAAATGCTGATTGATAATAGCGATCGGGGCAATAAACCGCCGATAGTTTAACATTGCAGAAACAACTCCGATGAAAGCCCCAAATAATATGGTCGCAACAAGCGTCCACCAAAACGCCGCGCCGCTAATGCCATTCGCCATACATATGCCAAGACCGATGAATGCAGTGCCAGGAATGACAACGAGCATCGTGCGCAAAATATAACTATGTAGCGACAACCTTTTTCCTCCTTTTCTCTGTATATAAAGAATTTTACTATTAATTATATCACTCCCTCTTATTCTATTAAAATAAATTTTTCACAAAATTTTTCCTAATCATAAAACTTGTAATAAAGATATATTCATCTCTTTTTTTATTTTTTAAAATAATTACAAGACATAAAACAAAACGAATCTATTCAGCTGGATTACGCGACTACCGTGACTATTAACGAACACGTTGCTGAAAAAATTGATCGCATATCTAGATATGGTATTTCAAAAAGGTTATTCTTTGGCTACTTGATCTGTGACTACTTCTATCGTTATTACCATTATTTCATAACAAAAGATGAAATAGATGAGGAGAAAGAAGTGAATACGGAACGAGACTATTTGCAGATCAAGCTCGATAAGACAGTGAAAGATAAAATTGTAGAGTATTGTGAGAAACAATATATTTCTATCAACAGTCTCTTCTCATACTACATCTTAAATAAAGAAATAACTGTAAAGTCGTTCCATATTAAAGAACCAGAGCTGTTATATTTAACCTTAGGGAAAAACGTGAAGGATATGATTCGAAAAAAGGCGATCGAGATGAATGTGTCTTATCGTTTTTTTCTTAACTTGGTGGCAGCTCAGATTTGTCAAGATTTATCTTTGTAAAAAACAGCTAAATTTTGCTGTTTTTATAAAGCCTTTAAAACGTCCGTAAAGGGGTATTTTAGGGCTTTAGAGGTCACAAAGAACCGAGACCCTGAAAGTGAATCATTCGGAACGTATCACCCGCATTTTCACGTTTTACTGGCGGTTCCTCATACATACTTTAAGAAAAAGGATTTATATATTACACAGGACGAGTGGACAAGCCTTTGGCAAAAGGCGATGAAGATAGATTATAAGCCTATCGTTCACATACAACGAGTAAAACCCAAAGAAAAACTCGATGACTTAAAAGGCTATGAAACTCAATTTAAAAAAGCTATGAAAGAACAAAATGCGATTTTAGAAGTCTCTAAATATCCGGTCAAAGATACGGACGTCATTAAAGGGAATAAGGTCACGGCCGAAAATGTGGAAACCGTTTTGGCGTTAGACAACGCCTTGGCAAATAAGCGGTTAATCGGTTATGGCGGTCTGCTGAAGCAGATCCACAAGGAACTGAATTTGGGAGATGCCGAAAACGGCGATTTGGTTAATGTGACGGGTGAGGATGAGGTCGCCAATGGCACATTTGACGTGATTGCAAGATGGCATGTGGGGTTAAAAAATTATGTGATAGAGTGAAAAAGAGCATTCCAGAAGGAGTGCTCTTTTTTTGGTTTAACTATTAGCTTTTATTTCATTTTCTAACTCTTCAATTTCTAAACGCCATTTATCTCGTGTACTATACAAAATTTCACACACAAATTTTGAAAAGGAATCTTTATTTTGATTTATCTCTTGCTCTAACTCTTTTAGATCCGCTTTTAATTTTTCAACTACTTCTTTTTTTTCGTCGATAGATATATATTCGTAAATTTTTCTCATGAAATACTACTCTCCTTTCTCCCTGAAGAATTGATTAGAGTTAAAGTATTAACCAAGTAATAGTTCTTGCAATTGCGTCAGCAATAGATAGTGAGTAAGTAGACGGTACGCCTGCTGATCGTAATAAGGAATTTAATTTAGTTTTAATTGTACTTTGAGTTAAATCACTTGCATCATCAATCCAATCTTCTAACTGATTTAAAGCTTTTATAACTTTAGATTTATTTTTAGTGAAGTATGATGCTGTATCTTTATCAAACCATTTTAGTAACTATTCAGCCACATCATAAAGTGAGCTGAATATTTTCTTCTTTCCTTGTCTATGATGTGAATATT
>NZ_QCWL01000001.1:809888-827221 GCF_003064505.1 Geobacillus sp. LYN3 | reverse complement strand
TTACCAACTGTGGATAATTTGAAAATCCCTATTTTGACGAAAAACTTTGAAATATACTCTTCATAGCTGAATGACTTTAAATTTCGCTTAAACTCTCTCTTAAAAATCATTTTCGATCCTTCCCTCACTTTTCATAGTAATGCATAAATACTTCTTCAAGAGTCGGTTCTCCGATTAATAGATCCTTAACCGGCAGAGTATTTAATTTATGCAGAAGCGCCTTCATATCCCCGCTGTAAAGCAGCGTCATTTCATTGCCGTTTACCTCTTTCTTCACTACTCCCTCCAGATTGAAGTCGATTGGTTCCGATTGGTCAAAGGTAATCGTGATATTTTTCAAATTGTTCTTCGTGAGATTTTCAATCGTTTCTACTTTAATAAGCTCCCCTTCCTTAATAATGGCGACCCGATCACAAATTTTTTGCACTTCAGAAAGAATATGGGAGGAGAAAAAGATCGTTGTTCCCTTCTCTCTTTCCTCTGATTCATAAGTTTAACGATTTTGTTGAATCTCTAGGTTAGATTGGCAGTAGTACGGAAGCAGCTTCTTCTTAATTATTTTCTCAGCATATATAAAAAAAAAAAAAAAACGATTCTGTCGTTTGACAAAATCGTTGAAACGCCGCGCTTTTGGCGGCGTTTGTATTCTTACTTTAACATATGAAACACTTGCTCAACGTCTTTATCGCCACGCCCTGAAAGATTAACGATTATAATTTGATCTTTATCCAATGTTGGTGCCAATTTTATTGCATAAGCAACCGCATGGGCACTTTCAAGCGCTGGAATAATCCCTTCCGTTTTCGACAAAAGCTGGAATGCTTCAAGAACTTCCTCATTTGTCACCGTATAATATTCGGCACGTCCGGATACTTTCAGATGGCTATGCTCAGGACCAATTCCCGGATAGTCAAGACCAGCGGCAATCGAATAAGTCGGCTGAGGATTTCCTTCTTCATCCAACAATACTAAGCATTTAAACCCATGAAGCACGGCCGGGACACCTTTGGTAAGTGTCGCTGCTTTTTCCGGCTCGACGCCAATCAGGCGCACGCTTGGTTCATCAAGATAATGAGCAAACGCGCCAATCGCGTTGCTTCCACCGCCAACGCAAGCGATGACGACATCAGGCAAACGTCCTTCTTTTTCCAAAATTTGCCATTTGCTTTCTTCGCTTATAACAGACTGAAAATGTTTAACGATACTTGGATACGGATGAGGTCCAACCGCTGAACCAAGCAAATAGAACGTATCCTTATAGTTTTGCACAAAGTCATTCAACGCTTCATCGACGGCATCCTTTAATCTTCTCTGTCCTTTTGATACCGAAACGACTTTTGCGCCTAAAAGCTCCATGCGAAACACGTTTAATGCCTGGCGTCTTGTATCTTCCTCGCCCATATAAATGGTGCAATCAATGCCAAACATCGCGCAAGCCGTCGCGGTGGCGACACCATGTTGTCCCGCCCCGGTTTCGGCAATTATGCGTTTCGCCCCCATTCGTTTTGCAAGCAAAATCTGTCCGATGACGTTATTAATTTTATGCGAACCTGTATGGTTTAAGTCTTCGCGCTTTAGATAGATTTTCGCCCCACCTAAACGTTCAGTGAGCCGAGCCGCAAATGTAAGCGGATTTTCACGGCCGACATACTCTTTTAAATAAAACTTAAATTCATCGTTAAACGCTGGATCATCTTTGTACTTGAGAAATTGCTCCTCCAAATAATCAAGCGCTTCCTGCAACTCTGGCGGCACGAAGCTTCCGCCAAATTCTCCGAAATAACCTCTTCTTTGCTGAACTAAACTCATCACTCATCTCTCCTCTGCTTTTCAAACTTTATAATTAGGATATTTTCTTTGCCCATAAAAGTCAATGAATTTTCTGTATTTTCTTACCGATTATTTGTTTTTTGTTTCCTCCAAGCCAGCAGGGCGAACGCGAAAAGAAAAGCTAGGATTCCAGTCAATACAAAATCCTGCGATGAATGGAGTATCTCGATTGGCATTAGCTTTTCATGGGAAATAAGTTTTTCAACAAATTCTTCTATTAAACTAGTTTTGTAATACGTCCCTTCTTGCCTGCTTTGTTCAAAAATTTCGTCATGTTTATCACTCAATAAAGGATTGATAAAAATCAAGATTTTCCTAAAACGCCAATATACACGCTTCTTGCGGCTTTGCAATATTCCAGCCGCCAATTTGCCCGAGAAAACCAGGGCATCCTTTCAAATCACGCCATTTTTCTTGCGCGGCGGAAAACAAAGCTTTCTTCTCTTCCTCCACTTCACATCGAATCCATTTCAAAAGCATTGCTTTCCCCTCTTACTCTGCGTTGATCATTTCATTTTGTCGTAAACCTCATCATATTTTTTCGCCAGTTCGAAATCGAGCTTCGTGAGTCCTTTCGCTCGCCAAGACGAAATCTTTACCGTGATTAACTTATAATCAATGGAAATGAACGGATGATGGTTTGCTTCTTCCGAAATGGCCGCAATTTGCCGCACAAATTCGATTCCTTGCAAATAGTCTTGAAAGCGATACTTTTTCGCAATCCATCGCTCCTCCACCAACTTCCAACCTTCCATCTCGTGTAAAAGGGTTTGTACTTCCTCCTCTGTTAACCGCATCACCGTTTGCCTCCTTGATTTTTGTATCAAAATCGAACAACCAACCTCGCATATCAGTGTAAAAATATTACCATATATACCAAAAGCCTTCTAGCAAATTTTAGTTGATTGGAGTTAAGCAATAACGAATAAGAATGCCCTTGGAATACTCAATGTGTTCTATCTGGATTTCCAAACAAACGTTTTAGAATTATCTTAAAATTATAGGTTGATTTTTTGAACAAAGTATCATAAAATTACTAGCAAATATTAATCATATTAAACATATAGGAATTAATTATTTTAAAAAACATAAATGCCGCGGTACCGTCAAGAATTTTGTGTAATGTAAGATAGATAGGGTATCTCTGAAATGGATTTAGAATAGAGGGGGGGATATTTCCTCCACGCAAGAGACTGAATATTCAGTCTCTTGCGTGGAAAGGAAGAATCCCCTTATTTTGTTTATTTACAATATTTGGTTAACAATAACGTTCTTCAAACATTCGCTCGAGGGCTTCCTGCGCTTCGGCAAATCCTCGCAACTTTCGCCCTGCCCATTTCTCATTAAAATCTTGAATGGTCAAATACACGATTTTTTCAGCGGCTTCTAAACTGCTCAAACTGTTCATCGGCTTTAGGCGTTTCCGAATTTCCTTGATCGTTCGTTCGATGGCATTGGTCGTATAAATCACACTTCGAATACTGCTTGGGTCATCCATAAATGTAAGGAGGACATCCAACTCATTGGCCCAAGATTGAACTTCTCTTGGATATTTGCTGGACCATTTCGACTCAAACTGTTGAAACATTTGTAACGCCATCTCCTTATTCGGCGCGCGATAAATCAGCTTGAGATCCTCGGCCACTTCGAATTGGTCTTTTTTCCGAACACGGCTGAGGGTGTTGCGGACTTTGTGAACGACACAACGCTGCACATCCGCTTTCGGATAAACGGTCCGAAAAGCTTCCTCCAGCCCCGGAAGACCATCAAATACGCCCAGAAGCACTTCCTTGACGCCTCTTTGATAGAGCTGTTGGAGAATCTCCCGCCATCCATAGGCGCTTTCTTGTCCTCCCACAAAGAAATCAAGAATTTCGCGATATCCTTCTTCGTTCACCCCTAACACCACATAAATGACTTCTTTCTCCACGGTTTCGCGACGAAGTTTTACGTATAAACCATCCAAATATAAGACGGAATAACGCTTGTGCAGTGGACGAGCGTGCCATTTCTCGATGTCTTCCTTCACTACATCGGTAATACGGCTGATCGTTGCAGGAGAATAGGCATTGCCTAAAATTCGTTCCATAAACTTGCCAATTTCCCGTGTGCTCATGCCACTTTGATACATCCTGATAATGGCTTCCTCCAGCCAGCCGGTGTGGCGTTGGTAAGGGGCTTTTTGGAAGCTGGTTTATGCAACATTGATTATACAAAATATTAAAATTTATGTTAATATGTTAAAGTAAAAGTAAACTATCATGTGAGGTGACAGAATGGAGCTACTACAGAAGATCATTTCACTGCTGAACGACTGGTTGTGGTCTTACGTCTTAATCGCATTACTGATCTTTATGGGTCTTTATTTTACGTTTCGCACAAAATTTGTCCAATTTCGCTATTTTCGTGAAATGTTTCGCGTGATCGCGGAATCCCCTAACCAAAAAGGAAGCATCTCCTCTTTACAAGCGTTTTTCATCAGTACAGCTTCACGCGTAGGAACGGGTAACTTAGCAGGAGTAGCTCTCGCTATTTCTCTCGGTGGTCCCGGCGCGGTTTTTTGGATGTGGTTAATCGCTTTGATTGGCGGAGCATCCAGTTTTGTCGAAAGCACGCTTGCGCAAATTTATAAAGTAAAAGACGGAAGCAATTATCGCGGCGGCCCAGCATATTACATGGAACGAGGGTTGAACAAACGTTGGATGGGAATTATTTTTGCGGTACTCATTACGTTCAGTTTTGGTCTTGTTTTTAACTCCGTTCAAGCAAATACGATTACGTTTGCGTTTGAAAACGCATTCGATGTAGACCGTACTATTGTTGGAATTATGATTACAGTATTAACAGCAATCATTATTTTCGGTGGAGTGAAGCGGGTCGCTGTCGCTACATCGATTATCGTTCCTGTGATGGCTGGACTATATTTATTAGTAGCGATTTACGTATTGCTTACAAATATTACAGACGTCCCATCCATGTTCTCATTAATCATAAAAGACGCGTTTGGCATTGGACCAGCTGTCGGCGGCACGTTAGGTGCAGCGGTGATGATGGGAATTAAACGCGGTTTATTCTCCAATGAAGCAGGTATGGGTAGTGCACCGAACGCGGCGGCAACCGCTGAGGTGTCGCATCCCGTCAAACAAGGCCTCATTCAAACGTTAGGTGTGTTTACGGATACATTGCTCGTCTGCAGCGCAACGGCATTTATGATTTTATTATCTGGTGAGTATACGAAAGAAGGACTTGATGGAATCGCCTTAACGCAAGCGGCGTTGAGCGCGCATATCGGCGGCTGGGCCGAAGAATTCGTCGCTATCTGTGTCTTTTTATTCGCGTTTAGTTCCGTTATTGGAAACTACTATTATGGCGAAACAAACATTGAGTTTATTCAATCTAGCAAAACGGCGCTATTCGTTTATCGCCTCGCTGTTGTCGGCATGGTTATCTGGGGATCGCTTGCCAGCCTTGAACTCGTTTGGAGTTTAGCTGATTTATTCATGGCGTTAATGGCCATCATCAACTTAATCGCCATCTTCATGCTTGGAAAAATAGCATTTGCGGCATTAGCCGATTACATGGAGCAAAGAAAGAGCGGGAAAAACCCTGTCTTTTACGCTCGTAACATCGGAATTCACAATACGGATTGCTGGGACGAGCCGTACGAAGAATGGAGAAAAGAGTCATAAAAATAAAGCTGTCCAGACAGCCTTCAGCTTGTCGACAAAGTCGATAAGCTGACCCGTCCCTATATGTAGGGACGGGTTTTTATATATTCTAAACAATAAAGGAGATTACTTTGAAAAAATCAGACACCTTATCGATTGGATTGATGTTGTTTTCGATGTTTTTCGGCGCAGGAAACCTAATCTTCCCGCCATTCTTAGGAGCTGAATCCGGTACTTCCTACTGGCTGGCCATGCCAGGATTTATTATTACCGGCGTTGGCTTGCCATTTATAGTGCTGTTTGCTGTTTCCCTCGTAAAGGGCGGTGTTCAAACCATCGGGGATCGTGTTCATCCGGTATTCAGCATAGCCTTTATGGTTATTATTTATCTATGTATCGGACCATTTCTGGCCATTCCGAGAAATGCAACTGTTGCGTATGAAATGAGCGTTACACCTTTCCTTAGCGAATCGTGGAAGAACTCATCTTTGTCCTTATTTTTATATACGGTTATCTTCTTTTCCCTTATCTATGTGATAAGCTTAAACCCTTCCAAAATGGAAAAATACATGGGACGTTGGATCACTCCGATCTTGCTTTTATCGATGGTTATCTTGTGTGCAGTTGGGTTTGTTAAGCTGGATGCACCTTCAATCGCCATCAGAAGCCTATCAAACCGGAGCATTTTTTAAAGGGTTCATTGAAGGATATAACACAATGGATGCCTTAGCCGCATTGGCCTTTGGAATTGTCATTCTCACCTCCATTCAACAAAGAGGAGTGCAAGACAGTAAGAAATTAACAGAATATACTTTGAAAGCCGGTATGATTGCAGGGGTATTACTCGCGCTAGTATACGTCAGTCTTGGATTGATTGGAGGAAAAATGGCTGCAAACGGGCCGTTTGAAAACGGCGCGGATATCCTGTCCTCTGCTTCAACGCTTTTATTGGGACAAAGCGGCACAGCTTTGCTTGGGTTCATTTTTACGTTAGCTTGTTTCATAACAGTGGTGGGATTAACAGCAGCCTACGGCCAATATTTTTCAAATCTCATTCCAAAAGCAAGTTATAAATCAGTAGTATTCGCTGTTACTCTAGTAGGCTTCACTCTTTCCAACTTAGGATTAAACCAAATACTTAAAGTATCAGTGCCGTTCCTTAAGGAGCCGTCTTATGACCTGGATATTTTGAAAAATCATCAAATAACTTAGTTAGTTTATAAATGCTTAAACTACATTTAAAAAATTTTGTACTATCTTGGTTACCAAAAGTGACAAATAATTTTACCTTTATTCAGCAAACTTTATTCAAAAACACAAATCCTCCTTCCTCTTACCAAATCTCTGTTTACGGAAATCAACTATAAACGCCCCCTCGGAAGGGGGCGGCTTTCTGGAATCATTCAAAACAACTCCAGCTGCTCCACTTCACCTAATCTGTCGAGCGTTTTTGGTTCATGGTCTTGGAAATAAGCATAGTGGAGCCATTTTTCTTTTGTCATAACTTTTTTATTTGCGTCAGAGGATGGACGCAGACGGCAGCTATAAATGATTGGAAAATAGTCCTTCAGGAACTTTCCTTCCGCATGAGCTGTAAGTGCGATAATTTGGAAACCGAGCTGTTCAGCCACAAAGAACACAGGACTTAACACATGATCACTGGATGCTTTGCCAAATGGATTATCCAGAATGACCGTGCGATGACGTTTCATATTCGGCTGAATATGCTGTTTTTTCTCGGCAACATAGTTGAGTATCCCTAAAAAGAGGGTCATGTTCTTACTCCACTTTTCGCCGCCTGACCAGACATTACTTTGTTCCCATGAATAGGAACGCGCTGTCACTTTGTTATCATTCGTTACTTTACGGCAGCTTACTTTCATTGTCTCATTGTTCATGACGACTTGTAAAAGTTGCTTCGACTGCAGCCACATTTCAATTTCTTTTCGCACTTTTCCATCGTCCTGCTTGCCATGTTCGTTCAAAAATCGCTCGGATTCAAGCTGCTGTAAGATCCACTCAATATGATCGCGAATACGTGTCTTTCCAACTTCCTCTTTCCACTCCGGAATGGAAAAGGTAAAGATTTGCTTCCAATCATCCCCTACTTTCACTCTTGTTTTCTTCGGTATTTGCTTGAGCTCTTCTACTACTGTTCGCAAATGGGAATGAATATGATTAATAAATGCTTGAAGCTCGGCATCTTTTTGACGGATGTGCTCATTGGCATAATTCGTCGCATTTTCGACGCTTCTTATCATGTTTTTCTTAAAATCGATAATGTCTTCATACGTTTCTTTATGTTCGATCCCGTCTAATGCCATCTGCCGCATTTTTACATCTTTGATCGAATGATTACAGAAGTCTCTAAATAAACGTTTCGCCCGTTCCACATTGTTTTTCATCACTTCAACAGCGTTTTTGCAGGATTGAAGATTATCCGTAATCGATTTGATAAAACGCAGGCGATGATACGTAAATTCCAAATTTTCTTCCTCACTTAATGGAAGTGCGGCAATCTGTGGCGCATTAAAATGGTGTCCTTCGACAAATCGATCCAAACTGCGTTCTGCTTCTTCAATGTTTTTTATTGTTTTTTCAATCCGATCTTTTTCTTGATCAAGAAACGCTTTTCGTTTGTCTAAATCTTCCTTCTCCTTTTGCAGCTCTTCTTTTATTTCATCGAGCGATTTAGTAAATCGGAATATTTCTTGATTCAGATAATCTTTTTGGAATTGCTCTAATTTGGATTTCCATTTTCCTCTTTGTTCCTTTTCTTGAGCTAATTTTTTTTGTACTTCATCATTTAGATTTTTGACCTCAACTTTCAATGATACCATTCTCGCCTTTAGCATTTGTAACAAATGATGACCATCACTTGGGAACGGCCGCGCTTCGTCTAAGTCCGTATGTTCCTGCTTTAGCTCGTCGATTTCCTTCGTTAATCGTTCAAGTTCACGCTTTTCAAAGTCCTGTTTCACTTTCCACTCACCGTACGTCGTTCGAATTTGGCGGATTTTATAGTCTAACTCCCGAATTTTTTCACGAATGACATGCTCACTTTCACTCGAATAAATTGGTCGCAGCGACCGTAACGACTTATACTCATGATTTTCTTTAATACGATATATATCTCGCTGTAATGAATGGATGCGATCTTCAATCGCAGCTTTTTGTTCCATGACGTCATGAATACGCATGTTCACACGTTTTATTTCTTTCTCGAGTGAAACAATTGTTTCTTCCCACTGTTTTTGTTTTTTCTGCTCTTCTTCTACTTCTTTTTTATACTGAAGGTATTGCTTTCCTTTTTCGATTTTTCCTTCTATCCCTTGCATCTCTTCCCGATAGAGATGAGTTTGGGATTGATAGTGTGCTATTTTCGTGCGCAGTTCGTCGATTCGCGCCCTTTCATTTTTAATGGTCATTGTCAGCTGCTCAATTTGGCGGACCAATTGCGCATGTGTTTTGTGAAGGTTTTCTACCTTTTCATATGGATGTGACTGGAGAAACTTTTGAAAATCTCGATACACATCTTGCCATGCCTTGATTTCATCTTCTTTCTCTTCACGCAGCTTCGTCGTTTCTTTCGCATCCGTTTTTATACTTTCTTTCCAGGCATGAAAAGCTTCCGGATCGATCGCCTCATTCCAGTGACGGGGTTCAATCCAGTAATGTGGAAACTGTTCATCATGGATAGTGACGGCTTCTTCTGTTGAGATTACTATAATCGGGAATTGAAGGCGGTCACTAACTTGTTTTATTTTTTCGACTAACCGTTCCTTTGACTTACCTGTTGTAATTAAGGTTATCGGCCATAGCTGGAAATCTTTTTTCTTCACGCGATCCTTTTCATCTAACGACTGTAAATATTCAACACCTGTCACCAAATAATCAAACTGATTTTTCCACGATTTCAGCTGTTGTTCTAAAAACGCATCACTAAAAAATGTATCTTGCTCGCTATAATCATCGACAAACCGATAGGCCATTCGTTCGCGAACTAACAACGTGTTTCGCTCTTTCGTTCTCTTTTCGATTTGTTCTATCATTCTCATCTTAATCGTTGCTTCATTTATATGAACGCTTTCTAACGTCGCCCACTGGGGTCTAAGAGATGCGAGTTTCTTAATAAGCGCTTTTTCCTCCTGTTGAATTTCTTTTAGTTGATAGGCGGTATTCTCCTGCTCAATTTTCGTGGACGAAAGGTCATGTTGGTAAACTTCTTTTCTCGCTTCCGCTTCTTTTTCCTCTTGAATGAGTTGCTTGACCTCTTGTTGTAAGCAGATGATTTCATCGTCTAACCATTGATGTCGCTGCACCCATTTTTCCATTTCTTCTTCTACCTGTTCTTGGGACGGATTTGCGAGGAGCTGCTGTTTAAGATGGTCTATATCCTTTGTTCGTGAATCGATTCGGCTTTTAATTCCAGATAAATGATCACGGGCGTGCCGCTCTTTCCGCTCCAAATCTTCTTTTTCTTTCGTCAATTGTTCGAGCCGCAACTCAACCGGATTCAGTTCATATCGGAGACCTTGTTCTTCTTTTTCGATTGCATCTAACTGCTCCATGAAACATCCTAGTAATGTGCGTTTGGCAATTTCTAATTCATCCGCATAGCTAACAAGTTCATCTGCTTGGTCAAGTTTTTTCATTTCGTCTTCAATATACGCCAGACGTTCTTCATGTTCTTTTCGTTTCTCTTTTAGTTCCGCTAGTTTTAATGAATAATAGTCTTTTTCCTGTTGAATGAGTTCTTCTTCTTTTTCATCCCTTCGTGCGAGAGCCATTTTATATTGTTGATCAAATTCGTTCCACAACGTCTCTTCCACTAAAATTTCGTAAGAAGCGGATTTCCGTTTGTGCGTATCATAGCTGTTTTTCCACTCCTCTAGCTTCTTCCATATAGCTGTTCGTTCATCCTCGCAAGACTGTTTTTGCTTGAGTATTTCAAGCCACGCACCTTTTGCACGCTGCTTCGCTTTTAAATAAACTAGCTCACTCTGATGAAGCTGTTCATACGTTTGGACATATTTTTCAAGTTCTTGTTGAATAAGCTTGTTTTCTTCGATTGTTTCTTTTAGCTTTTTGTAATGTTTGAAGCTCGTGTGCTGCTTCTCGAACATGTCCGCAAATAAATTCTCATCATGCCCAACAATAGAACTTTCGACTGTTGGAATAAGCAAGCGATCAAAAAGCTGGTTCGTACTTTTACATTCATCAAAAAAAGCCTCAACTCCACCTTCTGAACTATTAATCTTTACAATACTCTCCCATTCACTTGAAATAATGTGATATTGTTCTTCGATAAACGCCTTGTATTCCTTAATCGTGTTGAACGTACGCGCAAGAAACGATTTTTCCTTCATATGGCTGTAATAGTCTTGCATTTCTCCTCGTTCAGCTGGTCGTTTTCCGTCTTTTCCTTCGCGAACAAATGGAATGCCTTCAATCCCATTCGGATCATTAGCGCTGTATTCATATACGTAACGCAACGAATCTAAACCATTGTTCGTCATAAATAACGATACCGCTGTCACGACATAACGTCTCGGTTCATCATTCATGATCCATTCAATCGCAATATGAGCAGGAGCATTTTCGAGTTGGAGCGTGCTCTTGATTTTGCGGTCGGCCACATCGACATGCGGCAAAATCGCTTGCAGTACAGTTTGAATAAAAACGGTTTTTCCACCGCCATTTTCAAGCAAAATCGCCCCGTTATGTCCGCCAAATCGGAAAATTTCGTCGTTGTAACGTTTTAACCCTTCTTCATACACCACATTCGTCAGCCGAATTTTACTGATCGATGGCATCTTCTTCCTTCCTTTCAAATCCGTAAATAAATTCGAAAATTCCTTTGTTGTATTCCACTTCCATAAAGAAGCGCTGTATAATCGTTTTCGCTTTTTCCGTTAATGTCACTTCATCATTCCCAATATCAACAATAAGCCCTTGATCGATTAAAAATCGTCTTACGGTATCGATAAAGCTTAAGCGACTGATTGTGTTGCCGCTTTGTTTCTTCGCTGTCTCTTTTATATCATCCATCGCATCCCATTTTTCGATAATTAAGCTCCAATTATAAGAAAACTCTTTTTCAAATTGTTTTAATTTCTCTAGGTCATGCTCTTTTAATTGATCAATGCGCTCTTGGACGAGATGCACCCACTCATCTAGACGAAGAAAGGTTCTCGTTGGTTTTTCACTTTGATACGTATCGTAAAAACTTCCGAATAATATAATGGTTGCAAAATATAATAAATAAATGTCCCCGTTTGTTGCCCCTGAACGAAGATAATTTCGTTTAATCCAATCGTTGCTGACATGAAAAGGTGAAAGCTTCGTACGCGGCACTAAGAACATTTGCTCACTCGTAATAACGATGACACAATCTACTTCTCTACTAAACATATCTAATAGCCCACGAACATCATCATCGGCTTTGTAAAGCTGAACCGCTTGTTGACCAACAACACCGTCGCGAGCTAGTTTCGTATATAGTTGAAAAGCTTGAATAATTTTTTGTTCAGGATAATTCATCATTGTTCACTCACCGTTATGATCATTTCTTGAATGGAAAATCGTTCATATTTTTGAATGACACCTTGACCTTCTTGAACGTCCAGTATGTTCGTTCCAAGAAGAGCGAGCGCGTCTCCGAGCAGCGTATTTCCTTCCTCCTCTTGCATTTCGCCGTTTTGAATAGGGGAACGCTGGTGCATAATAATCCAAAAATCGTAAAAATATCGCTGTTCATAAATATGCGACTGTCCGATTTCATCTAAATAATCCATAAATTGCGAGAGGGTATGACCTCGATTATGTTTGTAAGCCTCCAAAAATAAATACATTAATTCCTTGTATTTGAACATTAACCATCTTCGGTAAGGGTCATCACTGCTTCCTTCTTCTACTTCAATAAACCCTTGCTCGACTCTTTCGCCACGTTCTTCCGTAATATTTTGTTCCTCTAAAACGGCTAGCGGCGACCAAAACTGATTTTCTTCAACCTTTAAAAAGGGATGCAATACTCCTTTCATTGCTTCTAGTGGAAGAGGCGTGGAAACAATATAAGAAACAAGATCCTGGTCAAAATTAAAGGAATGAAGCACCGTATAATAAAGAGATTCTTGTGCTGAGACAAGAGTAGTATTTTTTAAAGATAAAGCTTTGTCTAGCAGACTTGAATGGGCGTAGTGCACCGATTCTAATTCCTGGGTAATTTTCAGGATGAGTTCATATGTCTTTTTTTCTTTCTGATGAATATCACGCGAATAGAGGCGCTCTCTCGTTTCTTTGACAAATTCACGCAGCTCTTTAAACTCTTCGTCTTCTCTTGCTAATCTGTTGTATATATCTTCAAGAAGTTGTTTATATCGTTCAAACGTTTCTTCTGAAATAATACTTCGCTGAATTTCATGTTTTAACTTCACTATACGTTCTTCCAACGTTTCTACATCAATCCTCATTTCATTTATTTGTCGCAACGCTCCATTAAACTCCCCTTTTTCTAATTGCTTACGAAGCATTAATTGATTGATCGATAAATGGAATTCACTGTAAAACTCCTTTGTCGCAAACAACAACTCTAGTCCATCTTCATCAAGCGTGTAATATTGCGTATTCGTTTTGACATCGAAATTATTTGCTTTTAAAATGGAGTATTCAATTGTGCTTTCTGTTCTTTCCTCCCAATCGTAAAAGGAATAACTTCGCTTTCTCCCCGTCGTCGGCCGAAACGTTTGAATAATCGTCCTAGCTAATCTTTCATACGATGCTTCATCTAGTACGTACTCGTTTTCTGTCAGTTTTTTCAAAAAAGAAGCTAATTGCTTCACACCGGTTTTGTACTGTCTCATCAGTTTTTGTTCCAAGAAAAATAACAAGGTCAGTAACCCGAGACCTTTCATGTCAATGGGTTGATTGTGTTGATCCACCTCACGTTTTCGGTCGAGTTCGAATAGAGGGTCGAAAAGCGCCAGCCTTCTCATGCGTTCGCGATAGCCGTTCGTTACATCGAGTATATTTAGGTTGTCCAATTCGACTCCCTCCAAATTTGTTGTAATTCGTGCGTCTTTAAGATTTCTTGCGGATAGTACATGCCGTTTGCGAAAAGAGACTTTAGCCGTGACTGTTCTTCAGTTGTAAAAAAGCGAAGAAACGCTTTTAGGGCTTCCGCTTGTTCTTTTTGATACTCCTTGCCAGCTACTGCATCCTTTTGTAAACAAGCTCGGTAAAAGGGAAGGGCTAACATGACAGGAGTTTTCGTTGTTAATGAATGCCAAATCGAAATTCCTTCACGATCGATATCCCCAAAATAATAGAAATAATGGTGTGCGTCTACGGGATATTGCATGGAGAACTGCTCAATGCTGCTAATCACTTTTTTCCCACTCCCGTAAATGAGTGTTGAAAAAGAGGTTTCTTTAAGCACTGGGAGTAAACCTTGGTACGTTGTTTTATTTTCAACAATTAGATGAAGTTGAGTTGTTTCGTTTACTTTTGTTGGGTTGACGGCAAACATTAAAGGTTCGGAAACAGGAATAATGTGAAGGCTGTTAAAAATTCCGATTCGTTCTAATAGTTCTTTTCCTCCGCCATCTGTAATCCATTTCTCATCACCGACTAATTCAACACTTCGTTCCGGTGCGGGAACAGGTTTGGTCGGAAAAGAGTGCCTCTTCAAGTAATTATCGATTTTCATAATCATAGGTAAATCATTTTTCCAAACAGACGGATCCTTACGGTAATACCAATCGATCTTAATCGATGGGTGAAGCATATTTCGATAATGCAGCAGTTCTTTATGAAAATCTCCCATTAATAGACTTTTATCGATCCGATAGTGAAATGCTAAAGACGGGGTTCTTGTTGTACGCCCTTTTGACTTTACCATCTCAAGAATGCGCTCATCCTCTAACTGTAAAATCGTTTTGGAAAATTCATCGTATGTATGAATCCAAGGCTTGATTAACTCTTCAAGCTCACCTAATGAAATCGTTTTCTTCGGGAAAGTAGCTAATAACCTTTTAATCTGTTCCAAACTATATACCCTCCCATAAGTTGGCAACATTTGTTTCTATTATACAAGAAAATAAGAGGGAAAATATAAATTCTTCTTCAAATCGTGATATTCTTTTTTTGTCATAAGTGATAGACCTTTCGGTACCGTCAAGAATTTTGTGTAATGTAAGATAGATAGGGAATCTCGGAAATGGGTAGGGGATCGGTTTCCTCCACTAATAAAACTGAATGTTCCGTCTCCTGTGTGTAAAGGGAGAATCCCCTTATTTGTTTATTTGCAACATTTGGCTAACATAACGTTCTTCAAACTTCCGAACACGATTTAAAGTGTTACGGACTTTGTGAAGGATACAACGCACGCTACACATCGGCTTTCGGATAAACGGCCTTAAAGGCTTCCTCTAGCCCCGGAAGACCATCGAATACGCCCAGAAGCACTTCTTTTTTTGTGATACGGTTCACCGCAGCTTCTCTAACTGCGAATTCGAAAAAAAGAACCTTTAATCCAAAGATGGATCAAAGGTTCTATGTTTTATTTTCAATCATATTCTATTATTCTGTAATTTTTATATATTACCTCTGTTTTATAATCATTGACTTTTCAATCTCTTTATCATAAAAATAATTGTCCATTGATGAAAAGTGTTGCTTAAACTTTTTCATTCAATATCTTTGTTTCTGCATCCAAAGAATTAACTATAAACCAGTTCTTTTTCGCTTGCACCAGAGACCGGTTCTTTTTCGTTTAGACCGAGCGTCTCTGCTGTTGAAGCATGAAGTTCTTGGAAAAGATCTGGGTTTTCCACTAGCGACACGCCATAAGAAGGAATCATTTCTTTAATTTTCGGTTCCCACTCTTTCATATGCTGTGGGAAGCATTTTTTAATCACCTCAAGCATTACGTGTACGGCAGTAGAAGCACCAGGAGAAGCGCCGAGCAATGCAGCGATCGAGCCGTCTGCGGCACTAACAACTTCCGTGCCAAATTGGATCGTTCCTTTACCGCCAGCTTCAGTATCTTTGATAATTTGCACACGTTGGCCCGCGACGACTATATCCCAATCCTCTGATTTAGCCGTCGGGACAAACTCGCGCAACTCTTCCATGCGCTTTTCTTTCGTTAACATAAGCTGCTGGATCAAGTATTTTTCCAAAGAAAAGTTTTTAAAAGCTGACGCCAACAAAGTTCCGAGATTGTGCAGTTTTACGGAAGCAAACAAATCCATATTTGAACCATTTTTTAAGAATTTAGGCGAGAAACCTGCAAACGGTCCAAAGAGCAACATTTTTTTGTTGTCGATATACCGTGTATCAAGGTGCGGAACAGACATTGGAGGCGCACCAATTTTAGCTTTACCGTAAACTTTTGCATGATGTTTCTCCACAACTTTTGGATTATTACATACCATAAATAATCCGCTCACAGGGAATCCACCAATATGTTTGCCTTCTGGAATACCAGATTTTTGAAGCAAATGCAGACTTCCCCCACCGGCTCCAATAAATACGAATTTAGCCTTATGGATTTCAACAGAACCGCTATTGAGATCCTTCACTTTCAATTCCCACAGGCCGTCGCTGGTACGTTTAATATCCTTAACACTATGCTTGTAGTTTATTTCGACACCTTTTCTCTTTAAGTGGTCAAACAACATGCGCGTTAAAGCGCCAAAGTTAACATCCGTACCTGAGTCAATTTTGGTTGCCGCGATCGGTTCATTCGATGTACGGCCTTCCATTATAAGCGGCATCCATTCTTTCAGTTTTTCCGGATCATCAGAAAATTCCATTCCCTGGAATAATGGATTATTTGATAGCGCTTCAAAACGTTTCTTTAAAAATCTCACATTATTTTCCCCTTGGACTAAACTTATGTGGGGCAACGGTCTGATGAACTCTTGCGGATTTTGTAATAGATTGTTTTTTACAAGGTAAGCCCAAAACTGTTTGGAAACTTGGAACTGTTCATTAATTCTTATAGCTTTGCTAATATCAATAGATCCATCCGGTTTCTCAGGTGTGTAGTTAAGCTCGCATAGTGCAGCATGCCCCGTTCCCGCATTATTCCATTCATTAGAGCTTTCTTCTCCTGGTTTGCCGAGCTTCTCAAACACTTTAATTTCCCATTCCGGTGCTAATTCTTTCAACAGTGTCCCTAAAGTCGCACTCATGATTCCTGCACCAATTAAGATAACGTCTGTACTAGTTTGTCTGTTACTCATTTTTCTCATCCTTACCCCCAATATTTTACAGAAAAGATGCAGGCGCACCTGCCTAAGTCAAAGCTATCCAGGTCCTCGCCACACACCTTTTCTGCACAATCATATCTATAGTATATCACTATTTGATTATAAGTATATCATTATTTAATTAATAGTATATCATTATTATTTATAGATTTATATATACTATAATCAACTTTTTTGTACAACTAACATACTAATTGGCCATGTTACATTTATATTCCTCCTAAAAAACGAAATATCAAATTAATTATAAATATTCTGATAAATAACAATATTTTTATTGTTTATCCTTAACATTGGTTATTGTCGTTAACAAGTTAACAACCTCACTTACTTATGTTACGGTTCACCGTAACATTAGATAACCTGTCTCCTTGTACTTAGGTTGAATTAGATCTCTAGTTCATTAATTGGTTGAACTGGAGATCTTTTAAGTTTGACAATCTCGAGGTTTGGTTTCTTTTGAATTAACTGATGTTAGTGTAGATTATATATAAATTGAAATAAAGGTTTTCTCCCGTTCCACGGCGAATAAATAAATAAAAGAGAAAATAGGGGAACG
>NZ_QCWL01000001.1:769321-809788 GCF_003064505.1 Geobacillus sp. LYN3 | reverse complement strand
TCGCATATTTATCAAAATTTGGGGGCTAGAAGTTCAATTTATCTCGAAGAATTTTTACTCCTCAGAGCTGGAGATTAGCATTTGTCTATTCTTATCTGGTAAATAAATTTTTATTTTTGAAATATTATTTCTTGTTATCTGTGGTTGCGCACTTCCCGAAATAACATCCTTAAAACCTCTGTATTTTAAATAATAATATAGATATTTTAGATCAACTTTTTCTTTATCAAGGGAATCAAGTGCCATTGCGTTTCCAGTTACATACGAATATGGCTGACATATATTAATCTCGCCACATGTAGCCCCTCTACAAGTTATTAGGATAGTTTCTTCAGTATGTGTATATTCAGAGTAGTAACCAATAATCCCATTTGCTCCATAAACCGGATATCCTTCATCTGTCAATTGATTCATACTAATTGTTTTCCATTGTTTTGGAGAACATATATCTGATAATCGATATAAGTTGTTACTCACTTTAACATATCCTCCAGTTCTTTCAATCCATTTACAATTTGTTTCTCTAAATCCAGTACTCTCTCAAGTATCACACTCGGCGCTTCATACTGCACTTCTTCATACTCAATTTCTTTATACTTGTTAATCGAAAGGTCATAGTCATTTTCACGAATTTCTTCCACCGACACAAAGAACGACTGCTCCGTACGTTTCCGGTCTTTTTCCGCTTCACGGTTATGGAAGCGCGCAATGATATCCGGAATGTCGTTGTCTTCAATCGGGGTGCGCTTGTCGTCTAAAGAGTAGCCATCGGCTTTCATGTCGTAAAACCAGACGTGATCTGTTCCGCCGACGCCTGTTTTTGTAAAAATCATGATCGCCGTAGAAACCCCGGCATATGGTTTAAATACGCCGCTTGGCATGGAAATAATCGCTTCTAACTTATGATTTTCCACAATTTCTTTGCGGATATCTTTATGCGCCTTCGAGCTGCCGAACAATACCCCGTCCGGCACAATGCACGCGCAACGTCCGCCCGTTTTTAAAATGCGTAAGAATAATGCCAAAAATAAAAGTTCGGTTTTCTTTGTCTTTACAACTTTTAACAAATCATTTGAAACTGCATCATAATCTAATGAACCTTTAAAAGGCGGATTGGCAAGGACAAGAGTGTATTTGTCCTTATCTTTGTTTTGTTCCGACAAGGAGTCGCGATATTCGATATTTGGATTTTCAATGCCATGGAGCATCATGTTCATCGCGCCAATCCGCAGCATCGTGCGGTCCATGTCAAAACCGTAGAACATATGGTTATTAAAATGTTCTTTTAAACTTTGCACTAAAAATAAGTCGCTGCGATGTTTGCGCAAATACTCTCCTGCCGCTACTAAGAAACCTGCGGA
The DNA here is from genome assembly GCF_003064505.1 of Geobacillus sp. LYN3. Taxonomy (NCBI): domain Bacteria; kingdom Bacillati; phylum Bacillota; class Bacilli; order Caryophanales; family Anoxybacillaceae; genus Geobacillus; species Geobacillus sp. LYN3. The sequence continues at coordinate 808,427 of NZ_QCWL01000001.1, read as the reverse complement.
ACCGGCGGCCGGATCAACAATAATATCTTCCGGTGTTGGTTTGACTAACTCTACCATCATATTGATAATATGACGCGGTGTACGGAATTGCCCGTTCGTGCCTGCGGTCGCGATTTTGGATAACAAATATTCATATAAATCCCCTTGTAAATCGCGGTCCTTCATTGGGAGTTTATCAATACCGTCCACAATTTTGGAAAGCATTTGCGGCGTAGGAATCATAAAAATCGCATCGCTCATATACTTGGCATATGCGGAATTTTTATTGCCATGCAAGCTTTTAATAAAAGGAAATACTTCCTTAGATACAATTTCATACATTTGGGAAGCTTCTAGATTTTTAAATTTGCTCCAACGCAAGTGTTGTTTATCTTCAGGAAAGATTCGTTCAAACTCAATTCCTAATAAAGCAGCCTCTTTCTCTCTTTGGGTTTCAGCTTCATCAAGGCCTTTAATAAATAAGAGGTATGTAAATTGTTCAATGACCGTCAGCGGGTTCGTAATTCCGCCCGTCCAAAACGTTTCCCATATTTTATCGACTTTGTTCTTTAATTCTCCAGTAATCATATAGCTGCCTCCTTATTATTTCCAAACTTAATTATACATAGTTTTATCGGCGTTAGAAACTTTGATTTCGCTGGATTCAATTAACTATCAAAAAAGGAAAATAATGATACCTAGACAGGCAATTAACCGAATAATGAATTTGCTCGATGGGTAAAAAACTGAAAAATGAAACCACCAATTTTTTTAGAAAAACCCTTAAAATATAAAAAAACAAAGATATAATGTATTCAAAATTAATCCTTAGAAAGATCTCCAAACAAAAAATTAAATACTGACTCCGTAACCCGACAAAAAGCGAAAACCGCAGAGGTTACTAAGCCACTTAATGTATGTGGATGTGGCTGGGTACTCTGCGGTTTTTATTTTTAGACTTACCTTTAAATGAAAGGAGCCAACTATCATGAAGAACCAATTAAATTCTATAGAACGCATTTATAGTGACCCTAAAGTAACCTTTTCTGAACTTATTAAATCCATTATTGAAATTAAAGCGGATAGAACTCCAAAAATCTTTTATCGATTCTCCGCTCCGAATGAATAAAAGCAGGAAACAAAAGCGTTTCCTGCTTAATTTTCTCTCAAAACGATCTGCGAGACACACTCCACATGCGCAGTATGCGGAAACATATCAACCGGCTGCACTTCTAATGTTTTATACCCGCCGTCTTCGAGGATTCGTAAATCCCTTGCCAATGTCGCCGGGTTGCAGGACACATACACAACGCGCTTTGGTTTCATGGCGATGATCGTTTGCAAAAGTGTTTCATCACAGCCTTTGCGCGGCGGGTCGACAACGATACAGTCCGCGCGGATGCCTTGTTCGTACCATTTCGGAATGACTGCTTCCGCCTCGCCGACGGCAAATTCAACGTTGGTGATGCCGTTTAATTCAGCGTTGCGCTTTGCGTCTTCAATCGCTTCCGGCACCACTTCGACACCGTACACTTTTTTCGCTTTTTTTGCTAAAAACAACGAAATCGTGCCGATGCCGCAGTAGGCGTCAATGACCGTTTCTTTTCCCGTTAATTGCGCGTATTCCAACGCTTTTTCATACAGCACTTTCGTCTGTTCGGGATTGACTTGATAGAAAGAACGTGCCGAGATCGCGAATTTAATGTCACCGATGTAATCGTAAATGTATTCGGCACCCCACAATACTTTCGTCTCGTCACCCATAATGACATTCGTCTTTTTCGGGTTAATGTTTTGAATAATCGATTTTACATTTGGCACGGAGTCAATAATTTCCTGCACAATTTTCTTTTTGTGCGGCAACTCTTCCGTGCGGGTAATAAGGACGACCATCACTTCTTTTGTCACTGCCCCGTAACGCGCCATAATATGGCGGAGAACGCCTTTATGCGCCACCTCATTATAGGCAGGCACCTTATATTTTTCACAAATCTTTTTCACTGTCTGCACGACGACATCATTCATCTCTTGCTGGATGAGACAGGCATCCATATCGATAATTTCATGGCTGCGCTCTTGGTAAAAGCCAGCGACAAGCCCGCCTTCGCGCTCGCCGACAGGCACTTGTGCCTTATTGCGATAGCGCCACGGGTCTTTCATGCCGATGACAGGATGAACGATGACATTTTCCAATTTCCCGATGCGTGCCATCACTTCTTTGACATGTTTCTGTTTTGCCCGAAGCTGCCCTTCGTAGCTTAAGTGCTGCAGCTGGCAGCCGCCGCATTGCTTGTAAATCGGACACAGAGGCGCGACGCGGTCCGGGCTTTGCTCATACAACTCGATGAGGCGTCCGTATCCATATCCTTTTTTCACTTTAATGACTTTTATTTTCGCTTTTTCCCCCGGAAGGCCGTTTTTGACAAAAATCGGGAATCCATCGATTTTCGCAACGCCTAACCCGTCATGCGTCAAATCTTCAAAAGTGACGTCATAGTATTCATTTTTCGCAACTGGAGCTTCTACTTTTGTCATCGTTCCTACTTCCTTTTCGTGAAAATGCTGCACTGATTGTATCATACAATCGCTTCGGACACAAAAAGAGAACAGGTCACAGCACTGTTACCATATAGGGTGCCCAAGGCTGACCAAAAGCAAAGTGTCAGACCCCGCAACATCATATATCGTGAAATGGATGTGAGGTCAGACACTTATCAGGCAGCTCCAGCACCACTATGTGCTCCGCGCTAATATCCTGCTCTCATTTGTTCTGCTTTTTCCTTTGGTACAAATACTTCAAGATGTTGATACAAGTTGACGAACTCGCCAGGCAACAGTCCGCCGTACTCGCCATCTAAATTAAGCTGGATTTTGTTTGGCGAGGTGACTTTAATGCGGTTCGCCTTCGTACAAATTAAATGCGGATCGTTAATGTGCGCACCTCTTGCAGCAAGCGTGGCAATACGGATAAATTCCGCAAGATTTGTTTTCTTTAAAATAATTAAATCAAACATGCCGTCATTCAACGAGGAGTCTGGCGCCAACTTTTCAAAACCGCCGACAGAATTCGTCAGCGAAGCTAAAAACAGCATAATTTCGCCTTCATACACCTTGCCGTCATACTCAATGCGCACCTCAGTCGCTTTAATCGACGGCAGCATTTCAATTCCTTTTAAATAATACGCCAGCTGACCGAGCATCGTTTTTAATTTGCTCGGCACTTCATACGTTAACTCGGTTAAACGGCCGCCTCCGGCAATGTTAATAAAGTAACGCGTCTTTCCTTCATTCGTCACACAGCCGATATCAATCGGCACCGCTTCACCGTTAATAATGATATCGCATGCTCCTTCAATTGTGCGCAGAACACCAACCGCCCGGGCAAAATCGTTCGTCATGCCAACCGGGATAATGCCAAGCTTCGGACGATATGTTTGATTGGCAATTCCATTCACTACTTCGTTAATCGTCCCATCTCCGCCGGCAGCGATAACAAGGTCAAATTTGCGCTCGACCACTGCCCGTTCCGCCTTTGTCGCATCCCCCGCTCCCGTTGTCGCATGACAAGACGTTTCATAACCGGCTTGTTCCAGCTGAATTAATACATCGGGCTAATGCTTTTTAAACAACTCACGTCCTGATGTTGGATTGTAAATAATTCTTCGCTCTTTTCATATCCCCATCATCCTATTTGCCCAAAGATTAAATAAATACATATTTTCCACTATTTACCATTATAAAAAAGGCTGTTGCAATTTTTTCGTCTTTAAAAAGGAAAGATGTTATAGCTGAAATATTATATCAAAAACGGACAAAAGTTTTCATTAAAAATACGCTGACACCTCGGTGGTTCTTAGTTACTTAATTTGACACATGCACCGCTGCATGCTGTGAATCAAAAACATAAATATGATGAGTTCCGTCCCCTAATTGAACCTTGCCTTTAAACGTTTGCTCCGGCAACGTTTTTTCTGTCTCTCCGCTTTCTCTTTGCCACGCGATATTTCCGTCTTCTAAACTCTCACGCGTCACAGCTGTTACGAGAATATCTGTATTTTTATCAAGGCTAATCTGAACATCCTCCGCTTTTGAAACAGTCCAATTGGCGGCAAGCTTCCGCGGATAAAGAAGCACTGAATTATAGTTCCCGCGTACTTCGAGCGAAAGATGCTGCGGAATAACGACAGTCGGGGTCATCGCGTTCACCGTATGAAACAGTCCTTCCTTCCGCGGCATTTCTTTTATAGTAATATACATCGTATCCCCGACAATATTCATCGCAACATAATCTTCCTGCTTTTTGATGTCGTTGGCTGAAAGAGATTGGTATGTTCCAAAGATTTGAATTTCACCGTTGCTGCCTCCTTCAATCACAATCGGTTGGCTCCCTGTTTGTAAGACAGTTCTCTTCATCTCAGGCGAAACAGACTGCCGGACATTCGGCAGGTGAAAGACTTTCGTTTCTGCACTAACGACCGTGCGAATTTCTTGCCATATTCCTGTTGATGAAAGCAATACAAATAAAACGGCTACCGAACCGAGCACCCCGATAAAGATGATGCTCAAAAAATCATATTTGATCAATGTATTTTCCTGCTTCGAAAAATAAAGATACACAAGAATTTCAACGCCAAGCAACACTAAGAGAAACGGCCACCAGCTCGCAAAAATGTCTGCAGCTCCCATTCCTTCCCATTGAGAAATAAACAACACGATGCCAAGCAAAATAAGAGAGGCTCCCATTGACACCGTCCCAACGCGCCATTTTCTCATTTCGTCCCCTCCTTCTTCTCTTTACTGCCTAAAAGCAGCTTGAAGCCGCCGCCAATTAACAAAATGCAAACGATCGTTGTTTGGAAAAATTGATTGTACCAGTAATAAATATCGATTTGTAATAGCTTTGATAGATGCGAAGCAAATGCTGGAAGCAGGATGCTGTCAAGCAAATAATAAAGACCTAACAACAATAATCCGAATCCAACCCATCTTTGATGATTGATAAAGTAGGAAACGATCGGCTGATCCTCAAGCTCTTCTTCGCCATACTTCGACGCCTTCTGCAATGCGTCAAAAAAGCTGTAAAACCAAATGAGCGGAATAAGGAAGAAAAAGGCAGACAGTCTTAACACATCCATCACATAAATCGCCAGCAAAAAGGCGGCCATTAACTGCAAGCCTCTGCGCTGTAATCCTAAGTACATATGACCCGCACCCGGAAAAATCGAAAGAAGAGTCGCAAGTGTTTTGCTTTTCCTTCCATCCTCTCGTTTCGCTTCAAAATCTTCGAAAATCGTTCGATCGACCAGTGACTCGCCGTTTTGTTTTCGATTGAGCTGTTGAACAACATCAAACATGTTGTAAATCCAAACGATCGGCAAAATTCCTAAAAAAACTAAGAAGCTGCCTTCATGCAGCAATACCGTTACAAAAAATATCATGATCATAAGCCCAAAGAAGCTGATTAATAACGTTAACCCTCGGTTCATCAAGCCGAGCTGGAAATGCCCGAGCCCGGGAATGAAGGAAAGAAGAATCGTGTAAAACTTCTCGTTGTCCTGATTTGCCTGTAAAACCTCTCCTTGGACAAGTGTATGCTCCGGCTGTCTTTTGATGAGTGTAAGAATCATATCTAAAATACTGATCAACCAAATCAATAAAGAAAAGAGGACGATCGCCAGCGGTCCACTATTATATGTCAAAAAGACAAGACCGACCGCGAGCACAATCGGCGCAAAAAAGGAAAAGCTATAAAACACTCCCCTTGCTTTTTTATTTAAATAAAAATGCCCAGCACCAGGGATAAATGATAAAAAGAACGCAACTAACGAATTTTTGTTCATCGATTATTCACTTCCTCCTTTTGATTTACCTTTAGCCAATCGAGAAATGATAATGTTTTATCCATCCATTGTTCCGTATAGGCCGGCCTGTTTCCTGATAAATCTGTTCCAACAACGCCGGCATTTGTGACTAATTGAAAAATTCCCGAAGACATAAACCCAATCGTAATCGCAGCGGCAATTCCGTAATGAAGCAATTTTTGCTTCGTCTGTGTCTGCTTCGTACGCTTTGGCTTTTTATATTGTTCAACTTGTGCAAGGATGACATCGGCTGAAACAGCTTCATCGGAAGGATTCGGCAAGTCGGAAGCATTTTCTTCAATGAGCTCCATATATACCGCTAAGCATTGATCACAACTATAAAGGTGGCTCTCCATTTCCTCTCTTTTTTCCTCTGGCAGTACATCACAAATGAACTGCCGCCATTCTTCGTTCGTGTAATGACTCATTGAAAATCCTCCTCCCTCCAATGCTTTCTTAGCCAGCTGCGTGCTCTGTAAAGCTTTGTCTCGACCGTTTTCACTTCGACATTTTGTTCTTTCGCAATTTGTTGATACGATTTTTCATCTATGTAATAAGCGTAAATAACATCTCGATAGTTAAGCGGAATTTCCTCAAGACGTTGGCGGATTCGCTCTCGCTCCTCTTTTTTCATAACCGAAACTTCAACCCTTTCATCGGCTTCGGCCTCAATGGACTCCATTACTTCTTCACGCTGCCGCTGCATTTTCCGCTTGACATCAATCGCGTAGTTCACAGCAATGCGCGTCATCCATGTTTTAAAGCCTTGTGACTGATATCGGGGGAGTGAAAAATAAATCCGCACAAATACTTCCTGCGTAACATCCTCGGCATCTTTTTCGTTGCGAATAATCGAGTACACCGTTTTAAATAAATAATTGCGGTATTTCTCGATTAACAGGCGAAATGCATGCTCGTCTCCTTTCCTTGCTTTCGCGATTAATGCTTCGTCCTGAATCTCACTCTCCCCCTTTCTATCTGTCTTCACTTATATAGACGAAATCATTAGCCGTTTGCCCTACACTTTTTTGTAATTTTTTTTGTGTCAATTTTTGTGAAATAAAAAAACGCCTAGGAAACAGGCGCCCCATCTTTTTCTCCTTAAAACCAAACCAATCGTTCGTTCAGTAAATTTCTACCTTTTGGGTAACAACATAAACGCAAAATAAGTAAAAATAGCGAATAAGAGACTGAATCCAAATAGTATGTTTCCAGCAATGAGAAAGCTATGAATATAACTTTCTAATATGATATGATAACGCTCCGTACTCGCTCCGCCTTGCTTTGCTACCCATGAGTCTGCCAAGGACGTTCCAAAATCAACACTAAAAAAAATGAGAACCAATCCAACAACTCCTATTACGGTTACAAAAAAACCGGTCCATTTTAACTGATTCTCCGTCATTTAATCCCTCCAATAAACAAATTTAGATAAGAGTTAGAAGCCCTCCTCACAAAAACATGTAATCGTCGTAAGGATTTATGAAAACAATCATCTATTTTATGGAATTCATGTTTGTAAACTTAATTCTAATGTTGTCATAGAAAATCCTTCTTGTTTTAAGAGAAAAACATGATTCACCAATAGTCGAGAATCGCTGCTGAAAAATCGCTTACATTCCGCAATCCTACCCCAAGATAGGTCCGTTTCACTTCTCCGTATTGCAATAAATCTTCCACAATAGGCTTCACATCTTCACTCGGAATCGCAAAACCTAATCCCTCTACACCATCTTCTGAAATTTTGAGACTATTAATTCCAACAACTTGTCCAGCGCTATTAATCAATGCTCCGCCACTGTTTCCCAGGTTAATCGCTACATCGATTTACTTTGATAACTTTCACTTTCGCTTTTTCACCGGGCAAACCGTTTGGAACGAAAATTGGAAAACCATCGATTTTCGCCACCCCTGCCCCGTCGTGCGTTAAATCTTCAAATACGACGTCATAATATTCGTTTTTTGCTACTGGTGTTTCCATTTGTCTTTCCCCTTCCGCGAAATGCTGTCAAGATTGTAGCATAGTCGAACAAAAAAGAACAGGTTCACTCCCCTGTTCTCATTTGCTCAGCTTTTTCTTTCGGAACAAATACGTTCATATGGCGATATAAGTTAACAAATTCGCCCGGAAGCATGCCGCCGTACTCGCCGTCTAAATTTAGCTGCATATTGTTTGGCGAAGTTACTTTAATGCGGTTTGCCTTCGTGTAAATCAGATTCGGGTCATTAATATGTTCGCCGCGCGCCGCGAGCGTCACTAATCGGATAAATTCCGCCAAATTCGTTTTCTTTAAAATAATTAAATCAAACATGCCATCATTCAGTGAAGAATCAGGCGCTAACTTTTCAAAGCCGCCGACAGAGTTGGTGAGCGATACTAAAAAGAGCATAATTTCTCCTTCAAACACTTTTCCGTCATATTCAATGCGCGCCTCTGTCGCTTTAATCGATGGCAGCATCTCAATACCTTTTAAGTAGTAGGCAAGCTGGCCAAGCACCGTTTTCAATTTGCTTGGCACCTCATAGGTTAGTTCTGTTAAACGGCCGCCTCCCGCAATGTTAATAAAATAGCGCGTTTTTCCTTCATTGGTGACAGAGCCGATATCAATCGGAACCGCTTCCCCGTTGGTAATAATGTTGCAAGCTCCTTCGATAGTACGCGGCACCCCGATCGCACGGGCGAAATCGTTCGTCGTGCCGACAGGAATAATGCCAAGCTTTGGTCGATAGTCTTGATCGGCAAGACCGTTGACCACTTCATTAATCGTTCCATCCCCGCCGGCGGCGACGACTAAATCAAATTCGCGTTCGACCGCTTTCCGCGCCGCTTCCGTCGCATCTCCCGCTCCTGTCGTCGCATGGCAAGATGTTTCATAGCCTGCTTTTTCTAAATGTATTAACACATCTGGCAAATGTTTTTTAAATATTTCTCGACCTGACGTTGGATTGTAAATGATCCTTGCACGCTTCATCGTTTCATCATCCTACTTTATTAATGTCAATTCCACTATTTAACATAATAGCGGAATTGCCCAGCAGTTGCAACGATGACGTCTTTCCATCAAGAAAGGGCTGATCTCTCAGCCCTTTTCATTATTGCCCTGCTGTTTTCCGTTGCTCCACCGCGTCTTCACTCTCTTGGATACTTGGCGGTTCCACATTTCCTTTCGCCGCAAAGTTTTCTAGCAATTGTTTCACATCGATCCCCGTGGAAGCTTTCAATGTTTCCTGCAGGCTGGCCATTAAATTGGTCGCATAGCCGGTAATGCGGTTCGCCCCGCCGTTTGTGCTATTAGAACCCGTATCGACAATCGTAATTTTATCGATATTCGCAAGCGGACTTGCCACTTGTTTCGCGTATTCAGGAAGCATTTTGATGATCATGTCGAGAATCGCCGCTTGACCATACCGTTCGAACGCTTCGGCAATTTTTTGTTTTGCTTCCGCTTCGGCCAATCCTTTCAAGCGGATAATTTCTGCTTCTGCTTCCCCTTTTGCTTTTTCCGCTTCTGCCTTAGCAAGCCCGTCAAGCCGGATTCGTTCTGCCTCCGCTTTTGCCATCGCTTCGATCCGGTATTTTTGCGCTTCTGCTTCTGCCATTAATTTTGTTTTTTCCGCCGCAGCCGCCTGCTCGATCGCATAACGTTCGGCGTCGGCTTTTTTCTTCACTTCGGAATCGTATTGACGCTCACGCCGCAAAATTTCTTTTTCCTCGAGCTCGATTTGCTTTTGCCGCTCGATAATTTTAATTTGCATTTGTTGTTCCGTAACTTCTTGTTTTGCTTTCGCTTCTTCTAAATGATAAGCCTGATCGGCTCGCGCTTTCGCGATATCTTGTTCACGACGGAATTCCGCTAATTTCAACTGATTAATTTTTTCTGCTTCCGCGATTTCCGTCAAGCGCTCTAGCTCCGCTTTGCGCGCTTCTTTATCCGCTTCCGCGCGTTTAATACGCGTTTCTTTTTCCGCTTCAGCTGTCGCGATGTCGGCGTCGCGTTTCACTTGGGCAATGCGAGGTTTTCCTAATGCATCTAAATAACCATTTTTATCGCGCACATCTTTAATGGTAAACGATACGATGACAAGCCCCATTTTCGCCAAGTCTTGCGAGGCGACACGCTGCACTTCTTGTGAAAACTTGTCGCGGTTTTTATAAATTTCCTCGACCGTCATCGAACCGAGAATGGAGCGAAGATGGCCTTCCAATACTTCACGCGCTTCATTTTCCATATCTTGGCGTGTTTTTCCTAAAAATTGCTCCGCCGCTGTAGCAATCTCGCCAATGGAACTGCCTACTTTAATGATCGCCACGCCATCCGCCATGACGGGAACGCCTTGTTCCGTATAAACTTCCGGCGTCTGTACATCTAGTTTAATAGAAAGAAGGCTAAGCGGCTCCGCCTGCTGGAAAATCGGCAGTACAAACGTCCCGCCGCCGCGGACAATTTTAATTTTATTTCCTGATTCATCGACATGCACATTTTTGCTTCCTAAATAACTTCCTGTCACAATGAGTGCTTCATCTGGTCCGACAGTGCGATAACGAAGCATAAAAATAGCTACTAATCCGATAAGAAGCAGTACGACAACGCCGATAACAATTAACATTGGCGTCATTAAGCATATCCCCCTTTATGTAATGATGAAATATAATATGGATCGTGCTTCGCCACAACAGCGACGCCGTTTTCCATTTTCACGATAATCACTTCCGTCCCTGAGGCGATTTCTTCGTTGTCCATGCTTTTTGCTGGTTTCGAAATCGCTCCGCTCTTCCGCTGCAACAAAATCTCTCCAAACCCATCGGACGGCACAGTTACAATCACTTTCGCAAGCGACCCTTCCAAGTCCGTTTCCGAATAATTCAGTGATGTTTCCGCAGAGCGGAGCGGAATAAATACGAAAAAGTGCAAAAGCAAGACGACAATGACAGCAATTCCTGCGCTAATCAAAGCGATGAGCGCGCTAGACATCCCCGTATATCGTTCGAACAAAAAACCGGACGCACTTCCGACGGTAAAAAATGATAAAATAAGCTGTGGGCTGAACCATGGATGGTCTGGCATCTCAAAGATGCCGTCGATCATATCGCTTAGCAAAATATATAATAACGTCAAACTGCCGCTTACAATAAGCACACCCAAATACACTGTTTCTAGTGGATATCCGAACAATCCCCGCACCCTCTTTCCGCCATCGTCTATTTAATTATACGAAATGCCATGCGTTTCTGTTTCATAACTTTTCAGATTAATATTAATTTTTCTTACATTATCTTGCATATTTCCTCTTTTTTTTAAAATAAAGCAAATACACGAGCGCCACCGCAAACTTCCATCCGTATACAAGCGCATATGCGCCGATCGAAATAAATAAGGAAATGAGAGAACTGAATTTTAAAAACTTAAAAATCGCCAGCACCCACTTTAATTTTCCTGCTAGAAACAAAACAACAGTCAAAAACGCAAGCCACGACTTTTTAAACTGCTTCAATTCTCTCAGTCTCCCTTTCCTTATTTCCGATGCATTTTAAACTGCAAAAACAGCTCGTTGTAATAAGCAAGCATTCGTTTTCCTGAATTCTCGTACACTTCTAAGTTTCCGACCGACTCAAAATCTGGATAAAACCGTTTATCCTCAGTTACTTCTTTCGGCAAATAGTCCAGCGCCTTCTCATTCGGCGTCGAATAGCCGACATACTCCGCGTTTTGCGCGGCGTTTTTCGGATCAAGCATAAAATTAATAAATTGGTGCGCCCCGTCAATGTTTTTCGCCGTTTTCGGAATCACCATATTATCGAACCACAAGTTTGATCCTTCTTTCGGCACGACATAATCGAGCTTGTCATTTTCCGCAATGATCTCCGCCGCATCACCTGACCAAACGACGCCGATCGCCGCTTCTTCATTGACCAAAAGCATTTTAATCTCATCGCCGACAATCGCTTTGACGTTCGGGGTGAGGCGGTCCAGCTTTTCCTTCGCTTCCTGCAAGTGTTTCTTATTCGTGTCATTTAGCGAATAATGCAGACTGTTGAGCCCCATGCCAATCACTTCACGCGCGCCGTCAACCAACAAAATTTGATTGCGCAAATCTTTATCCCATAAATCGTTCCAGCTCGTGATTTTCTTTCCGCCAAGCATTTCCGGATTATAGACGATGCCGACCGTCCCCCAAAAATACGGGACGGAATACTTGTTGCCTGGATCAAATGATAAATTCAAAAAGCGCGGATTGATATATTTTAAATTCGGCAGTTTCGAATGGTCGAGCGGAATAAGCAACCCATCTTCTTTCATTTTACTGATCGCATATTCAGAAGGAACGGCAACATCAAACGTCGTGCCGCCTTGGGCAATTTTCGCCATCATCGCTTCATTGGAATCAAACGTTTGGTAGATGACTTTTATGCCCGTCTGCTTTTCGAACTTTTTAATAAGCTCAGGATCGATGTAATCGCCCCAGTTATACACTGTCAATGTATTCTTTCCAGAATATCCCTCCGCTTTATTCAGCTGGGAAGACACGTAAAGCAGTACAAACGAGGCGAGAAACACCGCCGCAAAAAATGATATAAGCTTTCTCATTTTCGTCGCCCCCTCATTCCGTATAAGGAGCTGCTTTTCTGGCTAATAAAGTAGTAGCCAATCACCAGCACAACCGTAAACAAAAATAACAATGTCGATAATGCGTTAATCGACAGCGAAATGCCTTGACGCGCCCGCGAATAAATTTCGACCGATAACGTGGAAAAACCGTTGCCTGTCACAAAAAACGTCACCGCAAAATCATCCAGCGAATACGTCAATGCCATGAAAAAACCAGCGAAAATACCAGGAGCAATAAACGGCAATATCACTTTCGTCAGCACATCCCATTGATTCGCCCCTAAATCGCGAGCCGCATCAATCAGTGTCGGACTCATTTCCTGCAATTTCGGAAGCACCATCAACACGACGATCGGAACACTAAAGGCGATATGCGACAGCAGCACCGACGTAAAACCGAGCTGAATGCCGATAATCGTAAACAAAATGAGAAATGAGGCGCCGATAATGACATCGGGGCTGACGATCAAGACGTTATTCAACGTTAAAAGCAGCTGTTTCATTTGCCGCTTTTTCACATAATAAATCGCAAGCGCTCCCATCACGCCGAGAATAGTGGAAATCGCCGCAGACAAAAGGGCAATCGTCAGTGTATTTAACACGATAATCCATAAACGGGTATCACCGATCACCTCTTTATACCATTCCAGCGTAAACCCTTCGAAATCATGCATCGTTCCGCCGCTATTAAACGAATAGTAAATTAAATAAATAATCGGGGTGTACAAAATGAGAAACACGAACACTAAATACGCGTTCGCCCACTTTTTATTGCCTCGCATCGCCTCACCCTCACTTCCGATTTCCTGTCGCAATGACGACAATAGCCATCGCGATAATTAAAAACACCGCAATCGTCGAGCCCATGCCCCAGTTTTGTGTGACAAGAAAATGTTGTTCAATCGCCGTACCGAGCGTAATGACGCGGTTCCCTGCGATTAAACGCGTAATCATAAACAGCGATAACGACGGAATAAACACCGCTTGACATCCCGCTTTCACCCCATCTAACGTAAGCGGAAAAACGACGCGACGAAACGTCGTCCAAGCCGAAGCGCCAAGATCACGCGCTGCGTCAATGAGCGTTGGGTTCAGCTCCTCCAGCGAGTTGAAAATCGGCAGGATCATAAACGGGATAAAAATGTATACCGACACAAATACGAAACTAAAATCGGTGAATAAAATTTGCTTTGTGCCGATGCCGATCGTTTCCAAAATCGCATTCGCCAATCCGTACGTGCCAAAAATGCCGAGAAACGCGTACACTTTTAAAAGCAAATTCACCCACGTCGGCAAAATAATAAGCAAAAGCCAAAGTTGTTTATGTTTCGTTTTCGTCAGAAAATACGCGGTCGGATACGCGACAAGCAGCGAAAAAAGCGTGATCAAAAACGCGTACCAAACGGAACTGACCGCCATCTTTAAATAAATCGGCGTAAAAAACGTTTTATAATTGGAAAGCGACCAATTCCCGTCAATGTCAAAAAACGAATAATACAAAATCAATAAAATCGGCGCAACGACAAATAGCCCAATCCATATTACATATGGAAATAAGTAAACATTGCGTACACTATTTTTCATCGGATCTCTCACCATCATCTTCATCATCGCTAATGCGCATGACATGAATGTCCTCTGGGTCAAAATAAAGCCCGATTTCTTCCCCTACTTCCGCTTTTTTCGTCGAATGGACGAGCCATTCATTCCCATCTTCGTCATAGCAGCACAACTCGTAATGTACACCTCGGAACAATAGCGAATCAACGCGCACTTGGAGCTTTCCTTGATCTTTTGTCGTAATGTCCAAATCTTCCGGACGGATGACAATATCGACTGGCTCGTTCGGGCGAAATCCTTTGTCCACGCACGTAAACCGCTTCCCAGCGAATTCGACAAGGTAATCTTCAATCATCGTGCCTCGCAAGATGTTCGATTCACCGATAAAATCAGCGACAAACCGATTAATCGGCTCATCGTAAATGTCTTTCGGTGTGCCGCTTTGCTGGATTTTCCCCTTATTGAGCACAAAAATTTGGTCCGACATCGCCAGCGCCTCTTCTTGGTCATGGGTGACAAAAATAAACGTAATCCCTAAGCTTCGCTGCAGTTCGCGAAGCTCATATTGCATTTCCGTGCGCAGCTTTAAATCAAGCGCCGACAGCGGCTCATCAAGCAGGAGCACTTCTGGTTCGTTGACAATCGCGCGCGCAATCGCCACTCGCTGCCGCTGGCCTCCGGACATTTCTTGAATACTGCGATTCTCGTATCCTTCTAAATTCACAAACCGAAGCGCCTGTTTTACTTTTTCCTCAATTTCCGAGCGCTTTTTCTTTTTAATCCGCAGCCCAAACGCCACGTTTTCAAACACGTTCAAATGCGGAAACAAAGCATAATCCTGAAACACCGTATTCACTTGCCGCTTATTCGCAGGTACATGATTTACCGGCTTTCCGTGAAAATAAATCGTTCCTTTCGTCGGCTCCGTAAACCCCGCGATCAAACGCAGAATCGTCGTCTTCCCGCATCCCGACGGCCCGAGCAAGGTATAAAACTTCCCGCGCTCAATCTCAAAACTGACATCATCGAGCACGACTAACCCATCGTATTCCTTCGTCACCCGCTCAAAGCGGATGATCGCCTCTTTCTCCATCAGCCCCCACTCCTTGCTTCGAATATATCCTCTGCCAATGAAATCAATCTATTCCTAATTCCCATCAATCACTATTAGAACATGCACACAATAAAAGTGCAATAAAAAAACTCGTTTCTCCACTAGAATTATGCTAGAGAGAAACGAGAATGCGCATATAGGTCAGAATGTGACATTGACATGGTGCAGGGAAAGCTGCCGGAACACTACGCAATTACTCGTAGGTGCGATAAAAATAAATAGTTACCAATTCATTATATCACGTTGGAACGCTGGTTCAATTTCATAATTACGATAAAAACAATAATAGAACCTCTTTTAGCTTGGTTTTCATTTCTCATAGGTAAGATAAAAACAGGGATGAATGAGAAAGATTTTGGCGTTGTATACCGCGATTTCAATTCCTTATAGGTAAGATAAAAACCTCAAGTTCACTGACGAATAATTTTCGCCCTTCTTCATGTTTCAATTCCTCATAGGTAAGATAAAAACCCCAAAAAATCATTGATAAATCAACATTTTTCAAAATAGGTTAAGTCCAGTATAAAACATTTATAAAATTGCGTCAATAGAGTTGATCCTTGATGCCTGTAAGCAGGAGGGCGAAAAATAAAGTGTCGTCGATCCCCCGCACTTTTTGCATGATTGGAGGTCGACGGCAACAAAAACAGACGTGGTGATTAACTAAACTAATAAAGACTAATTTCGATTTGTTCACCGGCCAACATGCCGATGTTGCCGATTCATCTAGACATACCCTTTGTTGTCATTGAAAAAGGTCATACGGAATAGCCTCGCCAATTCGCCCGTTCCGTCCGGTTGTCGTCTCTGCCATTGTCAACGAATTTAAGATGGCTTCCTCCGTTGACTCGATGGCTGCTTGAAACAGCTCATTCATCAATGGATCATCATCGCGAATGAGCGGCGGAAGTTGATAATAAGATGACTCAGAAAAGTGGGGGATAGTGTATCCGTTCGAAAATGCGATGATGATATCTCCGCTTCCATGGTGAATATGGCTTCCTGTTCGAGCGAGCCCGAAGGCTGCACGTTTTGCCAGCCGCTTCAATTGACGAGAGCTCAAAGGAGCGTTGGTTGCGACAATAATCATAATAGAACCATTCGGAATTTCTGTTTCATCAAATGATGGTTTTCGATACTGTGCAATGCACAACTCTTCCCTTTTGCCAAAATTGCTAAGAACCAATGCGCCAACGGTGTAAATCCCTCCATGGATGATTCGCGAAGAACTGCCAATTCCCCCTTTATAGCCGAAACACATCGTACCAGTGCCTGCGCCCACCGCACCCTCTTCGACATCAAAAACAGCCTGCTCTATCGCTAGTTTTGCATGTTCTTTTTCGATGACAGGAAAATGAACCGTGTTTAGATAGCTGTCATTGCATTCACCTACTACGATATTCACTGAACTAGTCGTATCCCCTATTTCTTGATTTTGTTCCATTAAATATTCCAATGTTCCTTGCCAGACTGTGCCCACACTGAACGTATTCGTAAGCATAATCGGTGATTCCATAACCCCTAGCTCTTCCACTTGCACTAATCCCGCTGTTTTCCCAAATCCATTTAAAACAAAACACGAAGCAGGCACCTTTTGCAAAAAAATATTGCCTCCATGAGGAAGAATAGCCGTAACTCCTGTTCGAATGACCGTCTTTTCATCCAACTCTTTCTTTAATGTTACATGTCCTACCTTAACTCCAGGAACATCAGTGATCTGATTATGCTTTCCCGTTTCCAGCGATCCAATTTCAATGCCTAATTCCCGAATCTTTTTTCTCATCCTTTTATTCCTCCTGTTGGTTTCAAGGAACAACCAGTATCCATTTCATTTTCCATAATACCCCTGATATCTGTTTTCGTCGAGGTCAGCTGAAACCCTTGCGTGCAACTATTCTTTATAAGAAAATATTGATGGATGTAAGCAAGAGGGAGAAAAAGAAACTGTCGTCGATCCCCCGCACTTTTTGCACGATTGGAGGTCGACGACATTTTTCACCACGAAT
The DNA here is from genome assembly GCF_003064505.1 of Geobacillus sp. LYN3. Taxonomy (NCBI): domain Bacteria; kingdom Bacillati; phylum Bacillota; class Bacilli; order Caryophanales; family Anoxybacillaceae; genus Geobacillus; species Geobacillus sp. LYN3. Next base: position 791,299 of record NZ_QCWL01000001.1, on the reverse strand, counting down.
GATAGTTTATATATACGATCGCATATCGTTATCCGTCTGTATTATAGGTTACTAAACATCCTAAAAGCTATATCCCATTTTTGATGCCTGTAAACTTTCTTTGCAAAGAAAGACGGAGTGATTAACTTAACTCCGCCTTTTCCTTCTCTATATCTTCTCGAAGCATCAATAAAATCGCCTCCTGATACCCCGCTTTCTTGCACCGCTCGATCTCCTGCTTTACTGGCTGCAGTTTGGGAGAGGAAACCGATTGGAGCTTAGCCAGCCGCTCCTCAGAAAGCGACACACTCGGCATCGAGGCAAAGTAGTCCTCACGCGTGAAATGCCAAAGGGAAAGATTCTCGCCGTATCGCCCGGCAAGCCGATCGGCCATTTTCAGACCTTCTGGATCAAAGTCGCCCGAATAATAAAGATGAGCGCCCGACTCCACAAGCAAGTCAAGAAGCAATAGCGTCGCCAAATTGAGTTGGCCGTTTGTGCTGACAAGCGGCATCGCTTCGTCTAGCAGTTCAGAAAAAACGCCGGCGTTTTCTACGACAAAGACGGCATTTCCTTTCGCTGGATACGCGCGGGTTAGTGACACTATCTCCCTCAGCGGCACATTCAGCGCCATATTCGTTTCACAAGCGGCGGAAAATACGGGATGAATGCCCTCTTTCGTTTCTGCCAAAATTCCCGCGCACGTCACGAAATTGAGGATGTCTTCGCGCAATATGCCGAACGATTGCAATAGTTCATTGACTTCTTCTACAGACGAAAGCTGATATTTTTTTCGAGAGTAAAATTCCAATGCGGATAGCAGCAGTTTTCCTTGAAACGTGTGCAAATCAAACGCGTGCGGGTCTCCGGTTACTTTTTGCGCGAATAGCGGCAGGCGTTCGTATGTTCCTTTTTCAGGCAGCTGGCGAATCGCTTCACAAACCATGCAAAGGGACGCATACAGCTCCTCGCGCTGCTGGGCGTACGCCTGATGAAGCAGGCGGTATTCGTTCGGGTGCTCCAGCGCTGCCGTAAGCCATTCCGCTCCACTAGGACAAGCGGCGATCAGACGCTGGAAAAACGCCGCTTTTTCTTGTTGTTCCGCTTCACGCCTTTCTTTGTTTGCGACGAGCGGTTCTCCAAAATAATGGACTAACAGCTCTTCCAGTGAAACACCTGCAAATCTTGTCTTATCCAGTTGTTTGGCAAACGCCTGCAGCGAAACGCGCGTCATTTCCTTCCCAAAAAACGCCGCGATTGCTTCTTTTTCTTCTTTCGTAAAATTCGCAAGGGAAATGGTGCCGCCAATGCGGCCGAGCGATTCGTACTTCTTTTTCATTTCGCAAAAAAGGCGGTGAAATCCAGCTTCACCGCGAAAAAATTGCGCCGCTTCCGCCGCTAGTTCCGGCAATGATTTCATTGTTTCACCACCATTTCTTGTTCGTCCCAATCTGTCACAAGCCGCTTCATCGTTCCGTTCCAATAATAGCGGATCACGGTGACGTGCGAAGCGTTTTTCGGGCGCACAAGCTCGCAAATCGAAAGAGCCGGCACGGTGTCGTAATCTCCCCACAGCGCCTGCGAGTTCATGATGTAATTAAAGCCGAGCGATTCAACAAGATCGAACATATCGCGAATATTATTTTCATCCACACCGGCGAACGCTTCATCAAGGGAAATGATGTATGGCGCCTCCTCACTTGCTTCTTGATAGCGGGCATACGCGGCCGCAAAGAGCGGAATGTACATCGCCATCGCTTTTTCTCCGCCGCTAAACTGATAAAATCGCTGGTTCGTTAATTCCCGTTTTGGCTCATTTGTTTTTTGATAATAGAGCGTAAACGTAAACCATTTCCGGTAATCGAGCACTTCTTTAATGACTTGATGGAGCGTGTTTCCTTGCCCTTTCTCCTCTAACATTTCACGGGCGCGGTTAATTTTGGACCGGAAGTGCATCGTGACCCGCTGCAAATCTTCTTCTTTTAACAATCGCGAATTCATCCGCAACAATTCAACAAGCTCTTTCGTATCCATTTCTTCTTCTGTTTCCGCTGTTTTCGGTTTCCATTGAATGGACAACAATAATCCGGAAGAAGCATCTCGCTGTTGCATGAGCGCGTTCATATCTTTCACCCAGCGTTCGGCACGCTGAATGCGGCTGCGCAAAATACGTCCGACCGTTTTTAAAATAATATCTTCGTACAACTCGCGGTCTTGTTCATTAATGTATTCCCGCTGAAGGAGAATGTCTTTTTCCATTTCCTTTAATAAATAGAACGGAGTGACGCGCTGTCCTTTGTAATCAAGCAAAAGAATGATCCGATCCCGTTTTTCTTTCCAATCGCTCACCTTTAACTCCATTTCTTCGTCCAAATCGATACCAGCAAACGGATTTTCCTCTTCTAATGCGACAGGTTCTTGAGATAGGCGGTATTCCACTAAATTCGCGCTTTCTTGGAAGAATACGCTATTCAATTTAGCAATCACGGATGAACGCGTTTGTTCTTTTCCGATTGATCCGTAGCGGCGAACAACATCTTTTGCTTGTTCATGCGGATCTACATTCTCCGCTACTTCGACAAGACCGTGTTCCGCTTCTGCGATAAACGATCGCTTCCATACTGCTGCAAGCGTGCTAGCAAATTGAAGTTTTCGCTCTAACTCTTCTAGTTGACGGTGAGTGGATTTGATCGTTTGTTCGATGTGAGCTTGTTCGTTTATCTTTTCCGGCAACGCCTTGTTTACCCATTCAAGGCGATCGCGAACGCGGGAGATTTCCGCGCGAATGTCATCCGCTCCCATCTGTTTTAACATTTGTTCCATATGTTGTATTTCTAAAAGGAGGCGTTGTTGCTCGCTGGCTAATATATTGATTTCACCTTTTGCTTCATCGATTTCCGCTTGGACGGTTTCAAGCTGGTCTTGATGATAGCGGCTGACTTGCAATTGATGGAGAAACGAACGGTGTTCCAGAACCAATTCCGTTAAATGACCCGTATACAATTTCATCCATCGCCGCGCCTCTTCGTACCGCTCTTTTGTAAATTCAAGATCGAGTCCTTCCGCTTTTTCGCGAAGCGTTTGTTTTACTTGTTGCCAGTCGCGGGCGATGCTATTCAATTTTTCGCTTTTTCGTTCCACTTCTTGTTGTTTGCTTGTGATGGCGCGTTTTGTACGGTCCCATTCGTCAAAGGCCGCGCGAACATCGCGGTCAGACGGGAACGTTTGAAACGCTTCATGGATGGAGGCAATTGTTGCTTCCACATGCGCAAGCTGTTCCTTTTTTTGCTGAAGAAGTTCATCTAGTTGTTGAAGCTTTTCCTCGATTTGCGCGATTTGGGAAAGGCGCCACCGCTTGCGGGCGTTGCGGCCGATAAAGATCGCTTGTTCTCGTTTCGGCGCATGGCCTTGAAGGAGTCCAAACGAATAATGACCCGATTCGTTCATCGTAAATCGCCCTTCTTGCGCCTCATCAGAAATAAGAATGCTGCGAAGAACAGACTCAATGCGCTCGGCGGAAACACCGAGATCTTCATCCACATCAGGACGTAAATATTCGGCAAGCGTATGCGCCATTTCCACAGGATTTGGTTTGAGAATACGGTCATGCACGATGGAAACGTCTGTTTCGGTCACTAACGCGTCCAATAGCCCTGCGTGGTATAACGATGACTCGATTCGTTCGCGCAACGATTCTGGCACGTGGTCGTAAAACTCAACGCTTGCGTAAAATGGCACGTACGCAACCCCTCGTGCTTGTAAAGCCGCGCGGGCTTGTGCGGTTTGTTCGTCATGCTCTAATTCAGGGTCTTTTTGTTCTTTCCAGCGGCGCAGTTCTTCTTCTGTTTCTGCGATTTCTCGTTTTACTAGCTCGATTTCGTGTTCCCATCTCACTTTTTCCGCTTTTTTCTGGTCCAACGCCTCATAATATCGGTCGGCAAACGGTTTCTTTACATCTTCAAAATGATAGCGTTCATATAGCTCGTTTAAATAACGCAAAAACGATTGGATTGTTTCTTCATCGATCGGAATATCAGGATGTGCTTCTTTCCAGGCAAACACCGCTTCCTGCAGGCGCGATTTTTCCATTTCCAATAGCTCATGCCATTTTTTCGCGTCATTATGGAGATTGTCTAGTAAACGCTGCTGTTCTCCAAGCTCGTGGTATGCGTCTTCGTATCGGCGCTTGAGGTCATCATGGCGCGTCCAAAGCGACAATATTTCCTCTAACCGTTTTTCATACGCTTCCGCTTCTTTTCGCCAAAGCGTAAAGTCAAACGGCTCGTTTCGATGCCGCTGAAAGTCTTCTTCATTTAGTTCATGTGAGGCAAAGGCGCTTTCAAGCGCGGCATAGCGCAATTCTTCCAGTTGTTCGTCGATCGTTTGCGCAGACTGGTGAAGAACGTCTTCGCTTTTGGCAATCTCTTGTTTCAACTTGCGCTCTTGTTGTTGTTTATCATCAAGATAACGTTCTTTTTTCATTATTTGATCTTGCACGTTCGCAAGGCGCTGTTTCGTTTCCCGATATTTTTCTTCGGCCCGAAACACTTCGTGGCTCGCTAAATCCAGCTCCCGTTTGCGAAGCACCGCTTGCTCATTTTGTAAGCCCTGAATTTCCGTTGCCAGCTCTTCTTTTCGTGCTGCATACCGCTCTTGATCGCGGAGGCACTGCTCGCGCTCTTCCGTTAATTTTTCCTCTTGTTTTGCTGCTTTGAGCCATTCGTTCGCTTTTTCCCATATCATATATTCGTTATATTGCTGATAGTGCTGGCAGAGTCGACGCAGCGACGCTTCATCCCGTTCCAACTGTTCCAGCTGCTGCTTTGCTTGGTCCATGTTTTCAATCGTTTCCGATAAATGGCGCAATTCGTCATCCGTCAACGCCGGCAGCGAGCTTTCGAGAATTTCGTAAATGACTGTCGGCTTGAAATCTTTCGATAATTTCGGACTGCGAAGCTGAATCAAAAGCTCGATCAATTCTTGAAACGCTTCGAGCGATTCGAAACGGAAAATATATTTATTGACAAGCTCCATATACTCTTTTTGCGTATCGACAACCGTTCCGCCGTCGCCAAGCACCGTGATTAATTCTCGTTTTGTCAGCGGGATTTTTTCGCCCGTTTTTTCCTTTTTGTACAATGTAATATCTTTACCGATGCGGCGGTTGTCAAAAATGACAAATCCCCAAAAATCCATGCCTTTCTGGCGTTTCGCCCTTAAACCGATTCCGGTTGTGATATAATGGTCGCTATGTTTTCGTTTATATTCCAAAAATAAATAGCCTGTCCGTTCATCACGATCAACTAATTCCTTTTCCCCAAGCAAATAATCTTCCATGCGGCGCGCCCGTGACCCAAACGGATCAAGGCGGTCAGGGGTTTTCTTTCCGTCAAGCAAAACAGGAATCAAGCTTTGCATCGTCACTGATTTTCCCGAACCGTTGCTGCCGCGGAGAAACAGCCTGCCGTCCGCAAAATGGAAATATTCTTCATCGTAATACCAAAAATTTAATAGTCCCGCGCGATGGAGCACCCATTTATTCGTCATCATCATCCATTCCTTTCTTCATAAAATCGGGAGGATAATGGCCAACTATCCGTCCGAGCAGTGGATATAGCATGATCATTCCCGTTTCTTTTTCCACATCCGCCATTTTCCACTGTTTTAATTCCTCCAACAGCACCGATGTTAGCTGCGCTGGAGTCATGTCGCGATACGTTTTTCCCCATCCTTCTCCATAGCGCTCCTTGCATATTGTAAGCAGCCGCTGAAAATCCGCTTGTGTCATTCTGATTTTCCCGTATTCGTCTGGTGGATAATCTAGAAGATGTTCACGGACAATAGAAGCGAAATGAAGAATAATATCTGACGTTCCTTTTTGGTTGGGAAACAGCGTATATACGTTTTCCCGTTCCGGAAGGGTGAGCAAAGCGGCGTTTTTATACAGTTCGTAGCGAAAATCGCTATGCGCTTCAATATCTTCGCGCAATCGATGGCGAAAGTTGCGCAAGTAATAAAAGTCAGGATCGTCTTTTTGTTGTCGATAAACAACTGGAGATAAAAACAGTTGCCGATAAATGCGGTGGCGCCGATAATCTTGCGGAGCGGTTTTCCACTCTTCTTCTAACAATTCTTCCATCGTTTTGTACTGCGTCAAATCTTTCGGATAGGAACGCATAAAATAACGAGAAAGCACGGGGACTTCATATAGCGCTTCATGGTCTTCCCGCTGGGCGAATCCTTCGATTTCGCCGTCCACCCGCTTCACGACCCCAAGTTCTTCAGCGGTTTTTAATACACGGACCAGCGCGCGCCGCTGCTGGTAGTTTGTCCAATCAAGCGGAACGTCCCCTGGATACATCGCTTTTATTTCCTCACAGACATCCGACAGCAAAAATTTTTCTTCCACTTCCTTTCCTTCTAAATATGCCATCAAACAACAAAACAGCGCATAATCGAGCGGTTCTTGAAATGATTCAATTCCCATCCATGCCTCAGGTTCCGCCGGTATTTTTTCAAGTTTAGCAAAATAACGGTGAACAATGAGGCGATAACCGAATTTTTCTTGCACATAACGTTTTACGATATTTTCTCGTTCGCGAATCAGCTGAAACAATTCCGGGTCACGCTCGCGGGTAATCCAAAAGTTTTCCAGTAACACTTTTAGTGCTATTTTCGCCTTTTCATCAAAATCACGCTCCACTCACTAGCTCCTCCCTACTCTCAAGAAAATGAATTTCGTAATTCGGCATGATCATCGTTCCGTCTTCCGCGTGTAATTCAATAAATGAATCGTCTTTTTTGACAATTTTCACCTTCCAGCCAATTTCCGTTTTCACGACTCGATCTTCGCGCGTCATCGCTTTCGCAATCCAGCTTAATAACGTTTTGCGAACATGGGGAGCGACAACCGGCAACTCGCGTAAAATAATTTTGCCGTCTTGAACCAACTGTTTGAGCTCTTCTTCTTCACGCTGTTTTTGCTGTAAAAACTCCACCATTGTTTGTTTCTTTTTATTTTCATTGTCTACGATTGCCTGCGGCTTTTTCTTTTCCTGGTAATGGCGGACGCGCGGCTTCACCGTCCATTCACTCGGTGCTTCCTCCCAAATGTCGCGATACATATCTTCGGTCGCATCATTGTCCGTCACCAAATGTTTTGTGTGAAAACAGCCAAACACAACTGATGACAATTTATGCGCATCTTCTAGCGAATCGAGTTTAGAAAACCATTGTGCTAGATACAAATAATCTTTTTTTCGGCTGCGAAAATGATGGTGCCGCTCGCCAAGCCGCTGCACAACCCTTGTAATACGGCGGATCGCCTCGTTCGTTTGTTTCTGCAAAAACGCCAATTCACTGTCATGCCCGTTCCGGCCTAAAAACCATTCTTTTAAGCTGCGCCATGTTTCCATCCGTTCTTCCACCATCTGCTCTCTTGTAAGCGAAAGATCTTCCCAACGCGGAATCGTCATTTGATAGTCTACGACATGATGAACAAACTGACGTACTTCTTCTTCCTGCAAGTCTTCGAGCAGTTTTTCAATTTGCATCGATGTTTTTTGCAACGCGAGGATAAAATCTCGCAAATACGCTGTGAACTTTTCCTTATATACGAGAAACGCCTCTGACATCATTTGCTCTTCCATGTTTTCGCTGTTCAAGTAAGCGATATAGTCGGCGGAATTTTGAATGATTTTTTTGAAATAGTCAAATGTTTCTTCCCATACTTGGTTCATCTCATCTCGTTTTTCCGCAAATCCATTTTTGATAATTGTTTCGATGCGGACAAGCGAAGTATACAGGCGGTCAAATCGTGTTTTTTCCAATGACCCGCCAAACGAATCGCCAAGCTGCTCGAGCGCGCGGATCATACGCTCGATTTCGACCGTGTACGGGCTGCATTGATAGCGAAACCGTTTCTTTTTAAACTCTTCAATCGTGCGAATGTGCGTTGTTTCTTGTCTCGCAATCAAGTTTTTCCATTTGACGAGTTGATCTAAATCTTGCTGCAAATCATCTTCTGTATAATCCCGAAATTCATCGTGCTGTTTTAAAAACGCATACACTTCTTCTGGAAACAAATATTGCCGCATCCGTTCGTGCTGTGTGTAAAAATAGCGCAAAATCGCGCGATAGCGATACGCATTATCCACCGCTAAATACTTTACCTCCGAAATCGGCTTTAGCCAGGAAGCATCCATGTCCATTCTCCTTATCGTTCTTCAGATCATCTATTTCCATTGTAATAAATGTCGAACAATTACTCCACTAAAAATCTATTCCATTCGACATGGCGTTTGTCGGAATGTTTAATGTATAATGAAGGATATAAAGGAGGTGAGTACATGGTAGAGGCGCTGCTGCAAGAAATTCTCCAAGAGGTCAAACTCACGCGCAACGATATCCAAACGTTAAGCAATCGTGTCGACAAATTGGAAAAGCGGATGAGCCGTGTCGAAGAGAGAGTGGCTACCTTGGAAAAAGACATGGCCAGTGTGAAGGAGCGTTTAGCAAACGTCGAAAGCACCGTTATTGTTCTTGATGAAAAAATCACCGAAACAAAAGCGATCAGCGAAGCCGTCCGCCATGGCCAAGAAGTCCTCACTGCAAAATATGACGCACTCTCACTTGACGTCCACGAATTGAAAGGAAAAGTCACTCACCTCACCAACGTGCTCGAAGACAAAGTCCTGCCTCTCCTCCATGACCATGAATCCGGCATGCAAGTTCTCAACAACCGCGTTTTTAAAGTCGAAAGCACGCTGCAACGGTTAGTTAGCCCGTAAACATTGTAAGCGGCATGACGCTTTTAGGCGCCAACCGCTTGATTTTACATAAATGTGCATCAATCTTTAGCTTGATTGGATTGTTGTCATGATATAGCATGTCTTCCACACTTTCTCATAAATAAAAGCTGGCTTGATGCAGCCAGCTTTAACTTGTTTATCGTTTGTTAATTTCTTCTACTAACAACTTATTGACAAGCGGCGGGTTGGCTTGTCCTTTTGTCGCTTTCATCACTTGGCCGACTAAGAAACCAAGCGCGCGGTCTTTTCCGTTTTTATAGTCTTCAACGGATTGCGGATTAGCATCCAATACTTCGATGACGATTTTGCGCAATGTCGCCTCATCGGAAATTTGCACAAGCCCTTTTTCTTTGACAATCTTCTCTGGGTCTCCGCCTTTTTCGACGAGTTCTTTAAACACTTTTTTCGCGATTTTCGACGAAATCGTGCCGTTTTGAATGAGCTTAATCATGCCCGCTAAGCTTTCTGGCGTCAGCGCGATCTCATGCAGTTCTTTTTGTTCTGCGTTTAAATAGCCAGATACTTCAACCATGAGCCAGTTGGACGCCAATTTCGGATCTGCTCCGTTTGCGACCGTCGCTTCGAAGAAATCGGCCATTTCTTTCGTCAGCGTTAATACTTTCGCATCGTATTCCGGCAAGCCAAGCTCTTCGATATAGCGTTTTTTGCGCGCGTCTGGAAGCTCTGGAATCGAAGCGCGAACGCGTTCTTTCCACTCGTCGTCGATATATAGCATAACAAGGTCTGGTTCTGGGAAGTAGCGGTAGTCTTCCGAACCTTCTTTGACGCGCATGAGCACCGTTGTTTTTGTTGCTTCGTCAAAGCGACGCGTTTCTTGCTGGATGACGCCGCCGGAAAGCAAAATTTTCTCTTGCCGCTTTGCTTCGTATTCGAGCCCCATGCGCACAAAGTTAAATGAGTTTAAGTTTTTCAACTCTGTTTTCGTGCCGAATTTGTCTGAACCAATTGGACGAAGGGAAATGTTCGCGTCGCAGCGAAGCGAACCTTCTTCCATTTTACAATCGGAAACGCCTGTATATTGGATGATCGATTTTAATTTTTCCAAATACGCATACGCTTCTTCTGGCGAACGAATGTCCGGTTCTGACACAATCTCAATTAATGGAGTGCCTTGGCGGTTGAAATCGACAAGTGAATATCCATCTCCGGTATGCGTCAGTTTCCCTGCGTCTTCTTCTAAATGAATGCGGGTGATGCCGATTTTTTTCTTTTTGCCGTTCACTTCGATTTCAATCCAGCCGTTTTTGCCAAGCGGCTGGTCATATTGCGAAATTTGGTACGCTTTTGGGTTATCCGGATAAAAATAGTTTTTACGGTCAAATTTCGTTTCGGTCGCGATTTCGCAGTTTAGCGCCATCGCTGCCTTCATCGCAAATTCTACCGCTTGTCTATTCAATACCGGAAGAACCCCTGGATAGCCTAAATCGATCACGTTCGTTTGCGTGTTTGGGGGCGCTCCGAACGCATTTGGACTACTGGAGAAAATTTTCGATTTTGTCTTTAGCTCAACGTGAACTTCAAGACCAATGACCGTTTCAAAATTCATCATGTTTCCCCCCTTATAACGCTGGTTTTTGTTTATGATAGTCGGTCGCTTGCTCGAACGCATGAGCGATGCGGTAAATTGTGCTTTCATCAAAATGTTTGCCGATAATTTGCAAGCCGACCGGCAAGCCGTTCACAAATCCGCACGGTACGGAGATTCCAGGAACGCCGGCAAGGTTTACCGGAATCGTTAAAATGTCGTTCGCGTACATCGTTAGCGGGTCGTGCGTTTTTTCACCGATTTTAAATGCTGGTGTCGGCGTCGTTGGTCCGATAATGACGTCGTATTTCTCAAATACTTTTTCGAAATCTTGTTTGATTAATGTCCGCACTTGTTGCGCCTTTTTATAATACGCGTCATAATATCCGGCGCTTAACGCGAACGTCCCAAGCATGATGCGGCGTTTCACTTCGTTGCCGAAGCCTTCGCTGCGCGTTTGTTTGTACATATCGATCAAGTTTTTCGCATTATCCGTGCGGTATCCGTAACGCACACCGTCAAAGCGGGCAAGGTTCGCGGATGCTTCCGAAGAAGCAAGCAAATAGTAAGTCGCCAGCGCATACTTCGAGTGCGGAAGTGATACTTCTTCCCATGTCGCTCCTAATTTTTCCAATACTTTTAATGCATCAAGGACGGATTGGCGAACCTCTTCCGCAACACCTTCGCCTAAATATTCTTTCGGCACGGCGATTTTTAAGCCTTTAATGTCGCCGGTAAGCGCCTCTACGTAATTTGGCACTTCTACGTTTGCCGATGTCGAATCCATTGGATCTAAACCAGCGATGACTTGCAATAAGTAGGCGTTATCCTCTACCGTACGCGTAATCGGGCCGATTTGGTCAAGTGAAGAGGCAAACGCGACAAGCCCGAAGCGCGATACACGGCCGTATGTAGGTTTCAGCCCGACAACTCCACAAAATGCCGCCGGCTGGCGAATCGAACCGCCCGTATCAGAACCTAAAGCAAACGGTACTTCGCCTGCCGCTACTGCCGCAGCGGAACCGCCGCTAGAGCCGCCCGGTACGCGCTCTAAATCCCACGGGTTGCGCGTGAGCTGAAAACCGGAGTTTTCCGTGGAAGACCCCATGGCAAACTCGTCCATGTTTAATTTTCCAATCGTAATCGCACCGGCTTCGTTTAAGCGCTCCATAACCGTTGCGTCATAAATTGGGTCAAAGTTATATAAAATTTTGCTTGCACATGTCGTGCGAAGCCCTTTTGTTACAATATTATCTTTAATGCCAATCGGCATGCCAAAAAGCACGCCAAAATCGTTTCCTTCTTTCGCTAGCTTGTCATCTAACTCTTTCGCTTTCGCGCGCGCGTTTTCTTCATTTAGTGTTAAAAACGCTTGCACTTGTTCTTCCACTTCGCCAATGCGGCGGAATGATTCATCCACTAAATCGGAAACAGAAATTTCTTTTTTTTGTAAAAGGGTATGTAATTCGGAAATTTTATAGTCAAATAATGACATTGCTTCCCCCTCCTTACTCTAAAATGGCTGGTACGCGGAATTGACCGTCTTGGTGGTCCGGCGCGTTTTTCAACACTTCTTCAAGCGGAAGCCCCGGTGTCGGCACATCTTCGCGCATGACATTTTTCATATCAAGCACGTGTGATGTTGGCGGAACATTTTCAGTATCGAGTTCGTTTAATTGTTCGGCGAATGTAATAATCGCGTCCAACTGCTTTGTAAACATTTCTGCTTCTTCATCCGTAATCGCCAAACGCGCCAAATGCGCCACATGTTTTACTTGTTCGATAGAAATTCTTGACATCTTTTTCACCTCCAATGAGTTCGACCTACCACAATACTATGATGATACCAAACTTTCATTGAATGAAGCAACATTTGCCGCGCGTTCTGTGCAAGAATACAAAAACGGCTTTCCACCATATTCTTGATAGAAACGAACATATGTGCTATAATATTTTTAAATAACCAAAGCAGCGTGAATGGGGGATTTTTATGGACGAAACAGTTCTCCAGCAAGTGCTTGACAAGCTTGGCAATATCGAAGGTACATTGCATAATCTTGTCGAAGGGCAAAAACGGTTAGAGGAAGAACAGCTGACTATCCGAAAAGAACAACAAACGATCCGCCGGGAACAACAAATACTGCTCCAAGGGCAAAAACGATTAGAAGAAGAACAAGCTTATTTGCAATCCGGACTAAAGGAACTGAACGAACTAATGACAGCGCTTCTTCACCGTCAAGATGAAACAGATGCCAAACTTGAAGCCCTCACAATGGACGTACACAACATCCACGGTGAAATCACTTCTCTCAAACAAGGCCTTCACAAACTTGAGGAAAAAGTAGATTCCCACTACCAACAGCTGAACGAACGGCTAGACAATATTCAGCTTGATATCGATTTTGCCGTTCATAAAACAACTGCGAACGAGCGAGAGCTATATAAAATAAAAAGCAGGCTGTTTTAAAATTTTTGCTAAAAAGGAGAAGAAAACATGAATGTCACATTTGATCATATCGTTCACTATACAGAAAATCCGGAAGAAGCAAAAACCGCATTTCAGCTTATCGGATTTCACGCTATAAACGGTGGAAAGCATCCTTCTTGGGGGACGTATAACTGCCTGAACTACTTTACCGAACTGCGCTACATTGAATGGATCGGCTTTATGGACTTTGATAAAGCAAAAACTTCCGACAATGTATTGATCCAGCAAATCGTTGCGGATTCCTATAAAGGAGAAGGCTTTTCACAATTGGCATTCCGCACAGACGATATCTATTCTGTCATTGCCCACATTCAGGCAAAAGGGCTAAAGCCGATTGGTCCGTTTTCCGGAAGCCGAAAACGTGAAGATGGTAAAGTATTAAGCTGGTCGATGCTGTTTATCGAGGACAAACAAGATGACACATGCCGCTATCCGTTTTTTATTCAGTGGGGCGAACCGGAAGAAGCCCGCGCGACGGAAATGGCACCGCTTATGCAGCACAGCATCGGAACCCCGTCTCTTTCGTATATTGGAATAAATGTAAGCCGCCTTGACGAGTCGTTGCAAAAATATTGCCACTTATTTGATGTACCCAGCCAGTCCGTAATGGAAAGCAACGATGAATTTGGTGCCTATTTCGAACTCGCTATCGGAAACATAGCGATCCGCTTATATGAAGCAAAAAGCCTCACCGCTCCAATCGACTATGCTCTTATCAACCGTCCGTTTTTATGCGGAATCACGGGGATGCCGGAAAACAAAACCGTCCATATAAAAAACGGGGTATATCAGTTTACCGTTTAAGTTGCTTCCTCTCGACAAGAAGGAAGCTTTTTTGTTTTGGTTCCGAATGATGCGGCGACTTCTTAGGTGCCTGGCACTATGAACAATCGGCTGACCATGAAAATTCCCGCCGGAAATCACCTTCGCTCCTCCTTCAAAAATGAGCGGATTGTCCGTTGCTGCGTTGATTTCAATTTCCAGCTTTTCTTTTACATAATCAAGCACTTGCCAAGAAGCTCCATGCACTTGCGGGATACAGCGAAGCGAGTAAGCGTCTTGCACACGCAACTCGCCTTGTCTTGTCGTCAATTTGCTGCCTGCTAAATAATCGCGAATTCTTGCTGCCACTTCCACCTGTTGTCTGTAACCGCGGACGAGGTGCACATGTTCATCAAATGCATCAATAATGCCGCGCAAGCCTTCGATCGTCATAGCGGCAATCGCTTCGCTTTCATACGCCAGCTGTTCCGCTTCTAAATAAACCACCACTCCCATCGCCGTCATCGCCTGAGTGCCGTTAATAAGCGCCAATCCTTCTTTCGCCTTTAACGTAATCGGCGCAATGCCTTCTGCGGATAATGCTTCTATAGCGGGAACTCGCTTGCCTCGATAAAACACTTCTCCTTCTCCTAAAAGGGCAAGCGCCAGATGAGAAAGCGGAGCGAGATCGCCGCTTGCCCCAAGCGAGCCTTGTTGTGGAATGACCGGATGGATTTTGGCGTTCAATAAATCCAACAGCCGTTCAATAACGATTGGACGCACACCGGAATACCCTTTTAAAAGGGCATTAGCACGAAGAAGGAGCATGGCGCGAGACACTTCTTCCGGAAACGGCTCCCCCACGCCGCATGCGTGCGAATGAATTAAATTCCATTGTAGCTCTTCGACGTCGCCAGCGGCAATCAAGACGTCGCTGAACTTTCCGAATCCTGTATTAATGCCATACACCACATTTTTATTCGCCACAATCTCTTCCACCGCTTTTCTGCTTCGCTCCACCGCCTTCATACTCTCTTTGGAAGCGATGACCAATTCATCACGATACAATACCCGTTTTACTTCTTCTAGCGTTAACGTATGACCGGTTAAAACGACCATGTTTTCCCACCCTCTCCATCGCGCTTTAGCGAAATAAAGAAGGAGGCTATATCCGCAATACACACATTGCGAATGCAGCCTCCTCATAACTAAAAAACTATAGGCTTCCTATTTTAAATATGGTTGATTCCTAATCCAATCGTTTCATGTTCGAGCCCGCGAATCGGGGCGCCAATTGTACCATATAAGGCAACGGCGATCCATTCTCCTTCTTTGCTGTTTTCATACGGGTTTCCTCGGACAACAGCGAAACGAAGACCGACGGTTCTCATTAAATCTCCTAGCTCGACCTGTCCTCTCGTTACGCCTTGCACCGCCTCAACTACCGCATGATACAGCGCGTGCATTTCTCGATATAGCTCGCCGTTTACAACATTGTTTCGCTTCGCTGCCGTTTCAACGGAAGCAACAATTTTTTGCAGTTCCATTGAACCGACTTTACCTTTGCAATAACGCCATTGCAAGTTGTCTAAATGAGCGGTGATTTTTCCTTCTTCTTCCTCTTCAAAAAGCGCTAAGAGCACCGCATTGCGGCCAATTCTTCCTTTTGCCTGCTTCAACACGCAAATCAGCACCTATTTTTAAAATTTTCTAAACAAACTAATAACTTACTATTATTGTAACGGCTCCATTCTTTTATTGTCAATTATTTTTTACCATATTTTAACAAGTTAGCAAAGTAATGAATTAACAAGCTAAAAGGGAAGGAATTTGGATTGCATTGGCGAGGCTGGGAATTAACATGATGGAAAAGAAAACATCACTAAGTTAACGCCGACATCGGTGATCATAGTAAAGACCTCTTTTCTGTCATAGGCAGCAATATTTTTCTTGAGGACCTGGACATGTCGATCCTGAACCGTGAAACGCATGGCGAACAAATTTATTGTCCGATGGCGTTTTCATTCAAGGAAATGGCAAAAAAGCTTGCTCATGTCGGAATTTTAACCTTGCTGACAAAATGACAAAAGAAATGAATAACATGTAATGCGAAAAATCTTCCTGCTTTAATTTAGATTGATGTACTTTGGAGGAGATGTTTTCGCACAAACGACAAGCCCATCGTAACAAGCAATAGGCTTGATAAGATTTAATTGCTTCCCTTCATGCATCGTGTAAGTATGCTTGAAAAGCCAACGATTTTGAGGCACTTTTCTTTGCCGCGAGATATCTAAAAAGCCAATTTCATGTCCTACTTGCTTGATTCGAAACTCGATGCTATCTTGATCAGGCTGCTGTACTTCATATACACTGCGATTATTTTCCGCTGCTTGTCCACTATACATAAAAAACCCAATGGTATAGGAGGATTCCTTGATTTTGGGAGGTAAATAAGAAAATGTCGATGGAAACCCTAGCAATCTCCTAGATTGCTTCATTATATGCCCATTGTGCGCCCATATTATTATCTTTTCATTAGGAAACATCTCTTGTGCCAGCCACGAAATATTGTCAGCCATTGCCTTATTTCGGATTTTTATCGCTTTCATGAAATGGGAAGAGATCATCTGCATAAGGAAAATTCGGTTTTGCAAAATTCGGTTCACAAGCAAAAAAGCGTCTTTTCCAAACTTATTTTGTAACTCAAGACTGTTTTTATCTAATAAAAAGAGGAATTCTTGATAAAGAGCCATCCATTCTTTGCATTTTCGCTTACGTTCCTTTTTGGAAATGGACGGACTACGGGAATTGACATATTGGTAAAGCATTTCTTGTTCCAACTCTACTATTTTCTCACCATAGGACTTATCCATATTTGAAAACATTTTTGAGAGAAATTTGCCAGTAATATGATCGTTTGAGGCAGGCTGAATATCCAATCCTGTTAAGATGAGAGGCTGATTGGATAATTGTGTTTCCTTCACATAATGAAAGAGAGTCTCGACTTCCTCCGTATGCCAGACTTTAAACAAAGAATGTTTCATCCATTGCCTTATATCCAGTTGATCTTGTTGATAAAAGCATATGCTGCAGTCACTAAAACTGCTTTCGAATGCTAAAACTCGAAACCCCAATTCTTTATGCAAGTACTTAATCATCTTTGTTTTAATCAGGCTATGCTCTGCCACGCCGTGGCCATTCTCTCCCAAAAAAACGATCCGCTTATTTTGCAATAAAGGTTTTAAAAAATACAAATCGGAATGATCATCTAATTCATGCAATTGTATACTGTATGTATGATCTTTTAGCCAATCGATTTCAGAAGAAATATTACTTTTACGGTAAAACATGCGTTCATCTCCTTTTTAATAAGTCATATATACCCGTGGTGCTAGATAAAATCAGACAAGCATAAAAATAGCCCTTGCATGAGGATCTCCTTAAAATGAAAGTGCAATTAAATTTTCGATTTTAGTCGATTCGTATCGGATCACCGAGATTCGAGCGAACTCGGTTTCTGGATTTGAAACGGCGCTGGATGGTATTTTACTGGCTTACTCGCTTGTTGTTCTTGGGCTAGTTGAGCGTTAAGACTCAACTAGCACCACGGGTTCTTATACATAATTTTGAGCTTTTACTCTAGTTTTGCAACACCATCTTGATTATCCAATTGTATTCGAGGGTTTACCTTTAGAAGCTGACGAATAAATTCTTCTTTGTTTTTCGGAGATATGGTGATAAATTCATATTTTCCGTAACTAATCTCAATCCTGTCCATAGATAAAGCAGGTGCTGTAAAGGGATTTTTGGTGTTACGTACTTTATTGATTTCATCTATATTAATAGTTTTTTTATAGGGACCGCTTTGAATCTCTAGTTTTGAGTTTTCAATTTTATAACCAGTTCCAAACCATATCCATGCTAATAATATAGCAGGAACAACCATTATGACTGTTGTAACCGGTTTAGTATCCAAAATTGATGGTAGCATGATGACTCCTATAGGTTCGATAGATAAGATAGGAGGTATGATACACGCCAATATGACTGACCAAATGATTATAGTCATCCATAAATCCTTTTTTGAAGGAAAAAACATTTTCTTTCACCTTTTTCTTAAATAAGTCATAACCGCATTTCACCAACGATTTTGATCCATCATACCTTCACAGACGGTCCTTATTCTTTTCGGCAATAAAATCTTTAATAAAAAACAACGGGTAAATCATCAAATACAAATTGGCAGCCCACCAAGTGATGTCAAAATCTTTGCGGAAAACCCAAAATGCAATGGCTTGCAATCCGGAACAAAAAGTCAAAACAAGGGAAATCAAAGCATAGTTCATCCACGCTGGATTATTTTTATTATATTGATATATGCTGTAAAGACCCGTTATAGAAATAAAAATATCTAACGGAAAAAATGAACCTCTCCCACCTTCATTCTGTTTAGAGGAAGGGAGACTTCTCGGGAAAAATGTTAAATTACTCTTCTCTGTTCCTCTCCGAAACATCAAAGTAAGCCGGGGAAACATATTTAAAAAATAAAATCCCATCATATTGTTGTGCAGGTACAAAGGAAGTAGGCATTCCTCCGCCCTCATAGGCCCGCCACTTTTTCTGTGCCCAGTTTCCATTGCACTGAATAAAACTATTTTGATAAGGGGAATGGTCAAGAAGGCTTTCCAAATGTTTTTTATTCGTTTTTTTTATTGGATATTCCTTACCTGTATAATCCAACATTTTGCCTTCCTTTGCATACAACCCCAATACAAAACTTTTCTCCTTAATCGTTTGGGAGAGGTTTTCCACAAACGATTTATAGGCAGACAGGCGCTTGGCGGAAGTATTTTTGCTAATATGCATGTTATGTGCCCAAATGATAAATTTTTCATTTGGGTATATTTCCCGTACTAAAAATTCTAGGTTTTTTGCCATTAATGCATCCCGATACTCAAAAAGTTTCGAGAAACTTTTTTCTAAAGTTGCTTTCAAATAATTTACTCTATTTTCCATCGTACGGAGGACAATTTTATAAATCTTGCTGTCCGGAAAACAATGCTGTTTGAGTTCCTCAATCAATTCCATGCCCTTACTTTCCATCTCTTCCCTTATATTTTGGCGCATCGAACGCTTGATTTTCCGTTTATCGGCTGCAATCAAAACCTCGATCGCCCGCTTTTCAAAATCGACAAACTTCTGTTTGGTCGGACCCGTTAAATAAGACTCGAGGAATTCCGAAAACAAATTCTCCTTTTTTCCTTGATAAACATCCACACCAGTAAAATACAGCGGCCGCTCCTGCTTCATTTTTTTCATATAGTCAAATAATCCAAGGACAAATTCATTTTGCCACACACGCCCAATGGTACCCGCCATAAAACGTTTAGAATCAAGTTGATCAGACAGATAATCGCCGATCATACATGGCCCCAATTCGCTTTCAAAGGCGAGTACATGAAATCCCAATTCTTCATGAAGATATTTAATCAGGCTTACTTTTGCTAGACTGTATTCTTTGACGCAATGGCTGCTCTCCCCAAGGAAGACAAAGCGTTTATGTTCCAAAATCGGCTGAAGAAACTCAAAATGATAGCGGTCCATATCCCCTATATCGATACTTTGATTTTTGACTTCGTTTACAAATAAAGTAGTCATTTAAAATTCACCTTATCTCTTTTTCCGTCATTTCACCAACATCTCACACTGTCAACAACGATTTAAAATTCCCCAATTTCAACGAAATGAAATTCCCCATTATGAACGGTTAATTCGATAGCTGGGCAGGATAAACCCCTGCTTTTTTCTTTTCCCGTAGTCGGTAAGAATCGCCTTTGATATTAAAGGTAATGGCGTGATGTAATAAACGATCTAAAATCGCTGTTGCTAATACATCGTCGCCGAATACTTTTCCCCATTCGAGATAGGATTTATTCGATGTGAGAATCATAGAGCCATGTTCATACCGTTTCGATACGACTTGAAAAAAGACATTGGCAGTTAGCTCATCAAAAGGAAAATAACCTACTTCATCAATAATGAGTACATCTGGACGACTCCAACGATTCACTAATCGCTGGAGCGTCCCTTTTTCGTTTGCCTTTCGGCATTCGACTACTAAATCGTCTGCCGTTAAAAATAAAGCTGTATATCCTTGGGTAATGGCTTCTACCGCAAAAGAAATCGCTAAATGAGTTTTCCCAACGCCCGGAGGGCCTAGTAAGATTCGATTTTCCCCGTTGGCAATAAATCGACAGGTAAGTGTTTCTTTCACTCTTCTTTCACTGATGCTTGGTTGAAAGGAAAAGTCAAAGTCATGGATCGTTTTGATATAAGGCAATTTCGCTCTTTTCATTCGTTTGGCTAGTTGCTGGGACTCTTGATATTCAATTTCTTGTAAAACAATAGTGTTTAAAAATGCAGAATATGATACATTATCTCTAGAAGCGTCTTCTAATAAACTATCTAGTTGGTGGGCTGTGTGGTGCCAACCAAGCTTTTTTAAACGTTCGATTAACAGCTCGTTCATCATACAGTCTCACCTTCTTCCAATGCTGCGTAAGCAGCGAGAGGGCGTTGTTCTACTTTAGGAGATGGGGCAGAAGAATAAAGATCGTTGGTCGCCAAAACTTGAACGTCTTTTATTCTCTGTCCTTTTTCTTTTGTATGTAAGCCCTCATAATGTTCCATTTGAATATGGGCAGTTGCTTTTCCTGTCAAAATCGGATGTTTGGCAATACACTCATGTTCATCATAAATCTCGATATGATGGTCAAGAGTTTCTTTCACTTTTACAACCTGTCCTGCATAGCGATACGGAACGGAATATTTTTTTCCTCTGTATGAAACAAAACAATCTCGACTTACCTCTCGTGTCTCCCAGCGACATGTAGGGAATAATGGTTTGATTCCCCATGCTTGAAGGAACTTCTGTTCCTGTTCAAAACGTTGAATTGGTGGTTCATTCGTTGTTTGATTCGGTTTTTGATTGGCGACTTGATCCAGCCACGTACGAACGTCTTCATTTAATGCATAGAGAGTAGGTTCATGTTTTCGCTGAAAGAAATTATCTTTCAAATACTTTACCACTCTTTCTACTTTTCCCTTTGTTTGTGGACGTTTCGGCCGACATGCTTTTGGAACAATACCGTAATATGCTAGAAAATCCTCAAACACCCGATTAAATCGAATTTCGATTGGACTATGTTTCAGAACAACGGTTTTCATATTGTCATAGAGTATCTGTTCGGGAATGCCGTTAAAGTAAGCAAATGCGTTCATATGACATTTCATTAATGTTTCTACATTCATATTGGTCGTAAACTCCACATATTTCATCCGAGAATAACCAAGTACCATAACGAAAGCATAAATATCTTGATATTGACCATCCACCAAATACTTCCCAACATAGGCCCAGTCCATTTGTGCTTGTTTGCCCGGTGGTGTTTCATACCGTAAGGTGGCTTGTTTCTTTGGCTGTTCTCGATACGGCCGAACAAAATCTCTTAATATCGTCATCTTGCCGGTGTATCCCATCGCTTGAATCTCCTCAAAGAGAACAACACAATTCGTTGTACCTTCTTGTATTCGTTGAAGTAGATAGTTTTTATAAGGATCTAGCTTACTAGCTTTCTTTTTCCCATTGGCTTTACGTTCTGGAAGCTTGTCCCCCTTTAGATACTTACGAATGGTTTTCCGATCAAATCCTGTTTCTTTGGCAATCGCTGTTTGAGTCCAGCCTTTCTGATATAACTCTCGAATCATAAAAAACTCCCCTATCTTCAGCATCGTTTCTCCACTCCATCTAAGATGTTGTTTTGAAACGATTATCTGTTATTTTCGGGGAATTTTAAACCGCTGTTATTGGGGATTTTATCACCGTTGATTACACAATAGATAAATTACAACAAAATTCGTGAAATTCCTTCTTCAAACTAATCGAAATTTAAAATAAAAATCTATTTATGATCCCTTGTTCTTTCATCGCCAACTTATGTCGGAACACCGCCATTTTTGGCGGAATATCGACACGAAATGGCAGACTTTAGGAAAAGCGGAGCTGAGATCACCCAACAGCAATGGGCAAATGTTCTTCGCCCGCTTCAAAGTTTTACTTAAATGCAAAAAAAAAAAGGGTCTTCACCATTTTCTGTGATTTCTACTCAATCCTAGATACATGTTAGCTGGATGAAATAGGTTCATCAGTCAGGATCCTTCTTCCGCATACAGACCACGAAGTTGGTAGAATGGAAACAGTCAAGTGCTTTCCTTGACGGGTTCCATTCTACCAACTATCATACCGATAGCGGAAGAAGGGAGCGCTTAAGCAGCCTGACTACCTGTAGTGTTCCCTGTACACTCCAGAAATACACGTAAACGAAACCGTTCTA
>NZ_QCWL01000001.1:769060-769305 GCF_003064505.1 Geobacillus sp. LYN3 | reverse complement strand
GCGCTTAAGCAGCCTGACTACCTGTAGTGTTCCCTGTACACTCCAGAAATACACGTAAACGAAACCGTTCTAGATTTCGATAGCCATATGCCCGGCGTTTGATGTTTTTGATCTTGTGATTCGTCCCCTCGATTCGGGCATTCGTATATGGGCACAAAAAGTAGGAAAGAATAGGCTCCTTCCACCTTTCAAGCGTGTTGGCTGCTTCCTGAAAAGAAGCAAAAGGGCTCTGTTTAGCTAACTGA
>NZ_QCWL01000001.1:768715-768960 GCF_003064505.1 Geobacillus sp. LYN3 | reverse complement strand
GCGCTTAAGCAGCCTGACTACCTGTAGTGTTCCCTGTACACTCCAGAAATACACGCAAACGAAACCGTTCTAAATTTCGATAGCCGTATGCCCGGCGTTTGATGTTTTTGATCTTGTGGTTCGTCCCCTCGATTCGGGCATTCGTATATGGGCACAAAAAGTAGGAAAGAATCGGCTCCTTCCACCTTTCAAGCGTGTTGGCTGCTTCCTGAAAAGAAGCAAAAGGGCTCTGTTTAGCTAACTGA
>NZ_QCWL01000001.1:767852-768602 GCF_003064505.1 Geobacillus sp. LYN3 | reverse complement strand
GCCGTTGGTCCTTACGAAGCTTTTCACAGCCTTTTAAGAGAAGATATCGAGCCTTTTTCAATGGAGAAAATTCCTTTCTTGCTTGATCCAAGGCTTGGGTCACTTTTTGAACCACATGGTACTTATCGATGACAATCGAAGCAGATGGAAACAGGGCGCGAACCGCCTTATGATAAGGTTCCCACATGTCAAGAATCACCGTTTGGACCATTTCTTTCGACAGGATATTTTGGCTCAACAAGTTGATGGCGGAGTCACATTGGCGATCGGCATGCATTCCCATGACCGATCCAGCTTTGGCATCCATCAATACGGTTTCATACTGATGTCCCTTTTTTACCGCGATTTCATCTAAGCTAAGCACCATCCCTTCCTGACAAGATGCCTCCATTGTGTTTTGACGCTCTTTTGCTTTTTTTGATGCGATGGAGTAGTAGATGCGTTCCAATGTCGTATAGGGGATGCGCTGCTTTCGACTAACCTCTTGAATGGTGGAGCCTTCACAAAGTTCATACAAGTGCTCACAAAATCGACTAGTGTAATGTTGATTGGGTTCAATCGATTCCAAAGAGGCAGAAAACACTTGGGAACAATTCCGGCACCGATAGCGCTTTATCTTGACGAACAAGTACACCGGCTGATGGAAAATCGCCAAATCCCGTACTTTTCTTGTCCGTTTGTCGTGGACAGAGGAAGTGGCAAACCCACAATGAGGGCAACGTTCCTGTGTCTCTGTTTTCTCTACATGAA
>NZ_QCWL01000001.1:758694-767806 GCF_003064505.1 Geobacillus sp. LYN3 | reverse complement strand
AACATTATTGCCAGGATCTCGTCAGTGCTTTCTCTTTTTTGTCACTAAATCACAAAATTTGGTGATGAACCAAAAAAAAAAATGTCCTCACTGATCAGATGAAGGCGTTGACAACATGTGAAATTCTGGAATAGCGACTAATTGCTTCCACCTATCTACCCTTTGCAAGTTTAGTTGTTAAAGATAAGCATAGTTTGATCTTTTTAAACATTAATGAATAATGAAGTTACTACTCATATATCGACTTCTCTACTATGGCTTAACGAAAACTTTTTAGACAAGAAAGGCAACGATAAACTCGAAAGAAAACACAAAATAATCCCGCTGAAAAATGCTTTTGCCATGGATTTTGCTACATATTCTTTCGATATGTCTTCTATTTGTTTTTTTATGTTAGCAATGTTTTTGTCTATATTGATCAACTGTTGCTTCACTTGTTCTTCGATTTTCTTTTGCATTTCTGGAGACATTGATGTCCCTTTAGGAATCTTCGCCAGTGCCTCTTTTTCAATATTTTTCGCAAGTAATTGCTTACTTTCCTCGTCTAGTTCCAACACTCTATTGTTATTTTTTTCCTCAAAAAAAGTATCTCTTTGTTTCATTAAAACTTTTTGAATAGAGTCTTTTAGTTTTTTAGGAATATCTGATTCTTTTATGATCGTTACTCCTTCATCGACTACGTTAGCGGAATAATGATTTAGAAAGCTTAATGTTAAAGACACAAACAAAGCTACTCCAATAGCTCCCCCCACACTTCGAACTGTAGCAAAAATGCCTGAACTTAAAGAAATTTGAGTTTGAGAAACGGTAGCCGTGCATACCGTAACGCTAGTGATCATAATAATCCCTAAACCTGTCCCTAAAATAGCAAGAAATAAAATTAATTTTAAAACACTTACATTTACATCAATATTTATAAGTAAGCTAAAACCAACAATAATTGTTATGTATCCTATTAACATAGGAATAAGGTAACCAATTTTATCAATTGCCCGTCCGGTGATTGGTGCTACGATGAGCATAACTCCGGAAAGAGAAGTAATCACAAACGAAGCTTCTAATGTACTAAATTCCTTAACTTTAATAAGAAATAGGGGAAGTAAAATTAACGTTCCCATTAATAATATACCACTAAGAAAATTTGAAACTAATCCAGAAACATACAAGCGATTCTTAAAAATTGAAAAATCGAGAAGAGGATTTTTTACTCTCGTTTCAACAAAAAGAAATAGGGCTCCGCTAACAACACTAATTACAAAATAAAGAAAGATCTTATAAGATGTCCATCCAATTTCTTCCCCTTGCAAAATGGCGTACGTAAGAAAAAATAAGCTCAAACTCATCAACAAAATTCCTAATGGATCAAGTTTAAATTTATGAATAGGCTCATTTCGTACTCGAATAGCGAGGAATATGAACGGAAATGCCAATAACACAATGGGAACATTAATATAAAACACCCATCTCCAGTGAATATACTCTGTAATAAGTCCTCCTAAGCTCGGGCCGATAGCAACTGCCATAGCACCAACAGCTCCCCAAATTCCCATTGCTAATCCTATTTTCTCAGGAGGAACAGCCGTTCTAACTAACATCATACTTGTAGGTATGACCATGGCTCCACCTATTCCCTGCAAAACACGAAAGATAATCAGCAAATCGGCTGATGGTGCAATTCCACATAAAAAAGAGCTAACTGTAAAAATGATGACTCCCCACAAAAAAGTGCGAACACGCCCGAACATATCAGCCATTTTACCGAGAGTAACTAATAGTACTGCAAGTGTAAGTACAAACCCGTTTATGATCCATGAGGCTTTACTTAGATCAATTTTGTAATCATCAATAATATTAGGGATCGCTATATTTACTACCGTACTATCTAAAAACACAAGAAAAAGCCCAATGCTTACTGCAAACACTTGTTTCAATCCTCTATGTCGTTGTTGATTTACAGTTTCAGTCATTTTACCTTCTCCTCTCACACCTACCAAGTTACCCTATATTTTGTAAATATTATTAAATTAAACTCTCAATATCGTTTTTCTCGTTTTTTCTTTAGAGTTTCTTCAATTTTTACAAGGATACATTCAGAATGAACACCATAAATTAGCATATATATGAATTATTTAAATTTTTGTATATAGCATCCCCTTTAAAGGAATGAGACATGAGTTTGCATCAGGAGATGCTATCTACGATAGTGAAAAAGTCCTTAAATGGGTGGTCAAACAGGAATATTTTCCCTTTTCACCAATTAATCCGTGAATAGCGGACGAACGAAAAAAAGCATACGGCCGACAACTTCCTCAGTTTTTAAAAACAGAATACAAAAAACAGCAATTTCGTTTCCGCACTCAATGAGCAGACATTTATACAGCCAAAGAATAATGGTTAGAACACCCACGTTGGTACAGTTTTAATCGTTATTTACTACATGTACAACTATACATCCTTATGCACAAACTCTAGTTTTGCAACACCATCATCATATCTAAAGCACTATGTTTTGTAGGAGGATGAAAACTTAACAATTGGCAGACTACAAGAAGATAAGCTGCTTCATTAGAGGATAAAAAGTTTAATCCACCCCATAAATTAGCAGATTTAGTTGCAACCTCTTTTAAAATATTTTCTACCCCATAACGTACTAATAAGGTCTCCTGTAACAATGATTCACTAAACCCATCGGTTAAAAGTGTATACGCCTTTCCTTCTAATGCAGATGTGGCCATTTCTACTTGAACCATCAAATCTACTTTGTTAATATCTGAAATTTTATTATTCATTATAACCTTTTCTACCAATCTTGAGCACGTTCCTAAATAAGTAGCTGATGCTAACAGTTCAAACAATAATAACCCATACAGTACAGCAGGATGTAAGTTAACATGGTCACCTGCTATAAATACATGTTCCATATCAACAAATACATCATGTAAAAAAACCTCTTCTGTTTCTGTTGCCCTCAATACCCAATGTTTCCAGAACTCCTTAACTTCGATTCCTTTTGCATTACTCGGGATCATAGCAATAGCAAAAACTTCCTTACCATTTTTGTCTACGAGATTTACGCTTGCCGTCAAGTAGTCCATTGATTTTGAAAGTGTACATGGCCTTTTACTACCTTTGACAATAATACCATTACTGACAACTTCAGCTTTCATTGTTGGAGAAAAAATATTATTATTGTTCCCTTCGGCAAATCCCGAAGCAAGCAATAGTCTCTCTGCTGCAATTTTTTTTAAGATATTCTCTAATTTAGGTTGATATTTTACAACTTCCATTAGCGAGGCAACTGAAAAGTTATGCATGGTAAGCGCTAGAGCGAGAGAAGGGCTTCTACTAGCAATTGCTTTTTGTATACGAATAGCATCAAGAATATTAGCTCCCATTCCACCATACTCTTCTGAAATCATTAGTTCTGGAGCACCAATTTCTTTATATTTTCTTATACACGGTGAACATTGCTCCTCAAGTTCAAAAAAGGATTGTTCTTTCAGCCATTTATCAAAATTTGGCATGAAACGCTCCAAGGTTTCTCGTTCTTTTTTTAAAAATATAGACACTTAACATTCCTCCTCCACTGATAATGTTTTTAACTCCTCAACGGTTATGTGTATGTTCTCAAAAAGACCTATGAGAATAGATTTGATCGTATCTAAGAGTAAATTGCCTGCAATGGGATCCAATATGTCATTTAGCATGTTGATACCCAAGTCATAGTCAGCAAAAAATAAAATCTGACACCCGCTCTTATTTTTGATAATTTTCCAATAACCATTAAATTTCTCTATATCACCTTCAATCATTTCAAAAAAAATAACTTTATCTTTATCCTCAAATACATCCCGCTCCTTCCATCGTAAAATTCCATTTTCAAATTCAATTTCCCATGAAGAAATAGAGGTATTTTGATCAATATTCTCAACTGATATTGATCTTACTATATCTACATACTTATTATAATTTTTGAAATTTCCTATTTTTTTGTACACATCATTACTATTTAATCCAGATAATGATGCTTGTATTTTTAGCTGACCCATCGTTTCCTCCTCAATCTAATCAATTTTTAATATACTTTTCATTCAAGGACATAGAAGCTCGTTGCAAGGCAGTAAAAATAAAATTTAACTCATCATTCTCCAATGTAGCAGGAGGAGTTAATCTCACAACTTTATGTGCATTAAGAGAATGTGAAACAATAACTTTTTGTTTTAGTAATTCCAAAATGAATTGACCAGCTATCCCCTCACTTTTTAGCTCAATTCCCCAAAGTAACCCTTTTCCTCTTATGTCCTCGACTAAATTTGGACAGCATTCATAAAGTATTTTCTTTAAGGTTACCCCAAATGTTTCACCTAAAAGTTTAGCTCGATCAATAATTCTGTCTTGTTTTAATATAGCTATCGTTTCTTGAACAGCTACCATTGCCAAAGGATTCCCTGCATAAGTAGAAGTATGTAGCAATGGATTTTTATTAAAAGCTTCAAACACTTCCTCTTTCGCAATAAGTGCTGCGACAGGCACTACTCCCCCACTTAAAATCTTCCCTGACAACAATATATCAGGAATAATTTTTTCTTCCTCAACCCCCCACCAATAACCTAATCTTCCTAACCCTGTCTGAATTTCATCTATAATTAATAAAGCTCCATACTGATCACATAGTTCTCTAACTTGTCTTAAATAGCCACTTGGAGGAAGGCGTACCCCTCCTTCTGCTTGCAATGGCTCTAATATAATACAACATTGTCCTTTGTTTTCCCACAGATATTCTTCAAGCGTAATCACATTTCCATATTCAACAAAATAGACATCGGTTAACAATGACTTAA
Source organism: Geobacillus sp. LYN3 (assembly GCF_003064505.1). Taxonomy (NCBI): domain Bacteria; kingdom Bacillati; phylum Bacillota; class Bacilli; order Caryophanales; family Anoxybacillaceae; genus Geobacillus; species Geobacillus sp. LYN3. The sequence goes on along the minus strand of NZ_QCWL01000001.1, from coordinate 762,965 downwards.
ATGGTTTTCGATATTTTTCTCTACCAGTTACACTTAAAGCTCCTAAGGTTTTTCCATGAAACCCATTTTTGGCTGCTACTATTTTTGTTTTGTTGTTTAATACTGCTAATTTTATACTTGCCTCAACCGCTTCCGCCCCAGAGTTGGTGAATAAAACGTTGTTTAATCCAGGCGGCGCCACATTTGCCAGTTCTTTGGATGCTTTCGCCAACTCAGGATTAAGAAATATCTTTGTTGACATAGGTAATTTTTCCAGTTGCTTCTTAACTCTGCGTACAATCCTTTCATGACAGTGACCAAGTAAAAATACTCCATATCCCCCACAATTAATATATTGGTTATCTTCGCCATCAAAAATATATACGCCTGCTGATTTTTCCTCTTGCGGTAAATTCATTAGTTCTGCAAGTTTTGCCCATCCTTTGTTAACATAGGTGTTGTATAGATTTAACGTATCAGTACAACTATTTTTAATTTCGTTCATTTACTTACCCCCTATATGCTTTCTTTTCTTCCTGAGAGTTTATGAGATTATAAAGATATTTAATGTTGTTTTTTAGTATATATTTCATGTCTTGTATTTTTTTAATTCCATAATGACTGTTTAAAAAATCTAACGAAGATGGCAACGCTTCCTCTATTGTTAAATATTCCCTCATAAACAAAGCTCTTCTTATTTCTTTTCGAACCTGAAAGGGAAGCTTCGGTAAAAACACAGGCTTAATTAATCTATCAAACAGATCAGGATCAACAATTTTGGGAGACGAAATAGATTTGTTAAATAAAATCGTACTTTCCTGTACTATCGTATCAATCACTTCTTTCAACATCGGGGCATTCTGACCATTAGTAATATAAAATTCGCCACCAATATGTTCATTATGGACTAAAGCAAAAATAACCTCCGCTACCATATCTTGTGGAACAATATCAAGAATAGAATGTGGAAGACCTGGTAACATAGGAAGCTTTTCTTCCATTATCAATCGGCTTAGTAAATGAAATCCTTGCAACGTTGACACTGTTCCATGATGAGAATCACCAATAATTATTGAAGGTCTGATAATCGTTGCTTTAACCAAACTGTCTTTAACAATTTTTTCAGCCAATCTTTTTGAGATTTCATAAAAATTACGTTGTTTACCAAAGCGATTTGCATTTGGGAAATCATAAACATATGCCGTACTGACATGGTAAAGAGGAGCATCTGCGTCTCTAGACAAGGTTACAATATTCTTAGTTCCCACAACATTTGTATTTTCAATAATTTCTTTCCTTTCACTAAAATCTGTAATGGCCGCCATATGAATAATGACATCAATTTGTTTACATAATGTTTGGTATTCGTTATAAGTAAGTCCCAATTGTTTTTTGGTAATATCACCTTTTATTGAGATAACACCATGTTCCTTAAAAGGAGTTTTATGAATTAAACAAATAACTTGGTATTCTTTTAATTTAGAAATAAGGGCTCTACCCAATAAGCCTGTGGCACCGGTCAAAAAAACCGTCTTAAAAGTTTTCATTTGTCATCGTTCCTCTCTCGCTTTTTCAGTGGAAGGCCCGTTATCAAAATCAAACTGTATGCCCATAATAACCAAGAGCCAAAATATCGGTCCGATTCTACAGGTAAATTAGTAAACACTCTTGGAAAGACAGTTAACACAATCGTATCAATTAACATACCGGGAAGTGCGATAAACATAGCAGCTTTTAAACGTTCATCTTTTGTTAAACCTTTAAAGTTATATAGCGGATAAGTTAATAAAAAAATTAAAGGAACAACAAACATATAGGATAAGAGAAGAAGCAAAGTACTATCAGGAGTAAAGAAAAAATGACCAACAAATCGAAAAATGAACGTGGCTCCTAACCAAACAAGGAAGCCCCAAATTAGAAAATACATGAACAACACCTCTATTTCTATTTTTTACATTTTTAAATTAAGACAACGATTTACATAAACATCAGAGGCATATCTCAAGTTGCTTCCGTATGAAGAAAACGCTATTTCTACTATTTCATTTAAAGAGTTTCTAATTCTATGATGCAATTCTATAAAAACAGTATCCATTGTCGCCTGTCCCGAGATTAATAAACCAAAAAATGCAGCAGCTCCAGCATTAGTTATATAGTCTGGTAAAATATATACTCCTTTATCAATTAAATATTTTTCCGCTTTAGATGTTACAGGCATATTGGCTGCTTCAATGATTACTTTTGCGTTTACTTCATGGCAGTTTTCTTCATGAATACTATCCTTAATAGCAGCCGGAATAAGAATATCTGCATTTACTTTTATCCAATATCCTTTTGGGTATTGAATTATATGATCTGGTAACTTCGTACGATTAATAACCCCATTTGAATCTGTAATTGATAGCAATTCTGGTATTGGGAGACCATCATTATTGACTACACAGCCGACAGAATCTTCAATTGCAATAATTTTTGCTCCACTCTGGAGAAGCTTTTCTGCAGTGATTTGCCCCACAGTTCCAAACCCTTGAATAGCAACCGTACTTTCGCAAAGATTCAACTGAATTTTCCTACAAATTGTTCTAACTGCTTCTAAAATCGATAATCCAAGCGCTTCTACAGAATAGCTTTTTCCGAATAAATCACTTAATTGGAATTTATTAGGAATGTCTACTGAAATTCCTCGTTCACGTAAACGACGCACAACAACATCAACTGGATTGTAATGAATAGATTCATATATATAAGCCACATCCTTTCCTGTAACACCTAAGTCTTCTCCAAGAAAATAATTATGTTTTAAAAGAGGTTCTGTTAATTCCGCAAATCTTTTTAATAGTATTTTTTTTTCGTGCTTAGAAGGGTCATACTCTATTCCCGCCTTGGCTCCACCTAACTCTATATTTAAGGCTGCATACTTCTTGGTCATAATCGCAGCTAACTTCTTTATTTCACCCAAACTAATATCTGGGGACATTCTTAATCCACCCGCACTTATTCCGTTAACTAAACTGTCAATAACGATATATCCTTTTAAATCATAATTGGGATCGCTGATGGTAATTTCATAAAGACTCACCTTTATATTCCCCTTTCTTTTTATTTTTTAATCATACCTACTTCGAAAGTAAACGCAAAGGAGCGATCATTTTCATTCAGAAATTTTATTACCTCATCAAGTCGTTGAACATGAGATGTTAAATTCTCTGGAATGGTTCTTTTCGAAAGAAAATTACGATAACAAAAAATACCCCTGTTCCTGCTTACTCTAATAATTTCACTTAAAATCGCTTCAAATGAATGTTCTGACATCCAACCGGAAATATCAGATAGGGAAAATTTATCAAATGAGTTATCGGGTACTTCCTGTAAATATTTTTCTAATGGGGCTGTAACAATTTTTACTTTATGACGACTCCTCCTGATTTTTTCATAATGACATGGATACAAATAAACAGGTAATGAAGATGTATGAATGTAATTTCCTGATAAAAGAAATGTAAGCCAATGATTTTCTTTTATAGGGTGATGAGTAAATGTATAGTCCAGACGTGATATTAAATAATCTGCCAGTGAATTTACTTCACTATAAGCATAGTAACTAGGATCATTTAAAATAAATTTGTAGATTGACCTTCTACATAGTGTCTGTATGCTTCTACGCCATAACCAAGTATTTAACTTCTTATAGAGAATTCTTTGTTCTTCGATAGAACGACTTTTTAGCAATTTAGATATAATGTTTCCTCTTGTAAATTTGATAATTGGAAGTACCACATTTCTGTAAAATCTTTCTTGTCTCCCAGTAAAAATGACACCCTGTTTAATTTTTTCTTTATGTTTGTCCCAAAAGATTGCTGCATCATCAGAAAGCAACGGTTTTAATTTCTCGTACATTTGAAGACGTTTGTCGGAATTATGAATTCCTAAAAATTGCAAAACTTCCTCATATGTAAGTGCTTCAAAGGCAGATAATTTTAACTCTAGTAAATAGTTTTGTTCAGGAACAGCGTCAACGGAGGTTAAAGATTTAGGCTCATTCGCTAACAGCGCTAAACTTCTGCAACCACTGCCAGTGATGGAAAGAACGTCATCTGTCGAGGATATATTTAAAGCGGTTAACTCAGATTGTGAATCCTCATTTGAAGTGGTATATAAAAGCCAATTTTTTTCTGTAGTTAATAGCTTAACTATACTACCTAAATATGAAATCATAACAACCTCCCTCTATAAATGTTGATATATCAACGGTTGTAGCCGTTTCAGGGGTGTCAAAAAAATATTTTTCGACA
>NZ_QCWL01000001.1:751856-758594 GCF_003064505.1 Geobacillus sp. LYN3 | reverse complement strand
CAATATTCACATCATAGACAGGAAATACAAAAAATATTCAGCTCACTTGATCATGTGGCTGAATAGTTACGTTTTAGCGCATTGTTTAATAATTCTTGGATAATCCGATAAATAGCAAGCTCCTGTTCTTCTTCTAATTTGGCTAATAAATGAACATTCCATTCTACCTTTATATTCGCACGTAATTGGAACCGTTGGATTAACTGTACGATCGCTTCCTTTAATCCGATTTGACTCAAAAATGGCGGTCTTAATTCATGACATATTTCCCTTGTTAAATCAATGATATCTACGATTTCTTCTTCGATGTCGCTTAGCTGCTTTTTCATTTCATCCATACGCATATTTTGAACGCGCAAACTCTCCACTTTCCGTTTTAAAACAATTAAATCTTGAAGAATCGTATCGTGCAAATCAATGGATAACTTTCTTCTTTCCTTTTCCGACCATTGAAAGATCAAACGAGTGAGCCAAATAGAATTTCTGCTTTCCTTTAGATTGTCTAACTCTTTTATTAAATCCTCTACTTTGGCCATATTTTCAATCGTGATGCTGGTATAATAGACAATAGTCGATAACCAATCTGTTTGTTCTGCCGTAAATGGAATAGGATGTTTCTTTTTTCCTATTAATAGTAAAGGACCTTGCCGGAACGAGCCTACAAAAACTGCAAACAAACGCTTATTTTCAATGATTTTCCCAATCGAAAGTGGTTTTCTATCCATCTTTTTGGTTAGTTTCATCCACTCTTTTTCATCACATTGAAAAGGTGCTTGCATATTTTTAATTGCTGGTTGTACAAAAGCCAGTTCCTCTATAGCTAATAATTCGCTCACCTCTTTTTCTAGGCATTGGATCACTTCTTGCATGTTTTTCTGTTTTTTTAATGCTTCGCCGATCCGATATATACTTTCTTGATAAAAGTCTTTTTGTACGTATAACTTCGTCCTTAATATTCGATCGAAACATCCTTTTAAATAGAGAGCAAGGATATTTATTACATAAATCAGTAAAAACAACAAAGCAAGCTCTACAAGCCCTCTCGCTTCATTGACAAATTTGATATAAAGCAATGTAACAAGAAAAGATGGAAGTAAAGATAAAAAGGCATAGTACACAAAATGATTGATGGAAAACTGTAATTGAAATAGCCGATCCGTACAAATTAAATAAAGAAAGACAGATGGCAGCACAAAAAGCGAGGTAACAGTTAATTCAGCTGGTAATACCCATTTTCCAATAATTAAAACCGGGAGACTATAAAATAAAATAAATGGTGCAACAGATAGACCAATTGCGAAAAACAACCCTTTGACCGTATTTTGCTGTTCATCTTTTTTAAGATAAACCAATCCTTTTCCTAACAAAGCAAGAATGATGACCATGTTGATAAAAAATGTAGTCAATAGCACTTCTGCTTCACTGATCGAACGAAACGATAAAGACATGAGTGAGACAACAAACATCACAAAGTTAAACCCATAAAGAGAAAAGATGATTTTGTTCGTAAACCACAATTTCTTTTCTTTTTCAAAATAATGATGAACGAAATGCAAAAAGACGGCAGGTAAGATTAAAAATATACCGTTAAACATTTGCCGCCCAAACAGTGCATATTTTGCTGATAAGCTCGCACTTATATAACAAAGCCCTATCAATAACAAAAAGTAAATAAGCACGGTTGCCGCTTTATCATGTGGCCACAGACGAAGCAAAAAAATGCTTAAACTAACAGTGAATAGAAAAAAAACAGCTGGTAAAGCAATATAATACAACCACTGTTTCGCTCCATTCGATCGATAATCAACCGTCAACATTTGAATTTGATTTTCTCTCTGAATCGTTATTGTTTTCGCTTGTTCAATTGTTTTGTATTTTCGGACAGTAAAATGAGAGAGCGGGGGCTCCCCATCTACTTTCAGCACTTGATCATTAACATGAATATTTTGTTTTTCCGCCCATCCAAATTCGTAAATATCGTTAACAATGATATCACCATTCTTATTTTCCACTACATCAATGCCGATCAGTGGATATTTAACATTTAAAATAGTTAAATATATTGCTAAAATCGAAGCAACAATCATTACAATGACCATTCGACTCATCGTTATCTACTTCCAATATCCAAGCGGCTCCATCGATTCACTAAATACCTTTACAACCGCTTTTACCTCTAACTCACTTAAACCTATCAAGCTCACCGTACCATTTTGTAATTTTCCGATGACTTCTGGATGTTCTACAAGAAAACGGATCATTTCTTGCATTTCCAATTACCTCCAAACATTATGAAATTAATGATTTGAGTTCAATTTTATACTTATCGTCCACATCCAGCTTCTCGATTTCTTGTAACGCCTTTTCCTTGTAAATCTGTCCTATTACTTTTGCATAGTAAAACGCTCCTTCCTGCTCCATTTGTTGAATGGCTGTTTCTTTTTGATTATAAAGCTTATTGTAATCAACATGGTTGCTAAAATACTGTTTCAACAAGTTATCCCGTTTACTGGCCAGCATGTACAATACCGGAAGCGATTTCTTCTTTGCTTTAATGTCGTTCTTCTCCTCCCAACGATACAACGCATCGATATCATTGTCGATTTGTGCAGCAATTCCTATATCATTGGCATACTTTTCAATGATGACAGTGTTTTTTTCAGCGCCTGCCAATGCAGTTCCGACGAAACATTCCATGGCTACTAGAGAACCTGATTTTTTCTTCACCATCTGTAAATAATCTGTTTCCGTCTGTATGTCATTTGTGACATCCATATGCTGCCCATTTACGCTTTGAAGCAATCGAGATGAAACGTAAAACTGCGCTTTTGCTTTCTTATCATTATCAATAGGTAAATCCGCAATGACTTTTTGTCCTAGGAACAATAATCCGACGACGACATGAAGAAAGGTGGCAAGAGGGACTTGTCTCCACGAGATTTCCAAGCTGTCTTGATCAATGAGATCATCGAGCATATCTCCAGCCAACATCAGCAGTTCTACAGCCGCTGCAATTTGTTCGCTTTCCTTCATATTTTCGGAAAACATCTGATAATGCACACCAGCTAAGCGGCCGAACAAAAAATTGCTTCGTTTTGCATGCTCCTCTATTGATGTCAACACCAATTCTTTTAAAGACGTCACGGAAAAAGACGATTCGACAATCTCTTTCATTGTCATCTTCACTGTCTCTTTTTCTATCATTTCATCAACATCTCACACAAATATTTCCAAATGGATAAATTACAACAAAATTGGTGAAATTCCTTCTTCCAATCGATAGAAATTCTAAAACCCCCTCTTTTCTTGACAAAGAGGACTTCATATACTATCTGGTAAACCTGTTTTATCCATATATCCTATTTTTAGGATCGAATAAAAATCACAGAAAAAAGTGGCCACCATGGATGCGTCGAAATCGCAAAATCGTGGAAACCACTTTTTCAGTACTTATGGACTCGTTTCACATTGCATCGATTCGTGCAAACAGAGTAAAAGGTTTTAAAACAGCATTAGATGGTATTTTACCAACTTACACGTTTGTTATCCTTGGGCAAGTTGAATGCTTGTACCTATGGTAGAGGATGAATGCTGAACCGAGCGATTCCTCCCGTAGAACTGTGATAAAAATGACTAATAAAACGAACAGTATACTGACCAGATGCCCCCATTGGAACGTTTCTTTCCATGTGAACAATGTCATAAGTAAAAAATGCTTTTTACCATTTTTTCAACCTTCTTACACTTTTTTATAGAACTTTTGACATTGGACTTTCTTCACCTAAAATTGTACCTCCACTTCCATTCCTTTTCGCCGCCAATTTATGTCGGAACACCGCCATTTTTTGGCGGAGTATCAACACGAAATGGCAGGGGATTGTAAATCAAATCACAATATAATTGTTGCCTCCACTAAAATAAAAAATAAGCACCCTCCCTACGTATGTAGAGAAGGGCCAAATTAGAGGTTATGTTCCACGCTTTTAGACTTCTTCAAAAAAGAAATGAAGTCTCGATTTTGCTATTTCATATACTTCATTGCGATCTCTCGGTCCGATCGCATTAATCTGCAACGTATATAGCACATTTTAAATGTGGTTTTAACACCGAAATCGTATCTGTCACGCTCCAACAAGAAATTTATTTTTGTTTACTCCGATATTGTCTGAAATTGTTGTTCGGCCAGTTCTCTGTAGAGCGGATGGGTTTGCAGCAATTCGCTATGTGTTCCAATCCCAGTGATGGTCCCATTCTCTAATACAACGATTTGGTCTGCGTTAACAACGGTCGAAAGCCGATGAGCAATGACAAGTGTTGTTCTTCCTTCCATTAGCTGCTGCAAGGCCTTTTGAACAAGAACTTCTGATGAGCTGTCTAGGTTTGAGGTTGCTTCGTCAAGGAGAAGAATTTTTGGATTGCGTATAAGAGCGCGGGCAATGGCAATTCTCTGCCGCTGTCCACCTGATAATTTGATTCCCCGTTCCCCGACTTCCGTCAAATATCCTTTTGGAAGCCGCTCGATAAATTCCGCTGCATTTGCCAGTTTGGCTGCTCGCTCTATTTCTTCATCGGTAACGTCTCTATTTAGTCCATAACAAATATTGTCGCGTATCGTTCCTGACATCATTGGGCTTTCTTGGGAGACATAACTGATTTGGCTGCGCCAAGAATGTAAGTCAAAATCTTCAATATTTGTTTCCCCAAGTAATATTTCTCCTTCATCGGGTGTGTAAAATCGTTCTAACAAAGCAAACAATGTCGTTTTTCCGGCGCCGCTCGGACCAACAATAGCTGTTGTTTTCCCTGAAGGAATAGTGAGCGTTACTTGTTTGAGTACATGCTCCCCCTTTTTATAAGAAAAGGAAACATTGCGAAAATGGATGTCTTGCTCAGGATTTTGCACCGCAGGCAAGCTGCCGTTTGGTTCTTTCTCTAAGGATAAAATGCGTTGGATTCGTTCTGTTGCCCCCATTGCTTTTTGAAATGAGGTGAAAAATACAGCCATCTGACTAAAAGGAACAACGATTTGAACCATGTAAATAATGATGGCGACAAGAGAGCCGGATGAAAGCGTGCCTGAGGCTACACGAACGCCGCCATAACCGATCAAAATGACTAAAACGAGCATCATCACAAATGTCATAAAAGGGGAAATGACAGCCTGTATTCTTGCTTCTTTTAGACCGAATTGAAAAAGATGAAGAATCCCTAGTTCCCCGTTTTTTTGCTCTTCTTTCTCTGCACAATAAGCTTTTACAAGTCGAATATCGGATAACACTCTGCCAAGATTGGCTGAAAAACTGGCCATTTCATCTTGGGTGGTTTTTGAAATTTTGTACATTTTTTGCCCAAGCGGCCAGAGAATAAGGATTGAAACTGGGACAGCCGTCACCATCATAAGGGTCATTTTCCAGTCGATAATAAGCAGGATGCTAACAGCCCCTGCAACGGAAATGAATCCAGTCAGAAATGTAACTAAATGTTGGGTGATCAGCATTTTTACCGTGTTGGTATCTTGAGTAATTCGGCTCATCGTTTCTCCAGATTGGTGATTGTCGAAAAAAGGAATAGGCAATAATAAAACTTGATTCCAAAGCTTTTTGCGAATTGCTGCAACCACATATTCTCCAATATAGGTGAGGAAGTAATAAGAAAATCCGGAAGTGATCGTTTGCAAAATAAATGAAGCCGCAAGTAAAATAATAATCGATGGTTCTACCGTAGATGCAGCGATCTGGTCAACAAGAGATTTCGTAAACCATGGTACGATGAGTCCAACCCCTGTCTCGATCAAACTAAGAGTAATAGCAGTGACAAAAACCCATTTTGGCGGATTCGTGCTCTTGATTAACTCCCAGAAAGATTGCCAATTGTCTATCGGCATATCACGATTCTTCTCCACTCAAATCTACTCCTTCTTTCGCTAAAAATATTTCCACCGCTTTTGCCACCCATTCCTCTTCTTCTTTGGAAAAAGGAGATAAAAACAGCATTGGCTCTTCTGCAAGTTCATCCCCTTTCCAATGAAATAGCGATAAATCTTCGCCAACTTCTTTTGCGATAGAGAAAAGTTTTTCTATCAGCGATTGCACATCGTTATCGCTCGGATCTTTTCCATAGCACTCTTTTAGCTTTTCGAAAATTTCAAGCAGCTTCTTCCCATATTCCAACTGTTTTTCTTCGCTAATGTCAAACATTTTTTCCACTGTTTCATCTGGCATAAATTGTTTCAGCCATTCTTTATGTTTATTTTCCATTTGGATAGAGTTAATCAGCATGCAAAACATATTCGGATCAACCGTTTCTCGTTCTTCGATAAGATGCTGGGCATGTGTCACTGCCTTTATGACGCGGTCAATATGTTCACGCTTTTGCAGCAAAAGCTTTTTTTGAAAAGCAAGCGATTCTTTTAAATCCCATTTTTCTTCTTGCATAAAATTTTTAATTTCCTCAAGGGAAAAACCTAAAAACTTCAGTGCCACAATCTTTTGCAATGCAATGATCTCATCTTCACTGTAAAATCGGCGTCCAGAACTCGATACATGCGACGGTTTCAAAATTCCTATTTCATCATAATAGTGAAGAGTTCGTATTGTTTGGCCTGTTTTTTTCGCAAACTCACCGATTGGATACACCTTTTTCATCGTTCTCCCCCTTCTGACACTATGGTATTGTCAAAAGTTTATCCTCCACACTCACGGTTTTCCCTTGAGTTTCAACGGTTGGAAGAAAAAAAGC
>NZ_QCWL01000001.1:741831-751756 GCF_003064505.1 Geobacillus sp. LYN3 | reverse complement strand
AATCCAGTGTACTTATATTGAACGAAAAATTCAATATATACTAAAAATATAAACCCCGCCTTCCTCCCACAGTTAAAGCAGTGGGCTTCCGGCGGATGTTCTCGTGACCCACATCGCTCCTAAACTGACGCCGAACAAACTTCCGGCGATCCACAAGGAAAGCTTGGAATAAGCAAGCGCTCCTATCGCCAAGGCGATGCACATCATGATGCCGACATACAAAACTGCTTTTTTTGCCCCTTTGTTTCTCGTAATATAGCCGAAAAGAAAGGAACCTATAATGCTAGAAACGGTGGAAACTAAATATAAAAGGATAAATTCCCCCGCCGTAAACCCGGCAATGGCTTTGGCATAAACGGACATGATGGCAATCGTCGTCGCCACGGCATCATTTAAAAAGAAATAAGCAATCATGAATGTAAAAATGCTTTGATACTTTTTCATTTCTTTCAACGTCGCATAAATATCCCGATAGCCCGCAAAAAATCCGGCCTTTCGCTTTAGCGCAACGGCTTCTTCTTTGACAAAGAAAAAAAGCGGTAAAGAAAAAAGGAGAAACAAAAGGGCGCTTGGAATAAAAGCCCGGTAGTAATCGTTTTCGCCAACAAACGGATACACGGCAAGCCCGACAAGCGTTCCGACATATCCGACGGCAACGCCAAAACCGGAGATGAGCGGAATTTCCTGTTTATTCCCCAAACTCGAAATCATGGAATCGTAAAAAACAAGGCTCGAATGATAAAAAAATTTTGCTGCGACAAATAAAAGCACGGTGATGACAAAAGACACCGGCAATCCAAAAATGAAATTCCCATGATTCGAATATCCGGCAACGCCCATAAGCAAAGTCGCTACAACCGCAAGAACTGTAAATATCCCAAGCCATTTCTTTCTTCTCCCAGTCCGGTCAATCCATGTGCCGTATAAAGGAGAAAATACGACTAAAAAGAAAGAAGCTAACGCATTCGCATACGAAATAAATGTACTGGCTATCTGGTTCAAGCTCTCGCTTTTTCCCACCGTTTCTGAAACATAAAGCGGGAAAAAAATCGTATTCACATTCGAGGAAAAAATCGTATTCGCAAAATCATACAACGCCCACGATAAAACCGGCAAAGAAACATACAGTTTCCATCCCGGACGCCTTTTTGTTTCATGCAAAGGCAAGGCATCTTCTATCTTCTTCACTGCGCTCTCCCCCATTCTTTCGGTTATAAAACGGTCGGCAAATCACTTACTCTACTATATAGGTTACTTTACATATTTGATGATTTTGTTTAGTTTACGTAAATAAATCTTTATCTTTTTTGACGAAAGAACGACTCTTTGGCTTCCAAAAAAAATATGTTTTGAATTTTTATAATATACATAAAATTTTAACAAATTATGATACATTTGTGTATTATCATCGTTTCCCGCTAATGAATGGGAGAGAAAATTACTGTAATCACAATGATATAAAGAACACTAAATAAGACACGGACCCTAATACCTAATGAACGTGATTAAAACCAAGCGTTGGCAAAATAGTATTTCAGGACATCCGAGCGTGGCAAATCAATCGTCTGTTCTTCTCCGGTCACTAAGATGATGTGTTTGTTCAATAACTTCGGATTGCAATGCACAGACACGCAAGCAATCATTCCAGAGAATATTTTCCCTTAATAAGGAAACAAATATTAATAAAAGTTTCTTTTATTTCTTTTTTTTCTTTAGTTTCTTTAATCATTCTGATATAATGGAGGTGAGGAAGGGGTGAATAAAAAAATGACTACTCTTTTTCGAACAGCAGGAAATTCAAATGTTGATGAATATGAAAAAACGTCAACACTAAGTGAAAACGCCAGACGTTACTTGGAGCTAGTAAGACTTTCACTTGAACTGGAAAAACAAAAAGAGAAGATGTATCTAGCACTAAACGAACAAGAAAAAGAAGAAGTCCAGAACGTTCTTAGCCAAATAACGGAACCAACCATTCCAGAATATCTAACCGTTCGCGATGTCGCACTTCTTCTCGACGTCACACCACAAATGGTTCGCCGATATTGCGCAGAAGGAAAAATTGATGCGTACCAGCGCCTTGAAGGCAGTGGAAAATGGATCATTCCAACCGCACAGTTTCTCCATCATCCAAACTGGCCAGCATTTCTCCGAAAAAGACAAAAGATAAAAAATCAATCCATCAACATAGCGGAAAAGATGTTGGAATATTTAGGGGAAGAGGAGTAAAGAAGGAAAATATGGGGAACATAACAGAAACAAAAGTATATATGTTAGACACGAACGTATTCCGGTATAAGTCTAACCCACGTGCCCATAAAAGCTACAAAAAAGCAACAAAGCGTTTTTGGAGGAACGTTTTACAGGAATTTCGAAACGGAGAATCAGTCCTTTATATTCCTAAAGAAGTAATCCGGGAGTTAGAGGTGCAATCCTATACGCTCAGCGAAAAAGAAAATCAACGCATAGCACAACTACTAGAATTGATAGAAGAAACAGTCCCTGATCTCGCAACACCAGAGATAGAACATCAAATAAGAAAAATAACCGCCTACGTTCGTTCTGAGTACAAAAGTGATATCAATGCAGCAAGAGATATGGAATATGGGAGCGTATCTGACGCTCGAATATTATTGGCCGCCTGGCAATACGATTGCATTTTCGTTACGGCAAATATCAAAGATTTCATGCTGTATCCCCTTTTATTTCCTCAGAACGAAAGTAGGCTCTTTGATCTTTTGTCAGAAAATTATGTAATAATTGACCCAACTGTATATGAAAACATACATCGTGATCCAGTTTTTGCTGGTATGTTGCAAGATTTACATAACATGTTAGAACGATGAATCTCCCCTACCTACTTTCGATTCGTGGCAAATACATGCCCTCAACATAAAAACAAGAACAGAAAAAATATTGTGTGGATAGAGGAAATCCCCTTATTTCATCGCCAAGCGACAGGCCCTCACCAAAAAACGGAGCCCCACAAGCTCCGTTTTTCAACACTTTTTCCCCATCATTTTCGAGCGATGAGTAAACACCTCGATTTCATCCAATACACCGCTGCCTAAGACGACACCGAGTACAATTAAAATAAATCCGATCATTTGTGTATGGGAAATAGATTCTCCGAGGAATAAATAAGCTCCCAGCAAAGAAAACAAAGGATTCAAATTAATGAAAATCGCCGATTCCACCGCACCAATATGTTGAATCGCTTGGTTGTAAAACATATGGCCGAGCGCAGTGGCAAATACAGCGGAAGCAAGGAAGATCATCCATAGGGATGGCGTACCGCCTGCCAAGCTGGATAAGCCGTTCGGTTCCATCCACAAACTAATGAAAAATAAAAGCAAAGACCCAAACAACAACATCCACCCTGTCATCACACGCGCATCGACCGTTGCTTTTTTAATCATATTTTGGGCGGTGACAGGCACCAAACCCTCTGGTAGCGGGGCTATGCGGCACCGAGACCCGCATTGCGCACATCGTTTCCTTCCCCTCGCTAAATCCTCATATTTGCTAAATACCGCCTTACTGCTACATACCACTTTAAAAAAATGACAGAGGGGCAATCGATGGCTCTCTGTTAAACATCACAATCACACCCTTATTTCAATTTTTCAATCTCTTCAATCGGCAGTTCGGTTAATTCGTGAATCGTTTGGATGTCGTACCCTTTTACCAACATCTTTTTCGCAATTTGTCGCTTTTCTTGTTGTAATCCTTTTTTTACACCCTCTTTTAATCCTTTTTGCTCATACGAAATTAACAATTCGAGCACTTGTTCTTTTTCTTTCGTTTCCATCTTGTTCACCTCGTTTCGTAATTGTTGTTCTTCTTCATCCGACAGTTGCACATATGTTTCGAAAAAGCCGATTAACAATCGTTGCTTTGCTTCGTCTAATTCCATGCGCACAAGCATGCGTAAAAATTGTTTTTTCAATTCAATTCGTTCACTTTCAGTATACCCCATTTTGCTTAACAGCGCAGCGGCGATCGGGTTGTCGTTGCGAATATAATGACGCCAGTTTTGTTTGCGCAGCTCGACGGTGAAAAAACGGAAGTGGAGTATGTTCCCAAATGGAAGTCGAAGCGTAAATGAAGATGGTTCGTCGCGGATGGCATCGTAGCTGAAGACGGTAATCGGAACGATGTTCGTGCGGTATTTTTCAAACAAGCGGCTGAAGTAAATAAACATACGCTCTGGAAACGATGGTTGAACGTAGCTTTGGTTTTCGATATGGACGATGATCAGCCCGTCTTCCCCTTTTAATTTCGTTTCGACTAACAGATCAACGCGGTATTTCTCCCCAGCGGTCACATCGGTGAACAGTTCTTCGGATAAAAAGGACAAATGGCGAAAGTCGATATGCTCGTACATGTCGGGGAAAAAGAGAAGAATAAACTCTTCAAAAAACGTTGTGATGAGCTCTTTAAACAAGCGGTCGTGATCGACGGCCATACATTTACCTCACCTCCAAAAATTTTACATACTTTTTCGACAAAACGAACCAAATTCCTGCTTGGGAATGAATTTTTTAAACAAAAGCAGAGAGCCAATCTATGACCCTCTGTTTCTACAAATCTCGACATATATCGGGGCGTGACAGGCACGCTGCACAATATAGACAACATCAGCATACGCGCCAATCACCTCGGACACTTTCCCCCACGACTGGCCGAGCGCCGCGCCGACGGAGATTAAAATCGTATTCCAAATGAGCGTCCCCAATACCGACAGCCAGACAAACAGCCAAAGATTCATCCTCGCCATGCCCGCGGGAATGGAAATCAAGCTGCGCACGAGCGGAATCATGCGGCCAAGAAACACCGCCCATACCCCGTAACGCTGAAACGTCCGATTCGCTTTATCAATATCTTCTGGCTTCACCCGCAGCCATCCGCCCCAGCGGTCAACGATCCGCTCAAGCCGCTCAACGGACAACAGCCGGCCGATCCCATACAGCACGATCGCCCCAACCAACGATCGATCCCGCTGTCGCTGCCACAATGACGCCTGGCACCGTCAAAGACGTGTACGTCGTCATAAATCCGCCAAACGGCAAAATGACTTCCGACGGAATCGGCGGGAAAATATTTTCAAGCGCGATCATCAAAAAAATACCGATATATCCGAATTGCTCCATAAAATCAGTGATCCAAGCCTGCATGCGTTCTTCCTCCATTCACTCGCCCTTCGCTTATGTAGGATGTTTATGCAGCGTCAATGCAATCCTTTCCCTATCTTAAAATTTTACATACTTTTTCGACAAAACGAACCAAATTCCTGCTTGGGAATCTTAACAGAAAACCGCCATTCCCCGCAAAACAAAAAGGCGCCCCGCTGTACTTTCGGGACACCTTTTTTCCACTTTTTTAAACCGCAGCTGGTTGGGACAGCACCTTTACAATCCGCTCAATCGCCCAGTCGAGCTCTTCTTTCGTAATAATGAGCGGCGGCGCAAAACGGATGACCGTTTCATGCGTCTCCTTGCAAAGCAGCCCTTGTTCTTTCAGCGCTTCGCAATACGGACGCGCCGGCACATGCAGCTCGACGCCGATAAACAAGCCGCGACCGCGGATTTCTTTAATGTCCTTGTTTTCGATTTGCTTTAACTTTGCCAAAAAATATTCGCCAAGCTCAAGCGACCGCTCCGCCAGCCGCTCTTCTTCGATCACCTCAAGCGCGGCGATCGACACCGCGCAAGCGAGCGGATTGCCGCCAAACGTCGACCCGTGCGAGCCCGGTTCAAACACCGACAAAATGTCGCGGTTGGCGACGACGCACGAAATCGGGAACACCCCGCCGCCCAATGCTTTCCCTAAAATATACATATCAGGCACAACATTTTCCCAGTCGCAAGCAAACAACTTCCCCGTCCGTCCTAGCCCGGTTTGGATTTCATCGGCGATGAACAACACGTTGTGTTCTTTGCACACGTCATAGGCCGCTTTTAAAAAGCCTTGCGGCGGGATGCGGATGCCGGCTTCCCCTTGGATTGGTTCGACAAGAAACGCCGCCGTATTTGGGGTCATCGCTGCATTGAGTGCTTCGATATCCCCGTACGGGATGATTTTCACCCCGGGCAAAAGCGGACCAAAACCGCGTTTATAAGCCGGTTCGGACGACAACGACACCGCGGCGAGCGTCCGGCCATGGAAATTGCCTTCACAAACGATGATTTCCGCCTGATTGTCAGGGACGCCTTTCACGTCATACGCCCAGCGGCGCGCCGCCTTGAGCGCCGTTTCTACCGCCTCGGCGCCGGTGTTCATCGGCAGCACCATCTCTTTTTTCGTCAGCCGGCACACTTTTTCGTACCATGGGCCGAGTTGGTCGTTATGGAAGGCGCGCGATGTGAGCGTGACGCGGTCAGCTTGCCGCTTCAACGCCTCCACAATTTTCGGATGACGATGTCCTTGGTTGACGGCCGAATAGGCGCTTAACATGTCCATATAGCGATTGCCCTCCGGGTCTTTCACCCATACCCCTTCCGCTTCGGAAACGACAATCGGCAATGGATGATAATTTCGCGCTCCGTATCGCTCCGTCTGTTCAATGAGCTGTTCGGACTTCGTAGCCATCATCAACCGCTCCTTTCCTTATCTGCGTTTCTTCGCTATAAAAGGGCGGACGCCGCCGCCCTTTTTTGGTTTAAAACATTTCCGACACCGTTTTCGCTTGCATATGGAGGATCAAATAGTCCGGGCCGCCCGCTTTCGAGTCAGTGCCTGACATGTTGAAGCCGCCAAACGGCTGATACCCGACGATCGCCCCTGTGCAGCCGCGGTTGAAGTACAAGTTGCCGACATGGAACTCGTGCCGCGCTTTTTCAAGATTCGCCCGATTGCGCGAGATGACGGCGCCCGTCAAGCCGTATTCCGTGTTGTTCGCGATCTCAAGCGCATGATCGAAATCGCGCGCTTTCGCAAACGCCACGACCGGTCCGAAAATTTCCTCCTGCATGATGCGCGCGTTCGGGTCGACATCCGCAAACACGGTCGGCTGGATGAAGAACCCTTTCGAGTCGTCTCCTTCCCCGCCGGTCATGAGACGACCTTCCTGCTTGCCGATTTCGATATACTCCATAATTTTGTTGTACGCCCCTTGGTCGATGACAGGCCCCATAAACGTCGCTTGCTCCGCCGGATCGCCGACGTTGAGCTGCTTCGTCAGCTCGACAACGCGATTCAACACTTGGTCATACACATCTTCGACGATGATCGCGCGCGAGCACGCCGAACATTTTTGCCCAGAGTAGCCAAACGCCGACGCGACAATCGATTGCGCCGCCAGTTCGAGGTCCGCTTCTTTATCGACAATGATGCCGTCTTTGCCGCCCATTTCCGCGATGACGCGCTTTAGCCAAATTTGCCCCGGATGCACTTTCGCCGCCCGCTCATAAATGCGGATGCCGACATCCCGCGATCCGGTGAAGCTGATAAATCGTGTGCGCGGATGGTCGACGAGATAATCTCCGACTTCAGCCCCGCTGCCCGGGATATAGTTCAATACACCAGCCGGAAGCCCCGCTTCTTCCAACACTTCCACAAATTTATACGCCACCACCGGCGTTGCGCTCGCCGGTTTCAGCAGCACCGTATTGCCCGTCACAAGCGAAGCGACCGTTGTCCCCGCCATAATAGCAAACGGGAAGTTCCACGGTGAAATGACGACGCCGACGCCAAGCGGGATATAGAAAAAGCGGTTCGTTTCCCCCGGACGGCTTTCGACCGGAATGCCGTCTTTCAACTTCAACATTTGCCGGCCGTAATATTCCATAAAGTCAATCGCTTCCGCGGTATCGGCGTCCGCTTCGCGCCACGGTTTGCCTGCTTCTTTCACCAGCCAAGCGGAAAACTCGTGCTTGCGCCGGCGCACGATCGCCGCCGCCCGGAACAAAATATCGGCCCGCGCTTCCGGGCTCGTCCGGCTCCAAGTGCGAAACGCCTCATCAGCGGTTTTCATCGCCCGCTCCGCCAGCTCTTTGTTCGCTTTCGCCACCCGGCCGACCACTTCCGTTTTGTTCGCCGGATTGATCGAAATGATTTTGTCTTCCGTCATCACCCGCTCGCCGCCGATCACAAGCGGATAATCGCGCCCAAGCTCCGATTCCACTTTTTTGAGCGCCGCTAAAAACGCCTCACGGTTTGCTTCTACGGTAAAGTCGGTGAGCGGTTCGTGTCTGTACGGCTGCACCATTTGGTCATCCTCCTTTTAAAGGCAAAAAAATTTTTCGTTATAAAACGGTTTCATAGTTATATTATGCAAATGATTATGGCTTTTTTCAATTGTTTTTACTTGGCGGCCTTGAGCTCCCCTTCTTCTGCGGCTAGGGGCTGAACCCGTTTTTTCGCCACAAGGTGGTAGTACCCGTAGCAAGCGAGCAAAAACGGAATGCCGCAGTAAAGCGCGATCCGTTGATCTGGGATAAAGGCCAGTCCGATGATCGTCGCCATATTCAACGCAAACGCGGCCAGCGGCACGAACGGATACAACGGCGTCCTGTATTTCAGATCGCGCACATCGCCGCCTTCGCGCAAAAACGCTTTCCGGCCGAAATAGCTTGACAGCGCGATGGAAGCCCACACCGTGACGGCGCCAAATCCGGCGATCGCCGTCAGCCAGACGTACACCGTATCTTCCGCATACACGCTGCACAACAGAGACAAGCAGCCGATGGCAATGCTGGCAATAAGCGCATTGATGGGCACGCCGCGTTTCGATAGCTTGCTGAAAAACGGAGTGACCATGCCTTGGCGCGACATCGACCAGAGGACGCGCGATGTCGCATATAAGCCCGAGTTGGCCACCGACAGCACCGCGGTAATGATGACAAAATTCATGATATCGGCTGCATACGGAATGCCAATGTTGTCAAACACCTCAACAAACGGGCTTTCCACAACGCCGGCTTTCTCCCACGGAAACAAGCCAGCCAGCACAAAAATGGCCAAAATGAAGAAAATTAAAATGCGCCATATGGTGTTGCGCAGCGCAACCGGCACCGTTTTTTCCGGCTCGCGGCTTTCCCCCGCCGCCACGCCGACCAATTCCGTCCCTTGGAACGAAAAGTTCACGAGGATCATCGTCGTAAAGATGGCCCCAAACCCGTTTGGAAACAATCCGCCATGATCAGTAAAATTCGAGAAAAACGGAGCGGGCTGTCCATTTTTCATCTGAATGACGCCAAACATGGCCGCCAGACCGAGAACAATAAAGGCGATGACCGTCAACACCTTAATGCTCGAAAACCAAAACTCCACCTCGCCAAATCCTTTGACAGACAACGCATTGATCAAAAACAAGAGCAAAGCAAAGACGGCGCAAAACACCCACGTCGGTACATCGGGAAACCACCGCTTCATGAGGATGCTGACGGTGAGAAGCTCGATGCCGACTGTCACCGACCAGTTCAGCCATGACAGCCAGCCGATGCAATACCCTACCGCCGGCGAGATGAATTTTGTCGCATACGTCTGATACGACCCGGCATCAGGAATGCGGACGGCCAATTCTCCCAACGAAAGCATGGTCAAATACATGACCAATCCGCCAAAAAGATACGCAACGACAGCCCCGCCTGGCCCCGCCTCATGAATCGTATAACCCGATCCTAAAAACAAACCGGTGCCGATCACCCCACCTAGCGCGATCATAAATAAATGCCTGCTTTTTAGCTCTCGTTTCAGTTCTTGCGCGGGTTGCATCCGAAAACTCTCCCCTCTCTATGATCGATTTCGCAACCGCTTACATTTTGAGAAAGGGAACAGAACCTCTCTTACTGCAAATCTATTTGTCAATTTATAATAAACTATAACTTTTGTCTATTTTCAATATATTTAGCCAGCTATGAAGAGTATATTTCAAAGTTTTTCGTCAAAATAGGGATTTTCAAATTATCCACAGTTGGTAAAA
>NZ_QCWL01000001.1:739922-741731 GCF_003064505.1 Geobacillus sp. LYN3 | reverse complement strand
ACCCTCCGCATGCCCCACGATGCTCAATGGGATGATCTGTGTGGAGTTTTCATAGAACTTTTGACGCTACCGACACTATCATAAAACTTCACGTAACGTTGGAATCAATAAAAAATGTTTAAATTCAAGGAACCGCGCCAGCACAAAAAACCCTCCCTGCCTGCGCAGAGAGGGTTTTTCATTAAAACATTTCTGATACTGTTTTTGCTTGCATATGAAGAATTAAGTAGTCAGGGCCGCCCGCTTTCGAGTCCGTACCGGACATGTTGAAGCCGCCGAACGGTTGGTAACCAACGATCGCACCCGTGCAGCCGCGGTTGAAGTAAAGGTTGCCGACATGGAATTCTTCGCGCGCTTTTTCAAGGTTGGCGCGGTTGCGGGAGATGACGGCGCCAGTTAAGCCGTATTCGGTGTTGTTGGCGATTTCAAGCGCATGATCGAAATCTTTCGCTTTCGTAAACGCCACAACCGGTCCGAAAATTTCTTCTTGCATGATGCGCGCGTTCGGATCAACATCGGCAAATACCGTTGGCTGAATGAAAAAGCCTTTGGAATCGTCCCCTTCGCCGCCTGTCATGAGACGTCCTTCTTTTTTGCCGATTTCGATATATTCCATAATTTTGTTGTATGCCGATTGGTCGATGACTGGACCCATAAATGTGCTTTGGTCCGCAGGATCGCCGACTTTTAGTTGTTTTGTCAACTCGACAACACGATTTAATACTTGATCATACACATCTTCGACGATAATGGCGCGCGAGCAAGCCGAACATTTTTGGCCGGAGAAACCAAACGCAGATGCGACAATCGATTGTGCTGCTAATTCTAGATCCGCTTCTTTGTCGACAACAATGGCGTCTTTACCGCCCATCTCGGCGATGACGCGTTTGAGCCAGATTTGGCCCGGATGTACTTTTGCGGCGCGTTCGTAAATGCGAATGCCGACATCGCGGGAACCAGTGAAGCTAATAAAGCGAGTGCGCGGATGGTCTACTAAGTAATCGCCAACTTCCGCACCGCTTCCTGGAATGTAGTTTAATACTCCCGCCGGAAGCCCTGCTTCTTCTAGTACTTCCACAAATTTATAAGCGACAACTGGTGTGGCGCTTGCTGGCTTCAAGAGAACGGTGTTGCCAGTGACAAGCGCTGCAACTGTTGTTCCCGCCATGATCGCAAATGGGAAGTTCCATGGTGAGATCACGACGCCGACGCCAAGCGGAATATAGAAGAAACGGTTTGTTTCCCCAGGACGGCTTTCTACCGGAATGCCGTCTTTTAATTTCAACATTTGGCGAGCGTAATATTCCATAAAGTCAATCGCTTCCGCCGTATCCGCATCTGCTTCTTTCCATGGTTTTCCTGCCTCTTTTACCATCAATGCCGAAAATTCATGTTTGCGGCGGCGCACAATCGCAGCAGCGCGGAATAAAATATCTGCACGCGCCTCTGGTTTGGTTTTGCTCCACCATTTAAACGCTTCATCGGCGACCTTCATCGCTTTTTCCGCAAGTTCTTTATTCGCTTTTGACACACGGCCGATTACTTCTGTCTTATTCGCAGGGTTAATTGAAACGATTTTCTCGTCGGTTGTAACCCGTTCACCGCCAATAATTAAAGGATAGTCTTTGCCAAGTTCCGCCTCGACTTTTTTCAACGCCTCTTCAAACGCTTTTCGATTCGCTTCTACGGTAAAGTCTGTAAGTGGTTCATGCTTATAAGGTTGCACCATCAACGATCTTCCTCCCTCTAGAAATGTTGATCTATCAAGGCTTTTCGGCCTCTCAGGGGTGTCCAAAAAATATTTTTCGA
>NZ_QCWL01000001.1:715524-739822 GCF_003064505.1 Geobacillus sp. LYN3 | reverse complement strand
CCCCTGCATCATACCAAGAGGGCTTTTTTTGATCAAGTCCCCGGAAAAGCTCCTAACGGGAATGCTCCTTTGGTGAAATTACAAAAAAAGCGTTTACAGCCTACATCTATCATTCTAACGGATAAAGAAAAGTTATTCAATTTTTTAAAAAAAGCAAAAAACTATTGATAAATATGAACAAAAGGTTGATCTGCCTTCGCTTGACGAATAATAATGCTTTCCGGTCCACCTACAGAAGAAATATAGACGTTTACATTAATATAATTCGGAAACTTTTCCATGACCAGGCCTGTAACATATTGGGTAAATCCTATCACTTCCGCTTTTCCGTAAAACGGCATCGAGATGTTAATCGTCAGCTGTTGCAGTTGATCATTACGGTATAGCGCTTTTCCGACAACTCCTGTGTAATTTGGGAAAAATTCCTCAATATCCGATTTAAAATTGTTAAACTTTAACCAGTCATCCCGATGGTTTTTTTGCGCTTCATCGGATGGAAATAAATAGTACTCTTCATGAATGGCTTTCCATTCGTCAATCGTATCGCTTCCTTCATCCACATGCGCAACAGCGAAAAAGTTGCCTGGAATAACCGAAGATTTTGGCGCTTGTTTGAACAGCGCGATCGTAATCGGAACCTCTTTCAACTCTTTGATATGGCGAAGGCGGGAAAGAACTTCCGCTGCGATTCGTTTTCCTTCCTTTTCAATAACATCATCTTTGATTTTTACCTCGCGCGGATAGCCTTGTTCCGTTTCGTAGTAATGAACGGAATTTAATGCTAATCCAATGGCTACTCCGCCTAATTTTACTTTATTGTCACTCGTTTTGACTAAATAATCATGCTCCAAAATGCTTGCTAAATAAATCGGGCTTTTTTTATTTTTTTCTTCATTCGTTCCGCTGTCGCTAATAGGTGGATTTAAGCCGATGTTTTCGGAAGGCTTCATCTTTTCTCTTTTCAGCTGACTAGGAGTCCGTTCTCTTTTCAGCCAACGTTTCACCGTTTTTTTATCTAAGTATTGCCCTTCTTGGAATAAATATTCTTCTGGAGAAAAGCGGTCTTGTGCTACACGCATAAGCCCTGTTTCAAATTCATCCACATCCAAACGGGTATTTAAATCTTCTACTACTTCTCCCCGTGCTCCTGAGACTTTAAACGGCAGCACAACACGGTAATAAGAATCGGAAATGTTGTATTTTGGAATCACTGCTTTTTGCTCCTTATTGTCTTTCTTCTGTACTACCTCTTCCTCATCAAATTTTGGAGCGCAGGAAGAAAGGAAAAGAAGAAGTGCAGTGAATATGATCATCCGTTTCTTCATTTTTCCACACCTACTTATTTTGTTCAATTTCTTGAAGAAATCTCGCTTCATCCCAAATCTCGATGTTAAGCTGCTGTGCTTTCGCAAGCTTCGAGCCTGCATCTGCTCCGGCAATGACTAAATCTGTATTTTTGCTCACACTGCCAGTGACTTTGCCGCCAAGCTGTTCAATTTTTTCTTTTGCCTCATTGCGCGACAATGATTCGAGTTTTCCTGTTAATACAACTGTTTTTCCTGCAAAATATGAATGAACATCGCCAGGTTTTGGCGTTTTCGGGCCCTTGTATTCCATGTTGACACCGTAAGCGCGCAGTTCGTTTAGAAGTTCTTTTACTTCCGGTTTCGCAAAATACGTGACAATCGAATCAGCCATTTTTTCACCAATCTCGTGAATTGCCATTAATTCTTCTTTTGTCGCTGTTTGCAGACGATCCATTGTTTCAAAATGTTCCGCTAACACTTTGGCGGCTTTTGCGCCGACATGGCGAATGCCGAGACCGAAGAGAAGACGTTCTAGCGAATTTTGTTTGGACGCTTCAATGGCATGGAGTAAATTGGCTGCCGATTTTTCCCCCATACGTTCTAAAGGGATGAGCTGCTCCTTCGTCAATCGATAAATATCCGCAACATCATGAATGAGTCCTTCACGGAATAGCTGGGAAATGACCTTTTCGCCAAGTCCCTCGATGTTCATCGCTTGACGTGATACGAAGTGAATTAATCCTTCGCGAATTTGCGCTGGACATTTCGGGTTAATACACCGGAGCGCCACTTCACCATCTAAACGAACTAGTTCACTTGCACATTCCGGGCAATGGGTCGGCATGACAAACGGCACTTCTTCTCCCGTCCGCCGGTCTGGCACGACATTCACTACTTCTGGAATAATATCCCCCGCTTTTTTGATGATGACCGAATCACCAATGCGGATATCTTTCTGGCGAATAAAATCCTCATTATGAAGGGTGGCGCGTTGTACCGTTGTACCTGCTACACGTACCGGCTCTAAAATCGCTGTCGGAGTAACGACTCCTGTGCGTCCGACGCTTAATTCGATGCCAATCAGTTTCGTTACCACTTCCTCAGCCGGGAATTTATAAGCAACGGCCCAACGTGGACTTTTCGCGGTCGCACCTAGTTGTTTTTGCTGCTCAAATGAATCCACCTTCACTACAATCCCATCGATTTCATAAGGTAGATGCGAGCGTTTTTCATGCCATTCATTCACAAATTGAATGACTTCATCGATATTAGCACAGCGGCGGCGTTCCGGGTTTGTTTTAAACCCAAGCTGTTGCAAATAATCGAGCGCCGCGCTATGAGAATCAATTCCTAATTCTTCCGCGTTGGCAAGGCCGTATACAAATAAATCTAGGTGACGCGATGCGGCGATTTTCGGATCCAACTGACGCAAAGAACCTGCGGCGGCGTTGCGCGGATTGGCAAACAGCTCTTCCCCGCGATTGCGTCGCTGTTCGTTCAATCTCTCAAACGACGCTTTCGGCATGTAGGCTTCGCCGCGCGCTTCTAATGTCACGGGTTCGTTCAGACGAAGCGGCAAGGAACGAATCGTTTTTAAGTTCTCCGTAATATCTTCGCCGGTCACCCCGTCGCCGCGTGTCGCTCCTTGGACAAAATAGCCGTCTTCGTAGCGGACGGAAACAGCCAGCCCATCGATTTTCAGCTCGCACACATAGGCGACATCATCGCCGACTTCTTGACGCACACGGCGGTCAAAATCGCGCAAATCACCTTCGTTAAACGCGTTTGCGAGGCTTAGCATCGGCGTGCGATGTTCCACTTTTTGAAACGCATCTAACGCCTGCCCGCCCACGCGTTGCGACGGAGAGTCTTTCGTTTTTAAATCCGGATATTGTTCTTCTAATGCGATGAGCTCTTGCATCAGCCGATCATATTCCGCATCCGGTACAGACGGACGGTCCAGAACATAGTATTCATAATTGTATTTATTTAAAAGCTCTCGAAGCTCTTCGATTCGTTTCATCGCAGCTTGTCGGTCCATTTTCGGTTTCTCCTTTCTTACACCTTTGTAATCGGAGCAAATTTCGCAAGCAGCCGTTTAATACCAATCGGGCTTGGGAACGCGATGTCAAGCTCTTTATCATCTCCTTCTCCGCGAACACTGACAACGGTGCCGATTCCCCATTTTTTATGTTCGACTTTATCTCCAACTTTCCAAGGGATCGCTTCTCCGCCAGTAGAAGAGGCGATTGCGATTTTACGGACAGTCGTTTGTTTTCCCGCCGCGGCCGATGTCCATGGCGTTCTTTTGTTTACCCGTTCCACTAGCTCTTCTGGAATTTCGCGAATAAAACGGGATACCGGATTTATATTTGTATATCCAAACAATGTCCGCATTTGCGCGCTCGTTAAAAACAGCTCTTCTTCCGCGCGGGTGATCCCGACGTAAGCGAGGCGACGTTCTTCTTCCATTTCGTCTTCATCGTCAAGTGAACGGCTATGAGGAAAAATACCTTCTTCCATCCCGATTAAAAAGACAACCGGAAATTCCAGCCCTTTTGCCGAATGGAGCGTCATTAACACTACCGCATCCTGATTTTCGCCGTTTGTTTCATTTAACTGATCAATGTCAGAAATTAATGCCAAGTCTGTTAAAAACGCAATTAATGACTTATCTTCGCTTACATTTTCAAAATGTTTCGTTACCGATAAAAACTCATCGATGTTTTCTAATCGGCTTTGCGCCTCCAACGTTTTTTCCGCTTTCAGCATCTCTCGATAACCAGACTTGTCCAACACTTCTTCGACTAGTTCTGTGACAGAAACATATTCTTGCAGCTGTGCCCATTGTTCGAGCTGACGTCGAAATTCGATCAATGAAGCAGCGGTGCGGGCAGAAAGTCCGATATGTTCTAGTTCACCGAGCGCTTCAAATACCGATAATCCGTTTTCGGAAGCATAGCTTACGATTTTATCGATCGAGGAAACACCGATGCCGCGTTTCGGCACATTAATGATGCGCAGCAAACTAATATCATCATTCGGGTTTGCAATCACCCGCAAATATGCCAAAACATCTTTAATTTCTTTACGGTCATAGAACTTCAAACCGCCGACAATTTGGTAAGGAATGTTCGACTTCAAAAGCACTTCTTCCATGACCCGCGATTGAGCGTTCGTGCGATATAAAATGGCAAAATCAGAATATCGGCGTTTTCCGCTGTCCACATATTCTTTTATTTTACCAACAACAAATTGCGCTTCATCCGATTCGTTCATTGCTTCGTAATAGACGATTTTTTGTCCTTCCGGGTTTTCCGTCCATAGTTTTTTCGGCTTACGGTTCACATTGTGTTCAATGACTTCGTTTGCCGCTTGCAAAATCCGCTTGGTGGAGCGATAGTTTTGCTCAAGCAAGATGACTTTCGCGTTCGGATAATCTTTTTCAAACGATAAAATGTTTTGAATATCGGCTCCGCGCCAGCGATAAATCGACTGATCCGCATCACCGACAACACATATGTTTTTAAAACGCGACGCAAGCATTTTGACAAGCACATATTGCGCCCGGTTTGTATCTTGATACTCGTCAATATGAATGTATTGAAATTTATATTGATAATGTTCCAACACTTCCGGCACACGCTCAAACAATTGAATGGTTGTCATAATTAAGTCGTCAAAATCGAGCGCATGGTTGCGCAAAAGCCGCTTCTGATATTCTTCGTATACGTCGCTGACGATTTTTTCATAGTAGCTGCTCACCTTTTTCGCGAACTTTTCAGGGGTGAGCAATTCATTTTTCGCATTGCTGATCGTGCCGAGTATCGCGCGTGGATCAAATTTTTTCGGATCGATGTTTTTTTCTTTTAAAATATTTTTTAAAACAGAGAGTTGGTCGGTCGTATCTAAAATGGAAAAATTGCGGTCAATGCCGATGCGATCAATATCGCGGCGCAAAATGCGGACACACATGGAGTGAAACGTGGAAATCCAAATTTCCTCGGCTGCTCCGCCAAGAAGTCCCTGCACGCGTTCCTTCATTTCACGCGCCGCCTTATTTGTAAATGTAATCGCTAAAATATTCCACGGTGCGACGCGTTTTTCCGCCATTAGATAAGCGATCCGATGCGTTAATACACGCGTTTTCCCGCTCCCCGCCCCCGCCATAATGAGAAGCGGTCCTTCCGTCGTCTTTACCGCTGCTTGTTGCTGTTCATTTAAGTTAGCGAGTAATTTTTCCGACAAAAAATTCATATTGATCACCACCAGAAAACATATGTTCTATTTTACACCACTTTTTTCATATCGACAAATTTACTGTTTCACTGCTTTTACGGTCGCAAGCGCCTTTTTTATATCTTCGTAAATGACATTGCCTACGACGATCGTGTCAGCATATTGTGCCATTTCTTTTGCCTGTTTTTCCGTTTCGATTCCGCCGCCGTAAAACAATTGCGTTTGTTTCAACACTTGTTTTACGCGCTGTACTAGCTCAGGATTTCCGTATGAACCGCTATATTCTAAATAAAAAATTGGCAGCCGATACATATGCTCCGCTATGCGCGCATACGCAACAACATCATCTTCTTGAAGTTCCGTATTCGCATCCGTAAGCATTGCTGCTTTGCAATTTTTATGTAAGATGCAATACCCTTCCATAAAAATTTCATCCCAGTTCATTATGTCGCCAAATTGTTTTACCGCTTCATGATGCAAATCGATAATCCATTTCTTTTCGCGGCTGTTTAGTACCATTGGGACAAAATAAAAATCAAATCCCGGTGTCACTGACTCAAGATTTGATATTTCCAGGACACATGGAACGGAAAAACGGCGGATTCGCGCCAAAAGCTCCAGGACGTTTTCCAATGTGACATCGTCCGTTCCGCCGACAATGACTGCATCTGTTCCTGATTCACAAATGCGTTCAAGCTGTTCGTCACTAATTTCTTTGTTTGGGTCTAACTTAAACACATGACGCCATTGGCGAATATCGTACATATAGAAAAACCTCCATTGATTTATCCATTTTTTCATTATAACAAATCGGCAAAAAGAAAAGGAGTTCCTTTTCTTTGGAAGGAATCTCCTTGCTTACTTCTGCTGTGCGTTATTTGCTTCTTCGGAATGTTGTTTCTCTTCTTCTTTAATGCGGTCTAACGCCATTGCATAAGCGTCGTTTCCATAGTTTAAACAACGTTTCACACGTGAAATCGTCGCGGTGCTCGCTCCTGTTTCCGTTTCGATTTTATGATACGTATATCCTTCGCGAAGCATACGCGCTACTTCTAGGCGCTGTGCTAGCGATTGAATTTCATTGACCGTGCATAAATCGTCAAAAAAGCGGTAGCACTCCTCTAAGTCACGCAGGGAAAGAATCGCTTTAAACAGCTGGTCCACTTCCCTGCCGCGTAATTTATCGATTTGCATAACATCTCCTCCTTTACCATTTTACTATGTTTAAGTCCGGAACAACATTGATCCACGTTTTGCCTGGCATAAAGCCGACTGGTGCTCCATTTTCATATGGCAAAATGCGCCCGTTCACATTTTCCCATTCGATTTGTTTGACGATTCCGTTTTGAAATAAATATCCGCTTCCGCCAGAAACTAGATCAATACTGCGTCGCCCCGATGAATCGATAACATTATGTTTCGCCGCAATAACCAATACGTTTTGAATTTGGATAGGATCATGCGTATCATAATCAATGGTTTGTTCGCCCGCACTATAGCGGAAATAGCTTTTTTGATCCGGCGCATATTTGTACTGCACTTGAGCATAGCCACGGTGAGAATACATAATGTCGATTTTGTCCGCCTGTTCTCCTTTCGGGGCATCGATGCGAAACGGGAGCGGATCGATATGATCTTGAAGCAAATATCCTTTCTCAGCCGCTCCCTTTTTGATATTGGCAAACGTAATATATGAATTATGCGGCGCTGTTCGAAAGGAAACACGCTTAAACAATGTTCCGTCGTAGAACAAACCGTTTAAATAATCGGTTGTCCCTGATTCCAGCATCGCTTTTGCCTCTGGACTCCAACCGTGGCAAACGTAAAGAGCATGATAACCATTGCTAAGCTCGATATAGTAGTCGCGCGCACTGCGCACAGGGCCTACTTTTTTCGGAAATTCGCTTTGATATAACGCTAAAAGCCGTGTAATATCCCCTTCAGCGAGCACCTCATAAACGATATCTGCCTTTTGCAGTCCTGACTGCGGCCGCGCTTTTGGATGATTGTTCACCATTACCGCAATAACGCGATGGTTCACCGCCCCTTCCGCTGGCAGCCCGGTTAGCGGAAACACTTGCTGTATGGAAATGTCCTGTTTCACGGGTGCCGGTTTCGGCTGAGGTGCTTTTACTTCATGCATACAACCGCCCATGAAAAGGCATAGTGCACTAAATAAAATAAACCAACGTTTTCTCAACAGCCACACAACCTTTTTCTTTTCTATTTTAACGCATTATCGGCGGAAAGAGTACTGTTTTGTTCATTACATCATAAATTCCCCGTTGTGTAATACGCACATACGGCAAATGTGTCGATTGTAAAAAGAATAGCGAATAAATTGGATCCACAAAACGATATCCGCGCTGTTTTAATAATTCAACGAACTTTTTCTCCTCATCGATCAACTCTTCTACGCTTTGTTTCGACATCATGCCATGGAGAGATAGCGGAATTTCGTGAATGATTTCACCATTTTCCACCAACACAATTCCGCCGCCGATTTCACACATTCGTTGGAAAGCAAGAAACATATCCTGCTTGCTTTTTCCGATTAAAATAATATCCCCTGTAGTCGAATAAGAGCTAACAAGCCCGCGGACATTCGTAGCAAACCCTTTCAATATTGTATTGACACGCCATTTCCCATGGCGATCCATCAGTGCTAAAAAGCTTTCATCATGATCGGTGGACAGTTCGTCACGAGAAGTATCGATCGAAATTGAATATGGCTTCATAATCACCGAGTTTTCCATATACATTCCTATTGGCATCGAAAATTGTAGATCATCCATTGTTAAATGCCAAGATAAGCGAAGCGGCTCTATTCCATAGTCGCTCCACGAGATCGATGGCCATGTAATTGAGTCTTCTCCTTCTCGCTTTACCCATTGTCCTTTCGCAAGCACTTGCACAGGGGCCGGGGCTTCTTTCGCACGCAAAAAGTTAATGTTTGCTATTCTTCCTGTCGCAATGCTTCCGTGAAGGTGCTCTATTCCGTAATGGCGAGCGACGTTCACCGTAGCCATATTGTATGCGTCAATAACAGGAACATCATGCTCCAACGCAATGCGAATCAAGCGGTCCATGACCCCTTCTTCATAAAACGATGGCGGCGATCCGTCTGTCGTGAGAATGAACTTATCATACTGATGAATGCCAAGTTCCTTTATTTCTTGTAAAAGCATCGGTAAATCCGGACGAATGGACGAATGGCGTAATGACACGGTATATCCGTGCAAAAGCCGCATATATACTTCTTTGCCTGTCATCGCTTCATGATCGCTATCAGCACCAAGAAGCATCATTTTTGTAAGCGTTTTCTCAGAAGCACCAGGAAAATGCCCTTCAATTTTTCGTCTTAACCGCTTTGCTTCTTGAATCCAATGAAGTATCAGATCATCCCCAGCAAGAAGCTTCGGCCAGCCTGTTAGCTCGCCACCTTGCAATACCGTTTCCTGTTCCAGCCACCGCTTTACTCTGGCGTTGGATAACTGTTCTTCTTCTTTCTCCAGCTCCGTCTGTCCATCCAATCGACACCACCAGTACATCGACGACGGAAGCGCATTCATTTTCTTTAAAAAAGAAAAGGCTTGATCATCTGATAAGTGCAACAAAAAGAATAAATTATCGTTAATCAATGTTGTCGTTCCATATTTCGATGCATAGTGCGCAAACGAATGGGGATTATATAATTGAAATGGATGTGCATGTGGTTCAATATAACCAGGAACTAATATATAACCGCCGCAATCGATGATTTCACATTGATCATCGACCCGATCGGGAAACCGTTCCCCGACATACACAATTCGATCATTGTACATCCAAATATTTCCTTTCAACCATTCACGAAAATACGAATGTAAATAAGTCGCGTTCGTTAACACTTTTGTCGGTGACTTTTTTCCATCAATAATCGCAACATGTTCACGCAATTCGTAACTTTTCCAACGATAACGTTGTTCGCTCATCTATATCTCGTCCCCTTTTTTCCTAATCATGCCATGTAATCATTTTACCGCATTAAAGTCGCTTTCACAATGAAAAAGGAGGGAAAAATGGAGATGGCTAATATCGGTATCGTCAATGCGCTCATTCGTATTACTTTTGGTTTGACCATGCTTGCATGGGCAACGGCAAAAATGACAAGACGGCCTTGGTGCGCTTCTTATCTCATTGTTGCGCTGCTTGCCGCAATGAAAGTAGGAGAAGGGATTACACGTTTTTGTCCAATGACCGCTTTATTTGAAAATAATCGCCGTGAGCAATCGATACGTATAAAAGATGAAACGATGTTCAATCCTACTTAAAAAAGAGACTGGCGCTTGATGACGCCAGTCTTTCCGAAGGAGTGTTCGAAATGTTACTCGAATATATAACAGATATGTCATTTGTACTTGCATCCCTCATCGGCGGTATTATTGCCCTTGCATTTGTGTACGTGCGGAAAAAGCGCGTTCGATAGCTTTATTTCCAATGTCGCGGCGATAAAACAGCTGATCGCATGTAATATACGAAATTCGCTCATATACCGTTTGTTGTGCTTGCTTTAGCGTCTCCCCTTTCGCCGCAACAAGCAGCACGCGTCCTCCGTTTGTGCATAACGCGCCGTTTTCCATCATCGTTCCCGCGTGGAACAACAGTGCGCTTTCTCCTAACTGTTCCCATCCTTTAATAACTGCTCCGCGCTCGTATTTTCCTGGATAACCTTTCGCTGCTAAGACAACGCCAATCACTGCTTCTTCTGACCATGTAAGCTCTATTTCACGGTCCGCAAGCAAGTCCAAAATCACTTGAATCAAATCGTTTTGTAAACGCGGCAAAACGACTTGCGCTTCCGGGTCGCCAAAGCGCGCGTTAAACTCGATGACTTTTGGTCCTTGTTTTGTTGCCATTAATCCAGCGTACAGCACGCCGGTAAACGGCCTGCGTTCCGCGGCCATCGCTTTCGCCATCGGCTTGATAATTTGCGAAAGCGCCGCATCGATCGTTTGTGCTGAAATTTGCGGTACAGGAGAGTATGCCCCCATTCCGCCTGTATTTGGTCCTTGATCATTGTCATATGCCCGCTTATGATCTTGGGCAATGACCATCGGATAAACGCGCTCTCCATGGACAAACGCCATGAACGAAAATTCTTCGCCCTCCAAATATTCTTCAATTACTACTTGCTTGCTCGCTTCGCCGAATCGTTTTTCGACCATCATCGCGCTTAGTGCTTCCATTGCTTCCGGCAGCGTTGCAGCAACGATAACCCCTTTTCCTGCCGCTAATCCGTCCGCTTTAATGACAATCGGCGCTCCTTTTTTCTCGACATACGCTTTTGCTTCTTCATACGAAGTGAAAGTTGCATGTTCCGCCGTTGGAATGCCGTACTTTTTCATCATCTCTTTCGCGAACGCCTTGCTTCCTTCGATCAATGCCGCTTCTTTGCGTGGCCCGAAAATGCGCAGCCCTTCCTCCACAAAACGGTCGACAATACCGGCAAGCAACGGGGCTTCCGGACCGACGATCGTAAGATCGATACCCTCTTGTTTTGCAAACTGAACAAGCGCTTCGACATCCTGCTCATCAATCGAAACGAGCTCGGCGACTTGAGCGATCCCCGGATTGCCTGGGGCGGCATATAACCTACTTACGAGCGGGCTTTGCGCGGCTTTCCAGGCAATCGCATGCTCCCTGCCGCCGCGTCCGATAATAAGCACTTTCATGTTATTCCCTCCAACTTAATGTTTAAAATGGCGGATTCCTGTAAAGACCATGGCAATTCCGTATTCATCTGCTTTTTTGATCGAATCGGCGTCGCGAATCGAGCCGCCTGGCTGGATGATTGCTGTGATTCCTGCTTTCGCTGCCGCCTCCACCGTATCATCCATTGGGAAAAACGCGTCAGAGGCAAGCACGGCTCCTTTTGCTTTTTCCCCTGCTTGTTCAATCGCAATTTTCGCCGCGCCGACGCGATTCATTTGACCGGCACCAATGCCGATGGTCATTCCGTCTTTTGCAAGCACGATCGCGTTCGATTTCACATGTTTCACCACTTTCCATGCAAACCGCAACGCTTCCCATTCTTGTTCCGTCGGCTCGCGTTTCGTTACAACTTTAATCTCCGCGTCATCGAGCGTATGCGTATCCGTTTCTTGAACAAGCAATCCGCCTTGTACGGAAACAAGCAGCTTCTCTTTCGTGTTTGGCGCCGTGAAATCAACGGTAAGAAGGCGAATGTTTTTCTTTTGTGTTAAAATATCGAGCGCTTCTTTGCTAAACGATGGGGCAATCACGATTTCTAAAAAGATTTCATGCATTTTTTCGGCAGTTTCTTTATCGACCTCGCGGTTTAGGGCGATAATGCCGCCAAAAATCGAGGTTGGATCCGCTTCGTACGCTTTGGTGAACGCTTCGTAAATCGTTGCGCCAACACCGACACCGCACGGATTCATATGCTTCACCGCCACCGCGGCTGGTTCGGTAAATTCTTTGACGATTTGCAATGCCGCATTCGCATCGTTAATGTTGTTATATGACAATTCTTTTCCATGCAGCTGCATTGCTTGGGCAATCGAGAAAGATGCGCCTAACGGTTTTTTGTAAAACGCCGCAGTTTGATGAGGGTTTTCCCCATAACGCAACGCTTGTTTTTTCTCGAAAGTGATCGTCAATGATTCCGGATACTCTTCTCCAGTTTTATTCGTTAAGTACTCGGCAATCATCGCATCGTACGCAGCTGTATGGCGAAATACTTTTGCCGCAAGCTTTAATTTCGTTTCTGCCGAGACATCTCCGTGTTTTTTTAGTTCTTGCACTACCGTATCATAGTCGGCCGGGTCAACGACAACCGTCACATATTGATGGTTTTTCGCCGCCGCCCGCAGCATCGTCGGGCCGCCAATATCAATGTTTTCGATCGCTTCGGCAAACGTCACATCGCTTTTGGCGATCGTTTGTTGAAACGGGTACAAATTGACGACAACAAGGTCAATTGGGGTAATGTGATGCTCGCGAAGCTCGCTTTGATGGCGCTCATTGTCACGAATCGCAAGAAGTCCCCCATGGATCATCGGATGCAATGTTTTGACGCGCCCATCTAAAATTTCCGGAAATCCGGTAACATCAGAAATGCCTATGACAGGAACTCCCGCTTCTTCTAACGTTTTTTTCGTTCCGCCTGTTGAAATAATTTCCACACCGAGTTCCACTAACTGTTTCGCCAATGATACGATTCCTTCTTTGTTCGATACACTTAATAATGCCCGTTTTACTGCCATTATTCTCGATCCTTTCTATCATGTTCGAGTAATGTTTTTAATACAGCTGGATATAGCTCATGTTCCACTTCATGAATGCGCTCCTCTAGCTGTGCTAGCGATTCTCCTTCGTGAATGGCAATCGCGCGTTGAGCAATGATTGGTCCTGTATCCATTCCTTCATCAACATAATGGATCGTCACACCAGTTATTTTCACTCCTGCGCGGTACGCCTGCCCAATCGCGTCTTTTCCCGGGAACGCCGGCAACAGCGAAGGATGAATATTGACGATTTTCCCTTCATATGCATCAAGCAATGTTGGACCAATGAGCCGCATATAACCGGCAAGAGCGATAAATTCGATCTCGTGTTTTCGCAACTCAGCTAAAATCGCTTGTTCAAATTCGGCTTTTGAGTCGTAATCTTTCGGAGAAAAAACGAACGTAGGGATTCGCTCCCGCTCCGCCCGTTCGATCACTTTCGCTCCCGGCTTGTCGCATACTAATAACGCTACTCTTGCTGGCACAATTCCGTTTTTCACCGCGTCGACAATCGCTTGAAAATTCGTTCCGCTGCCGGAAGCAAATATGGCGATATTTTTCATGACATCGCCCCTCCGGCAAACGAAACGCCTTCTCCTTGTTTCACGCGGCCGATTAAATACGCTTTCTCACCAAGTTCTTCTAAGCGTGCGATCACTGGATGAATCATTTCACTATCTACCGCCAGCACCATGCCAATACCCATATTAAAAATCGAAAACATATCACGGCGAAGAAGGTTTCCTTTTTCTTGCAGGAGGTCAAAAACCGGCGGAATCGGCCACGAACCGTAATCAATTTCCGCACCTAATCCTTTCGGAAGCATACGTGGAATGTTTTCTATAAAACCGCCGCCAGTAATATGCGCCATTCCTTTGATTTCAAATTGTTTCATCACGTTAAGCAACGGTTTTACATAAATGCGCGTTGGTTTTAATAGTTCTTCTCCTAATGGAACACTAAGCGGTTCATAGACGCGATCAAGCGCAAGTTTCGCCTGCTCGAAAACGATGCGGCGAACGAGCGAATAGCCGTTGCTATGAATGCCGTTTGATGCAAGTCCGATGAGAGCATCTCCCGCTTGAATGGCACTGCCGGTAACAAGCTTCGACTTTTCGGCAATACCGACCGCAAAGCCGGCAACATCATATTCATTTTCGTCATACATTCCCGGCATTTCCGCCGTTTCTCCCCCAATAAGAGCACAGCCGGCCTCGACGCAGCCGTCCGCGATTCCTTTGACAATTTGCGCGATTTTTTCCGGTATTGCTTTGCCGCACGCGATATAGTCAAGGAAAAAGAGCGGCTCTGCTCCTTGCACAACGATATCGTTGACACACATTGCCACACAATCAATTCCAATCGTATCATGGCAGTCCATCATAAACGCGATTTTTAGTTTTGTCCCCACTCCGTCCGTCCCGGAAATAAGCACCGGTTCGCGATAGCCGAGTGAAGATAAATCGAACATCCCGCCAAAACCGCCTAATCCGCTGAGCACTTCAGGGCGCATTGTTTTTTGCACATGCTGCTTCATCAAGGAGACCGCCTTATACCCTGCTTCAATATCCACACCCGCTTGTTTATATGCTTCTGCCACGTCGAGTCCCCCTTTTTTACTTTGTTGCCATAAACAGCGACCGCGCTTTATGAATATCTGTCGGATAGTTTCCGGTAAAACATGCCATACATTGCCCGCGTAATGGTAGATGAGGAGGGCGCCCAATCGCTTCTAACAGCCCTTCCTGACTTAAAAACGCCAAGGAATCTGCTCCGATGATTTGGCGGATTTCTTCTACCGTATAATTAGACGCAATCAATTCCTCTTTTGTGGATGTATCAATCCCGTAAAAACAAGGATGAGTGATCGGCGGCGAGCTGATGCGGACATGCACTTCCGTCGCTCCTGCTTCGCGAAGCATCGCAACAATGCGTTTGCTTGTCGTGCCGCGCACGATCGAATCATCGACCATGACGACGCGTTTTCCCGCGACAACGCCGCGTACCGGGGAAAGTTTCATTTTTACTCCTTGTTCGCGAAGTGACTGGGACGGCTGAATAAATGTACGTCCGACATATCGGTTTTTAATGAGCCCAAGCTCATACGGAATACCCGTGGCTTCCGCGTAACCAATCGCAACGGAAATGCTTGAATCAGGCACGCCGGTGACAATGTCCGCTTCCACCGGAGCTTCAAGCGCCAGGCGTTTCCCCAGATTTTTTCTTGCTGTATGAATGTTGATGCCATCGACATTGCTGTCTGGACGAGCAAAATAAATGTATTCCATGCTGCAAATCGAACGTGATTGCGCTTGTGCAAATCGTTCAGAACGCATTCCTTCCGCGCTGATGATGATTAGCTCTCCCGGTTCCACTTCCCGCTCATACGTCGCGCCAACGACATCAAACGCGCACGTTTCGGAAGCGATAACATATGCATTGCCAAGCCGCCCAATGGAAAGCGGGCGGAACCCATGCGGGTCGAGCGCCACGTACAACGCTGTTTCCGTCAATAGCAGGAAAGCGAACGCTCCTTCAACATACGTGAGCGCTTCTTTAATTTGCTCTTTGAATGTCGGCGCATGGCTGCGGCGAATGAGATGAGCAAACACTTCCGTATCCGATGTCGTTTGGAAAATGCTCCCTTGCTCCTCCAGCTGAAGCTTTAAGTCCATCGCGTTGACGAGATTGCCGTTATGTGCAAGCGCAATGCTTCCGGTTTGCGAACGGAACAGAAGCGGCTGAACGTTTTCATAGCCGCCTCCTCCCGCGGTTGAATAACGAACATGACCGATGGCGGCCGATCCTTTTAGCGCTTGAAGCTCTCCGTTGCTGAACACTTCGGTAACAAGCCCTAATCCTTTATGTCCTTGCAACATTCCTTGATGGGCGACAACAATTCCCGCTCCTTCTTGTCCGCGATGCTGAAGACTATGCAAACCGTAATATGTTATTTGCGCCGCATTTTCGTGTCCCCAAATGCCGAAAACACCACACTCTTCGTTCAAGCCTTTGATTTCAGCAAGCATGGAATAGCTCCTTTCCAAACGCTTCTCATTTGCTCGACTGAAAGCTGGATGACAACTTCTCCGCTCGCTCGTTCAACAAGAAGCGTGCCATCGTTTGTTACTTCGCCAATAAGCTTCGCTTCCACAAGCTTTTCAAACTTTTCTTGATTTTCTTTTTTCACGGAAACGATGAAACGAGATTGTGTTTCACTAAATAATTGAGACGTTATATCCCCGTCCACTGTTACTTTCGCGCCAAGGCCGTTTGTGCTCATCACGCATTCCGCCAGAGCGACCGCAAAACCGCCTTCTGCGATATCGTGCGCGGATGCGACGACTCCTGCTTGAATCGCCGTCAGCAATTCTTGCTGCCGCTTTGCTTCCGTTGCTAAATCAATTTCCGGCGCTTTTCCAAAAATGCGGCCTTCTAGCAATTTTTGCAGCTCGCTTCCGCCGAACTCCTGCTTCGCTTCCCCAATCACATAAATGAGATCGCCTGCTTGTTGAAATGCTTGTGTAGTAATATGACGAATGTCCTCCACGAGTCCAACCATGCCGATAACAGGTGTCGGATAAATGGCTTCTCCATTTGTTTCGTTATATAAAGAAACGTTTCCACTAATGACTGGAGTTCCTAACACTCGGCAAACTTCGCTCATTCCGTCAACGGCTTTTTCTAGCTGCCAAAAAATTTCTGGTTTCTCTGGATTGCCGAAATTTAAGCAGTCTGTAATCGCCAGCGGTTTCGCTCCTGAACAGACAATGTTTCGCGCCGCTTCCGCCACGGCGATTTTTCCGCCCGTTTCTGGATCTAAATAAATGTAGCGCGAGTTGCAATCGGTCGTCATCGCCAGCGCCTTGTTCGTGCCGCGGATGCGCAAGACCGCAGCGTCCGATCCTGGGGCAACGACCGTATTTGTCCGCACCATGTAATCGTATTGTTGATACACCCATTCTTTGCTTGCAATCGTTGGCTGGGCTAATAACGAAAGCAGCGTTTCTTCATAGTTGGAAACAGCCGGAACATACGGTTCCATCGCTTGAAATTCGCGATAATATGCTGGTTCTTTCGACGGTTTATGGTATACTGGCGCATCTTTGGCTAAGGCGTCGACCGGGATTTCGGCGACGACTTCCCCACGAAAATAAAGGCGGAGCATTTTGTCATCGGTCACTTTGCCAATCGCTTTCGCTTCGAGCCCATATTTTGCAAACAACTCATAAATTTCTTGCTCGCGTCCTTGTTTGACGACAAGCAGCATCCGTTCTTGCGATTCGGACAGCATCATTTCATACGGAGTCATGCCTGCCTCGCGCTGTGGAACAAGATCTAAGTTCATCTCGATGCCAAAACCGCCTTTGCTCGCCATTTCCGCCGAAGAACTCGTCAAGCCCGCCGCTCCCATATCTTGAATGCCAACAAGCGCATCGGATTTTACTACTTCCAAGCACGCTTCAAGCAATAACTTTTCCATAAATGGATCGCCGACTTGAACAGCCGGTCGTTTCGCTTCTGATTGCTCGGTTAATTCCTCGGAAGCGAACGTCGCTCCATGAATGCCGTCGCGTCCTGTTTTTGCTCCGACGTACATGACCGTATTCCCTACACCCGATGCGATTCCACGCTGGATGTCTTCATGACGGATGATGCCGACACACATGGCGTTAACGAGCGGATTTCCTTCATAAGCCGCATCAAATTGCACTTCGCCGCCAACGGTTGGAATGCCAACGCAATTGCCGTACCCAGCGATTCCCGCAACGACATGCTCAAATAAATATTTTACGCGCGGAGAAGTCAATTCCCCGAACCGAAGCGAGTTTAACAAAGCGATAGGGCGCGCTCCCATCGAAAATACATCACGGATGATCCCGCCGACACCAGTCGCCGCTCCTTGATACGGTTCAATGGCGGACGGATGATTATGGCTTTCGATTTTAAACGCCACCGCCAGCCCATCACCGATGTCAACGATGCCCGCTCCTTCCCCTGGACCTTGAAGCACATGTTTTCCTTCCGTCGGAAACTTTTTTAGTACAGGTTTAGAATTTTTATAGCTGCAATGTTCTGACCACATGACCGAGAAAATTCCCGTTTCTGTATAGTTTGGCAGACGTCCAAGAATTTTCTCGATCATCGCGAACTCTTCATCCGTTAATCCCATTTCCCGATACAGTTTTTCTTCTTTAATCATTGTTGGGGTTGGCTCAAGCAGTAACGACATGTGTTTCCCTCCAATATTTCACGATCGATTGAAACAATTTTAATCCGTCAGCGCTGCCAAGAAGCGAATCAACAGCTCGCTCCGGATGCGGCATCATTCCAAGTACGTTCCCTTTTTCATTGACAATTCCAGCGATGTCGTCCAAGCTTCCATTTGGGTTTTCCCCATGATAGCGAAAGACGATTTGCCGATTTTCGATCAGCCGCTTCAGTGTTTGCTCATCACAGTAATAATTGCCTTCACCGTGGGCGATTGGAATCGTAATCACTTCCCCTTGTTTGTAAGCGGACGTAAACATCGTTTCGTTATTTTCGACTCTTAATGAAACCGGACGGCAAATAAATTTCAAACTGTTATTGCGGCGCATCGCTCCTGGAAGCAGTCCTGCTTCTAGCAAAATTTGAAACCCGTTGCATACGCCTAGCACCGGCTTTCCTTCATCTGCCGCTTTTTTCACTGCTTTCATGACATTGGAAAAGCGAGCGATCGCTCCGGAGCGAAGATAATCTCCATAGGAAAATCCTCCTGGAAGCAAAATGGCGTCAAATCGATCAAGGTTTTCCGCATCATGCCATACATATTCCACTTCTTCTCCTAATTCATCGGCAATCGCATGATACATATCGACGTCACAGTTGGAACCTGGAAACACAATGACCGCGAATTTCACTGTACGACTACCTCCTCAATTTCATAGCGGTAGTCTTCAATCACTGTATTCGCTAGGAGCTTTTCGCACATTTCACGAACAAGGACATCAATATCGCGCTCGCTTTTTTCGATGACAAGCTCCATAAATTTTCCGATTCGTACATCCTGCACTTCCTTATAAGACAAGCTATGGAGTGCTCCCTTCACCGCCGTTCCTTGCGGGTCTAGCACACTTTCTCGTAACGTAACATATACTTTTACTTTGTACATGCTGATTCTCCCCCTAATCGTTGTAAAATCGTTTCATAGGCATCCGTTAAGCTTCCTAAATCACGGCGAAATACGTCTTTATCAAGCTTTTCGTTCGTTTCCATATCCCACAAACGGCAAGTGTCTGGGGAAATTTCATCGGCAAGCAAAATCGCTCCTTCTGCATCAACGCCAAACTCTAATTTAAAATCAATTAATCTCACACGGCGGTCTGCGAAATGTTTCGTTAATACGTCATTCACTTTTAAAGCTAGTTCCTTCAAAACAGCAATTTGTTCTGAGGTAGCCAGCTTTAAAATCGCGATGTGATCTTCTAATAAGAGAGGATCACCGAGGTCATCGTTTTTGTAATAAAATTCAATGAGAGGCTTTTCCAAGCGGGTTCCTTCTGGGATGCCAAGCCGTTTTGCTAGACTCCCAGCAACAACATTGCGGACAACCACTTCTAGAGGAATAATCGTCACTTTCTTGACAAGCTGCTCCGTAGCAGATAATTTTTGAATAAAATGATTTGGAATTCCTGCTTCACAAAGCTTTGAAAATAATACACTTGTAATTTCGTTATTAAGACGCCCTTTCCCCGCAATCGTCGCTTTCTTTTCCCCGTTAAACGCAGTGGCGCTATCTTTATACTCAACCCATAATACGTTCGCATCATCAGTCGTATACACTTTTTTCGCTTTTCCTTCATATAGCAATGCCAGCTTTTTGACCATCAAAAAGGCCCCCTAATCCAGAATATTGGGAATTTTTTTAGTTGTACATCGGCAAGGGATTCCTTGCCGATATATCATTACGACAATCCTAGCCGTTCAAAAATCGTATCCACATGCTTTAAGTGATAGTGATAATCAAAACAGTCATCGATTTGTTCTTTCGTTAAACGGCTTGTAATCCGCTTATCCGCTTCAATGAGCGAACGGAACGGCACTTGTTTTTCCCATGCCTCCATCGCTTTTGGCTGCACTAAGTCGTACGCTTCTTCGCGCGTCATGCCGGCATCAATTAACGAGAGCAATACGCGCTGCGAATAAATAAGCCCT
Source organism: Geobacillus sp. LYN3 (assembly GCF_003064505.1). Lineage (NCBI taxonomy): Bacteria > Bacillati > Bacillota > Bacilli > Caryophanales > Anoxybacillaceae > Geobacillus > Geobacillus sp. LYN3. The sequence goes on along the minus strand of NZ_QCWL01000001.1, from coordinate 719,790 downwards.
AATGTGCGATCCATATTTTTCTTCATGTTTTCCGGATAGACTTTCAAGTTTTTCACGATGTTCGTAAAGCGATTTAGCATATAGTTCAACGCGATCGTCGCATCCGGCAAAATGATGCGCTCAGCAGAAGAATGGGAAATATCACGCTCATGCCAAAGAGGCACGTTTTCATAGGCCGTTAACATATAACCGCGAAGAACGCGCGACATTCCTGTCATATTTTCCGAACCGATCGGATTGCGTTTGTGCGGCATCGCCGAAGAACCTTTTTGACCTTTGGCGAAAAACTCTTCCACTTCGCGTACTTCGCTTTTTTGCAAACCACGAATTTCAACAGCGAATTTTTCAATCGACGTCGCAATGAGCGCCAACGTCGCCATATAATACGCGTGGCGGTCGCGCTGCAACGTTTGTGTGGAAATCAATGCTGGTTTTAACCCGAGTTTTTCGCATACGTATTGTTCAACAAACGGATCAATATTTGCATACGTTCCAACTGCACCGGAAATTTTCCCGACGCGCACCGTTTCCGCCGCTTGTTTAAAACGTTCTAAATTACGTTGCATCTCCGCATACCAAAGCGCCATTTTAAGACCGAATGTTGTCGGTTCGGCGTGAACGCCGTGCGTGCGCCCCATCATCACCGTATATTTATGTTCCTGCGCTTTTTCTTTCAATACTTGAATAAAGTTTTCTAAATCTCTCAACAAAATCTCGTTCGCCTGTTTTAACAAATACGATAACGCTGTGTCAACAACATCGGTAGACGTTAAACCGTAATGCACCCATTTTCGCTCTTCGCCTAGCGTTTCCGAAACCGCGCGCGTAAAAGCAACCACATCATGGCGCGTTTCTTCCTCAATTTCTTTGATACGCTGAATATCAAACGATGCATTTTTGCGGATAAGCTCGACGTCTTCTTTTGGAATTACCCCAAGCTCCGCCCATGCCTCACAAGCTAAAATTTCAACTTCAAGCCATGCTTTGAAACGGTTTTCTTCCGTCCAAATCGCTCCCATTTCCGGTCTTGTGTAACGTTCAATCATACGTGTTCCAGCCTCCGATCATTCCAAATTTGCCATGAATCAATCATTTTAAGTGCTGCATTGACATCTTCCGCGAGCACCGTTACGTGCCCCATTTTTCTTTTCGGTTTTGCTTCTTTTTTGCCGTAAAGATGAAGGTGAACGTGGCTTAGTTTTTCGATATTCTGAAGGATTGGTTCCATATGCTCACCTAAAATGTTCACCATCACGGCTGGTTTTAGCAGCTCTGTGCTTCCTAACGGCCAGTTGCAGATGGCACGGACATGCTGCTCAAATTGAGATGTCACACAAGCATTAATTGTATAATGACCTGAGTTGTGCGGTCTAGGGGCAAGCTCATTAATATAAATATCCCCTTCTTTTGTTAAAAACATTTCAACCGCTAACGTTCCGACGAGCCCAAAATAGCCAGCGAGCGTTTCCGCATAACGAACCGCTTTTTGCGCTATGTGCCCGGAAATTCGTGCTGGAACAATCGTTTCGTGCAAAATATTATCGACATGAATATTTTCCGCGACCGGAAATACGGCCATCTCCCCAAGTCCATTTCTTGTTACGATAACGGAAATTTCTTTATCAAACGAAAGCCAGCGTTCTAATACACAAGGGCCAACCGCTAATAAGGATAGCGCTTCCTTGACATCTTCTTTGTTGCGGATGACGAATTGTCCTTTGCCGTCATAGCCGCCGCGGCGTGTTTTGAGTACACAAGGAAGACCGACCGTTTCAATGGCCGAAACCAGCTCCTCTTTGGATTGCACTTCGACGTACGGTGCAACAGGAAGTCCCGCATCTGTAATCGCCTTTTTCTCCATCGCACGGTCTTGCGCAATGGCAAGCAGCTTGCTTCCTTGCGGCACATACGCGTGTTCCACGAGCCAATTTAAAGCATTCGCATCAATATTTTCAAATTCGTACGTAATGACATCACTCACCGCAGCAAGCTTTCGAATTGCTTCAAGATCGTTATATTCTGCCGTAATCTCGATATCCGCCACTTGGCCACATGGAGAATCTGGGGTTGGATCAAGAACGGCAACGCGAAATCCCATTTCTCTCGCAGCGATTGCCATCATCCGCCCAAGTTGTCCACCGCCAATAATTCCAATCGTTTGTCCAGGAATGATTTGTCGATTACACAAGTTGATCACTGCTTTCCATTACTTGTTTTCTTATCGTTTCCCTGCGTTTTTTTAGCGCCTCCATGTACTGCGGGTAATGAATGCCTAACATCGAGGCTGCTAAAAGCCCCGCGTTCGTAGCTCCCGCTTTGCCGATGGCGACCGTCGCCACTGGTACACCTCCCGGCATTTGTACAATGGACAAAAGCGAGTCTAATCCGTTTAACGCTTTTGACTGCACTGGCACACCAATCACCGGCAGCGTCGTTTTAGCAGCAACCATCCCTGGTAAATGCGCCGCTCCCCCTGCTCCGGCAATAATGACTTTAATTCCTCTTTCTTCCGCCGTCTCCGCATACTCAAACATGTAATCTGGTGTTCGATGGGCGGAAACTACTTTTTTTTCAAACGGAATTTGTAATTCTTCTAATATATCGCAAGCATATTTCATTGTCTCCCAATCCGATTGACTTCCCATAATCACACCAACAAGCGGCTGCATGTGGCATTCACCTCTTTGATTCTCTTCATATAAAAAACCAGAACGAACGTTCCCTCTATTGATAAGGGAAAGCATCGTTCTGGGCATACCTCGGCTATAAGGTGACGAAAAAAGCCAATACGATCCTTTCCCTCATAGTCCAATAATTTACGGTTATTGGGTAGAGACTTTTGGGCCATATTCCCAAAATTATATGAGGGTGATTCACTTTATGAAGTTACTATTATCTTACCAACCTTTTTCAGAAGATGTCAATATAAAATCGAACATTTAATTTATTTATACTATTAATGTTCGTTTTTTCTATTCATTCTCACAAAACGGTATAGAAAACATATGATGAAATAGCGGAGGAGGGAGTTGCCGTGAAGTCAAACCCGTTTAACTCGTTTCCCGAATGGACAAAACAATGGGAACAGTTTTTTCAAGGAGATTTTTGGGCGAGTTTCCAATCATTCTTACCGACAACGAAAAAGCAATCTGGCATGAATATATACAAAAAGGATAACGAGCTATTAATCGTTGTCAGTTTACCGGGATTAGAAAAAATGGAAGATGTTGAACTTTATGTGTACTATAAAACATTAGAAATTAAAGCAAATATTAATTTGCAATTCAAAGGGTTCGAATTAATCGAAGAAGGAATTTTTCAAGGAGAATGGGAAACAACGATCCCACTTCCCTTTGCAGTAAAGGAAGATCGAATTGAGGCAACATATCACAATGGTCTATTGTTTATTCATCTTCATCGCCTAATCCCTGATGGGACAAAAAAGAAAATCGAAATCAAAAAAGGAGAATAGTTTTTACATTCGACATGTTTTCAACTACCGTAAAAGCGCAATAAAAACATGATCATTCAAAAACAAACCAATCATTGGTAAGAAAATATGTATGATAAAAATGGGTTACAGTACATCGCTTTCCCTGCAAGTGATCACTCCTTTCTCCTTCTAAATATAAAAAAGGGAGGGTGTCCACAAATTTTTGGGACACCCTCTTTTCACAGCTTCCGTTTCCTATACTAAATCAAAAAGGGGGTCTAGGAAACGATGATAACGCTTCTAGTTTTGGGGGAGAGGATTTAAATGGCGTCATTAAAAACTCAATGGTTTTATATAAGCTGGGCAAAAAAATTAGAGAACTTGTCAGCTCTCTAATTTTTTGCCTGCCTAGCAACGACCTACTCTTGCAGGGGCGCTGGCCCCAACTACCATCGGCGCTGGAGAGCTTAACTTCCGTGTTCGGGATGGGAACGGGTGTTTCCTCTCCGCTATTGTCACTAGGCAAGCACTTCAATTGGCCACATATTATTATATTCCAATCATCACGTTTGTCAAGAGGGATTTCGTTCCCTCAAAACTAGATAACCGTCTGTTTGGAAGAAGCCGTTTTGCATAGGCGGCTTCCGCTTTTCCGTTGTCTAGCTCCGGTGCCTAGCTCTCTTGCGCCAAATAACCTTCTCCCTTGAGGTGCAAGCACCTCTACGGGCGAAGAACATTTTCCTTTTGGCGCTAAGCACTCGCCTCCGCTTTTCCGCTTGGTTAAGTCCTCGATCGATTAGTATCCGTCAGCTCCACGTGTCGCCACGCTTCCA
>NZ_QCWL01000001.1:710023-715424 GCF_003064505.1 Geobacillus sp. LYN3 | reverse complement strand
CACGCCGCCAGCGTTCGTCCTGAGCCAGGATCAAACTCTCCAAAAAGAAAGTTGATTGGCTTTTAATTCGGCGCCGACACCGCAAGGTGTCGCTCGCCTTCGCTTTTCTATTTGGACGCTTCGTTTTGTTCAGTTTTCAAGGAACATTTGTTTTGTTCTTTAAAAGCGACTCTTATAATATATCACTTTCAATTTAACATGTCAATATGTTTTTTTTATTTTTTTCGTCCGCATCAAAGCGGCTTTACTAATATAACATCATCGCTTATTAAATGTCAACCATTTACCATAGGTATTTTTATCCAACCAAACAACACTTTCTGTACTCTATATTCTATATTCACCACGATCACACATACAGCCAAACAAACAGCACATGCGTTTTATCCTTATATAGCCGCCAAGTACAATATTAGCGGCAATACCTTCGTTTATAACCTCAACCTAACACTATTAGGTAAATAACTTTTTCTTTGTGTTTGCAATATATTTAGCCGTCAAATCTCTAGTATAAACAAAAAAGAAAGATGCCACAAAAGATCATTCGTATGGCACCCTCTAGTTCGCTTTAACGTTTCCATTCTCTCTCTAACATTCCATAAACAACGTGATCAACGAAATGGTCGTAAAGCCACTCTGCTTCCCGGATCGTCCCTTCGTTTGTAAACCCTAATCGCTCAGGAATTGCCCTGCTTCGTTCATTTTCCACTGCGCAACGGATTTCCAACCGATGCAATTTCAATTCACCAAAAGCATAGTCGATACACGCTTTGCACGCTTTCGTCATTAATCCAAGCCCTTGAAACTGCTCCCCCAGCCAGTAGCCAATGCTTGTTTTTTTATTCGCGCGATCAATATAATGAAGTCCAATGACTCCCGCTAATTGTCCTTTATGCCAAATCCCTGCTTCAAAGCCGTTTCCAGCGGCAAATTTCTGCAATCCCCCCGCGATAAACGCTTTCGAATCCTCTACTGTTTTTGTTGAATCCACCCACGGAAGCCACTTCCGCAAATGCGGACGGCATGAATCAACTAACGCAAATAACCGTTCTGCATCTTCCACTGTAAGCAACTTCAGCCACGCTTCTTCATCCAGGCGGTGGATAAACATAGCGTCCCCCTCCCAGTTTTATAAATTTTTTCTACTATTATACCAAATCCAAATAAAAAAGCCCGCCGTTTTGGCGGACTCTTTTTCTATTCCCTTAAAAAGACAAAGTATAAGATAAAGATGACAAATAGCGCATATAAAATCGGATGAACTTCTTTGCCGCGTCCTTTTAAAATCATCGTAATTGGATAAAAGATGAATCCAACCGCAATCCCTGTCGCAATGCTATACGAAAGCGGCATCGTAATTAACGTGAAAAACGCCGGAATTGCAACTTCGAGTTTTTTCCAATCGATTTCTCCAATCGAAGATACCATTAACACACCAACAATAATCAACGCCGGGGCGGTGACAGGCGCGGTAACAACACTTAATAACGGCGAGAAAAATAGTGCCAGCAAAAACAAAATTCCTGTTACTACCGCAGAAAAACCGGAACGGCCGCCAGCCGCGACCCCTGCCGATGATTCGACATAAGAAGTCGTCGTCGATGTTCCAAGCACGGCGCCAACCATGACCGCCGTTGCATCAACAAGCAATGCTTTTCCCGCGCGAGGCAGTTTATTATCCTTTAACAGCCCTGCTTGATTCGCTACTGCTAATAGCGTCCCTGTTGCGTCAAAAAAGTCGACGATGAAGAAAGTTAACACTACCCCAAGCATTTTTAACGAGAAAATGTCCGGTAAATGCTGAAGCGCAACGCCAAATGTCGGAGAAATATCCGGAACAGCTCCGACGATTTTATCTGGTACTTTGATTAAACCAAAAATCATTCCGACAATCGCTGTAATGACCATACCGTAAAATACGCTGCCATTCACTTTTTTTACCATTAATATTATCGTCACAAACAAACCAAAAATAGCTAATAGCGTATTTCCGTCTTTTAAATCGCTTAAACCTACTAACGTTGCCGGATTATCGACAATGATTTTTGCATTTTGCAAGCCGATAAATGTGATAAATAGCCCGATTCCCGATCCAACGGCGTACTTCAACTCTACCGGAATCGCATCAATAATTTTTTCGCGGATGCCTGTTAAAGATAAAATCGTAAAAATAACCCCTGATACGAACACTCCCGCTAATGCCGTCTGCCATGGGATGTGCATATGCAAAACAACTGTGAATGCAAAGAACGCACTTAGCCCCATCCCTGGCGCTAGCGCAATCGGATAACGCGCTAAAATCCCCATTAAAATACATCCATACGCCGCAGCAAGCGCGGTTGCAACAAATACCGCACCTTGGTCAATCCGCAGTTCGTCTGGAAAATCTTTTACTGCTCCTAATGACAGCGTAAACGGGTTAACAAACAAAATGTACGCCATCGACAAAAACGTTGTAAGCCCAGCGATGATCTCTGTACGGTAATTCGTGCCGAGCTCTTCAAACTGGAAATACTTTTTCATTTACTATCCCCCCTATAAAAATAAAAACGCTTCTAGTAAGCTACCAGAAGCGTTGACTAAAGAGGGATAATGAATATAGAGAGGACAAAAAATGCACTCTCTACCCCATTATACCTCGTAGTCAAGCTATTTACGGTAGCTTGGTAGAAACTCCCGAGCCATATTCCCGGGATTATACGACGTATTTTGACAATATTCGTGTTTTATGTACATTTTATCAACAGAATAACTATATGTCAATAAAAAGACGAACATTTAATAGTTAATGTTCGTCTTTTGTTCGTTTTATAGAAATCATTCCCATTCGATTGTTGCCGGCGGCTTACTTGTAATATCGTATACAACTCGATTGACATGCGGCACTTCATTAACGATACGCGTGGAAATTTTCTCAAGCACTTCCCAAGGAATGCGCGCCCAATCCGCTGTCATGCCATCCACCGATGTAACAGCGCGAATGCCGACCGTATAGTCATATGTGCGGGCATCACCCATCACACCGACGCTGCGAATGTCCGGAAGCACCGTGAAATATTGCCAAATTTCCCGATCAAGTCCCGCTTTTTTAATTTCCTCCCGTAAAATCGCGTCCGATTCACGAACGATTTCCAACTTTTCCTCTGTTACTTCGCCAAGCACGCGAATGCCTAATCCTGGTCCTGGGAACGGCTGCCGCCAAACAATTTCGTCTGGAAGGCCCAATTCCGTTCCGAGTGCGCGTACTTCATCTTTAAACAGCGTATTAAGCGGTTCGATGAGTTTGAATTTCATATCTTCCGGCAGACCGCCGACATTATGATGAGACTTGATCGTCTGTGCTGTCGCCGTGCCGCTTTCGATAATATCCGTATAAAGCGTCCCTTGTACTAAAAACTCTATTCCTTCTAATTTTGCCGCTTCATCATCAAACACATAAATAAATTCGTTGCCGATGATTTTGCGTTTTTGTTCCGGATCGGTTACCCCTTTTAATTTTGATAAAAAGCGCTCTTTTGCGTCCACTTTAATAACGTTCATATGGAATCCTTCGCGGAATGTTTTCATCACGCTTTCTGCTTCTCCTTTGCGAAGGAGCCCGTGATCGACAAAAATACATGTGAGTTGATCGCCGATGGCGCGGTGCACAAGCACAGCCGCCACGGAAGAATCGACACCGCCGCTTAACGCGCAAAGCACTTTTTTATCTCCAACAAGCTCGCGAATTTTGCGCACTTCGCTATCGATAAAGCTTTCCATTGTCCAATCGCCTTTACATTGGCACACGTCAAATACGAAATTTCTTAAAATATCGTTTCCGTAAACGGAATGGCGCACTTCTGGATGGAATTGCACCGCGTAAAACTTTTTCGCCTCATTGCTCATTGCCGCAATTGGACAAGAAGCGCTAACAGCATCTACAGTAAATCCCTCTGGCGGAGCAGTGACTAAATCGCCGTGGCTCATCCAGACCACTTGCTCGTCTGGGAGACGTTCAAAAAGGGCGGAAGCGTTCTTTACTTGAATCATTGCTTTTCCGTACTCACGATGTGTCGCTTTTTCTACTTTTCCACCCAAATGATGGGTCATTAACTGCATGCCATAACAAATTCCTAAAATCGGCAGCCCAAGCTCAAAAATTTGCGGATCACACGTAAACGCATTGTCGTCATATACACTGTTTGGGCCGCCGGAAAAAATGATTCCTTTTACATTCATTTCTCGAATTTTTTCCGCTGTAATCGTATGCGGATGCAATTCGCTGTATACCCCAAACTCGCGAATGCGGCGAGTAATTAATTGGTTATACTGGCTTCCAAAATCTAGAACAATAATCATTTCCTGTTTTTGTTCCATGTCATCACCTCATCGCAAAATAAAAAGCTAGAATCGCCCACGACAACTATAAAGGCAAAATTCTAGTTAATTCCGCCTTCATAGTCGGGTCGTTTACGGCGACCCGGTAGAGACTCTCGGACCATATTACCGAGGATATATGAAGGTACATATGATGATTTCATTAAATTTTAATCCATTCTATCAACTCTATCTATCAGCGGTCAAGATGCCGTTTTTTTAATTAAATTTTCCCATAATTCTTTCACTTCCGCCCATTCAACCCGAACGGTTTCTTGTTGATAAATCACCTTTTCATATAACAATGTCAACTTCGTCATTTCCTTTGTTTGAAACCAATCGTCGACATATGCGGCGTATTGTCTTAGCGTTTGATCTTGTTTCCGTTTTAATCCATAATCATCCAAGTGACGGAGTAAAGAAAGATACGCTTTCGTAAATCGGTCATTACCCCGCTTGTATTTGAATAGAAACAATGTAACATACGGCCACCATTTCCGTCTCGTTTTGTACAGCACTAATGCACAAGCAAGCAATATAGACACTACAATCGTGATGCGCTTCCATGACCAAATGTCTAAAAAGCTGGCGAATGTTTCTTTCACACTTGATGAAGAAGACCGATCTTGCTCCATCACATCTTTTATAGGAACACGGCCTTGCTCGAGCCTACGCTGTCGAGGAACCGGCGCTGTTTCCGGCGTAGATTGCAAATCGGTAAACTCATATGGGTTCGCAAACCCTTGCGTTGGCTCAAACGGAACCCAGCCGATTCCGGAAAAATACACTTCCACCCATGAATGCGCATCCTTGTTCGTCACTTGATATACATTTTTTCCTTCTTCCTCTCCCAAAGTTGCTCCTTCTATTAGTTGCCCCGACGTATATCCCTTCACCCAACGTGCTGGAATACCAAGAGAACGTAGGAGCACAACCATCGAAGTGGAAAAATTATCACAATATCCTTTTTTTGTTTCAAGTGAACTACCCCCACTTAATTTCTAGCGAAAATTTGAAGTGGGGGCTTCCAAAGAAGTTTGACTGC
>NZ_QCWL01000001.1:708127-709923 GCF_003064505.1 Geobacillus sp. LYN3 | reverse complement strand
ATACTGAAAATATAAACCCCGCCTTCCTCCCACAGCTAAAGCAGTGGGCTTCCGGCGGATGTTCTCGTGAAAAGAACCTTTTTTACTGTTATAATAACTATAACCCAAATAGATAACAGGAAAGGGACCATTTGTTGTAAGAATTAGATATAACCTGAATCCGTGACAGAAGTGTATCAAAAATGTTGGAAAACCCAATCATGCCAAAGTATCAACTCAATTCCGAATGTTCACCTATTAGGTGAAGAAGCCCGAGTGCAATATTTGTTGATTGATCAAGTTTTCTTGGCAGTTTGAACGCGTCTTTATCACGGATTCAGGATATAAACAAAAATGGTATTTTTATCTAAAAAAATTTTCGACTGCTTCCTCTATAAGCAAACTACTCATCATCGACACTTCTATTCCTTCGATGACCAAATCTAAAAAAGGTCGTAGAAAGTTTATTGTTGCTCACATTTGGTAATATTAGGGTTTATTAGGTGCCATAATCCAAATGGTGCTTCAAAAACAAATAAACAATCCATAAGGAGGAATCTTTGACCATGAATATTCGAGAAATTGAACTTCCAGGAATTGGGTACAAATTTGAAATTATTACGCGAAACAAAGATAAACTTGTCATCGTGATTCATGACGATGGACGAAGAGAAATTTATCACTTTGACGCAGAGGATTATGATGAAGTCGTTAGCAGTGTGACGCTAAGCGACCAAGAAGCGAGGCAAATTGCGGGGATCATTGGAGGAATGGCATACAAACCGAAAGCACTCGAAACGGTTGAATTCGCCTTTGACGATCTAATTATCGAGTGGTTTCAAGTAGAACCGAACGCCCCTGCTGTAAATAAAAAAATTGGAGATCTTGATATTCGGAACCGCTTCGGTATCACCGTTATCGCTATCAAAAAGAAACATTCCCGAAAATCTCATAATCCGGGTCCCAATACATTGATTGAAGCCGGGGATACATTGGTCATGTCTGGAGAAAGACAACAAATAAAGGAGATCATTAATCAGCTACTATCAAATAAGGAGTGATGTAGATAAATGAACGACTTAGTATTGGAAGTGGGAACAGCGCTCGTTTTAGTTGCTATTGGATCCATCATTGCCAATAAATTAAACTTCTCCATTATCCCGTTTTTGATCATTATCGGCATGCTGGTTGGTCCTCATGCCCCCACGATTAGGATTATTGACCTCACCTTTATTGAAAGTAATGAAATTATCCAGTTTTTAGGGAGGATCGGGGTACTTTTTTTGCTGTTTTATTTGGGGCTTGAATTTTCTGTCGGCAAACTGATTAAGTCCGGAAAAAACATTGTAGTTGGTGGCACCATCTATGTCATAATGAACTTTGTTTTAGGATTGCTTTACGGCAAGGCCGTCGGAATGCCATGGATGGAAACGCTTCTGATTGCCGGGCTCCTCAGTGTATCATCAAGTGCCATCGTGGCTAAAGTGCTTGTCGATTTAAAGAGGACGGCCAATCCTGAAACAGAGCTCATTTTAGGGATGATCCTTTTTGATGATATCTTCCTTGCCTTATTTTTGACGACGATGTCAGGTGTTTTGCTAGCTGGCTCCACCTCCCTTTTTGGAATCAGCCTATCTGTTTTCACATCTGTCGCTTATATGTTGCTATTTTTTATCATCGCTCGAAAAGGTGCCCCTCTACTGAACAAATGGTTAAATATCAAATCCGATGAAATATTTATCATCACCCGTGGTGCTAGTTGAGTCTTAACGCTCAACTAGCCCAAGAACAACAAGCGAGTAAGCCAGTAAAATACC
>NZ_QCWL01000001.1:699571-708117 GCF_003064505.1 Geobacillus sp. LYN3 | reverse complement strand
ATCTCGGTGATCCGATACGAATCGACTAAAATCGAAAATTTAATTGCACTTTCATTTTAAGGAGATCCTCATACAAGGGCTATTTTTATGCTTGTCTGATTTTATCTAGCACCACGGGTTTATCATCGTCATCTTTGCTACTCTCTTCTTTGTTGCCGGTTTTTCCGAAACGATTCACGTCGCTGAAGCCATCGGAGCCTTACTGCTCGGGCTTGTCTTTTCGGAGACGGAACACCGTGATCGAATCGCACATTTAGTTGTTCCATTCCGTGACTTCTTTGGAGCTATTTTTTTCTTTAGTTTCGGTTTGAGTATTGAACCGTCAACCTTAATTCATGTGTTTTGGTTATCATTAGGGGCCGTTATCGTCACTCTAATAGCAAATATCGTCGCAGGGATGATCGCTGGGAGAAGGGCTGGATTGTCCTACAAAGCCTCTACAAACATTGGTTTGACGATCACTGCGCGTGGGGAATTTTCCATTATTGTTGCGAATCTGGGGATTACAGCGGGGTTAAACCCTATATTAACTCCTTTTACCGCACTTTACGTTCTCATGCTCGCGATATTGGGGCCGCTCTTTGCCAAAGAAAGTAAAAGTATATATAAACTACTCAATAAAGTATTTAAATGGGATAAGAAGGTAATAAAAGAGAAGCAGAAGGAACGACTGGAAACTGCGGAAAAATAATAGCATCTGCAACGCCTTCTTTACCATTCGCTTACTTCAGATCCATCTCTTATTTGCTTCCCCCCCGAGTGGACGCTCAGTTACCGGACAAGCGGCAACTCAGGGACGTATTCATGCAACCGATCGGTCTAAAAGATGTTTACATTCCAAAAGAAGACCTCTCTATGCAAATACTGTAGACTCCGTTTCTTCTCTTCCCTCTATCCAAAAAGAAAAGGAACACCGGGGTCACTCCCAGTGTTCCTTGTTTTTTATAGGGATTACATCATTCCGCCCATGTCAGGCATGCCTGGGTTGCCGCCTTTGTTTTCTTCTGGTTTGTCAGCGACAACTGCTTCTGTTGTTAAGAACATAGCGGCAACAGAAGCTGCGTTTTGAAGTGCGGAACGAGTTACTTTCGTTGGGTCTACGATACCAGCTTCAATCATGTCTACCCATTCACCAGTAGCCGCGTTGAAGCCGATGCCAGGTTTTTCTGTTTTTAAGCGTTCAACAATGACAGAGCCTTCCAAACCAGCGTTTTGCGCGATTTGGCGAACTGGCTCTTCAATTGCGCGAAGAACGATTTTCACACCAGTTGCTTCATCGCCTTCTGCTTCAATCGCAGCAACTTTATTGTATACGTTCATTAATGCTGTACCACCGCCGGCTACGATACCTTCTTCCACAGCGGCACGAGTAGAGTTGAGCGCGTCTTCGATGCGTAATTTGCGTTCTTTCAATTCTGTTTCTGTAGCTGCACCAACTTTGATTACCGCTACGCCGCCAGCTAATTTTGCTAGACGTTCTTGCAATTTTTCACGATCGAATTCAGAAGTTGTTTCTTCTAATTGCGCACGAATTTGGTTGATGCGAGCTTTAATGCGTTCAGAGTCGCCAGCGCCATCTACAATTGTTGTATTTTCTTTTGTTACAACAACTTTTGAAGCGCGGCCAAGTGATGCGATTGTTGTAGATTTTAAGTCACGTCCTAGTTCTTCGGAGATAACTTCACCGCCAGTTAAGATTGCGATGTCTTCAAGCATTGCTTTACGACGATCACCGAAGCCAGGAGCTTTAACTGCTACGGCAGTGAATGTACCGCGAAGTTTGTTCACTACTAATGTCGCAAGTGCTTCGCCTTCGACATCTTCTGCGATGATTAATAATGGTTTGCCTTGTTGAACTACTTGTTCTAAGATAGGCAAGATGTCTTGGATGTTAGAGATTTTTTTGTCTGTGATTAAGATATATGGATTTTCAAGCACTGCTTCCATTTTTTCTGTATCTGTGATCATGTATGGAGATACATAACCACGGTCAAATTGCATACCTTCCACAACATCTAATTCTGTTGTGAAGCCTTTTGATTCTTCTAATGTGATAACACCGTCGTTACCAACGCGTTCCATTGCTTCTGCGATTAATTGGCCAACTTCTTCGTCAGCTGCAGAGATAGCCGCAACTTGAGCAATCGATTCTTTTCCTTTGATTGGTTTGGAGATTGCTTTTAATTCTTCTACTGCCACAGCGACCGCTTTTTCAATACCTTTACGGATGCCCATTGGGTTAGCGCCAGCTGTAACGTTTTTCAATCCTTCGCGGATCATTGCTTGCGCTAAAACTGTTGCCGTTGTTGTACCGTCCCCAGCAACATCGTTTGTTTTGCTTGCAACTTCAGCAACAAGCTTCGCACCCATGTTTTCAAATGGATCTTCTAATTCGATTTCTTTCGCGATCGTTACACCGTCATTCGTAATTAATGGAGAACCGAATTTTTTCTCTAATACAACGTTACGGCCTTTTGGACCTAACGTTACTTTTACCGCATCAGCTAATTTGTCCACACCACGTAACATCGCACGACGAGCTTCTTCGCTGAATTTAATTTCTTTTGCCATACCCCGTTACCTCCTTATGAAATAGAATCGTTAAGTATTTTGTTAAGTATTATTTTTGCATATCTATGTTATCAACGCTATATTAACCAATAACAGCTAAAATATCGCTTTCACGTAAAATTAAGTATTCTTTGCCATCATATTTTACTTCTGTACCAGCATATTTCGAGAAGATAATACGATCGCCAACTTCTACTTCTGGAGCTACACGTTCACCGCTGTCAAGCACGCGACCTTTACCAACAGCAACAACTCTGCCTTCTTGTGGCTTTTCTTTCGCAGTGTCTGGCAATACGATGCCGCTTGCAGTTTTTTCTTCTGTTTCAATCACTTCAATGACAACGCGATCACCTAATGGCTTTAACACGGAAAACAACCTCCTTGATAATAATTTTTGCCGTTCTTATTAGCACTCGTCTTAACTGAGTGCTAACACACTTATAATATTAATGAACTTCTCTTTTTTTTGCAAGTGGGAAACACCAAAAAATAATATGTTTTTTCTCGTTTCCTGCCCTTTTTAATTATTTCACATTTCCACAAACCTAAACAACAATCCATTCTTTTTTTGTCATTTTTTATAGAAGATGTGCTACAATACGGGAAGTATCACTATATTATTTTATCGGCAAAGGGGTAAGTTTCATTGAAACGACGCTACTGGTATGTCATTATTACGTATGTCATCATGCTGCTATCAGGTATTGCAGGGGTCCCATTGTTGCATTTTCTCGGTGTTGGAAAACACGCAAAAAATGACTTTGTGGCAACAGAGATCGCCTCTGGCTATTGGGCGGTGATCAGCTTTTCCATCGCCTTTCTCATCATTCTCTTTTTCTTGCGTGAAGATATAAAACAGCGGCACACCCGTTATAGCGTTCCGTTATCTACGGCATGGATGTGGGCCATTGGCGGCGTCTTTTTAGCCTTGTTTGCCCAAAGCATTGCCGCCAATATTGAATGGCGCTTGCTCGGCATCGAGCCCGGTTCAGAAAATACCAAACGAATTGTCGAGATGATTCGAGTCACCCCATTATTGATGGTCGTTACTTCTATCATCGGACCGATTTTAGAAGAAATTATTTTTCGCAAAATTATTTTCGGAACACTATATCAAAAATATAATTTCTTCATTTCCGCACTAGTTAGTTCTCTTTTATTTGCGGTTGTCCATATGGAATTGGAACACTTGCTGCTGTATGCGACAATGGGATTTACCTTCGCGTTTCTTTACGCGAAAACAAAGCGTATTTTCGTTCCGATTTTTGCCCACGTCACTATGAATACGTTCGTCGTATTAATACAAACGATATTTGCAGATGAGATAGAAAAAATGATGCGGCAAACAGAACAGATACAACTCATTATTGGAGGCTTTTAGTACGATGAAAAGGTCACCATTACAATTCGCTTTTTTCTATTTCCTTATGGGCATCTTATTCACTTACTTGTCGATTCAAAGTGCGGATGAAACCATTTGGAATTTTTTCACGATCGTTCTTGCGATAATAGCTACGCTTGATTTTGGAACTGCGATACGTCTGTTAGTACTTTACTTTAAAAAATGAACCTCCCGCCGCATTCACGGGAGGTTTTCTTGTTCCGTCTGCGCCAATAGCGCTTTGCGATAAGCTATTTTCGAAATCCAAATGCTCACTTCATATAAAATCGAAAGCGGAATCATAACAATGACTTGTGACAGCACATCTGGCGGCGTAATGACCGCCGCTAAAATCAATAATGCTAAATAAGCATATTTGCGCACCTTTATTAATAGCATCGGTGTAATCAAGCCAAGCCTTGTTAAAAACATCACAACTACCGGCAGCTGAAATACAATTCCAAATGGCAAGATCAGATGAAGCAAAAATTCAAAGTATTCATTAATCCCTATCACCTGATGAATACCGAGACGGGACGCTAAATTTTGCATAAAACGAACGACGAAAGGAAATAAGATGAAATACGCAAAACTAATGCCAGCTAAAAAGAGAAAGATCGAAATCGGAATGTAGCTTAATGTGATTCTTCGTTCCTTTTCATACAGCCCGGGACTGACAAACGCCCAAATTTGATAAAGCAGAACTGGTGCGGTAAGAATAAACGCAATCACAAACGCAAATTGAAAATAAATTTTTATTGGGTCTGTTAAACGAAAGGCGTTCATCGTTAGTTCTTTCGCTTCGTCTGTTCGTTGCAAATATAAAATGACGGGCTCCACGAAAAAGAAACTAGCAATAAGGGCAATGACAAAAAACACAAGAACAATAATAAGTCGCTTTCGTAATTCTCCCAGGTGTTCATACACCGACATTTCTTTATCGTCCATACTTCAATCATCCTAACAAATCATAATTGGTCTGGCTTTTTTTCATCCTCGTCTGTTAATCCTTTAGTGGCATCCTTAAATTCCCGCAGCGATTGACCGAGCGATTTGCCCAGCTCCGGAAGTTTTTTCGTTCCAAACAATAATAAAATAACAAGCACAATTAACAAATATTTCACTTTTTATTCTCTCCTTTATCGGCCGGATAATTTTTTAAGAAATAGACTAATGATTGCAATTCAACCGCTAAATCAATATGATGGACACGAATATGTTTCGGTACGTTCAATCGAGCGGGTGTAAAGTTTAAAATTCCTTTAATCCCTTTTTGAACGAGACGGTCCGTAATCCATTGAGCGGCAGGAGCCGGTACGGTCAAAATCGCAACAGGAATTCCTTCGTGAAGGCGATTTTCCAATTCATCCAAATGATATACTGGCACACCGCCAACTTCTTTTCCTACTTTCTTTTGATCGACATCAAATGCCATCACAATTTTTGTATTATTATTTTTTGTAAAATTATAATTTAAAAACGCTGTCCCTAAGTTCCCGACTCCAAATAACGCCACTTCGGTAATTTCATCTTGATCAAGCGTCTTGCGAAAAAAAGATAATAAATAATTGACATTATATCCGTATCCTTTTTTGCCAAGCGCACCGAAATAGGAAAAATCACGACGAATGGTCGCGGGATCAACTTTTACTGCCTCACTTAATTCCGCAGAAGAAACTCGTTGTTTTCCTGAAGCATGTAAATTTTTCAAAAAGCGGTAATATAGTGGCAAACGTTTTGCAGTTGCTTGCGGAATTTTTGGTTGTTCATTGTTCATTCGCAAATCCCCCAACACTACTGTTTTCTCGTTGATAATGGCCTGATTTCCCACCTGATTTTTCCACTAAATAGGTTGGGCCAATCACCATCCCTTTGTCTAGCGCCTTACACATATCATACA
The DNA here is from genome assembly GCF_003064505.1 of Geobacillus sp. LYN3. NCBI lineage: Bacteria > Bacillati > Bacillota > Bacilli > Caryophanales > Anoxybacillaceae > Geobacillus > Geobacillus sp. LYN3. Next base: position 702,265 of record NZ_QCWL01000001.1, on the reverse strand, counting down.
CGGTCAGTGCACAAACAGAAGCAGCCGTCAGCGCTTCCATCTCCACACCTGTACTTCCTTTTGTTTTTACCGTTACGGTGATCAGCAATTGGTAAAGCGCTTTTTCTTCCTCGACATGCCATGCAAATTGGATGTCGACACCTTTTAACATAAGAGGGTGGCACATTGGAATTAAATCAGACGTTTTTTTTGCGGCCATAATGCCGGCTACTTGCGCAACAGCAAGCACATCCCCTTTTTCAATCATGCGATTTGTCATTTTCTCGTAAATTTCTTTATTTACGGTCACGCTCGTTTGTGCTACCGCTACTCGAATGGTATCCTCTTTTTCCGTAATATCGACCATTTTTGCACGGCCTTGTTCATTAAAATGCGTAAATGATGACACGCATATCTCCTCCATTTATAAACTATACACTATTTTTGGGCATCTGTCTTTTATCGTTTTGTTTTATTGCGATAAGAAAACAAATTACGCTACACTATTATTGTTAAACGAGAGGTGAACAACAATGATTATTTTGCAAGTCAATCAACTGACAAAATATTTCGGTGCTGACCTTATTTTATCGAATATAAAATTAGAAATACAATCCAAAGATAGGATTGCGCTCGTCGGAAGAAACGGAGCAGGAAAATCGACACTGTTAAAAATTATTGCTGGTGAGATGTCTTACGATAGTGGAGAAATCATCAAACCAAAAGAAGTATCGATCGGATATCTTGCTCAAGATAGCGGTCTACACTCCTCTTTATCCATTTGGGAAGAAATGATGACAGTATTTGCTCCTCTAAAAACAATAGAAAAACAATTGCGCCAGATGGAGCTGCAAATGGGAGACCCTGATCTAATCGCCGATTCTTCCCGCTATGAAAAATTATTGAAAGATTATGATGCATTGCAAGAACGCTATAAAGAACAAGGCGGTTATCAATACGAAGCGGATATTCGTTCGATTTTACACGGCTTACAATTTGCGAAATATGACTATATGACGACTCCCGTTCAATCGTTAAGCGGCGGACAACGAACTCGTCTGGCGCTTGGAAAACTGCTTTTAATGAAGCCTGATTTGCTTATTTTGGACGAACCGACAAACCATTTAGACCTTGAAACATTAACATGGCTCGAACAATACTTGCAAACATATCCTGGCGCTATTCTTATCGTATCCCACGACCGCTACTTTCTTGATAAAGTTGTCACCCAAGTATATGAGCTGTCACGGACAACATTGAAACGATACACAGGAAATTATAGCCGTTACTTAGAACAAAAAGCAGCCGAATATGAACGAGAACGAAAACTGTATGAAAAACAACAAGAAGAAATCGCAAAACTCCAAGACTTTATTCAACGCAATATTGCCCGTGCCTCCACAACAAGACGTGCACAAAGCCGGCGGAAACAGTTGGAAAAAATGAAGATAATAGAAAAACCAGTAGGAGATGAAAAATCTGCTTCCTTTTCTTTTGACATCGAGCGACAAAGCGGAAATGACGTATCAATCGCTGAAGATGTCGCAGTCGGATATGATGAGAACAAGCCGCTCATTCGCAACATTCGTTTCCGCATCACGCGCGGTGAAAGCATCGCCTTGGTCGGACCAAACGGAATCGGAAAGTCAACGTTGTTAAAAGCGATTGTAAACAAACTTCCGCTGCAATCAGGACATTTCCGTTACGGTTCGAACGTGCAAATCGGCTATTACGACCAAAACCAGGCCGATTTGTCCTCGAATAAGCGCGTGCTCGATGAACTTTGGGATGAATACCCTGACAAAACGGAAAAAGAAATCCGCACCGTGCTCGGAAGTTTCTTATTCTCTGGAGACGATGTATTAAAACCTGTATCGGCCTTAAGCGGCGGTGAAAAAGCGAGACTGGCGCTTGCCAAACTAATGATGCAAAAAGCCAATTTCCTTATTTTAGACGAACCGACAAACCATCTTGATTTAGACAGTAAAGAAGTGCTCGAAAACGCCTTAATCGAATATCCCGGAACTATTTTATTCGTTTCTCACGACCGCTATTTTATTAATCGAATTGCCACGAAAGTATATGAGCTTTCTAGTGACGGAATTACCGAGTATTTAGGCGATTATGACTACTATGTCGCAAAAAAGGCGGAAATGCTGGAGCTAGAACGTCTCGCTTCCGAGAAACAAACAGGCCGTTCTCATGAAGAGGCATCATCGAAACTTAGCTACGAACAGGAAAAAGAGGCGAAAAAACTAGAACGACAGCGCAAGCGGCGCATTGAAGAAATTGAAACAGAAATTAGCGAATTAGAACAGCAAATCGCATACATCGACGAACAATTATGCGATCCAGAAATTTATCAAGACCATGAGAAAGTACAAAAATTAACAAAAGAGAGTGACGAAATGAAGGGAAAATTAGAAAAATTACTAGAAGAATGGGAAACACTTCATACATTACAATAATAATTGCGAAAAAACATCCACGGTTGTGCATACCCGTGGATGTTTTTTAGTTAGTCACATACCCACAAACTTATCCCCAATTTTTTTCCCACAATTTAAGTTATTCACGGATTTTTCCACATTATCCACAAAAAAAGCCGTTTTTATATGAAAAAATTTGTGGTTATTTCATCCCTAGTGAACTACCCCCACTTAATTTTCTAGCGAAAATTTGAAGTGGGGGCTTCCAAAGAAGTTTGACTGCTTC
>NZ_QCWL01000001.1:692528-699471 GCF_003064505.1 Geobacillus sp. LYN3 | reverse complement strand
GGCGATTCATCTCCCACTTACTCCGCTTCGCTTCGTTGAAGTGGTAGTCTTCTCGCCTAATTAAGATAAAATAAGGTTCTTTCTCTTTTTCTACAATATCCACAATTTGTGGATAAATATATTCACAATGATTATTTTTTGATAAAAAATTTGTTTCTACTATTCCAAACAATTACAAGAAGACCTGTTCCAATAAATCTGTCCAAAACTGCTTTCCATCTCGTCCTTCCTTTCACTTCCATCAACGAGAATAATCAAATTATACAAGGACTTCTTTCAAAATATATCTGAAAGAAGCCCTTCCCACCGCTTAATCTAGCTCTAAACTTGGATCCGCGTTTAACGCCATATCTGCGCGTTTGCCTTGTTCAAACAAAACAGTTCCTGCCGCCGCAATCATCGCCGCATTGTCGGTACAAAGCGATAAAGGCGGAATAACCAATTCGATATGGTCTAATTCAGCCATTTTTCGCTCCAACTCCGCTCGTAATCCTCTGTTTGCGGCGACTCCGCCCGCAAGCAGCACTTGACGGACATTATATTCTTTTGCTGCGTTGACGGTTTTGGTCACAAGCACATCGATTACGCTCGCTTGAAAGCTGGCTGCCATATCTTTCGGGTCGATGATTTCTCCACGCTGATTCGCGTTATGAAGCGTGTTTAATACCGCCGATTTCAACCCGCTGAAGCTAAAATCATATGACCCTTCTTCCAGCCATGCACGAGGCAAATCAATGGTCGCCTTTCCTTCCTGTGCAAGACGGTCAATATGCGGTCCGCCCGGATAAGGAAGGTTTAATGCCCTCGCCACCTTGTCATACGCTTCTCCCGCCGCATCGTCTCTCGTTTCGCCGATGACTTGAAACTTGCCATGCCCCTCCATGTACACAAGCTCCGTATGTCCTCCTGAAACCACAAGAGATAACAACGGAAATTTCATTTCCGTAACAAGCCGATTCGCGTAAATATGCCCGGCGATATGATGAACGCCTACAAGCGGAAGACCATGGGCAAACGCTAACGCTTTCGCCGCGTTCACACCAATCAAAAGAGCGCCGACTAATCCTGGACCTTGCGTCACTGCAATAGCACTCAACTGTTGAAACGAAACATCCGCCTTACGCATCGCTTCTTCAATAACGAGCGTAATCTGCTCGACATGGTGGCGCGAGGCGATTTCTGGTACGACTCCGCCAAATCGTTTATGGCTTTCCATTTGGGAAGCCACAATATTAGACAAAATTTCCGTTCCATTTTTCACAACTGCCGCCGCGGTTTCATCGCAGCTCGTTTCAATTCCAAGAACATATATGTCATGATTCATGATAATTTCACCCACATTACAAGAGCATCTTCTAAATTATCTGGATAATAATGTCTGCGGATACCGCCATTAAGAAATCCTAATTTTCGATATAAAGATTGGGCTACATGATTAGAAACACGAACTTCTAATGTCATGGTGACAGCCCCAAGTTGCTTTGCTGTTTCCATTAATTTGCGCATTAGCGCTTCCCCTAATTTTTTACCGCGATATTCAGGCAATACAGCTACATTTGTAATATGCGCTTCATCAATGACGACCCACATTCCCGCATAGCCAATGATGCGGCCGTTATGTTCCATTACGATATATTTGGCATAACGATTATAAACAAGCTCATTATAAAATGCTTCTCTGCTCCAAGGAGACGTAAAAGAAGCATGCTCCACTTGCAATACTGCATCAATATCATTTAAGGTCATTGAGCGAAATCGAATTTTCATCCCCATATTTGTTTTCCCCTTTTTGCTTGGCAAGCCATTTTGCTTCTGCCTCGGCAAGGCGAACGTAATTAGGCACAAAAGTATGAACATCCTCTTTTTCTTTATTTTTTCCAAGCAGCGCTAACTCACCTGGGCGAGGCAATTGTAACGAAGACGGCGCAAATTCCGCAAAATCGCCAAGTTGTTGCTGAAACGTTTCTTTATATAAGGCGATATCGGCTCCGATAAATAACACTTTCTCCTGTCTTTCCTGCAGTTTGTGCGCCCATTCATCGGCCAAAACGATTCGGTCACTTTCTATACACTCTAGTTGTACGCCGTTATAGCGATATAATCCTGTATAAATTTGACCTCTTCTCGCATCAAAAAACGGAGCGATAACACCCGAAAAATACCTTCCGTTCGCTGCTAACACTTCAAGGCTAGATACTCCTACAATCGGGATCTTTAATGCCCATGCTAATGTTTTTGCAATCGTTACTCCGATGCGCACTCCCGTATAAGACCCGGGCCCTCTCGCAACAACAATTAACTCTAGTTCACTGGGAGATACACCGCAATCTTTCAATAAAGACTGGATTGCCGGCATTACGCGCGTGGAATGGTCTTTCTTTATATTTGTCACTATTTCTCCTTTTACGATATCGTCTTCCACTAATGCGACTCCCATTACCATATTTGATGTATCAATCGCTAATATTTTCATGACTCTAAAATCCCCTTACATAACTGTTCATATCGTTCTCCGATTGGTTCAATCACTAATTTTCGCTCATCATTCCCATGGTGAAACAGATAAATGTTCAATCTTTCCGGTGGTAGCTGTGGTTCGATAAGATGTGCCCATTCGATGACAGTGACACCATCACCATGAAAATATTCGTCAAAACCGAGATCCTCCATTGTATCTTCTAAACGATACACATCCATATGATAAAGGGGGAGACGCCCTTTATATTCCTTCACAATCGTAAAAGTAGGACTGCTAACCGTTTTCCTTACTCCCAATCCTTTGGCTAATCCTTTTGTAAACGTCGTTTTTCCCGCGCCTAAATCCCCTTCTAACGTAATGACATCTTTTGCTTTTAACTGTTCTCCAAATCTTGAAGCAAGATGCATCGTTTCCTCAGGAGAGTGCATAATCAGTTCATAACGTTTCATCACGTTTCACCTTTACATTTTTATAATGATAACCTTCGCTTCTGAAATTTTATCATATTCTTATCACTTGTTACCACTTTCCCTGCTAATATTTAATATTGTTGAAAAGAAGCATCTATGTCTCTACACAATGACTAAAGTTATCGGCTTCCTTCGTCAATCTTCTTAAAGGATGAGTCCAACCTGCAGTAAGCTAGTTGCACATCTAAAAAAAATAAAAAAACCCTAGGAAGCCACTTCCTAAGGAGAAATAAAAAAACGAAACAAGGCTGTTTCGTTTCCTACGCAAGAATTTTATCTTAATTAGGCGAGAAGACTACCACTTCAACGAAGCGAAGCGGAGTAAGTGGGAGATGAATCGCCTTAACTATATTTTGCTGAAAATAGGATATATAAGTTGCAATTTTGTTTTACATGGCATTGTTCGCTCTTCTTGTCACCGTGCCAGCTTGTCAGGTGATAAAGACGGGACATGGAGATCGGAAATTCTTTATTACAACCTATATATATAAATCCAGTTTGAAATTCCGACATGTTTAATCAACCTGCATCCTTGTCTATACTGCTCCTAAATGAGTAAATCAAAGGAGCGGAAGAAGAATGAGGAAAAAAGGATTACAAATTACAAACGATCATGGTTGGACGATCGAACGTCTCCAAGAACAGGAACGCAAAATGAAAAAGGCGAACATGGCAAAACGAATTGCAGTCATTCGTCTGATTATGCAAGGCTATTTGGGGATCCAAGTCGCTGAGCTCTTGAATCTCCACCGTGAGACCGTTTCGATTTACGTGCAAAAGTTTAATCAAGGTGGGATGGATGCGCTATTAGAACGTCGATACGCCCCGGGCAGAAAGCCGTATCTATCTCCAGAAGAAGAACGGGAATTAAAAAAAATGCTGGAAGAAAGCACTCCTGCCGATGAAGGATACGGCATTGAAACGGGCTGGAATACCCGGATTATTCAACATGTGTTAGAAGAGAAATTTTCTGTCACCATGTCCCGTGGCGGTATTGGTGATATGCTTCATCGATGGGGATTTCGCTATACACGCCCTACGTATACCCTCAAACGGGCCAATCCACAAAAACAAAAAGAGTTTCAACAGGAGATGGAACTCATAAAAAAAACTTGTCCGACAACATGGTCATCATCTATGAAGATGAAAGCCATATTCGGGATTACCAAACTCTACGGGCCACATGGAGTGTGAAAGGGCGTCAAAAACAAATCCCTACGTATGGACATCACGCAACCGTTAGCTTATTAGGNCTGTATGGAAACCAATCAATGCAATGCACAGGCTTTTCTGCAATTTCTTCAATACACATTGGACCAGTATCCGGATAAACATGTCGTGATGGTCTTGGATAACGCAAAAATTCATCGCGCCAAAATTCTTCAGCCTTTTCTACATGAGCACGAAGAACGGTTGACTTTGATATTCTTACCTCCGTATTCACCGAATTTAAATTTGGTCGAACGGATTTGGGGATGGCTGAAAGAGAGCGTGATTGCCAATCGGTTTCATGCCAATCGAAAAGAGTTGCGGGAATCGATTGTTTCGTTCTTGGAGCATCTCACTCAATTTCCAGAAAAAGTGCTCCAACGCATTGGACAGATAGTTATGTCGGAAAATTAATCTGAATCTATATAGAAAAACAGGTAGACTTTGAGACATTTTTTGCAGAAGCTCCGCGATTAAATCCGAACCGGGTTTTGATTAAAGGAGTAGTATGTGGTGTTCGAGTAGAGGAGATTGAAGATCCGTTGATGCAGAACATTCGTTATCTGGATAAGTTAATAGATGAGTTAGCAAAGGGAAAATCCATGGAGAAAATCTTGAGAAAATAATCATTGAATTTCACAGAAAATGTAAACACCAAATAAACTCGTTCCACTCAAAAAATAACCGTTCATCAAAAGAAATCAAGCTGGGCTTCGGATGATTTTACTGGAAAACGAAACAGTCCATTCCACGGTCTTTATTTGTAAAAGCGGGAGAGAGGAATAGAGAGAAAAACATGGATCGATCAGAGAAAAACGAATAAATATGTGGTGAAACCAAAAGGGAGGGAACGGGAGAAACGCTCACGTTCTTCCCTTTTTCTTTTTCTGAAAATCAAAATAAAGTGGATTCATTTGAAGAAAAATCATGGGAGAACGAACGAGTGGAGTTTAATAAATTATATTGAAAAAGGCTCCACTTCTTCAAAATCAACATTCATTCCTGCTGGATACGGTGCTTCTCTATACTCAGAATGATCCACAGAAAAAGAATTAAATTTGCTGAATAGCCATAAAATATACCGATGGAAAATTTCATGCTTTTATACTTAAGTAAAAAGTAAATGACATCATTTACCTAATCCGGATTTCGTGAAATCATTTCCGAATTTCGGGTTTTTTATTATGTTTAAGAGATCTAACAAACGAAGAGTTATCTTCATATTGTTAGGATGTTGCTTACTTATTCAAATTAAAATATATTTGGGAAAACACAAAACTTATTTGGAAATAAATTTGAGTTAATGTATAAAATGAATAAAATCGTTTTTTATTCGATTTCAAATGTTGTAAAAGTAAAAGTATATAATATATTCATAAAAATAGTTAACATCAACAGGAGATTAGAATGGAGGAGCAAGTAATGCTAAAGATTGAATATCCAAAGCCCAGAGACTGGAATACGAAGGCCTTCGCAATGCCCAATATACCTAGAGGTAAAAATGGTTATCAAGAATCATTAGAAATAATTTTAAAATCTTTAGAGAATAATATGTCTTACAACACTATTATTACAATTCCTGGTAGTAATAGACAAATGACATTAGATAAACTTTGTATTGCTCTGAGACCAAGTGGGATTGTGTATAAAAACAAAAATGGATGGGGAATTTCATCAGAAGCCAAAACTTGGCTAGAATTGAGAGATGATTTGTATCTAGCAGCACTTCTTAATGCAAATATACGTTTTTTCTCCGAAGTACTTGCAATACTACAAGTTCCACATACAGCGAGTGAAATTTTAAATATCGCAAATGAAGATTATAAATTAAGTTGGAAAACTAAAAATGAAGTGAATGCTAGATTAAAATGGTTGCTAGATTTAGGTTTAATTGTTTATAAGGATTTTTCAATGAACTATTCCATTACAGAATTAGGAAAAAAGTTTCTTGAAATAGCGGGGTATGTAAAACCAGATGAATTAGTTAAGAATATCGATCCGACTTTAGAAGAAGAAACCATTCCAATTTCAAAATGGGCTTATAAATTATGTGAAATGGAAAAATCGGAACTTTCTTCACGAAAAATTAGTATTGGATATATACCGGGAAGTATAGAAACTATGCATAATACCATTTCAGATTACTTATTATTGATGAATTCACCAACCGAATTGTCTATAATTATTGAATATTCAAGAAAAAATTATCAAATTTCAGAATCCTCAACCAGATCATTTATTTCGGCTTTAGTTAATATGGGTTTTGTAGAAAGGAAGACAAGGACATTATTTCAAATAACAGAATTGGGTAATAGATTTCTTTCAACTAATTCAACACTTGACTTTGCTTGTTGTATTCATAACAAGTTTGCATTTGTTTTTGAAATATTAAACGAGCTTAAAGAAAAAAGTTTGGATGCTAAGAGTCTTGCGGTTACTGCCAAAGTATCTTATGAATTCCCAGCCGAAAATATTAGTGAAATTCATAAACGATTACATATTTTATTAAATGCCCAACTTATTCAAGAAGCAGGGGGGAATTCATTTGGTTTAACAAAACGCGGTGAAAAGTTTTTGCAAGAAATAAATGTTTATCTTATTAGGCGAGAAGACTCCCACTTCAACGAAGCGAAGCGGAGTAAGTGGGAGATGAATCGCCTTAACTATATTTGCTGAAAAAGGATAGATTCAGTAAAATATAGTATCATATAGTTAGGTAGCGTCAAAAGTTCTATGAAAACTCCACACAGATCATCCCATTGAGCATCGTGGGGCATGCGGAGGG
>NZ_QCWL01000001.1:670660-692428 GCF_003064505.1 Geobacillus sp. LYN3 | reverse complement strand
AGGCACGCCGCCAGCGTTCGTCCTGAGCCAGGATCAAACTCTCCAAAAAGAAAGTTGATTGGCTTCTTTTCAGCTTCAGCACCGACACCGCAAGGTGTCGCTCGCCTTCGCTTTTCGTTGTGGACGCTTCGTTTTGTTCAGTTTTCAAGGAGCATTCCCTGAAACATTAGTTGTTAATTATGGAGCGGGTGATGGGAATCGAACCCACGACATCAGCTTGGAAGGCTGAGGTTTTACCACTAAACTACACCCGCATGTTTATTCATTAAGATTAAATAAATCGGGAAGACAGGATTCGAACCTGCGACCCCATGGTCCCAAACCATGTGCTCTACCAAGCTGAGCTACTTCCCGAAATGGCGCGCTCGAGAGGATTCGAACCCCTAACCTTCTGATCCGTAGTCAGATGCTCTATCCAATTGAGCTACGAGCGCAAATATTGATTTTGGAAACAACGAATTATATTTTAGCACTTCCTGAAATAAATCACAAGTATTTTTTGTATTTATGCGGTCGAGAGGACTTGAACCTCCACGGGGTTGCCCCCACTAGGCCCTCAACCTAGCGCGTCTGCCATTCCGCCACGACCGCATATTTATTAAGTTAGTGGTGCGGGTGGAGGGACTTGAACCCCCACGCCGTAAGGCGCCAGATCCTAAGTCTGGTGCGTCTGCCAATTCCGCCACACCCGCAAAAATGAGCCATGGAGGACTCGAACCTCCGACCCTCTGATTAAAAGTCAGATGCTCTACCTACTGAGCTAATGGCTCATGGCTGGGCTAGCTGGATTCGAACCAGCGCATCACGGAGTCAAAGTCCGTTGCCTTACCGCTTGGCTATAGCCCAATGTAAATAAAGTATCTAAATGGCGGTCCCGACGGGACTCGAACCCGCGATCTCCTGCGTGACAGGCAGGCGTGTTAACCACTACACTACGGGACCATCAATAAAATGGGGTTGGTGCTTTATAGACCCCAACACCCATCAGCAGTGACCCGTACGGGATTCGAACCCGTGTTACCGCCGTGAAAGGGCGGTGTCTTAACCACTTGACCAACGGGCCACGACAAAATATATCAAAAGTGGCGGAGAAGGCGGGATTTGAACCCGCGCGCCGTAAAGACACGACCTAACGGTTTAGCAAACCGTCCCCTTCAGCCACTTGGGTACTTCTCCAATGGCTCCGCAAGTAGGATTCGAACCTACGACCTACCGGTTAACAGCCGGTTGCTCTACCGCTGAGCTATTGCGGAATAAAGGGAAATGTAGTTATCTTGTTGCAAAACATCATAACTTTCCAGTTCGTTGCCTCTTCCTCTGCTAGCGAACTCAAAGTTGTTGGATGCATCGAGGCAACTCGTAGCAAATTCATAGAAGTATCGCTCATCGCTGAGCTATTGCGGAATAAAAATCATAGCAAACTTTTTCATCGCTTCCTAATTACTTATGGACTTGGACAATCGACATTCTTTATTATATTGAGCTGAGTGATGGTTGTCAATAGCTTTTATATTCATTTATCATCCATCGCCTTTTGGCGACGGCTTTTATAATTTAGCATATACAAACAATAGCTGTCAACACTTTTTTAACAAAAAATATTGTTTGTTTTTTTAGGCTTGCCTATAAATGCACAAAAATGAAACTACGGCAAACGTGCTTTCATATTTCTCCGCCGTTATCCAACATTAGTTTTCCGCCACATTGTCCACAAACATACTTGTCTGTATTGACCCGCTTTTTCCGTCTATATTTTAAACTGCACTTAGAACAAACATACACGTAAACTTTTTTTGTTCTTTGTTGTGCTTGCTGAGGGAGTGGCCGACAATAGCGGGGAGCCTGAACTTGTCGTAATAAATCACGAAAGTCTTGGTCACGATGTCGATATCCTTTTCCTTCCAAATGAAGATGGTAATGGCATAATTCATGCTTAATAATGGCAATAAGCTCTTCTTCTCCGAACGCTTCGTAATATTTTTTATTTAGTTCAATGTTATGAGTTTGTAATATGTAACGTCCTCCCGTTGTTCGAAGCCTTGGATTGAATGTCGCTGTATGTTTGAACGGTTTTTTGAAAAATTGTAAAGACACTCTTTCGACAAGCCGTTGCAAATCACTTTGTTTCATTTTCGTTACTCCTTACTTTTTTGACACAGGACAGACCAACCATACATACATTATATACTAACCTTTCTGTTACAGGAGGTCGACTGTTATGCCAACATGGTTAAAAAATCAAATGAGACGAGCCTATTATGAAAAAAATCGTTACCAAATCAAATTGCTAAATCAATGCTGGTTTTTTTATCAGAAAAAACACTGCTCATGAAAGCAGTGTTTTTTCTGATTCTTCCGGTGGAATCATAGATAAAGAAATTCTTCCTTTATCGAGATCTACATTGTCAACCCAAACTTTTACCACATCGCCTACTGATACAACGTCAAGCGGATGACGTACATATTGCTTGCTTAATTTTGAAATGTGAACAAGCCCATCCTGCTTAACCCCAATATCCACAAACGCTCCGAAATCGACGACGTTCCGCACCGTTCCTTCTAACTCCATTCCTCTTTTTAAATCTTCCATTTTTAAAATGTCTTTTCGTAATAACGGCTTTGGCAGCTCATCGCGAGGATCACGTTCTGGACGAATTAAAGCGTCGATAATGTCTTGTAATGTCAATTCTCCGATGCCAAGTTCAGCAGCCGTGTCAGGAATGGAAAGAGATTGCAATGCCTGACGAAGCTCTTCACTTCCGATATGTTCAGTTGTAAAACCAATTTGGTGCAACAGCCTTTTCACTTCTTCATACCGCTCAGGATGAATCGGCGTACGGTCGAGCGGTTCGTCTCCATCAATAATGCGTAAAAATCCGATACACTGTTCATATGTTTTAGCACCAAGCCGCGGTATCGATTTTAATTCCTCGCGGTTTTTAAATTTTCCTTGTTCCTCACGGCGTTTTACGATATTTTCCGATACTGTTTTCGTAAGCCCTGATACGTATTGCAATAAAGAGACGGAGGCAGTGTTGACGTTGACGCCAACTTGGTTAACAACGGTTTCCACGACAAACTGCAATGATTGCGCTAATTTTTTTTGTGAAACGTCGTGCTGATATTGGCCAACTCCTACTGATTTTGGATCAATTTTCACCAGTTCGGCAAGCGGGTCTTGTACACGCCTTGCGATCGAAACTGCGCTCCGTTCTTCTACCTGTAAATCTGGAAACTCTTGACGGGCAAGGTCAGAGGCGGAATAGACGCTCGCTCCCGCTTCATTGACAATAAGGTAAAAAATTTCTTTATCTACTTGTTTTAAGGTGTCCGCCACAAATTGCTCCGTTTCCCTTGAGGCAGTTCCGTTCCCAATGGCAATCATTTCGACATGATATTCTTCGATAATGCGGATTAACTTTTCTCTCGCTTCTTCTATCTGTTGCTGCGGGGGATGAGGGTAAATGACATCGATTTTCAGCAATTTGCCTGTTTCGTCGACCACCGCCAGCTTGCATCCCGTTCGATAGGCAGGGTCTATACCAAGAACAATCTTCCCTTTTAACGGCGGCTGAAGCAATAGCTTGCGTAAGTTCTCCGCAAAAATATGAATCGCCCGCTCTTCCGCTTTTTCGGTTAATTCATTGCGAATATCCCGCTCGATTGACGGTTCAATAAGCCTTTTGTAGCCGTCCTCAATCGCTTCAGAAAGGAGGGAAGCGGCGGGAGATTGCGGATTTGTAATAATGTGCTTTTGTAAGTATGTCATAATATCTTCTACCGGCGCCTGAATGGAAACACGCAACACTCCTTCTTTTTCGCCGCGATTGAGCGCTAATACACGATGCGGAACAATCCTATGTACTGGCTCTTCATATTCGTAATACATTTCATATACTTTTTTCTCATCATTTTCCGACTCTTTGACAGTCGATATGATCACGCCTTTTTTCCATGTGTGCTGGCGAATCCATTGGCGAAATTGTGCATCATCCGATACCTTTTCAGCGATGATGTCTTTCGCACCTTGAAGCGCCTCTTCGACGGTACGTACTTCTTTTTCTGGTTGAATAAACTCTTGCGCTTTTTCTTCCGGCCGCGGCCTCATTGGACACGTCCATAACCATTCCGCAAGAGGCTCTAACCCTTTTTCCTTGGCAATGGTGGCTTTTGTACGTCGTTTTTGTCTATAAGGACGATACAAATCTTCCACTTGCTGCAGTTTCGTAGCATTGATGATCGCGTTTTTTAGATCATCCGTTAGTTTTCCTTGTTCATCAATAAGGCGAAGGACTTCTTCTTTCCGCTGTTCTAAGTTTTGTAGGTAATTCCATTTCTCCAAAATATCACGAATTTGCACTTCATCTAAGGCGCCTGTCATCTCTTTCCGATAGCGGGCAATAAACGGCACCGTATTTCCTTCCTCAGAAAGAGAAATCACATTGCTAACTTGCTTTGTGGACAAATGTAATTCATTCGCTATCAGGTCCATCAACGCTTCTCTATTTAACAAATCCTTACCCCTCCATGACTAAAAATAAAAATAGCTACAATGATGCAGCTATTCCTAACGAGTCGTATATGAATAAAATAGTTGGACAGATCGATTGTTTGCGACCTGCCCTTTTTTGCGCATAGCAAACTACCCACCACTTTTTATGAAACGGAGGCGATAGGTGGCTCAGTGCATTCTCTCATGGTGAATGAGACTTATATATCCTGAAGGCCGTTTCCGTCTATACTCTTGCTGCAAAAACGGAGCGGGGGTTTCACGAAACAAGTTTTGTTTCGGAGAAGAGAAATTTAAATTTCGAGCGCTACTGTTTAAAAATCTATAAGTCCTAAACTAATTTGCAGCGCTTCGTCCACCTTATCCATCATTTCATCGTCCAAGTGAGTAATTTTGTCTGTTAGCCGCTGTTTATCAATTGTCCGAATTTGCTCTAGCAGAATGACAGAATCCCGCTCAAACCCGTAACGTTTTGCATCAATTTCGACATGCGTTGGCAGCTTCGCTTTTTGAATTTGTGCTGTAATTGCCGCCACAATCACCGTCGGACTAAATCGATTCCCAATGTCATTTTGAATGACCAATACCGGACGAACGCCTCCTTGCTCTGAGCCCACTACCGGGGAAAGGTCCGCAAAATAAACGTCGCCACGCTTAACAATCAAAGCATTACCCCCCGCTAACTAAACGTTCAACGGTGTGGTCGGCCTCGTATTCTGCAAGAAACGCTTCTGAAGCAATGGATAAATTGATTTTGGCCATTTCCATATAACCGCGTCTCATTGCTTCACGGATTTGACGTTTTTTTCGCTCGCGAATATACATTTTAGTCGCTTGATAAATAAGGTCATTGCGGTTGCCGTTTTCCTGTTTTACAAGCACATCTAATTCGGTTACCAATGCTTGAGGCAAACGAACGACGATTTCTGTTGTTGCGCTAGATTCCGACACGAACATACACCTCCACGAACTGCAGCCGATTCATTACTTCCATTTCATAATACCACTAAATAAAAACGCTGCAAAGTCATTTCTGCTTTTTCTACCTATTATCTTCTGAAAAGTCTTTCAGTTTATACTTAATCATTGCCATCCAAAACAAAATTTCTCACTTCCATTATACTCTTATTTCTGAAAAAAATACGGGGAACGCGATAACTTATTGTACAAGGAACCTCATAGTTAATCGTTCCAAGATATTGAGCCACGTCATCAACAGAAATATATTCGTCGCCTTGCCGCCCAATCAGCGTCACTTTCGTTCCAACAGGCATTTGCTTCGGCAGACGGACCATTAATTGATCCATGCAAATTCTTCCGATAATCGGCGCTTTTTCTCCGTTCACAAGTACATGGAAATTTTGCAGTTTACGCAACCAACCATCTGCATATCCAATCGGGACCGTTCCAACCCACTGCTCCGTTTCCGCCGTATATGTCGCTCCATAACTCACCTTTTCTCCAGGCTTTAACTTTTTCACATGAACGAGACGGCTATGCAATGAAAAAGCTTCTTTTAGCTCATACGGCAAATATTGTTTGATTTCCGGTGAAGGAGATAGCCCATACATCGAAATGCCAAAGCGCACCATATTAAAGACTTTATCCGGAAACCGTAAAGCTGTCGCACTGTTTCCGCAGTGGATAATCGGTGGTTTATATGGAAGCCATTCAAGCATTCGCAAAAAATTATCGTATTGAAAAGAAAAATAATCCGTGTTTATTTCATCAGCTGTGGCAAAATGAGTATATGCTCCTTCCAATGAAAAATACGGATGTCGGTCAATTTGTTCAATGACGCGCTTTGTTTCCGTTTCCTCCCTGACACCTAACCGTCCCATTCCTGTATCCATTTTTAAATGAAATAAAACGGGACTCGTTTCGCTGTATACGTTTGCCGCTTGTTCTATCCATTCCGGCTGAAACACAGTGAGCGTAATCCGATGCTTTGCGGCAATATTAATATCGCTAGGCCGGCAAGCCCCTAGCACAAGAATAGGTGCAGTAACTCCTTTTTTCCTTAGCGCAATCGCTTCGTCTAAAAACGCCACTGCTAAATAAGAAGCACCTGCTTCAAGCGCTGTTTTTGCCACTTGTACATCACCGTGGCCGTATGCGTTTGCCTTCACTACCGCCATAATGCGGATGTCGTTTTGCAAAAAGTTTTTTAATTGTGAAACGTTGTAGTAAATGGCATCTAAATCAATTTCTGCCCAAGTATCGCGGTAAAACAAATTGCTCATATCTC
This sequence comes from Geobacillus sp. LYN3, assembly GCF_003064505.1. NCBI lineage: Bacteria > Bacillati > Bacillota > Bacilli > Caryophanales > Anoxybacillaceae > Geobacillus > Geobacillus sp. LYN3. The sequence continues at coordinate 685,670 of NZ_QCWL01000001.1, read as the reverse complement.
GCTGCACTTCCTTGTCTATCAAAATGAATGCAAATACATTGAAAGATATTTACTCCAACTTTATCTTCCTATCTCGATAAAATAAAGCATTCCATCTTTTTTTAGTTTACCACTTGCAAAGCAATGAAGGAATATGTACTTATCGTCAATATTTAAGTTCCCCAGATTTTTTAGCAAACAAAAAAGGCCCAGCAACTGCTGGTCCGTGCCAATAACGGTTATTTCATTGCTTTTCCTTGTACAGAACGAGCAACCATTATCATTTCTTCTGGCGTTAAGTCCTTCGAAGCGAGCGTAAATTCGACTCCTTTATACGACCATGTAAGAGTCTGATCTGTCAACGCGCCGATCGCAAAACCTAAATCAATCGGTTCGCCATTGACAAGTGTCGGAGTGCTTGTTGCCGGCAATACTCTCGCTTTCTCTTGGACTAACGTGAATGATTTTTCGCCTCCAAATGTCATAATAATCCGTTTCCCATCTTCGGCAGCAACTTCTTTTTCATCTATTTGTTTTACCCCTTCCGGTAAATTGACCGGATACATTACTTCAATCGCTTTGTCTTCCGCTTTTGCCATCGTTGGTACTTCTAAGCGTGCTCCTGTCATGTTTTTAGAGGTATCAAACGCATCATCATCAAATTTTTTATTAAACTCCACTTTTGAAAATTGTACGGTTAACAAAGCGTTCCGGTCTGTATCCATCACTTTGACGGATACCGGCGATAAATCTTTTTTGTTTAACGTAATTTCTTGCTTTGGAATCATGTTGCTGTTCGGATAGTTTGTTTTCGTTTCAAATACGTAATGATTTTTCGTCGCTTTAAAGCTCGCTTTCGAATCGCTTAAAATGTCTTTGACCAGTGACTCATACAAATACGCTTGACTGCTGTTTTTCGGCCAATCACTTTGGAAACGGAAGCTTTTGTTTAGCGCCGGAGTAAAAACAAAAACCCCTTCATCGTTGCGTAAAATCATCTGGCTTTGACCTTTGTCGGCATTTTTTAAGCTGACACGGTAGTACGAAGGCTGCTTATACCAAATTTCAACATGGTATACTTGCGGCTTAGATCCTGTTTGAAAGGTCATTTTTGCCTCTGCTTGGTAACTTGTCATCTCATCCATCTTTTCATCCAGCGCTTTCATCACGTCTTCTTGTGATTTTGCCCCGCAGCCAGTTAAAGCGACAAGCAGTATGATGCCCATAAATACACTAAACACTTTTCTCCTCATCGTTTCAACCCCTTTGTCTCATATCGATTTCCATCTGTGCATTACAATATATGAGACAACTTAGGGGAATATGCAGACTAGCTATGACAAGCGCTCAATAATGACTTGAGCAATCGCATAATCGCGGCTATGAGAGATCGAAACGTGAATGCGGCAATCCTTCCCATTTGAAACAACGATCGGTTTTCCGTTATCGTCATTCATAATTTGGATATCATGAAATGATACATTCTTTCCGATTCCTGTTCCAATCGCTTTTGCATATGCCTCTTTTGCCGCAAACCGCCCTGCCAAAAATTCTACTTTTCGTTTCGGTGATAATTGAAAAAAAATCCTTTTTTCTTCCTCCGTTAAAATTCGATCAATAAATTTTTCATTTTTCATCATTAGTTGTTCAATCCGTTCCAATTCTACAATATCGATCCCAATCCCGATAATCATCGTTCTTCTACCCTCTCTATGTACATACATTTTAATAAACGAATAAAGGAGCGAAGTTTATGTTTGCGCGCATGGAAAATGCCCATACATTTTTTCGGTTTTACCCTGCCGTTTCCATCCTTGTCGCCCTTCACGTAGTGATTTGGTTCACGTTTTTTTTACGCATTCCTATAGCCGAGCCATTATGGGAAAAAATGATTGGTTTTAATGCCGCTGTACAGAACGGGGAGTATTGGCGGTTAGTAAGCCCGCTTGTTTTGCATGTACGGTTTGAACATATGATCATCAACTCCATTTCTCTCATTTTATTCGGACCTGCTTTGGAAAAAATGTTAGGGAAAAGCAAGTTTCTGATTCTTTATATTGGCAGTGGAATATGCGCCAACATTGCAACATTTTTTGTTCTGCCAGCGATGTATAGTCATGCTGGAGCTTCTGGGGCCATTTTCGGTCTGTTCGGCATGTATGGATACTTGATCGTATTTTGCCGCGATATAATCGAAACACAACACGCGCGACTTCTTTTTGCCGTCATATGTATTAGCCTATTTATCTCATTTACTGCCCCTAATGTAAATATGGTCGCTCACCTGTTTGGTTTTTTAGGCGGTGGGATCATTGCTCCTTTCATTTCTTCCCATCTGCATCCACATCAGCCTTTTCTTCTTCATCGCTAAGATTCCGCTTTCTTCATTCATGAAAGCGGGATCTTATATTACCGAATGAGAAATATTGGATCGCTCAAATAAAAAACGGCGCTTATGCGCCGTTTTTTAACGGGCAACGCGCCGTTTTTTTGTACGCTCTTTCGGTTGACTGCCTTGACGGTTCCCGCGCTTTTTCTCCCGTTTTACCGGAAGCGGCGGCTCTTCCGTTAATTGCACTGGCGTTGTATCAGGCTCTTTTGTCAACATTTTAATGCACGCGGCGACAAGCGACACGGAATCATGTTCTTCCAATAACTCTTCGGCAGCTCGTTTATAAAAAGAAAGATTTTCCGATTCGACAGTCGCAACCAGCTTTTCCACAGCGATACGCTGTTGGCCTTCTAGCGCCTCATCAAGCGTCGGCGGCTTCATCCGTTCCATCTTCCGTTTTGTCGTGCGCTCAATATTATGAAGCTGTCCAATTTCCCGCGGCGTAACAAACGTCATCGCTACACCTGTTTTTCCAGCGCGCCCGGTGCGGCCAATACGGTGAACGTAGCTTTCCGGATCTTGCGGGATATCAAAATTGTAAACGTGCGTCACGCCGGAAATATCCAGTCCACGTGCCGCTACATCCGTAGCGACTAAAATTTCAATCGAACCTTCTTTAAATTTACGAAGAACGGATAACCGTTTCGCTTGGCTCAAATCGCCATGAATTCCTTCGGCAGCGTACCCACGCAAGTTGAGCGCTTCTGCCAATTCATCCACGCGCCGTTTTGTACGTCCGAAAACAATGGCTAACTCCGGCGCTTGAATATCCAATAAACGCGTTAAAATATCGAATTTCTTCTTTTCTTGCACTTCTAAATAATATTGTTGAATATTTGGAACCGTCATTTCCTTTGCTTTTACTTTTACCATGTGCGGCTCATTCATAAACCGTTCGGCGATGCGGCGGATTGGCTCCGGCATCGTTGCGGAAAATAATAATGTCTGCCGTTTTTCAGGAACATTGCTTAAAATCGCTTCGATATCGTCGATAAACCCCATATTAAGCATCTCATCCGCTTCATCAAGCACAACGGTGTGCACGTTGTCTAACCGAAGCGTCTTACGGTTGATATGATCAATAATTCGGCCAGGCGTTCCTACAATGATGTGCGGGCGTTTTTTTAATGCGCGAATTTGCCGCTCAATATCTTGCCCTCCGTAAATCGGCAATACTCGAACGCGCTTGACTGCGCCAATTTTATAAAGTTCTTCCGATACTTGAATCGCCAGCTCCCGCGTCGGTGCCACAACAAGACCTTGAATGGCTTCATTTTTTACATCTACTTTTTCAATGAGCGGAATACCAAAAGCAGCCGTTTTACCGGTGCCAGTTTGCGCCTGCCCAATGACGTCTTTATTTTGTAGACTTAACGGAATCGTTTCCGCTTGAATCGGGGTCGTTTCCTCAAATCCCATCCGGCGAATCGCCTTCATTAATTCGTTGCTTAATCCTAATTCATGAAACGTTGTCAATGTTATTCAAACTCCTTTAAATTTCCTTACTATCCGAAATGAATCGAATAAAAATATTTAAGAGTTATCATACCATTTTCACGTTCTGTTTTCAATAAATACCATTTTCTAACTTATTTTCCCGTAAAAATTTTTCTACTTCGCAAAACAATAGATATCGGTCAGGGCCGTGGCAGACGTGATGGTATGATTCTCGTAACAATAACAGCTTTTTTTGCGATGAACCGATCTTATTATATAAATAATGGGCGCTTTTTACCGGAACGATGCCATCTTTTTCACCTTGAACAATCAGCGCCGGAATATGTACATTAGGCAAACGCGGCCGGACTTCATTGACTAATTTTCGGAACTCTAATACGGCTGTAAGCGGCGTTGCTAAAATTTTATTTTTGTAACGGATAAAAAGCGGATTTTCGCGAAGACGCCGCCTCCATCCATCACGAACGATTTCATGGATATCTTTTATTAATTGACGCGGATTGACATAATAAAAAGCGGCGCTTAATAGCACAAGCTTGTCAATCTTATATTTTTCCGCCAAATATACTGCGATTACTCCACCCATCGAAAAGCCGATGACATAAACCGTTTCGCATATTTCCATTAATGCTTGCAATTCCCTTTCTGCCGCTTGAAACCATTGATCATAAGTAATTCCTTTTAGTTGCAGCCGCTTTCCATGTCCGGGAAGTATCGGCGTTTTGATCACCCAGTCCGTTCGTTTTTGTAAATATTCCGCCAGCGGAGCTACTTCATCAGGGCTTCCCGTAAATCCGTGTATACATAGACACCCAATCATCATCATCACCATTTTCCAAAAAATCAAAAGCGGCAGTTAGAAACGCCGCTTTTATTTTTTCACGGTTGTTTTCATTTTACACAATGATATGGTTATTGCAAATCAGGAAGCAACTCTTCTAGCTTCATTCCACGTGAAGCCTTCAGCAAAATCACATCGCCAGAGGAAACAACTGCAAGCAAGTCTTTTGCCAAAGACTGCTTATCTTCATATGCTTTCACGCGCCCATCTGGAAAAAACGGCTGTGCCGCGAGCGCAATATGACGTGCTAACGCTCCATACGTAAATACATAATCGACCATTTCCGGCCGCAGCATTGCGCCGATTTCCCGATGAAACTCCACTTCTTGATCGCCAAGCTCCAGCATGTCTCCTAACACAGCAATCTTTTTCTCATATCCCGTCAATTCGTGAAGTAATTGCAACGCCGCTTTCATCGATGTTGGGTTAGCGTTATACGCGTCATTAATAATCGTCCAGCCTTTCTTTGTTTCGATTAATTCCATGCGCATACGCGTCACTTGCAATTGTGAAAATGCTTCTTGAATCTTCTCCCAGCTTACGTGAAAAAAGCGAGCTACAGCGATAGCAGCCAACGCGTTATATACATGATGCTTCCCTAAAATCGGAAGGAAAAAGGAGCGATTTGGCGCCTGATGAATGGTAAACGTAGTGCCATTGGCCTGTACATGGACCGTTTTCGGATAATAATCGTTTTCGCTTCCTTGCCCAAATCTCAAGACGTGCTCAGGCAGCGGCAAGTCTGGAACCCGGTTCACCAGCAACGGCTCATCTCCATGATAAACAAAAAGGCCGTTCTTTTTTAAACCCGATAAAATTTCTAATTTTGCTTGAGCAATCCCTTCGCGTGAACCTAGTTCTTGCAAATGCGATTCGCCAATATTTGTAATAACTGCCGCATCCGGCTCGGCAATGTTGGATAATAATTCAATTTCGCCGAAATTGCTCATTCCCATTTCGACGACAGCCATTTCCGTGTCTTCTTCCAAACGGAGAAGCGTCAATGGCACTCCAATATGATTGTTCAAATTTCCTTCCGTCTTTTGTACTTTATATGTTGTTGCTAATAGTGCTGCTATCATATCCTTTGTCGTCGTTTTGCCATTGCTTCCCGTAATGCCGATGACTTTTACCGAAAGCTGCTTGCGATACCGATGTGCAAGACGCTGGAGCGCGCGCAACGTGTCGTCCACGATAATCACTGGCACGTCTCTCGGCGGGGTTCCTTCCGTTTCCGCCCAAAGCACAGCGCTCGCGCCCTTATCGAGCGCATCTTGGACAAACGCATGGCCGTTAAACTTAGCTCCTTTTAATGGAACGTACAAATTGCCTTGTTGAATCGTTCGCGTATCTGTTGAAACCCCATGAACCATTATGTCGAAAAAGCCGGCCGCTAAACCGCGTCCGTCCACCATCGACTGTATATCGCGCAATGTACGAGTGATCATCTTTTTTCACCTTCATTTCTATTTCTCAAACGTATACGTGATCGTTTGCTTTTCTTCATGACGTTCGATCGCTAATTGTATGAGACGTTCAATCAGTTCTGGATAGGAAACGCCGCTATGTTTCCATAACAAAGGAAACATGCTATACGGTGTAAATCCAGGCATTGTATTAATTTCATTAATATACGCTTCGCCATCTTCCGTTAAGAAAAAGTCGGCTCGTACGAGTCCAGAAAGGTCAAGCGCCTTAAACGCGGTAATCGCCATTTGTTTAATCGTTTCATACTGTTCTTTTGTAACGTCTGCCGGAATAATTAATTCCGTATTACCGTCTTCATATTTCGCTTGATAATCGTAAAATTCTTTTTTCGGGACAATTTCTCCAACAACCGAACAAATTGGATCATCGTTGCCGATGACGCCGATTTCGATTTCACGCCCAACAATCGCTTCCTCAACAATAATTTTTCGATCATACTTAAACGCCTCAGCAAAAGCCGCTTTTAAATCATCGCGCTGCTTGCATTTCGTAATCCCGACGCTTGATCCCGCATTCGCCGGCTTGACGAAACAAGGATAGCCAAGCTCTTGTTCCACCTTGTCATAAGCCGCTTCTTCGTTTCTACTCCATTCCCGCTTCGTAAACGATACGTATTTTGCCTGACGTAATCCTGCTTGCGCAAATAAGTTTTTCATCACCACTTTATCCATCCCGACTGCGGAGGCAAGCACACCGTTTCCGACGTATGGAATATTAAGGAGCTCAAGCAGCCCTTGCACCGTGCCATCTTCTCCGTTCGGTCCATGCAATAATGGAAAAATGACATCCACTACCGCTTCCTCTTGCTTTTTCCCGTCCGCAACCGCCGGTGTTTGATTTAACGCTACCGGTATAATGGCTTTTGCGTCAGATTGAAACTGCAATTGCTTTATATCATTTACTTTTCCAGTCAACCGTTCTCCCTTGATCCACTGTCCTTCAGTTGTAATATAAATCGGGATGACGTCAAATTTATTTTTATCAATGGCATTCATCACCGCCATCGCCGTTGATAAAGATACGTTATGCTCAGGCGATTTGCCTCCGTATAAAATTCCAACTCTCGTTTTCATTTAGGCTCCTCCTCTTTGTTTACCATAGTTTCTATTTTAACACGTTTCTGGCACAATCGTATGGTATTTTATATGAGTAATATAGGTTGTTTCGTCACTTTGAAAACAGTAAAAACACCATCTAACCCATTCGTTAGATGGTGAAATCGCTATTTCCAGAGAGCGCGGTATTGTCCTTGGTACATTGCCACAATCTCTTTTAATGCGTCTTGCGCCGTTTTTTCAATCTGTGAAAAATATTCATGCACCCGTCGATAAAAATGATTTTTTTCTATTTCATCCGTGAGTACATGAATGATTTTTCGTTCGTAATAACGAAACCCTGTCAAATTATAAATCAATCCATGTTTTTCAAGATATTGCAAATTAATTTGTTCTTGACCAGGCAAGTAACCAACCGTAAAAACAGGCAATTGTTTATGCAGCACTTCACTTACCGTAACGCCGCCTGGTTTTGTAATTACCGCATCTACTTCGTTATACAAACGATTCATCTCTTGTGGGCTAGATATGTATGAGAAAGGGCGAATATGTGGTTGCTTCCAGCTTGCGATTTCATCATATAACTTTTTGTTCGTTCCACATAGTACCGAATAGCGAAATAAACGGGAATCTTCTACTTTCTTAAAAAAATCGACAATATTGCCTAGTCCTTGGTTTCCTCCCGCCAACAGCAAATGAAACGGGCGTCTTTTCCCCCTCAGCTCGGAATGTTTCGTCATAAACACTTCATGGACGGGAATACCTGTCACAATAATTCGTTTTTCATCAATATGATATTTCGTCATTAACTCCTTTTTTGCGTCCGCATGTGGAACAAAATGATAGTCGATGTCCCGTTTCCCCCATACGCTATTGATGAAAAAATCGGTATATACGTTGATTACTGGTATTTGAATCAGCTTCTTCCGCTTTAGCCGTTGCAAAATGCGCGATGGGAATGAATGAGTGCAAATAATGAGTGTCGGTTTCTCCTTCTCCAACATTTTTTTCATTTTATTTTCAAAATAAGGCAGCCATGGCTCAAAAGAAACGAATTCTAACCGATGAACATCATAGTACATAAACGCCTTATAAACACGATGATAGGAAGCTGGATGAGAGCGAATCCATCGTAAATACATTTCAGAAACCATTTTTTCCATCAGTTCATTACAATAGCTTAAAAAGTCGATTTTTTTACAGTATATATCTTGAAATTGCCTTTGCAGAAAATCAATCAACGTATCGGCTACTTTATGATGGCCTGTGCTCATTTGGAACAATGGTAATACAAGAATTTTCATCATCGTTAGCTCCCTTTAATTTTCAAAAGATTTTTTGCGAAATTGCTGTCCAACCCACACTCCAAGCAGAAACAACAAAAATAAAACAATCCCGATCATCGGAAAATAAATCAGTGGAATTTGCACATGTTGACCAAGCAGCATTCCAACAACGATGATGGGAATCACCCATATCGCTGCGCCAACGGATGCAAGCAATAAAAACAAACGGAAAGGAAAGCGGATCACACCAGCCATATATGGCGAAATTTGCCGAACGCCGGGGACGTAATAGCCAAACAAAATGACCCATTTTCCATATCGATGAAACAACTTTCGTGTTCGCTCCCATTTTTCCTCTTTTATTCCTACATACTTTCCGTACCTTTTAATAAATGGCGCTCCTAAAAAGCGGCCGATGCCGTAGGCGACGATCATTCCTATAACAACACCGCCCCAGCTTACGATAAAACAATACTCCCATAACAGCTGCTTCCTGGCAATAACAATCCCTAGAAAAAACAGCAAACTCTCTTCCGGAGCGGGAATGCCGACAATGCCAAAAAACAGAAACAGAAAAATAATCACATATCCATATGATTGCACGTACGAAAAAAGAATGCTCGTATCCATAGATCCCCCAATTATATCGATGAAATTTGTTTATTAGTTTGCTCGTTCAGCAAATCTGTAATCGTCACCCAGCGCATATTTTTCGCTTCTTCTTCCTTCAATAACAATTCCAACGCCGAAAGCATTTGTTCTGGAGCCAATTCATCAGCGCCAAACGTTTTCCCGCTGTCATGAAGAACAATCACCGCTCCATCTTTCATGCTATTTTTCAGCCGATTAAACAATTCCATTGTACCAATTTTGGCATTCCAGTCGCCAAGAATGTCCGTCCACATCACCGTCGAATATTTTTTCTGCAAAAACGGGGTGAACAAATTAAAATGCCCCCAAGGCGGACGATAATACATCGGCCGCGTTCCCGTAATTTGTTCGATAATATCTGCTGATTTGCGCAATCCTTTTCCTAAAAAAGGAGGGAAAATGAACCAGTTGCTAATATGCCGGTAGTTATGCATCCCAATTTCATGGCCTTCATCATGCATTCGTTTCACAATATAAGGGTATTGCTTCGCCTTTTTCCCAACAACGAAAAAGGTTGCCTTCACTTGATGTTTTTTCAACAAATCTAACAGTCTCGGTGTATAATATGGGTCGGGACCGTCATCGAACGTTAACGCGATCATTCCTGGTTGTGTCCCTTTGCGGTAAATGCGAAAATTTGTTTTTCGAATAAGAACTGTTGGAACGATGCCGTATAATATCATTACTCCAGCGAACAAAACGATCCATAGCATCGTTTTCACCTCTTTATTTGTACTTTACCAGTACTCTTTTTCTTTGAAAATAGAAAATTATAATTTTCACGTAATCATTTCCAATTTTACACTTTTTATTAAATGAATAAAATCAGTCATATGTTATATACCGCAAGCACTTTCATAAAAATAAAAAAGAAAAAGATACAAACATTGCCTTGATTCTTCTCCATCTAACGAAATTTTCATGTTTTCGCACCTCAAGCGTCAATTTGCTATAATACAATACGATATTAAAGATAGTAATAATCGTTTTTAAAAGGAATGTAAAATTTCAATATGCTCAAAAAGATAGGTGATTACATTGAATAAAAAAATTATTCTTACCGGCGGCGGAACAGCCGGGCACGTGATGGTCAATTTAGCGCTCATTCCCAAGCTAAAAGAACAAGGCTGGGATATCGCATATATCGGTTCCCACCAAGGTATTGAGCGCGAACTAATTTCGAAGGTGGAAGGCGTGCCTTATTTTCCGATTTCGACAGGAAAACTACGCCGCTATTTCGACTGGAACAACTTTAAAGATCCCTTTAAAGTCCTCAAAGGTACATTTCAAGCGTACCGCATCATTAAAAAAGAAAAGCCGAGCATCGTATTTTCCAAAGGTGGATTCGTTTCCGTCCCCGTCATTATCGGCGCATGGTTAAATGGCGTCCCATCCATCATCCACGAGTCCGATATTACCCCGGGACTTGCCAATAAAATTGCGATGCCGTTTGCGACCAAAATTTGCGTCACGTTTCCAGAAACACTCCGCCATGTCAAAGAAGAAAAAGGGATTTACATTGGCGCGGTGGTGCGTGAAGAATTAAAACGAGGAAACGCCGACAAAGGGCGGGAGTACTGCCAATTTGAAAAAGGGAAACCCGTTCTTCTCGTCATGGGCGGAAGTTTAGGCTCGAAGCGGATTAACGATGCACTGCGCGCCAATTTACAAACGCTTCTTGATGATTTTCAAATCGTCCACATTTGCGGAAAAGGAAATGTCGACCCTCAATGGACGAACAAAAAAGGCTACAAACAGTTTGAGTACGTTCATGAAGAGCTTCCTCATCTGATGGCAATGGCGGATATCGTCTTATCACGAGCTGGCGCAAACTCCATTTTCGAGTTTCTCGCCTTGCGCAAACCAATGCTGCTCATTCCTCTTTCCAAAGAAGCAAGCCGCGGCGACCAAATTTTAAACGCCCGCTCTTTTGAAAAATCCGGCTACGCGGAAGTGCTGATGGAAGAAAACTTAACGAACGAATCGCTGCGCAATGCTATTTATCATCTTTACCAAAACAAAGACCGCTACCGGCAAAACATGGATCGGTCCGACGCGGGAGATGCACTGCAAAAGTTGCTGGAGTTAATTCATGAATCAAGCAAAACATAACTATTTGACAAAAAACATATTTCATTTCGATGACGAAGAGAGTAGTTATAAGAAGCAAAAGCGAGTCAGGAAGGAAACCTGTAGAGTTCCGAAAAGCTCGTCTGAACCGCTGTCGGTTAACAGACGTTGTCGGATCCATATGAGATCGTTTCCATGTAAACCGCTGGTTAAACGCTCGTCTCTGTAAAGAGGGGAGCGTTTTTCTTTTCATTGTGTATTTTGCGGCAGTTAATTCACGCTCCCTGAAGAAATGCAACCAAAAGCGCTAATGAACTAATCCTTTTCTCTCTAATGTACAAACCACCTTCTCTCTGAATTTTTCATCTTCCAAAAATCCTTCTTCTATAAATGGTTTATATACGTCTACGCTTTCGTTTGGAACCTTCTCATTGGAATCAATAAATTTTTCTTTCACTGCTTTGACAAAAGCGATGGCATAAATAATTTTCATGTACTCGCTGGCGGGATTAGCTTTTCCCTATTTATGTCAATGATTGTTTCGCCGTTTCGAATGACGGTCATGGCACAATTTTGCGGTTCAGATTCAATAAACTTCATGATACCCTCTTTTGAACACGAGATAAGAAAGGACAATGAACCCAACTATAATAGTAGCAATTACTAAAAAATCTCAATGTTTTATGAATGCAAGCATCTCCGTATACAACAACCCATTCTTTTCTTCAGCAACCAGGACACTCGATAAAGGTTATTATGACGATATTAGACGATAATCCAATTAAATCTGCTAAGAATACGGCTAAGACATTAGCAAAAAAAAAAAAAACAGAAGATAAACCTTACTATCTTCCGTTTTCAACAGTTGTAAATATATAGTATAATAGGAAGGCAATGGTACGGGGAAACTCAAGGGTGGGTCGGCATTGTACCCCTTTATATGCAGAAAGGGGTGATGCCGATGACAGTGTTTGAAGCGTTAATGTTTGCGATAGCTTTTGCAAGTCTCATCGTTTCAATACTGTCTTACAACCAAAAGAAATAATCCACCCTTGAGTTGTCGGAGCTACGGGTGGAGTATTTCTGCCCTGCTGCCGATCCCCCTTGCAGGGAACCGTTCTATTGCAGGACCAAGGGTGTTGCAGCACCCTTGGTCTATTTATTTATACGAACCTTCTGTATATATTATACATGATTAGTGTCGTAAAATGAAGGCTTATGTTTGATGTTGATCAAGTCCTAATGATTGTGTAAAATTTCGCTCTCAGTCCATTGAACTCGGATCACCGGAAAACAAAATCGTTTTTTGCCGTTTTCTTTTTACACAAATTTCAGGATTTAATCCAGTTTCCTCCTTTTATAGATACTTTCCACATGAATTTAGAATGCTTGGTAGTTTAAAGTCCTTCAAACACTTTCTCCATTTCATCTATCACACGCCCCATTGTCACTACGATTATAAAAAATAACCTTTATCGTGTGTCCGGGGCTAATGAGTAAAAACCCTATTTTTAGCATATATTCCACGTAGAAACTAATGATATTCATGCCATTGTATTGTCCTTAGATCATCATATTGTTTATCTTTAGAAAAACCATAGTAATATTTTGGCTTTTTATCAGCAGAAAGAGCTATTGGGTTGATATCTCTTTCATTCAACTTCCCTTCCCAGTAAAAAATCTCGATATTCCCTAGATGCATTGGTCGCAAAAATCTTTCTCCGTCCGGACCAGCTTCAACATATTTAATGTCATTTGTATTTATTTTAAAAGCCAACATAAGCATATTAATGGTTTGATCATTTATCTTGGCGTAGCCAACTGTTTCAATATCATTTTTTAAATTTGATTGATAATTAAATGCTATCTCACTTTTCCAGAATGGTCCAAAAGGCTTAGATATGACAGTTTTATAGGATTGATCGTTATCCTGAAAAATATATATTTTGTTTTCACGAGCGTTTATTTCTTTTAGTAATACAGCATTCTTATGTATATAATTGTTTTTCTTAGCAGCGTTTAAAGGAGTAAGATGTAAATCTAAAAAAAATACAGTACATGCAAATACAAAAACTAATATAAAAAAGACGATACCTATAAGCTTTTTAACAGGTTTTCTTTTGTTCATAAAGATTCCCTCCTCATTCATTATCTTGTCAAGCCGCTCAGCTCCCCCCATTGTATCAAAAGGAATTAGAAAAAACATCCGTATTTTCCGCAAATTTGATTGCAGAAAATGCGGATGTTTAAGGATATCCATGAGGTTAAAAAATCGATGGCATCTTTTTAGAGTACATCGAGCATCATAAAGAAAAGTTTTTCAGTGCTGCTGAGGCATGTGCTTGAGAAGCAACAAGTAACGGAAGCTTAATTTGTTAGGCATCCGTTTTAGGGAAAGTTTTTACTTCCTTTCCCATCCCTTGTTCTTCGATGATCCTGAAAAAGCGCAAGCAGCAGCTCTATATGCTACTGAGGTTTCCTGTCTGCTCTCTGAATGAAAATAACTGTTGTAAACATAAGCGCAATAACCGTTATCAATAAAATCACAAATTTCCTTAATAAAAACGGATCCCAAACGGGCGGCTGGAATAAAAAGATGTGCGGCCACGGCATAAATTCCCCTAACGTTACCACTTCTAAAACCGTATAAATAATAATAATGGTAAGGGAAATCTCAATGTTTTTGATAAGCACGATAAGGGATGTTCCAAAAAACATATAGAATAACACTAAAATAATGAAATGAATCACGTTTAAAGCAGATAATGAAGGCATCCCGTATTTCACCACAAAAGCGGTACACAGAAGAAAAACCCCGATTATATTGACAATGAAGTATCTTAAGAAGTCAATCCCAAACCGTTTGGAGTAATATGGAACTAATGTTTCCTGCGCGCCTTCTTCATACATTTCGCTCAGCCTATACATAAGACACCAGCAAGAAAATGGAATGAAAACGCCTTGGATAATAATAATATTGTTATAGATGCCGTTTTGCTCTCTTGGAACAAGCAGAATAAGCAACAGAGATAATCCAAACATCACAACTGGGACAAAAAAAGTGAGCCCCATCGTCTTTCGGTCAAATAAAAAGGTGGCATAAATGCTTTCTAAGTAATCCCTCATTCTAGTTCACACCCCTAACAACGGCTAAATAACCATCGATAAGCCTTGGTGCCACTTGTTTCGCTCCTTCTTCTCCTTCTTTCGCGAACACCCGTACATTCACGCCATCTTCCTCTTCTAGAAGCTGAATCACTTCCTTTTCCACCATGATGCAATCCAATTCTTCCGGTGATACATGATATTCCCAAACATATCCTTCCGCATGGGCTTTAAGCTCGGCTGGCGTGCCTTCAAATAGAACTCTCCCGCTTTTTAAAATGCCAATCTTTGTACATAAAAACTCAATGTCTTCGACAATGTGCGAGGAAATGATGACGGTATGCTCCGAACCAAGATTTTTTAACAAATTGCGAAAGCGAATCCGCTCTTCAATGTCCAATCCCGCTGTCGGCTCATCAAAAATTAAGATCGACGGCTTTCTCATTAACAGCTGCGCGATTCCCACCCGCTTTCTCATTCCACCGGATAGTTCCATCATTTTCTTGTTCTCATGCCCCGTTAGATTGACCTTTTTGATGGCCTCCCATATTGCCATCTCCCTCTCCTTTTTATTCATCATTCCTTGCAGGATGGCAATATGATCCAACGTTTCGATGATGTATAAAATTTTGTGTAAAGCATTTTGCTAGACCAAAAGAAAAAAGGTAGGGTATTCTCTGATTGG
>NZ_QCWL01000001.1:661846-670560 GCF_003064505.1 Geobacillus sp. LYN3 | reverse complement strand
CTGATGAACCTATTTCATCCAGCTAACATGTATCTAGGATTGAGTAGAAATCACAGAAAATGGTGAAGACCCAAAATTAATATAGATGGTGTTGCAAAACCTGTTTTCTGCAAGAAAAAAATGTGCATTTTTATTCACCTATTATGTGGTTTTGCAACACGTTCAAGAAGTCAATTAGCAAAAGAACTAAAAACTTTTTAAACTAATTGTTTTTTGGATACTAAATTGATACTGATTAAACTTTAAGCGGAAACGATGTAACAGAGCAGCCACTAGGCTTATTTAAACTTCCGCCATAATTGTATTGCTGATAATAAAATGCCTGCCCCTAGTGATAAGAAGGTAAGCAGAATCGAGATGTCACCGATGGGTTCCCGAAAAATAAATAGATGTGGCCATGGCATAAAAGTACCTTGCGTCGCTACTTCCATAAAGGTATAGGTCGCTACAATCGCTAGCGCAATATCTAAACTTTGGACGGCACTTAAAACCGCAATCCCTATAATTTGGTAAAAGATAAACAGCATGATGAGGTGCACAATTAAAGTACTGGTGAAGAAATCCGGCCCATTGATCCACGCGGTCAAACAAACTAGCAGTGAAATAAAAATCGCGTGTAAGAGGGCGTAACGTATAATGTCGATGACGAGAACCTTGCGATAATAAACGATTAACGTCTCCCTTGCTCCTTCTTCATAAAGGCTGTTATACAGAAAGACCAAATGCCAGCCAGCTATCGGCACAGCGATGCCTTGTACGACGATATACGGCATAAATGGAGCATCGGATCGCGATCCGAAACTTAGCATGAGCAAAACACACAGCGCGTAAGCCACGAAAGGAAAGCTATATAAATAGCCTAGCAATTTTATATCAAATTTGAATAAATGAACGAGCTTATTCATAGGGGGCCGCCTCTTTTAAAAGGGCTAAATATCCATCCATTAACCGCGGGCTGACGCGCTGACCAATGGGCTCATCCGACAACACACGCACTACAATATGGGAAGGCTCCTCGCTCATCTGTACAACCTCTTTCGTAGCCATGATTTCATCTAACTCTTCAAATGGAACGTTTATTTCATATGTGCAATGGGCAGCTTTTTTCTTTAATTCCTCTGGCCCTCCTTCAAATAAAACCTTTCCATTTTCGATAATGCCGATTTTCGTGCAAAGAAACTCAATATCTTCGACAATATGGGAAGAAATAATGACCGTATGGCGCTTTCCGAGCTGCTTCAACAGATTGCGAAAACGCACGCGCTCCCGAATATCAAGCCCTGCTGTCGGCTCGTCAAAAATGAGAACAGACGGCTTGCGCAATAAAAGCTGGGCGATGCCTACCCGCCGGCGCATTCCGCCGGATAATTCCCGCATTTTTTTATTCACATGGTCAGATAAATTGACCTGTTCGACCACTTCCTTGATTTGGTGGTGATACGAAGTGGAGGGCTTGCTTCCTTGAAGAATGGCGATGTGCTCAAGCACCTCATACACGGTGAGTTCCGGGTAGATCATAAAGTCCTGGGGTAGATAACCAATATGGTCTGTTCGCCTCACGTAGGTGTTTGTGCTGATCAACTCCTCCCCGAGAAACACACGCCCTGCATTAAAATCCGTCAAACCGGCCAATATCTTCATTAAGGTCGTTTTGCCAGCACCGTTTGGCCCCAGTAACCCGTAGATTCCTGAAATAGAAAGCGTAACATCCGATAATATTTGTTTCTTTTTGATGATCTTCGTCAATCCATCAATGTAAATATCCAATTGACCCCGACCCCTTTACTAATTCCAGTACTTGATTCCATGTCCACGTTTCGTCCATTTCCTGATACCATTTTCGCAAGAATTGCTGCTTCTGTTCTAAGCTCAATTGCTGAAACGCAAAGTAAATGGATTTAATGAGTTCCTGTTTTGATTTCGGTAAAACATCTGATTGGTGACTTCTAAACATATCGATTTTTCGCAAGTCTCTTTTTTCCATTAAAAATTGAGCAGCCGCATGAATCCATTCATTATACATGACGTATGATCCTTTTGGTTGCACCGAAAGCCGAAGCATTTTTTCATAAAAATCTTGTCCCATGTGGTATTTATCTATTGCATATAAATCTTGTGTGTTGTATACGAGGTGATCGTTCGCCATGAAAGAAGACAGACCGAAGCTGGAAAACACAATGGCTTTAGGCAACGATTGGACTGTTGTCGGCGCAAGCTGCTGCACTTCATGTAATGTCTTCTCTAGTTGTGACAACACCGTTGGAACTCTCTCTTCCATTTTGGGCCAGTCCGCTGGATACGTAATATGGTAATCCTCATATACCAACTGATTGCCTTGCCCCTTGATAAGAGTGACAGCTTGTGCCTTGCCGCTGTAAACCGACCCCCGCTTCGGCAAATTGCAAAACAGCACATCGCCATCCACTTTCAAGGTAAAAGCATGTTTTTCTCTCGGCAAAAATTGGTCCGTGAATTCGTCCCACCATATCCGTTCCTTTGTTCCGTAAATGGTAAACTCATATATTTTATACATTTGTGACGCCCTCTTTTTCGGATACCACGCTTTATCGGCGAGAAGAACCGTTCGTCCGTTCGTATAAGGGATGAAGCTTGTATCCACGATGTCATACCGAAACGTGAGAGATGTCGTGCCTTCAGGCAGATAAACAGTAACAATATCTCCCTCTCTTGCAAACTTGATTCGTTTATGATTTGCTTGAATCCATTTGATCGGATAAGCATGGTACAGTTGAAACGTTGGCTTCATCGTGTCCATACGGGAAAACTTCACATGCACAGTGGCCTGTTTTTCTTTCAATGAAATGGAGTAAGATTGAATATCATACCGCAAGTCTGTCTTGACGTCTCTGTTCATCTTTCGATAGTCATTGATCTCCGTTGTTTGATCCGCTCGAGTAAACGCTTTTGTGTTTGACTGCAAAGAACTATAAGCTGTCAAGACAATAAGGAACGGGAGCATAAGCAGCACTTTCATGACAACATTCCGTTCTCTCGTTGTAAGCGTCCAACGAAGCGACAACATCAAAATCATTCCAAAAAGGACGAGAAACCATGTGAGCAGCTTCCACTCATTTCCCCGATCCACCTCAAAACCAATATAGGAGTCATATACAGATTGGACACCGTGGTTTCCGATAAAAAGCAGCGATTTCCAGTCATTCGCATGAACTGTTTCAAAGAAATCAATAAATAGTTCCGTCGTCATACTGCCGGTTACAATCCACACGACTAACATCACAAAAAAGCTGCTCTTTTTTGTCCCAAGAAGCATCGCCACCATCAAGCCATACATTATGCTGAGCGACAACGGAGCGAACATATATACGATTAAAAAACGAAACAGTGACAAATAAAAATCCGAAGGCTCAATTCCTACAACAAAATAAACAATGGAAAAAATGCCATAGGCAACAACCGCCATAACTCCTTGGCATAAAACATGAACGGCAAACATCGCGCTCATTTTCTCCAACATAATGCGATAGCCATCCGTAAAAAACGACTGGACGCCATAAAGAAGTTCCTTTGAATGGAGAAGATAGAAAAAAACCATGTAAAAGATCGATACCATTTGCACAAGCATGAAAACTTCATGTGGCAGTTGTCCATACGCTTCCATATCATATGGATCTGAAAAGAACAAAATGAGCCTGCTGATTAGCAAAATGAAAAACAATACACTTGCCCCAATATATAGCTTACTTTTAAATATTTGTTTGATATAAAAAATAAATAGACGCTTCCATCGCACTTCATTTCACCCGTTTCCCTAAAAGGTGCCTCAAAAAGATCAGAAATCTCCACAAAAAATAAAGATTGGTGGGATGGAATAGCCGCGATGATATGGATTTCATCGATATTTACTGCATGTGTTATGCTGTATCCTTATGCATAACTTTGAGTGTTTACTTTAGTTTTGCAACACCATCCATATTTAATTAGATCAACTTTTCTACTCAATGCTATTCTCCACCTTTTGGTACTGAAAAAAATTACCTGTCTTTATCCCGTAATTTATCAAGCCCGCCAACCTTACTTTCAATATATCAAATAAAAAAGAAAAAAACATCCGTATTTTCCGCAAATTTGATTGCAGAAAATGCGGATGTTTAAGGATATCCATGAGATTGAACAATCGGTGGCAGCATTTTAGCGTACATCGAGCATCACAAAGAAAAGTTTTTCAGTGCTAAGGACATTTCACTTGAGAAGCAACAAGCAGAGGGAGCTTGATCTATTATTTTCTAATTTTTAAGAAAAGTTTTTACTTCCTCCTTTCCCATCCCTTGTTCTTCAATAAGCTTGAAACAGCGCAAGCAGCTCTATATTGCTATTGAGGTTTCCTGTCTGCTCTCTGAATGAAAATAACTGTTGTAAACATAAGCGCAATAACCGTTATCAATAAAATCACAAATTTCCTTAATAAAAACGGATCCCAAACGGGCGGCTGGAATAAAAAGATGTGCGGCCACGGCATAAATTCCCCTAACGTTACCACTTCTAAAACCGTATATAATGACAATATTTTATCGAGCCATAAAAAAGCAGCAAACTATATAGATGCAATTTGAAGATTTACCATTTGCAGCCTTTATCGACTGTCAGGCGACCGAACAACGCCGCTTCACAGACCCATATATGGGTCTGTGAAGCAGGTGGTTGTTCGGTCTTCCGTCACGCCTTGGCGTGACGGGGCAAGCCTATGGCTTGCCTTCGACAGTCGAAAATGGACAAACCGCTTTTCCGTCAAGGATATGTTAAACTTCTTCGTTGCATCTATATAATACCAAATTTGTTCTCAGGTGCTTTGGTATTAGTTTGCGAATAATGAGGCTATAATAGTTATCTCTTACTACCGCTTCGCCAGATTGGAAGTCAGTCCCTCTTTCCCATTTCAACAGAAAATTTATCCTTTTCCCTATGGTAGGAATTACTTCACTTTTTCAAGTTTAAAGTGGTTGATTCTGTAAACTTCATCACAAAGAATATCAATATCCTCTTGATTATGGCTGGTAAGCAAAATAGTTCTCCCTTCTTGCTTGAATTTTCGGAGTAAATTGCGGATATTTTCAACGCTTTCAGCATCCAAAGCATTAAATGGTTCATCTAAAATAAGTGTTTGTTGATCTTCCATAATGGCTTGAGCAAGGGCAAGCTTTTGTTTCATTCCAAGCGAGTAATGTTTTACCTTTTGTGTCGATTCTGGATTTAATCCAACCATCTTCATCGTTTTCTTTATTTTGTCATCATTAATTTTGTTTCTAATTAGGGCTAATGCTTTTAAATTATCAAACCCTGTCTTTCCCGCTATATATCCAGGCCGATCAATGATAATCCCAAAATTATTCGGAAACCGTTTATTAGTACCCAACTCTTCCCCATCCACGATCACACTACCGTGATCAGGAAATATAAATCCGCATATTAGTTTGAATAATACTGACTTGCCAGAACCGTTAGGACCAATAATTCCATAAATTTTCCCCTTTTCCACTGCAAAATTCATATTTTCAAAAATCGTTACCCCTTTAAAAGATTTACTGACTTGATTCAGTTGTATATGTGGCAACTTCCTCACTCCCTTTTTTATAAATCAATGTCTTTTTTATGAAAAATATACAACACAAAAATTATTCCTAAAATATTCCATAAAGATAGAACCACACTTATACGATAAATAGAGTGATCGCTTAATATATAGCCAATACTATTCAATCCAGATGGAATGATTAACCAATTATTAAGACCTGGAAACATAAAGATCGAAAGTATACAAATAGCCAATAGACTATAAAAAATTTCTTTGCTTAGCCAAGAAATAATAAACACAAATAACACATAGAAGAGAACTTGTAGATAACCATTGACAAAAAAATGATAAAATACCTCGAATATCGTAATAGAGTTATCAACAGAAATATAGAAATCAAAAGAAAAACGTTTCAAAGAAGAGAGCAATAAAGAAAATAATGCCAATATTAACAAATAGAATGCAATATATATCATTATTTTGCGATACCATTCCCAAAACCACTTACTTATAGAGCGATAACGCAAAAGCTTATAATAACCAATTTCCGACAATTCCCTTTGTAAATACAATTGTATTAAATAGATAAAACCAAAATATATAACCCAATAAGACAAAAATGACTTTAAACTAAATGTGTGGTTTGAACCGCCTATAAACATGAAAATAAATTGATCCCAAATGGTTTTTCCTAACTTTTCTCGCATACCGGACCATAATGCTATGACAATCAGTGCAAAAAAAATGATATAGCCCCAGTTATATCGCAATTTACTAAATATTTTCGTATTTAAGTCTATTCGATTTACACTCCATACAATCAACGTCGCCAATCCTATTACAATTGCGAACGGTCCCCATATATTACCGAACTGTGCAGCCCCCGAATGTAAAATGAGGTAATTGCACAAATTGAATAAATAAGCATGACTAGGAAGAAGTTTAAATGACACTCCACTATATACCCATATGAAAACCGCAATGAATATGACAATACCTTTTCTTTGTGATTTTACATAAATGATGGCTAGAATAAGGTGGATACAAATCAAACTTAGAATGAGTAACGAAAGATGTAATAACAATGCTAAAAAGGGTGTATCTATAAATTTTTGCAATATTTGCGTTTCACTTAGAGAATCATCAAGCTTACTAAACGGACTCCAACCTGCAAAAGAAGGAGCGCCAATTAATAAAAGCCCACTCACTGCTCCCCAAACTATCGTTGCTATACTGAGGCTTTGAACAAATTTATTTAATGTTTGATACACCCAACTTCGATAAGAACCTAATCGTATAAGAATCGTGTACTCAAAATCAGACATGATAATCGAAATAGAACGGTATAGTAAAACAGGTAAAATGAAATACAAAATAAGATAAATATCACTGAGAAAGCTATGCAACAAGTCCCACTTGTTCAACGATAATTTTGTTTGAACTGAAAAATAATATAATTGTTCTTTGCTTCTTGATCCATATATGTAAATAATCATTCCAAAGATAATCCATTTGAATGTAAATAGTTCGTCGATGAAATCTTTCCATTTACTTCTTAATATCCTAGCCATAGTGTTTGTGTAGATTCTCCTTTAAATAAAATCCTAATATGATAATGACAATACATAATATTGTAAATGGGACGAATACCGTCCACAAAGGTTGTTGTGAGATACTAAAAGGAAAAATAGTATAAGTGGGTGAAAATTGCTCATATCCAAGAATTTGCGTAATAAAATTGCCTAACAAATAATACATAAATGGGATGGAAAGCGCAACAAAAGGTTTCTCTAAGATCATAACTAGCAATAATCCCATTGTCGCATACATCATTCCATTCAGTCCTACCCATAGCGAGTAAATAATTCCATATGGCAATGTTCCAAGAAAAAGCAATTGCTCAAACGTCGTATAAGGAATAGGATTGCCATCTGCAGGATATAAATGAACGATGTCCAAAACAGGTTCAATATACATAGAAAATATAAAAGGGATGAATACCATTAAAAAGGCTATCAAAAAAGATAGAATCGCATTGACTACTAATTTGCTAAATAAGTAAGTAGCCAAAGGGATACGAATACGCACATATGGAATAAAATAGTTTTTTTGTTCACCAACGAAGTAAATCGCATACACAAGAACCATTATGATAGGAAAAAGCAGCGGAACAAAATTAGAATTTAATCGTAGAAAAAGATCTAATTGTCTATAATAAACATAATTCTCTTTAATCAATAAAAATTGAATGGTGGGAAGAACCAATATCAATGCCGCCCAAATCACACATTGACGCCAGGTGACGGCTCTCATCAATTCTACTTTCACCTGATGACTTAACATTTTTGACATCCTTTCCTGCTCTTAGTTTTAGTTTTGAAGAGAATGGCTCGGTCCATTCTCATTGTGAATTAATTGCTTCTCCACTCTCCCTTTACCCTTACGTCTACCAATTGAGTAAGATCCGAGCTGAACTCAACTCGGGCATCCTTACCTGATTTGATCGAATTAGGCAATTTGAATGGACCCCCAACGGTTGCGATACGAACCCAAGGCCCAGTTCCTCCGCTATAAGAATGCGCTCTTGCATCCAATGGTTTTCCAAGTATAGATACTTTCAAATCAGCTGATGCACCGGTAGTAGATTTGGTTTGTTGAGGAGTAAACGCATTACCGTTTAACTTTGGGACAATTACGTCATACTCGCCATACGTTGTTCCAGCCTGAGCCAACCTCCTGCAGCGAGAAGCCCTGCTGCTAAGGTAAGTACTGCGAATTTCTTTTTCATTTTTTAACATTCCTCCTCGTAATTTTAGATGATAACCGGCCGGCTTCGCCCCCACTATATCAAAACGAATTAGAAAAAACATCCGTATTTTCCGCAAATTTGCTTTGGAAAATATGGATGTGTAAGAAATATCCGTTAGGTTCCATATTAAGCATTTTGGCGTATATTATTCACAATATGTTTTTCATTCCTTAATTATCTTGAAGTGCTTGTCGCTTCTTAACAATAAAAAATCCCACCTGAATCCGTGACAAAACATCTTTACAATGGTCGCAAACCGTTGATACGATAAGGGAAAACGATGTTGACGATTCTTCATCAAGTAGGTGATATGATGAAAGATTTCCCGATTCGGTTTGTATTGACAGATGAAGC
>NZ_QCWL01000001.1:638117-661746 GCF_003064505.1 Geobacillus sp. LYN3 | reverse complement strand
TGTATGGATCATATATCCATAGAACTAACACCAAAATCAAAGTTGATTTCCAACCATCACGGATTCAGGATCCCATACAAATCATGGGGTTGTGTGGCATATGGCTCAGTAAACATGTTTTCCTTCACCATGCCGTTTAGCATAATCATTCCTTCATTGGGTTCATCTAAAGCGCCAAGTATGTTCAGCAATGTACTTTTCCCAGATCCGCTTGTTCCCATAACGGCGAGCAGTTCACCTCTGTATAAGTGAAACGACACATTCTTTAACGCCTGAACTTTGTGCCCTGTCCCTTCATATGTTTTACATAAATTTTTGACAGATAAAACAATATCGCTGTTTTCCATATCGCACCTCCACTTTGCTGCTTACATTTTCATTTATTACTTCTTTATCGATTGGAACATTCGCAATCGTCTTTCTCTGTAATAAATCATCCGGTGAATCCATTTAGCCGGAACGTATCCTAAAATCCCGCCCAGCGTATTTAAAATTAAATCATCAACGTCAAAGCTTCCTAATCCAAACAATAGCTGAATCATCTCATATGTAAGGCTCAAACTGCATGCCGCAGCTATAACAGCTTTCAGGCTTAAGAATCTTTTTGCTTAGTACGCCCATATTTGTTTATGTATATTATGTATATCGTTTAGTCAAAACCATCGACAGCACGGTCTGGCCCAATAATAAAAAGAAACCAGAGAGCACCCCATTGACTATCGCTTTTGGCATAACGTCACGAAAGGAAAAAGGGCTTGAGACAAAAGCCATCGCATGATACCATGGCATTACTTCTCCATTCGTTAAATACTCCGTTACTACATAAGTAGCAATCATAACGATCGACACCATGACATTCCGAAAAATCGCAACTAACAAAAAACCGACTGTCGCAAATAGCAAGCTTAGTGTTCCAACATAAACAAGCAAAGGGGCATAATCTTGATTTTCCACTACAGAATGCACCATCCATAAACTTCCTACCAACAGCAATAAATACATGAGTATAAACGGCAATACACGGTATATCCCATGATACCATCTCGATAATGGATAGCTGGGAAGAAGTTCGTGCAATCCTCCCTCAAAATATTCATCATATAAATGAATGATCCACCAGCACGCAAGAGGAGCGATAAGAAATTCAAGCGTATTATAAATATATAAAGAAAAACCTTGATATGCAGCCAATTGATACATAAACAACAGAAAGACAATAAGGGGGAGAAAAAATGACCATCCCATTGATTTTATTTCAAAAACAAAATTTATCTTTTTCAATGGTTATCCCCCTTCATCATATAAAGGTAAGCATCTTCCAATGTCGGATGAACACGTTTCGCCTCTTTTATACTTTCCTGCGATAACATTCTAACAATATAGCGATCCCCGGCTTCTTTCACCGAAATAATTTGCGACTCCGGAATTTGTTCTAAGTCGCGCGAATTCACGTCTTTTTCCCACACGAGTCCGTCTACTATTTGCAACACTTCTTGTCTTGATCCTTCCAACAGAATTGTCCCCTTATTCATCATAGCAACATAATCACATGTTGTTTCTAAATCCTCGACAATATGGGAAGAAATAATAATGGTTCGGTTGGCGGAGATTTTCCGAAGCAAATTGCGAAATCTTACCCTTTCTTGAATGTCCAATCCAGCAGTAGGTTCATCTACAATAACAATTTTCGGATTGCCTAATAAAGCTTGAGCAATCCCAACTCTCCTGATCATTCCACCTGACAGATACTTGATTTTTTCGTTTCTCTGTTCATAAAGATTCACATTTTCCAGCACTGCATCAAGCTCCGATATTCTGCGTTCTTTGTTAGTAATTCCTTTTAAAATAGCAAAATGATGAAGCACTTCATAAACCTTCATCGTTTTATAAGCGGAGAAATACTGCGGCAAATAGCCAATTAACGGTTTCACTCTTTGGTCGTTCTCCCACGAAATATCACCGAAAGTAATTGTCCCTTCTTCCAAAGGAAGCAAAGTCGCTATGATCTTCATTAATGTTGTTTTTCCAGCCCCATTAGGACCGAGCAAACCGTAAGTTCCCTTGATATTCAATGAAATATTATTTAATACAACCTTGTTTTTATACCGTTTTTTCACATTTCGAATTTCTAGTACGGACACTTATAAATCCTCCTTGATGACGATATATTGCTCTACAAGCTTCTTTAATTCGTTCCAATCCTGACTTCCACTTTCAATAAGCTGGAACCACTCTTGGCAAAAGCGATTTTTCATTTCCACGTTTTCTTCCTTCTTTATCCATTGGACGATACTGCTTTTAATTTGATCCTTTTCCGATTTTATCGCGTCCATACGAGGCAAAAAACTGCCGTCATCTGGAATACCGTATTGTTGGTTATAGACGTAAGCATAAACGGAATCGAATAAATGGAGATACTCCATATCTTTTATCGGAATCCCTTTGTATTTCCAAGTAAGAGCAGGAACGAGCATATACGTATAACTGGCCTCATCCTGCGGAAGAATCGTTGCCTGATACTGCAATGACGTCCCATAAATAAAATGGTCAGAGGCAAACCATATGTACTCCTCGACAGCGAAATCATTAATGGAGAGAATAGGGACAAAAACAACCAACTTTGGAAACCCTTCATATGGAATATGAAAGTTGCGTGAAATGGTTTCCATAATATGACTAGTGTGCTCTTTAAATTCAGGATATTGGTACATATTCTTCTCCCAAGTCATCGGTTGCACAAATTGCGTACCATCGTTCTTCCTATTCATCTCCGCTATCTTACCAACCACTACCGATAACCCAAATGAAGATCTTCCATGCCATTTCTTACTCCCAACCTTTTTTATATTCGTATATAAAGGAGTAGGCCCGTCATAGGTTAAAGTAATTTCGGCATCATTGCCCCACTGATGATTATTTCTAATAAGACCAATTTTCGTATATTGAAAAGCAGGTTCTACATTGCTCGATGGCAGCCACGGAAAGTAATATGGCAAATATACCGCTCGTGAATTAGCGAAGAACAACGGCGAACTCAATCCTTTATAAGAAATGGAAAGCTGACAACTTTGCTTAGGTGGCAATTCGCTTGGCAGCTGAATGTTTAAAAGATCGTTTTTTTGCTGGAATGACAATTTTTTATGGCTGCTCGAAACGTCTATCACCTTAAATCCATGGTACAAAGACAAGGATATATTGTCTAACGGCTGTTTTTGATTGTTCACTATTGTAATAGCGGTATCGATCTCTACTAGCCGTTTTATCTTCATATGGACGTCATACTTTGTAATCGCAATCACTTGATGCGGTACAGAATTCTCATGAGACAAAGCCCGATAGTACGTTTCATCGACACGCTCCCTTGTTCCTGCCAGTAGAGAATTACTAATATAGATTTGTCTGTCTAAAGTAAAGTAATAAATCAAAGCTCCTATACTCCCTATACATACCGCAACATACATATAAAACCGTTTTTCTATGTTGCCTCGTTTTCTTAAAAAATGGGTGAAAAGAAAAAGAAAACTGATACATAGCAGCATAAATAATCGTTTCATCCAATGGTAAAGAGAAAGTTCAAATCCATATAAATCGTTAAATAACGCATAAGGGTTTGGTTCTCCAAGATTGATCCATGCAAGAAAATCAGAGAATACCGGTTTGGATGCGGCTGTACCAAAAAAATAAGAATTTGCCGGCCCAATTAACGCCCAAACGAAAAGAATAAGAGGGTAAATGATTTTTCCCTTAAACCAAGATGCCAACAAAGCTCCTATTAGCATAGATAAAAAGAAGGAAATTCCCCAGTATAGGACAATATAAAGAAACACATCATAATAGAAAGGAAGAAAAGATATACCCTTTGACAAAAACAAAAATACATAGATGGAAAAAACAAATAAACAAATAAACAAATCAATAACACAAGAATGAAAAAAAAGAGTAATTTCCCGATAAACTTAGAAAAATTTCCTTTTGGGATCGATGAAAATATATCGTGTAAATGATTATTTTCTTCCAGTCTAATCAATAAAACCCCAAAAAATAAAAAAGCAAGCATTCCCCCTTGTACTGCAAAACTCATTCTTACTAATGCTTCCCCAGGAGAAAAGTTATATCCGGTAGAATAAAAATGAAAACCGTAGTACACATACGTAAGAAAACAAACTAGCAAAATCCAAAAAAGCGGATTTCTCCGAAAAAGGATCCACATGACGTTCATAGAATTGAAAACCTTCATATGGTACACCTCATTTTAGCGATCAGATGCGGAAAGCAATACGAGGTTGACATTACCCTCATATTGCTTTCCCTTCATCTACTGATTTTCGATATATGTTAAACCATTCGCATAAACCGCTCCACTTTCGCCAGCCCATTTCGAGCGCGGATAATACTTTCCGTTAGTTACTTTTAAATTATATACGGAGCCTTCTTCATAATCGTAGACTCTTCGATTAAACACTTCTGGATCGAATCCTGTAACTTCACGCGACACCATAGCATAGAAGTCAATATGACTGTTATTTTGGTACGTAACTTCATTCAGAACTCCATCACCGACAGAAATACTTGAGCCAGAAACATCTAAATGTGAAGAGTCAATTCTGGCAATAGAAGATGCTGCTAGAGCACTCGCACCTATTAACAAGGATAAACCTAAAGATGAATAGGCAAATTTATAGCAATAAGCTGAGTAGTTAACTCATAAATTATCATTCATAGTAATAAAAGCATACTTCGATTGGTTAAGAAGCAGTGCCATATCCCGCTTTATCGTCACTGCCAATAATCGGATCATACCAAACATAAAAATTATAAGTTCGGTAATTTATTCAAATTCTTTGTTCATTTTCAAAAGTTCGATGATTCCTTTGCTTGTATATTTTTTAAGGATAATATGGACGATGACGCGATTGATAAGAAGCAGAATGAGTAACAAAAAAATGACAAGAAAAATTAGATAACCAATAGAGTGAAGCGGAACCAACAGCAATCCTACCAATATTGTATACGAAATGATAACTGCAATAACCTTAAAAAAGATATGGTTGATATTATATGAATATATTTCTTGAACGCTCTCATTACTATACCCATACTGTTTCAAAATCCCCATATCTCTTTGTTGGACTTTGAGATATGAGTTGAAAGAGAGGATAACATGTGTAGCAGTGATCAAAAGAATAACCAGAGCCAATAAAGAAGCAAGGATCGCCGTATTTTTCATAGATCCAGTGAAATTATCAAACGCTTTAAAAGTGTATCTTGTGTTATAACCAAGATCGTTCAATAATCTGGCTGCCGCTTCGACATCCGTAATCTTATCGACATAAATATACATATTTTTGAGCACTTGAATGCCGAACGGATTGTCCTGATCATATTTTTTCACGAATTCATCCCAGCGCACGTGAAATGCGATTTCAATCATTTTTTCAAATGTATGACTACCAACATATAAAATGCCTGTATCTGAGATTACCTCATCGCCTTCATATAATGTAAATGGATTCCTTTCAAAGACGCCGCCTTGATTGGCCACAGGAAAATCGACATTCTGCTGGCTGCTGAATCCCCCCTCTTGAACGTCGATCACTGGAATTTTCAGAACTGATCTTTGTTTGATTGTTTTCCTTGCACATGTCGTATTTACTTCCAAATGGCAATTTCCAAGCAAACGGGCAGCCCCTTCGTCTAAACCATATATAAAGTATGTATTGCCATTCTCATCTTGAACCCCAAAACTGAGTTGATATAGTTTGTATAATTGAAATTTCACATTTGGCAGATGTTTTGAGATTGCCTCTTTGACCTTGTCTTCATCTTGAAACGTTAAAAACTGTATCTGCGTGTTCCCTTCTCTTTTGCTAGTGATCTCGATCATATGTGTATTGTCGTTCCGAATAAAGTCTTTATCCACTTGTAAATATTGATTAATGAAAAAAACCGATGCTGTTGAAATTAAAACGAGCGACAAGATAAACAATCCAATCGATATTTTTAAATATGAGCTGGATTTCTTTAAAATGAGCTTGGAAATCTGCCTTGCTATTTTTTATTCATATTGCAAACTCCCGTTCACTAATTTTAAATGAATGCTATTACTCGGCATCTGATCATTCTCATGGCTCACAATAATAACCAGTTTATTCCTAAAAGCATGAGTAATTGCATCCAAAATGCTCTTCCTGTTCTTAGCGTCTAGCTTCGACGTCGGTTCGTCCATGAGTACAATATCTGGATTCGACATAAACACATTGGCCAATTGAACACGCCGTTTTTCTCCACCTGACAGCATGGAAACCTTTCGATCTATTAAATCAATGATGTGAAAACTCCTTAAGACATCATGCGCTGTTTTTTCGAATCCGGCAGCATCAGGATGAAGTACAGCATATTTGATATACAAGTTCTCTTGAACAGTTAAATTGGAAAACAACATATCATCTTGAAAGAGGTATTCGATTTTTAAATCCCCCGCCCTCTCTACCTCACCTTCATCTGCATGAATATATCCGGCTATGATGTTCAATAATGTTGTTTTTCCTGAACCGCTTTCACCGCGAATAACATATATATTTCCGTCTTTGAATTCAAAATGGACATGATTCAAGACCTTTTTCCCGTTAAAGTTTTTCGTCACATTTGTAAGCTTCAGCATGATCATAGGCACTCCTTTGCTCCGCTGTACACCCTATTTTATGCTCATTGAATCGTAATTCGTTTGATATCCCTTTGGCCGTAAACGATAACCTCATTTTTCTCAATCGAAAAATCGATCACATCCGTCGCAGACCCTATGTGTTTCTTCGTTTGCGTGTCGATCACGTCCAGTATCAAAGTCGCATCACGATTAGGGTAAATTTGGATTAACATTTGACTGTCTTGATCGAAATAATTCAGGATTTTTTTAGTAAAAACATTGTTACCATGATATATTTTTTCTTTATCCGATCGATACAGCTGATCATTGAGACAATACAACTCACCGGCTTCTAGGCCAGTTTCGAGTAATTGCGGCATATTGTTTCGATCAGACAAGTCTAGCACGTACAATGAATAGGAGTCTGTAGGTTTATCATAAGCAGTGTAATAAAGCTGATTATGTATGATGACCCCATAAGATATCAGCCCTTTTGCATTAGGATAATCGATCAACTGATGTTCTCCTGCATCCAAACGAACAATAGAGCGCTTTATTTCTGCACCATTTTTGTCGCAGTATAGCATGATAAAAAAGAATCTTTTTCCATCCGTAGCCAAAGGGAAAATGGCTTGCTGATCCTCTAGACGATAGATTTCTTTTATTTGATTTTGATGAATACGCAAAATTGAAAAGTCTTTAGCGTGACTATCCCCTGCAGTGTAGTAGTTGCTTTTTGTATTAAACTCGTATACAACGTAATTTGGTCTATTCGTTTGTTGCTCTATCGTTTTCGTTGCCAGATTGTATGCCAATAACTTTTGAGTAAACCTGTTATATAGAATCATGCAGCTGTCTTTCGATTGACATTTGGGCAAGGTTACGCCCTGCCCCGACAAAGACGAACTATTGTTTTCTGAATTATTATTTTCATTTACGATACTACAGCCAGAAACAAAATAAAATACTATGCCCATTATGAGCATAACTACTCTTTTCATTTATTCACCTCACGAGCAGATGCTTCACCCCCACTATATCAAAATAAATCTGAAAAAACATCCGTATTTTCCGCAAATTTGATTGCGGAAAATACCTATTTTTTAGAAAACGATGACAAAAGTTGTAATATAGTGTAAAATTTTGATAAAAATATTGGTTGGAGGTAGGTATTATGAACCAAAACTTATGGAATGTTCTTCAAACACTACTAGAGAAAGATTCCATCGGAACAACGGAACTTGCGTTAGCAAGGGAGAGTTTAAGTCCAGAAGTCTTCTCAGCATTGGTAGAGTATCTGCAAGATGGATTGAAAGCGAAAGGAAATCCGTGGGTGTAAGGTTGAATGAATATTGTTGGAAGAAGCGAAATAAAGACTTTTTTGCAAAATCACTTGTCCACTAATTGCATGTTAGAACAAGAGATCATACAATATATTTTCCATATGCTGCACCGCAAAGGAAAAATATTTAACCATGATGAAACCTATTTTTCTTGGGGAGAATTTTATGCGTACGTATCCTCATTCCATTTTGATGAGGATACGTGCAGCCAATCTGTTATCACTCACGCTGCTGCTATTGAACTGCTTATTTTAGCAACAGACATTTTTGATGAGATTTCTGACCATGATCAAAGTAATGAGATAATAAGCCAGTTATCTATAGGCGAAACGGTCACCATTGCCAATGCGATTATGATGGAAGCGTTTCGACTCATTCTTCACAACTCTAAGACAGATGTGTATGAAAAGTTTGCTATTATCATCCATGAGTTGCAAAACGCTTGTAATGGACAATGGAGAGACTTGCATTTTGTCATTTCTGAACATGTTCCGACAGAAGAAGAGTATTTTCATCTCATCCAACAAAAGTCTTCGTCCTTAGTAAAACTAGTTTGTGAACTCAGCGATATCCATAACCAAAACATATGGGGACCCATTGCAACTGACATCGGCATCGCTGGCCAACTGAAAAATGACGCAAAAGATATTCTTTCTGATGATAAGAGTGATTTAATAAACCAAAAGGCCACTCTTCCTTTCATTAAAGCCGTTGAATATAGCATCGAAAATGATAATGGGTGGCTGCTAAAGAAACTTCATCAATTGAAAGCAAATGATCACAACTCTCTATTAATGCAGGAGATTAAGAATTATATACGTAAAACCGGAGCAATCGATTACTGTTTCATTCTCTCCAAAGTTTATATGAATAAAGCATTGGACCAGCTTGCTGCCCATTTTCCTGAAAAACAAGTTCAAGTGAATCGTTTAAAAAGTTATCTAGAAAGCTAGGGATAATATGAACAAAAAAGTTTTTCCCTTTGTCATGCCACTCATTTTTGTCCTTATTATTTGTTATAATCTATTGAAAATGTACAATGAGCACTTTTCGTTCCAGCATTATTTCACGATGTTCATTGGAATGGCGTTTTTGTTTATTGGCATCTATAGCTATGTGCAAAAACCGAACTCCATCGTTGTTCAACATTTTTTAGCGTTAATGTTTATTAGCGGACTTGCTATTGCTTTGTCAACTCCTTCTAGCTGGAACATAAAACCGGCAAAAGAATTGGAAGTGATCGCCGTTTCTTTTGCCCCGTATATTCTTATGAAATTTTTTGAGCATTTTCCTTCATCTACAAAACCAGCATTTTTTCGTCAGGTGCGTATAATCACATTATTTATCGCTATTTTCGTAACGCTCAATTATTTTTTAATAGGTATTCGTCACGATGTCATCGTCAGCACGATCGTTCGGCCATGCATTGTTGCAAACATGGTTCTATCGTTACTATCTTGTATTGTCATCTTTTATTTACACCTTCAATCCAATTCCGATAGAATAAGAAATCAAATGTATCTTTTAATCGCTGGCTTGATTCTGTCGTTTGCTCCTGTTGTCATTCTTAGCTTAATTCCAGGTGCATTTTTTTCTTTTTCAGGCGTTCCTTTTCATTATAGTCTTAGCAGCATCATTGTCTTTCCTATGACACTGTCATATCTATTAACAAAGCAAGAAGTCGTTGATTTTCGAGAAATCTTTCGAAAAATTAGTTTTCAATTATTAGCAGTGATTTTGAGTTTAGTTGCATTTAACCTATTATTGGCTATGTTTTACAAATTCAACTTAAAGTCAGCTGTCTTAATAAACACCCTGCTCGTATGCACCTTCGTTGTTTATGACCTGATCCACAAAGGGTTGGAACCTTTAAAAATGAAAAAATGGGATCTTAAGAATCAAGAAATACAAAAAGAAAAATTGCTCATCCTTCAGCAATTGCTGAACGGGAAGCATTTGGAATATTGCGCAAAGCTCCTTGCTGATTTAATACATAAAACGATCGATGTTAGCGGAGTATGCCTGATATGGAAAAACGATAACATCCCTAAGATTTTACATAAAACAGGGGTTTTTCTCCATTTCAACGATGCGGAACTACTGACTTGCGTTCATCCAAGCTGCCATCCTGAAAAAATGAATATCAATGGAAAGAACTTTTTTTTCTATCCTATGAATATGGAGGATGTAACAATCGGATGGATCATCATCGGGGAAAAAACGAACGCGACGGTTTTTGAAAAAGAAGAAATCAAACTCATCGAAAAAATTCGAACCGACGCGACAGAATTATTTTCCAGCTCGAAATCGTTACAGCAAATCGAAAAACAGTTAAAGGAAACAATGAAAGAATCTCAAGATTATAAACAATTTCATTTGCTGCTGATTAATGAACAGGAAGAGGAAAAAAAGAAACTATCTGTTTTCCTCCATGATGAGGTGTTGCAAAATTTAATCCTGCTTTTTAATAAACTTGAATTGCTAAGCAAAAATAAAAAAATGGATAACGGAGTTTTCGAAGACATTAAAGAGTCACTCCGCAACAGTATTTTTGAAATAAGGGAAATGTGCCATGAGTTATATCCGGTTATAGTAGAAGATTTGGGATTGGAGAAAAGTCTCTATTCATTAAAAAGAAAATGCCAAACGAACCATAATGTGATCATTGAGATTGATTATAATACGAATCTGAGAGTCATTCCCGCTTCCCTCTCTATTCAAGTGTTTCGAATGATCAAAGAATTGGTTTGCAACTCTATCAAGCATTCTTCGTCAAAGAAGGTTTTCGTTTCTGTTGTAGAAACGAACAATTTCCTAAACATAAAAGTAAAAGATCATGGTATTGGATTTAAGGTGCCGAATCGTTTATCAGAGTTATCGCAAAACAATCATTTAGGATTGATTACGATTCAAAAACGAGTCAATCAGTTAAAAGGCACACTTGACATACAGTCTGAACCGAGAGCTGGAACTTGCGTTTCGATAACTCTGCCAATAGATGGGGATGGAACAAATGAAAATCAAAGTATTACTAGTGGATGACCATTTATTAGTGATGCTCGGGATTCAACAATTGTTAGAAAATGAAGCTGATTTAGAGGTTGTAAATACGATTTGTCATCCCGCCCGTTTAGAGGAGGAAATCATCAAGCACAACCCTGACGTCATTGTCATGGATATAAGAATGAAAAACGATAACGGAATTGAATGGACGAAGAAAATCGCTGAAACATATCCAACATGTAAAGTCGTTATTTTATCAGGGTATGACTATGACGAATACATTCACGCTGCTTACGAAGCTGGGGCTTATGCGTTTGTGACAAAAGAAAATTCCGCCTTTGAATTGGCCAATGCGATTAGGCAAAGCCATTTAGGAATCAAATCTTTTCCGATTGACCGATTATCCAATTATAATTCTCCTCTCACAAAAATAGAATTAAACATTCTCCAACTCATTTCCGAGGATAAGACAAACGCAGAAATCAGCGAGCTGTTAAACATAAGCAGAAGAACGGTCGAACACCACGTATCTTCGATTTTGCGAAAATTGGATGTCGACTCACGGGTGGGAGCGGTTGTCAAAGCGATGAAACTAGGAATATTGGAATAAAAACAGCCCGATGGAATGTTGTCCATCGGGCGTCAGTTAAATAATTTCTAGAAATACACGATGTAAATAACAAGCGCCAAAACAATACGGTACACCGCAAACGGCACGAGGCGGATTTGGTTAATAAGCTTTAAGAAAAAGCGAATCGAAATGAGTGCGAACAAAAACGCGCTAATAAAGCCGGCGGTGAAAAACGGCAGAGCGTCGATCGTAAAATACTGCCAGTTTTTCAGCAAAGAGAGCACGCTCGCTCCCATCATAATCGGAACGGCCATAATGAACGTAAAATCGGCTGCCGCCCGGTGGCTCATTCCCACCAATACCCCGCCGGAAATCGTCGAGCCGGATCGGGAAAATCCTGGCCATAAGGACAAACATTGAACAAGACCGACGATAAGCGCCTGCTTATATGTAATTTGGTCCACCGTTTGCGCTTTTGGCGCCTTTTTGGCAAATACATCGGCGGCAATCATCAACAGCGCCCCGAGCACTAATCCGATCAGCACGGTTGCTGTGGAAAATAAGTGCTCGTCAATATAATCTTCAAATAATACCCCTAATACCCCTGCTGGAATGAGTCCAACGATCACTTGCATCAGCTTCAAGCGCGGCTTCCCATCACGATGGCGTCCGCGCAGCCCAAGCAAGTCGATAAATCGGTCTTTAAACACGACAACGACCGCCAAAATCGAGCCGAGCTGAATAACGACCTTAAAGGTATTTGCTGCATATTTTCCTAAAAATTTCTGCGATTTCAGCCACATATCATCGACAATAATCATATGACCCGTTGAGGAAACAGGGGCAAATTCCGTTAATCCTTCGACCATTCCTAAAATAATGGCCTTTATAATCTCTACAATGTCCATCCTCTAGCATTCCTTTCTTTTCGAAATTATGGCTGTCCTTATATAACATATTTCTCCGCTATGCCAAAATATCACGATTCTCTTCTTTTTACATCACTTTTTTGCTTTTACCAATCGATACACACCAAAAAGTCAGCACGCCTTATTTTACTATAAATCTTCAATTTCTACCACCGCCAAAAGAGGTATCTATCTGCCATAAGCCATTCACCGTTTAAGCTCACGATGATTGACGCAGAAAAAAGGGTGTCCCCTTTCGCTTTTGGAAACACCCTCTGTGATGATTATATAATATCGTCTCCACCGTCGAACCAATCGCCGACATCCAACATGTCTCCTAGGTCATGGTCATCGAGCGCTTCCTCAATGACATCCTCCAGCAACTCCTCCGCTGCCATACCTGCAAGCATTCCTGCCGCAAATCCTCCAATCGCTCCCGCCATTCCATGTCCGTGGTGATGAGATACGTGCCGCGGAGGATAGGAAGCATGTGGAACGTACGATGTGCCAGCATAAGAACGTGGCTGCTCGATCATTTCTTCGATAGCTGTGTGCAATTTTTTCGCGGTTTCTTCCACATCCTCTATTTCTTCATCGCTCAAGAAGATTTCTCGTTTTATTTCTCTTTCATGGAAGCCGCCAAATCCGCTCCATACATCCACTTCAAGGAACAATCGAATACCGTTTTCTTCGATGAATGCTGAAAATTCTACTTCTTGAACAGTGCCTTTAAACACTTCCGTTGGGAAAAACGCAAATTCCTGACCATATGCAGTTATTTTCCCAGATGAAGGCTTTTCGCGGAAGCCGAGCTTTTCAAACGCATGAAATAGTTTCTCGAGCGATAGTGGAGGAAGAATACGGATCGCATCTTGGTCAAAAGCATCGACTCCGTCTGCAATATCTAAACGTGTTACAAACGTATAACCCACGCTAGGACGAGTAATTGGCAAATGCAGTGGAAGCACATACGAAAACGGCAATACTTTTCTTTCTCCAGGCCGAATCGTAAATGAAGGGGAAACCGGAATGACAGCAACCGTTCGGCGATATGCTTTTCCATTCGTCTGAACGATAAGCTGTAGTTCCACCTCTAATTTGCGAATGCGTTGTTCTACTGTTCCTCCTTCAATAAAAAACTCCCCTTCCAACTTCTCCCCAAGGCGCACGTGAGGATGATGCAGCACAAGATCGACTTTCGCAGCTCCTACTCCAAGCTTGGACAAAAGCTTTTTCAACATGGCACCGATCTCTCCTTATGGAATAATGTTTATTTCAACAATGGTTACGAACCAACCAGCAAAAAGGATTCAACATAATAAATCCTAAAGGCAAATAGTACCTTTAGGATATTCTAAAAAATATTTTGACAATCCCAAGAAAGATTAAAACCATCCCAGGGATGACAGTTGCTTTTTTCATTACCTTTGTCTTGGCAAACATACTTCCGACCCTGAATCCTAAGCGAATGAAAATGATATTCCATGTACATACAAGCAAAGCAAGCATAAACGGTGAATAGCCTAAAAATGAGGCGCTTAATCCCGCCCCAAACGCATCCATCGATAGCGCGAAACCAATAAGCAGCGCCTCTTTTATGCTAATGCTTCCCGAACGATCTAAATCCGCTAACATTGGGCGTTTCAGCACTTGAATAACGATACCAAACCGTTTTAAATCGAATCGCCATACTTTGATTCTAAGTTGTTTTGGCAATGGTTCGGAATAATCACATTCATCCT
This sequence comes from Geobacillus sp. LYN3, assembly GCF_003064505.1. Lineage (NCBI taxonomy): Bacteria > Bacillati > Bacillota > Bacilli > Caryophanales > Anoxybacillaceae > Geobacillus > Geobacillus sp. LYN3. The sequence continues at coordinate 647,536 of NZ_QCWL01000001.1, read as the reverse complement.
CATCTTTTTTAATAACATTATAAATCGCCCAAATGCCGAGCGCAATTAGCAGACATGAGGCGATCCATCGTTCCGCTTGCACCGGTAAAAACAATAGAAGAAAGCTGCCAACATGCATAGACAGTAGTAACATCACGCTGGACATACACGCAATAATCATAACGGATCGAAGCGGAAATTTAATATTTCTCATTCCATATGTCACACCGACACTGAAACTATCCATACTCACGGCAAAAGCTAACATGAACATCGATATATATTTCCACATAATTCGTTCCTCCTGCGTTACTATATGCAAACAACAACGCAGAGGAAACCATTTTGTTTCATTCGACACATATCGATTTCCAAGGAAATATTTCCGCTTTTATCGACACATTACTCTTTTAAATGATACGGCAACGTCGCAATGACAATATCTTTTTTCATAATAAAGAAAAAGCGCAAAATAATCGCTGTTTGGTTGTGCAGAAGCGTATGCCACCATTTTTTTACGATGAATTGCGGCATTAAGATCGTAACCGGTGAATCCCATTAGAAAATACAAGACGATCGCCGCGAGCCGATAAGCTCCTTGGCAAAAATCGATCATTGGCAATAAAGGAATTTTGCTTATTTTATGGCTTGCTGTTTTTTCTTTCTCACTCTTTTGCTTATTTTTCGCTTCTCGCTTAACCAATCATCATTTTTTTAGATAACAAAACAAATCATGTTTGCGATGCAATGTGGCCAGCCTAAGGCGATCGGTCCAACTCTTCCTCGCAAATATTGTAATGTTAAATCACCAGCATTCAATGTATTCAATCCAGCTGTTCGCGGTGCTGCGTCCTGATAAAGTCCGCATAGTTGTACATCAAACATAGAAAAACATACAAGTACGCTCAATTTTTCATTGCTTTATTTTTAATCATAATAAGCAATTCCATTAATAAAATGATTAGAGGGCATGACCATTCCTTTATTTTATAAATTTTACATAAATCATGAAACTATTTGTCTTCCATTTTCGTCTATATAAAATGGAAAGAAATGCTTGGCCATTTTAAACCGATGGGGGAGGGAGAGGTTCACCGCAAGAAAACAAAAAAAGAAGTGGAAATATGATAAAAACATTCCAATTGACTTTATATAAAATAGATATTATGCTACTTGACGTAGAGACTTTTCAATGTAAAATGGTGACATAACGTTTTTTTTGCATGCTGCACGGAACTTTGTGCAGCTGTTGGTCATATATTCATATATTCGTAGTTATTTGCGCCAGACGTTGGAATAACGAATAAGGAGGCGAAGAGGACGTGAAGAGGATTGGTGGAAAGCTATTAGAAAAATACCGTTCTCTCCCTAATCAATATATTGGTTTTTTTATTTTTACCGTATTTTTATTTTGGATGAAAACATATGCAGCTTATCAAGCTGAATTTAATTTAGGCATTAGCAATTCCTTGCAGGAATTTCTATTATTTATCAACCCAGTTAGTTCGGCAATTTTCTTTTTTGGATTAGCGTTACTCGCGAAAGGGAAACGAACATATACTTGGCTCATTATCATTAATTTCATTTTATCGTTTATTTTATACGCCAATATTGTTTATTATCGTTTCTTTAGCGATTTTATTACGCTGCCGACGCTCACACAAACGAAAAACTTTGGCGATCTTGGCGCAAGCATTTGGGAACTAATAAAGTGGTACGATATTTTCTACTTTTTAGATACGATTATTTTAATTGCTATTGTCGTTTCGAAGCGTTTTTCGTTGCCAGCAGTTCCGGTCGGACGTTATAAAAAAAGCATTGTGTTCGCCATTTCTGCTCTCATTTTCAGTGTAAACCTTGCACTAGCGGAAGCAGACCGTCCACAATTGTTAACAAGAACGTTTGATCGCAACTATATCGTGAAATATTTAGGTGTTTACAACTATTTGATTTATGATGCTGTACAAAGCATGAAATCGTCGACACAGCGTGCTTTTGCGAACAAAAGCGATATCACAACCGTTCTGAACCATGTACAAGCAACATATGCAAAACCAAATCCAAAGTATTTCGGTGTAGCAAAAGGAATGAATGTGATTTACATTCATTTGGAATCATTCCAAAGCTTTTTGATTAACTATAAATTACATGGTGAAGAAGTAACGCCATTTTTGAACTCGCTCGTTCGTGATCCGAATACGTTTTACTTTGATAACTTTTTCCATCAAACAGGTCAAGGGAAAACATCCGATGCTGAGTTTATGCTAGAAAACTCGTTGTTTGGATTGCCGCAAGGAGCCGTGTTTACGACAAAAGGACAAAACACGTACCACGCAGCTCCGGCTATTCTTTCCCAGCAAGGGTATACGACAGCGGTATTCCACGGCAACTATAAAACGTTCTGGAACCGCGATGAAATTTATAAATCGTTTGGTTTCGACCATTTCTTTGACGCAAGCTACTATGACATGAGCGATGAAAATGTGCTTAACTACGGGTTAAAGGATAAACCGTTCTTTAGAGAGTCGATTCCGTTGTTAGAATCATTGAAAGAGCCGTTCTATGTAAAATTTATCACGTTATCGAACCACTTCCCTTATCCAATCAGCGAAGAAGAGGCAACAATTGAACCAGCTGAAACGGGAGATGGCTCGGTAGACCGTTATTTCCAAACGGCTCGCTATTTGGATGAGGCATTAAAAGAGTTCTTTGATTATCTCAAAAAATCTGGTTTGTACGACCGTTCCGTCATCATTTTATATGGTGACCATTATGGAATTTCCGAAAATCATAACAAAGCAATGTCACAAGTGTTAGGAAAAGAAATTACACCATTTGAACATGCACAATTGCAGCGAGTGCCTTTATTTATCCGTGTTCCGGGTGTCAAAGGCGGAATTATGCACCAATACGGCGGACAAATTGATTTATTGCCAACGGTTCTTCACCTATTAGGAATCGATACGAAAAACTATGTTCATTTCGGTACAGACTTGTTGTCACCGGAACATCAGGAAATCGTACCATTCCGTAATGGTAACTTTGTCACTCCGACAGTGACAGCAGTAAATGGAAAATATTATGATTCGAAAACGGGCGAACCAATTAAAGAAACACCGGAAATTAAACAGCTTGAGCAAATCGCCCGTACAAAACTCGATCTTTCGGACAAAGTCGTATACGGAGATTTACTGCGGTTCTACACACCAAAAGGATTCAAACCGGTCGATCCTACAAAATACGATTATAATAATCGTGAAGATAAAGAAAAGGGAAGTAAATAACAGCTTCCCTTTTCTTTTTTATTACTTTTCGGTTTAAGTATACTTTTTTCACATCAGACCGCTGTAAAATTTGTTCTAACGCTTGCGGAGTCACTTCGGCACTGCACGAAGAGATATAGCGGAATTGATGGTGGATTTTCATGCGGAAGTGTTGTTTTTCAATTTCCTGGAGAGCAAAAATACTATTCTTTTCATGAAAATGAATGATAACCGGAATTTTTTTTGCCTTTTTCATCCATCTTTCTAGCTGCTTATGAATCATACAAGGAGTATACATAAAAGGCTTATACATACTTACCATAAAATGGCGCAAAGGACGGTCTAATTTATGTGTATAATTGCGCGCGAGTTGAACGATAGAATATCCAAACATTCGATCTCCCCCTCTAGTGAAACCTTGATATACTCTATGAAAAAGGAGGAGCTTCGCAACGGCTTGTATCTTGCGACAAACCAATCAAAAAAGCCTATCACACTTCATAAAGTGCGATAGGCTTGCTATACGAATTTATCTTTTCACTCGTTCCAACTCGATTTTATTAGCCTTTCCTAAATAGTACTCAACTTGTTTCAATACATTTTCTTTTTTCTCATAGGCACCGATTTGCTTTCCATCAACAATGACACGAATCAAATCGTTCGAATCCGACTTTTTCATTAAATGAAAAGCTTTCTCTAACCCATTCACATGCCCCCTTGCGATCTTTTGAAGAAACGCAGGGTCTTTCAACTTTTCCGCATCTTCCTTTCGATCGACAAATCCGTTTTCCGTAAGCACCGCTGGCATGACCGTTTCTCTTAGCACGTAAAAGTCTGCTTTCTTCTTCCCGCGATCATGGAATCCTGTCGCCCGTATCACTTCTTCGTGAATGATATCGCGAATCCGCGCTGTTGTTGAGTGATCCGAAAGTCCTTCATAAATGTAATCCTCATACCCCGTTCCTCCGCCAGCATTCACATGAATCGATACGTAAACATCGGCGCCCCAGCGGTTCGCTTTAGCCGCCCGCTCGCTTAACGGCACGGCCGTATCGCTTGTTCGGCTTAATTGCACCGATACGTTTTTATATTCATTTTGCAATATACGCCGCATCTCCAATGCAATGGACAACGTAATATCTTTCTCTTGCAGTCCGTTTCCAAGTGCGCCTGTATCTTTTCCGCCATGTCCCGGATCAATAAAAATTTTCAGCATATGTTCCCCCCTATCAATTCCATGACAGAACCTCACTATTAGAATATGCACAACGATGAAAATCGCAACGCATCATCGTCTATGATAGAAAAATAAGGCACAACGGAACTAACATTGAAATGGATGAGGAAAGCGTTTGTCCCTTGATCGCTATAATTTTCCTTTATGATGGCGAATGCGATACAATGCGTTTGCGGCCAATGCAGCAGGCCAATTCAATATGTTTCCTTGCATATGGAAGTGTAATTGTTCTTCTTCAAACGACATGTTTTCATACATTTGTTCTTGCGAAAGCTTCGATTTTCTTGCCCGTTCTTTTATTCCCGATATATACAAATATTGAATTGGAACCATCACAATAAAATACAACAATACAACGATGCCAAAAAACAACCACGCCGATGTCATCCTCATTCCCCCCTTTGTTATATTTACGAACCATATTTCCAAAAGTTTCATTTATTGTAATGGTGAACCATGATTCTATAAATGCATGGCAGTGCCATCAAAGTGGAAAGCATCCTGGGACAAGGTACAACATTATCGTAAAGCTTCCTTATTAACAACTTCCAATTCCCTTATGATATAATCAAAATCAAGAATGAAGAAAAGGGGAGGCATGTTCATGAGCCGAGCACAGCAATTCGTGCAACACTTTTTATCCCATCGCAATGTCACGGTGGAGTTAATTAATAAAATCGAGGAAAAGCATTATGACTACAAACCGACACCAACGTCGATGTCGGCAAAAGATTTAGCCACTCATATTCTTTTTAGCTTTTATAAATTCGCCAACACCGCAAAACAAGGGGATCCAGCGTTATTTACACAAAAAATCGAGGAAGCGGAGACCAATTTGCAAAAGCTTGCTGAAACATATACAGAAAAAACGAAGCAATTGCTCGAATCCCTTACCGATGAAGATTTCGAGCGCGTTTTAGATCTCACAAACGTATTTGGCGCAAAAATCCCAACAGCGCAATTTTTGCAAATGGCGATGGACCACGAAATCCATCATAAGGGCCAGCTTTTCGTATACGTCCGCGAAATGGGGCATACCGACTTGCCATTGTTTGTCAAACGAGGATAATGAAAAAACAACCAGGCGTCTCTCTCCAAAGACCGTCTGGTTGTTTTTTCATACGCTTACCTATTCGATTTTGCAGTTGCCGTCCATGCATTGGCCTCCTCCATCCGCTGCCAGCGGCTGCAATGGAGAGTTTGCGTTTTCCTCTTCCCATACTTTTTCAAGCGCCTGCATAAACACTTCGGTCGGCTGTGCGCCGGAAATCGCGTATTTGCGGTTCAGCACAAAGAATGGCACACCGCGGACGCCGAAACGAGCCGCTTCCGCTTCGTCTTTTCTCACCTCATCAGTATAGCGGTCGCTTTCAAGAACTTGTTTTACTTTATCGCGATCCAGCCCTGCTTCGCCTGCCAACTCGATAAGCACGTCATAGTCGCTAATTAGTTTCGAATCGGTAAAATACGCTTGAAACAGCCGCTCTACCATTTCCCGCAGTTTTCCTTGTTCTTCGGCATATTTGGCAAGACGGTGGGCGTCAAACGTATTCGTCGGTTTCATCGTGTCAAAGCGGAACGTCAGCCCAACGGACTCTGCCTGTCTGCCAATATCGGCATTGACCCTTTTCGCCTCTTCAACTGAAATACCATATTTTTGCGCAATGATTTCGTGAATCGTCATATCATAATGTTTTTTTGCGTTGGGGTCCAGCTCAAAACTGCGGAATATGACTTCGACTTGGTCTTTATGCGGAAACTGCTCAAGCGCTTTTTCCAACCGGCGTTTCCCAATATAGCAAAATGGGCAGACAAAATCGGACCAAACTTCTATTTTCATCGTATATGCACCTCGGTTTAGGCTCTCCGTTGCATAAACAACAAGAAAGCAAAATTTCATGTTTCCACTTTATTGTAGCGAATCGCCATGCCGGTATTCAAATAAATGAACTTGGCATGCATAAAGGAAATGCCGCTCACAACTATTTTGTAATGCGAAACTTCTTATTAAGCAACCATGTCATAGCTAATACAAACAAGCCGAAAAGGATCCGAACCATTCCTCCCGCTTCGATGCGGTAACCAAATTCAGGGACAATCCTTTCCGCTAGGACAAATATACCGATGACAAGGCAAAAAGCAATCAAGACAACCAAAAACTCTTTTACCTTGCTGCTAAAGGTGCTCGAAACATCACGGAAAACGAATTTTCTAACCGAGTGCATGACAAGAGCAACCACTAACAAAATAACAGCAAAGTCAATAACAAAAAGAACAAACACTTTTCCGAGATACACGGTATCATCCACATCTGTAAACAGCTCTGCTGCTAGTTCCACCGCACCTGTCGCCAAGGCAATGAGAGCGAATAAGCGGATCGCTAAATAGCCAATAAAAGCATATATATTTCTCTTTTTTTCCTTTGGCAGCTGACGAATCAACTCATCACAATACGCTTTCGGATCTTTGCCGAATACATCTTCCGCACTTTTGCCATGCTTCTGTGCCTCCAATAAATGATCTAGCAATTCCATCAACAATTCTTCGCTTTGCTGTTCCGATAGCAACAAATGGGAACGGATATAAACGAGCATATCCTCATAGTAGTTTCGATTATGTTCATTTAATTGTTTACGCTTTTCATTATTAAGCGCAATCAAATCTTTCGCATTCATGTTACCTCTCCCCCTCGTAAAATCGCCTCTACCGGCGTCCGAATACTCTCCCACTCGGTGATGAAGTCTTGCAGCGCTTTCTCCCCTTTTTCTGTCAGATGATAATATTTCCTCTTCGGGCCTGAAGGGGAGTCGCGCATTTCTCCCGCAATCAACCCCGCTTTTTGCAGGCGAAGCAACAGCGGATAAATGGAACCTTCGCTTACGTCATTGAGGCCAAATTGCTGCAGCTTTACTGACAATTCATAGCCGTACACGGATTCTTGTTTAATAATGGCCAAAATGCATCCTTCCAGCACCCCTTTTAACAACTGGCTTCTTAGCGACATGTTTTCCAGCTCCTTATATACCTTGTAATGCAAGATAGTCAGCAAAAGAAAATGTATCTTGCAATGCAAGATACCTACATGTTTATTATATATCCACTTCCATATGAATTTCAACCAAAATATTCCTTACATTTCAGTGTTGATTTTAGACCACAGACAAAAATAGACCTTGTTCAACGAAACCCCCCGTTAGCCACCTATGCCACGTTGCATGGCATCACAGATGGTGGAAGTTCATTCATTCTTCCAATTGAACATAGTATCCTCTAATCATTCTAGTTTTAATTTTTAAAAGGGCTTATTTAAAAAAATGAATGTCTGTTTGGATTTTTTTGCTGACGTTCTAATGATCGGACAAGCACATATTTTTGCAGGCCTCTTGCGGAAGAAATAGCGAGATGGCCAAGCTGTTCCGCCTCTTTTTTGTCTCCTTGGCGAAAAGCCTTTTCTGCCTCCAACACATAACAGAGCGCTGGATTTGCCACGTTGTTCTTTGCTTGTGCAAACTGCTCCTCTTTCCCTTGCATGAGGGCGACGAGCGCCTGGTTATAATAACGGACGGTATCGTTCTTGATTTCATTCGCTATGTCAGCGGCTTCATCCAGCTGATTTTTCTCTATTTGAATATTCGCCAGCGCCGATTTTCGCGCTTCTTCATACTTTCCCGTCAGTTGTTCGGCATATCGCTCCGCCTTCTCAAGATCCCCGTTTGCCAGCGCCAGCATCAAAGCGTAATAAGGCTGCTTCTTTCGCTTCTTGAGATATGCTTCGACGAGCTGGATATTCTTTGTCCAAAAAAGAACATACGCATGATAACCGACAATGACAACGACCAGCGCAATGACGATTCCGACGGCGGCCCAATCCGGGATCTGCACTCCCGCCATCCCGAGCGTCCATCCTATTGCGGCTCCTACTATGCACCAAATAATAAGTGTCCTCATTTCCAAACTCCTTTGCTATGTTTTCAACATTCAAAGAGAAGTACAATAGCGTACACTATAATACCGCATGGACTCCAGTGATCCTTCTACCATAAACATCCCTTTTCCGATGAGCGCTTTAAGACGATATTCGATGAATAAATCACCGATAAACTCATGGAGATTACCATATACCTCCCCCACCAATCTAGCCGCTTTGATCCACTTTTGCTCGCCGAAATCTCGTTGTAGCTGTTTAGCTGTAGCGATGATTTCTTGATCGTAATAATCTTCCGGAACGTTTGTTACCTCATTTTCCGTCCATAGCCGCAAAACCGCAGTGCTGGCTGCTAATTCCCCCCACTCCTGGATAAGCTGCTCTTTCTCTTCTAGCGACAAAACATGATGATGGGCTCTTGTTTCCATCATAGCCCGGAGTTTTTCAGGCGGAATTTCTCCCGTATGCCAAATAGAATAATGAACTCCTTGTTTCGTAAACAGATCGCTATGCGCCCTCGAACTATTTATGACGGTTATGTGATTTGTTTTTTCGCGCAATAAATACAGAACATATCGAAGCCCGATTTGTTCATGCGCATTTTCCCCGCTCCAAATCGTAATCTCCGCCTGCTCAGGAAGCATATTGATGCAAGCAATCGTATGCTGAAAGCGCGCTTTGTACTCTTTCTCATAAAATCGGCTGTCCGAAAGATGTTGCCGCAGCCAGTCTGCACGCCGTTTTCTCCCTTCTTCCTTGTGCAATTGCCATATCGGACCGATCGAGAAAATATCGGAAAAATGGAGCACACTCTCTTGTTGATCTATTCCCATCTCCCGCAGCGCCGCTTTGATCCCGCCTGCAGCTGAATCGCTAAATACGATATGTATGCTCATAAACATCCTCCTTTACTTATAGAATAACAAATGTTGGAATATAAATCTTTGGCTCTTCACCACAAGTTGTACTTGATCATTTAAGGTAGGTGTGCATAGAGGGTACAAAAAATGCGAAT
>NZ_QCWL01000001.1:627068-638017 GCF_003064505.1 Geobacillus sp. LYN3 | reverse complement strand
ATCGCGTAAGGGGTACCCTGTTTGTCTCTCTAACCATGGAAATTATTGTAATGAAAAATGCTCATCTACAGTTGTTACTTTTAATTCTCCATATTTCGGCATAATCTTCAGAATGTCTTGCAAACTGAACCTCCCGATGGCTAAAGCCACGGGGTTCTTGTGTACTATAGAGCTTCTTCCATACCTTCGCATGGATACTGACTCTAATTCCACAAGACTTTCATGGGCAAACACCTCACTGGTGCTTATCGCCCTGTGCGCCCGATTCAAGACGTTGGATTTTTCTTCTCTATAAGAGTAGTATACCATCTTTGACTACGTCAAAGCAATCGGTTCATCCCATGTCTAAAGACGGGCTACACCCTGCATGGGCTTTCTCCGATTGTACTTGTAAAATAATGGCTAATTAAAGGTTGTACTTTCACTTTTCCTTTTTCAATCAAGGAAATGGCCATTGGATGAGTGTTGTATTTCGATTTTCCCCTTTTTTAAAAAAACCGCTGCTTTCACTGCTTTCCCTCCATCATACCTTTTAATCTTGGATAAAAATCATCCGATCAAGCACTGCCGTTGATGGCTGATACGCTTAAACCGTCTAAAGAAATAGTCTTGCCATCTAAATGTCTAATCTTGATGATCTTTCGCTCCGATGGAAGTAGGTCGAAGAAGTTATCCGAAAAAATAATCTTTTCTGCCGGAAGTTCCAGTTTAACAAAACGCGCAAAACAATCTGTCCGAATTTCTACTTCTTGTTTTTCCGGCATCACTTTTACTTGCAATTTCGCCTTAGGCAGCTGAAGATCTTTATGATTTCTTAGGTAATAATAGTTTTCCTCTGCTTTTTTATTCAACGATTTTAAGCGGACGACAACTTGTTCAGCAGGATTGCCTTGTAAAACCTCCGCTTCTGTTAAGGAAGCAATTTGAACCGAAGCATTTCCTTTCACATGGATCAAAAATTCTTTCGAATACACTAACTCGCCATTAAATCGGAACACTTCGAATACCAGCGTATCTTTCACATCTTCTAATCGGTCATTCACAACCCATAGATGTAAATCATCGCCAGGGTCATGTTCAAGCGTATATAAAAGAGGGGCATTAAATTTTTTACTATAATAATATGAAGCCTTTGGCAACAAGTAATAATCGATCATCGACCAACTCGTGCCAGGCCAGCAATCATTCAATTGCCAGATTAAAGCCCCGCTTGTTTGCGGTTTATTGCGGCGGTAATGTTCCATTCCATACTTTAAACCTTCAGCCTGTGTGAGCATCGAATAATTCATGTATTCCTCAATATTTTTTGGAATGCCGGTATATCCTTCCATTAATAAGAGCCCTTTTTCATGATGAAAATCTTTATTGCGATATGCCAATTCATCGCTGCCCCAATAAAAAGTTCCGTCAGGCAGATTTTTTTCCAGCGTATAACGATTGGCAGAAGCATGCATGCCAAACTCGCTGCAAAACCGGGTGCGATCTTTTTTATAATTTCGAAACGAAACCCCCTCCACACTGATGTTTTGTCCTAAATTCTGACCGAATTTTCGAGGTTCCACATTCCCGTGCCAAACTTGCCAATTATGCCGGTCGCCTTCCTCTTGTGAGTTGTGATCATTGCCGCCATATGGCGAACTTGGCCAATATGGACGGGAAGGATCTAATTCTTCCAGTAGTTCAGGAATTAACTCATGATATATTTTTTCTCCATAAAAAGGAGTGTGAATTTTTCCAGCGGCATGCTCCACTTCATACAACCAATCGTTTTCGTTATTTCCGCACCATAAAGCGATGCAAGGATGATTACGAAGCCGCTTAATCACCGAAATCACTTCTTCGCGGACGTTTTCCATATAATCGCGGTTGTAATCCGGGTATAACGCACAGGCAAACATAAAGTCCTGCCAAACTAAAATACCTTGGCGATTGCATTCTTGATAGAAAATGTCTTTTTCATAAATCCCACCACCCCATACACGCAGCATATTCATATTTGCTTCTTTCGCAAGCTGAATAAGATGACGATAGCGTGATTCCGGTACAGATCCTAAAAAGCTGTCAATAGGAATCCAGTTCGCTCCTTTCGCAAATATCTCTACACCATTTAAAACAAAGGTAAACCGCGGATTCCCTTCGCGATCTCTTTTCATTACTTCCACCGTACGAATCCCAATTTCTGTTTGATATGTGTCTAGAACTTCCCCTTCCCATTTTAAAACGACGGATAATTGATAAAGATTCGGTTCTCCTAAATCATGCGTCCACCAAAGATTTGGATTGTCGATGTTGAAAGTGAGTGTTGCTCGATTTTGATCAATATTTACGGTTTGGAAAAATTGTTGTTCTCGATCTTTTAACGTCACTTCCGCCTGTAAACTTTTTCCCTTAACAAAGTTTTTGGTGTAAATATCGATTTGAACAATGGCCCGAGAATCTTTCAAGTCAAGTGTTCTTGCGTAAACACTTTCGATTTTGGCAATTTTTCTTTTTTCTAAACGCACCTCTTTCCAAATTCCTACCGTTAGAATTTGCGGACCCCAGTCCCAGCCAAAATGATATTGAGCCTTGCGCGCCCATATGCGATCTTTTCCAAATCCAGCCCAATAATTTTTCTCTTTCTCCTTTAACTGATAGGAAACGGGATTAAATTTCACTGCCAAAACATTTCTTCCATCCACTATTTCTCTAGTAACATCAAAAGTATGAGAAATGAACATATTTTCCGTAGTCCCTAATTCCACTCCGTTTAAATAAACAGTCGCAAAGGTATCTAAGCCTTCAAAAATCAACTCTAACCGTTCATCTTTGTCTAGATTGTTTTTATCAAATGTAAATTCCGTACGATACCACCAAACCTTTTCTTCCACCCATTTCGATTTCAAATCATTGTAGCCGAAAAAGGGATCATCAATCAATTTCTTTTCCCGTAAAATCGAATGTACATCTCCTGGCACCTTTGCTGGTATCCAAAAGTGATCAATATAGTTTGGATCTGCAATCGTTAAATCCCTTACCTGTCCTACATCAAAATGCTGTATCTTCCAATTTTTATTGATTAACATTCTTCATTCCTCCTTCCTGTAAAGAAAAAGAGACCAAACCTTGTTTCATATCGTTCACAGGCGGTCTCTATAAAAAACTTTTTTCGACATCAGTTATATTTTTCCAACAAACCTTCACTTCAATACAAACTGCATTCCCTCTTTAAAGTTTTTGCTAAAGATAATGAATAGGATGAGAATTGGCAATGTCAGTAATACCGAAGCCGCATACATCGGTCCTGGAAACGCTCCATATGGACCAAACATTTGAGCTAGCAATACATTTAACGTTAACATATTTTCACTGTTAACCACCAGCATATCCCATAAAAGTTCTACCCATCTTTCCATAAAAAGGAATAGGAATATAATGGTTGTAATCGACTTAGACATTGGCAAGACAATTCTAGCAATAATGGTTAATTGTCCTGCTCCATCCATTTTGGCAGCTTCAATTAATTCATCAGGTATACTGCGGAAAAAGTTAGTGTACATAAATATCGCCCACAAATTAACGGCCTTTGGCAAAATCATAGCCCAATAGGTGTCGTACATCCCAAAGTAGCGGATGATTAAAAAAAGTGGAATTAATAGGATAACCGCTGGATAAAACATTTGAAACAAAATAATATTGTTGATCAAACGGCTGCCTTTAAACTTTAATTTAGCTAAAGCGTATCCTACTAGGATCGCTGTCACCATCATTAGCAAAGTGGAAGATAAAGTCACAACAAAGCTGTTAAAAAAGGCTCGGAGCCACGGTCTAGGAACAACATCATCCCCACCAGTAAATAACCACTCATATGAACGCAAGGTCAACTTAGTTGGAATCATTTTACGGTCCACTTGATCCCATGGGGCCAGAGAATTTAAGACCATATATAAATAAGGAAACACCATGATGATAAGGATAACAAAAGCCAAAATATACAACAGCGTGGTCTTTAATTTCTTACTCCCAACCATGTCTGGCACCCCACTTTTCCAAAAGCTTTCGAAACACTAGAATAGAAACGAATGTGACAACAGAGTTTATGATTGCTATTGCCGTTCCATATCCTGCATTTAATCTTTCAAATGCCTGGTTATAAATTTCTAACTGCCATGTATGCGTGGAATAATCTGGTCCTCCACCAGTTAATACATACGGTTCAGTAAAAATCCCAAACATTAGACCTACTGCTAAAATGGTGACAGTATAAAACGCTGGATGCAACATCGGGATAGTGACGTACCAAAATCTTTTCCAACCAACAGCACCATCCATTTCGGCTGCTTCATAGATTTCTTTAGGTATACTTTCTAAACCTGATAAAAACAGCAGCGCATAATAGCCCACAAATTTCCACGCCATCATAAGGGCAATGATTAGTGGCGCTAAAATTGGAGAACCTAACCAATCAATATCTAAACCTAAATGCTTACGAAAAAAAACGTTTAATGGACTGTTATAAGATAACACCCCATTGACAACAATGGAAGAAGCCACTCCTGATGCCAAGTAAGGTAGGAAATATCCTACAGCAAACAACCCTTTAAGTCTAGGCAAAGAATGAATAATTAAAGCTAAAAGGAGTGAACCCGCAATAACGATGGGAACAAACATGAGCATAAATTTATAAGTTACCAAAAATGCGGCCCGTACGCTTTTGCTAAAAAAAGCTTCGATAAAATTTTGAAATCCGACCATTTCATAATCAGGAGCAATGATGTTCCAATTTGTAAAAGCTAAATAAACAGCCCATAGCAACGGAAACAGAAAGAATATGAGTGTATAGATAAGGTAGGGGCTGGCAAAAAGCCACCCCAACCATGTTGTCTTTTTATTCATTTACTTTAACACCCCGTTAACAGCCTTTTTCATATCTTTCCAAGCTGTTTCAGGATCTTTTTGGCCTTTGACAACAGGATTTAAGGCCTCTTTACCAATCAATTCTTGAATTTCTACCGTTTTTTCGTTATCCACAGGTGGAATTGCGTTTGGAATGTTTTCCGCATACTGTTTTAATTGAGGGTTTTCTTCAAAATAGGATGCAAAAGCTTCATTAGTTGATAAATCATCACGTGCAGGTGGCAAGTTTGTTTGTTTGAACCAAGCTAAATCATTTTTCGCATCTGAAAATACCCATTTAATAAAGTCAAAAGCTGCTTGTTGTTGTTCTTTGCTTGCAGAAGCATAGATGACAATGCCTTTTGTATCTGCAAATGTTTTAGAATTTGCTGGATCTACGCCGTCAGGCACAGGCGGCAACGATAATACATAAGTTTCATTGAACTTCATTTCCGGGAATTTCTCAGCCCAGTATGGGAATGTCCATGGCCCAAGATCCACCATAATGGATGTACCTGTTTCAAACGGGTCAGTCGCTTCTCGAGTCAAAAGCAATTTATTCTTGCTTAAATCATTAAAGAATTGGAGTGTTTTTACACCTGCTTCGTCATCCGCAATAAATTTGTTTCCTTTAATAAAGTTATTTCCATTCGACGCTGCATTGTACAACATAAAGAAGTCAAACCATCTTGCCCACCATGTCGGTTTTACTAAATCAGCTCTCGCCCAAAGAAACTTATCAGGATATTTTTCTTTCAATTTCTTGCCAACTTCAATGACTTCACTATATGTTTTTGGCGGTGCATCGTATCCAAGTTCTTTTAGAATATCGATTCTCCAACCAAACAACATGGCATTAGAATAAATCGGCAAAACATATTGATGGTTGTCTGCAAACTTCCAGCTTGAAATGGTTTTCTTCATTTGACGTTTATCAATTAACTCATCAAAACCTTCAAATTCATCCAATGGCACAATCGCGCGGCTCGCCGCTAGCTGAGCTGCAAAACCGCGGGAAATGTTTTCAGAGACCGCAGGCGCTTTCCCTGATGCAATCGCTGATTGAATCCCTGCTTCAGAAGTAGGACTTTCCGGCATTGGCGTAACCTTAATTTTAACGTTTTTATTTTCTTTCATATAAGCCTCGGCCATCTTTTTCCAGAAAGCTTGTTGTGTAGGGTTTGGCGCAGCCCAGAACTCAAATTGAACAACTTTGCCAGCTTCATCATCTTTTGAGTTTTTCTCTTGATTCCCATTTTGCCCTTGACAGCCAGTAACAATAAGAACGGCTGCCAGCAATAAGGCGATGAGTTTCGCAAAACCTTTCTTTTTCATGTTTACTCCCTCCCACATTAATTTAATTTATAAATACTTTAATTTTGACATGATTTCCTGCAGACTAAGTTCCGCGCCGGCAATAGATTCATCAGCCGCGCCATAGTAGATTCTAACGGTATCTCCTTCTACAACTAAACCACAAGTAAAAACAACATTACCGAAGAAGCCGCTTTTTTCATAATCTTCCTCAGGTTCTAAAATAGGCTCTTCCGTTTTGGCCAGAATTTTGGCGGGGTTATTGAGATCCAAAAGAACGGCTCCTAAGCAGTAGCGATCATTTTTATCAGCAGCATGATAAATTTCTAACCAGCCTTTATCCGTTTTAAACGGAACAGCACTTCCGCCAATTCGCCCGCTTTCCCAACCCTTTTCACTAAGGCCTAACAAATATTGATGATTCCCCCAATAACGAAGGTTATCTGATTCTGCAATCCAAATTTCAGGCCTGCCAACTCCTTTTGGCACAGGTCGATGTAACGCATAGTATTTTCCATTAATTTTTTCAGGGAAAATTGCCACATCTTTATTTTCAGGAGGAAAAATTAAACCAAGGCGTTCGTAAGTCACAAAATCTTTTGTTGATATAAGTCCTACACCAATGCCTTCTGCTGATGCTGCACTATATTGAATATAATAAGTATCATCGATTTGAGTTACGCGCGGGTCTTCAACCCCCCATGCTTCACGTTTCGTTTCGGGATAAATAAAAGGTTTCTCATCAATGGTGAAGTTGCATCCATCTTTGCTGCGTGCAATACGAATATAAGATATAGACGTAAGATACGCGACTCTTCGATTAGAATCGTTGTAAAAAATGACTCGCGGATCAGAAAAATCAAATCTCGAATCATCTTTATGTAAATCAATAATTTTCAGCTTTCCTTCTCCTCTTGAAAAATCAATAACAGACGTTCTGACAATATTCGGATCTTCACTAATGGGACGTTCAGCTACACGAAGCAATAACAAAATTTCACCATTGTATTGAGCGACACCAGCGTTAAAAACTCCTATCACTTCATGATCTTGATGGAATGGTTTTACATCGCCAGGAGTAATTAACGGATTTTCCGGAAACCGCTTGACTTTCACAGTAAATCTCCTCCAACTTCTAATATGCATTCCATAATAATTCCCTCTTTTTTCACTAGAATAATGGAACGAAAGCTAATTACCTCATCAGTTACTTAGAAAAGATTGCGGCTTTATCTTTTTAATGTATTTCCAATAATGTCAGAAAGCCCTGATTAGATGTACATCCCAGCGAAAACATTTTAAGATTATTTATGTAAAAACCAAATATATTTGTAACGTTACATATCATTTTTTAATTATCGGTTTGTAATCTTTACAAGTAAATTATTCCATCTTTCATTTTTATAGTCAATAGATTTGTTAGGTTCATCATCACATTTATAATTTAGAAAAAAACACTTACATCCCCAGAAATAATGCTTGGATGTAATGCTTTGTAAGTGAAAGAAAAAATTCATCTGATGGGTATTCCCCTCCAGCTATCATCATCCTAGGATTGAACAGGAATCATAGAAAATAATGAAGAGGAATTTTTCATTAAAAGCTTTTTCTCATATGTAAAAAGCTTATGTTAACCAAAAATTACATACATTATTTAACTTTTGTAACATTAAAAAAAGACCTTGATTTTCTGTTTTTAGAATGAAAAAATAATGTAATGAAATTTGCCGCTCTACTGAATAAAAAGGACTTTACCTAAAAAATTTAACAAGTCCATTATCATTCCAATTCTGTTCATTTCATATTACAATATTAATTGTCACTCTCCCCCAGATTTTGAGGCATCATCAATCACAGTATTTCATTCATTAGATTTTATACAATTGTAATCATGCCAACTTATTCATATGACTTGTTTTTGTGATACAAATGTTTGATTTTAATGCTTTCCTAAAAATGAATAATGGGTGTGGAATATGAAAAAGAAAGTAACAATGCAAGATATTGCCGATCGATTAAATATATCAAAAAACTCGGTATCCCAAGCTTTAAGAGGAAAAGAAGGGGTGAGCGAAGAAACTCGCGAGCGAATTAAACGTGTGGCCGAAGAAATGGGGTATCAATATCCAGGAGCGCGCAAGAAAAAGAAACAAGGAAGAACGGGGAACATCGGATTAATCGCTTCGGATTTAACATTTTCCTTAAAAAATTTTTTTGGCGAAATTTACTTGAGCATCGAAAAAGAAGTCGTAAAACGAGGCATGAACTTACACATCCAATCGGTTAATCAAGAACAAAAAGAAAAGCTTATTTTGCCTTCATTTATCGAAAATAAGATGGTAGACGGAATCTTAATTCTTTCTCACATCAGTACGGAATACATTAATAAAGTGATTTCAACCGGCATTCCAACCATTCTTGTTGACCATCATCATCCTAATATCCACGCGGATGCCGTATTAACGAATAATCGCTTTGGCGCTTACTTGGCCGTACAGCATTTAATTGAATTAAATCATCGTGACATTGCTTTTGTCGGTAATGTCGAATACTCACCTAGCTATGAAGAACGTTATGAAGGATATTTGCTCGCATTGCGCGAATATGGCATCGAACCAAATGAGGAGTTTATTTTCAAAAACGCGGAAGAAAAAGAAGAATTGATACTTCAGTACATTAAGCAATTAGAGCGGCAACCGACTGCTTGGTTTTGTGTCAATGATGCATTAGGATTTTTAGTCAACTCATGCTTAAGACAGCAAGGCATTCAAGTTCCTGATCAAGCATCCATATGCAGCTACGATAATGGTCAATTATCGAAAATCTCTACACCGAAAACGACGACGGTTGACATTGACTTGGAACTTTACGGGAGAAGAGCGGTCGAACTGCTTTTCTGGAGAATGGAAAACAAAAATGAACCATTCCAAGAAATCCTGCTCTCCTCTAAACTAATTAAAAGGGAATCAACCGCCTTCGCACCAAAGCGATCTTGAAGGTTTGCTCCAAACAATGATGAAGAGGCTGATCCCAAACTCTGGGATTCAGCCCCTCCTTCATTTCAATATGATATTTTACGGAAGCAATTGCAAGTCTGTCCAGTGCGGATGTGCTTCGAGACGCTGTTCCATGTCACGGAATGCTTCTTTAGGCAAGTGAAGTTAATCTCTTAAAATATTATGGGAAATTTAGGCTATCTATTCATAGCGCTATATAAACGTAAAATAGCTCTTGCACAAGAAATCTCGCCAAAATAACAATGTCATCCTACATCATGAAGAGAGATTTCTCATGCAAGAGCACCTTCATTATCCACGAGATTTCTCTGCTTTGAACCATTGGCGGACTCCTTCTTGCCTCGCGCAAACTGTGAGTTTCCACCGAGATGGATCGTCAAAAACGAAACAGATGAGGCGTTTTTTTTCTTTGTTAACCGATCTTCTTCCATTCTTTCAACCTGTTTACGCTTGTCGCTCTTGGTGTGCCCTAGAGTATTTTCATCCTTCAATCTCTCGTGCCGTATGTTCCCAATCTATTTTGAAAAGAGGAGTGAGAGGCATTTTGCATTTCACTTTCTTTTGCAACTTGTCTTATTGATTTTAATTTGGCGGACAGCTCCATAAACCAGCTTTCATCCTTCGTTAATAAAGCCAATTCAATTAATGCCTTAATCGGTTCCTCACCATCAAAGGTCGACATCGGCAGTTTTTTCACCCAGTGTTTTAATGTTTCAACGGTTTTTCCAATGATTTGCTCATTATCACAATCCATCACCTTTATTTTGACAGTTCCTTGTAATGAATTTACTGCTTCAATATAACCGTATATCAATTCTCCATTTTTTGTTTTCCCTTTTACCCAATCCCCTACTTCCACTGGCGAATTACTTATTCTATCCATTGAATTCACCACCACTTAAAGTGTTATAATATCTTTTAAAAAAGACTCGCAATTGGGAACACGCCTTCTGTAACAAAAATTATTACATTTTATTTATAGAAAATCAAACAATTGAATTTATCATAAATTTATTGTAAATTTATCTTTACACTCTTCTTACGATCATTAGAATGGCGGTTTTCGTATAAAAATTATGATAAGAGAGCGTTTTATTTGCGATAAAGAAAAAAGGAGGGCTGTTTTCTTTCGGCGTTCAAGTTCTCCTTTTTTTATCCTATTCATCTTTCGAAGCTTCAGGCGTGACAGGGACGCACTCTATGATGATGAAACACTGCCCCGGTAAATAAAGAACAGCGCCGCCAACATCAGTCCTAGACCAAGCAGGCGGTTAACATTCATCGGAATTTTTTGCACGCCGAACAAGCCAAAATGGTCAATGATAATGCTGATGACCATTTGGCCAATGATTGCCGCAAAAATGGTTAAGGCCACCCCTATATTCGGTACAGAAAGAATGGCAAAAGTCACAAAAATGGCTCCTAACAAACCGCCAAGCAAATTCCATTTAGGCACTTGAAACAAATGAGTGATTTGCCCTTTGCCAAAAAATAAGACCAAAAATGCTAAAAACAGCGTGCCGACAAAAAAGGAAGTAAATGCTCCTTCAACACTGCCGATTTTTTTACCGAGGCTTCCGTTTATAGGCGCCTGAATCCCCGCCATCATCCCTCCCAACAAGGCTAAAAGAATGTACAAAAACTTCATTTTACTCCCTCCTGATAAGTGATGGTATTGTCAAAAGTTTATCCTCCACACTCACTGTTTTTCATTGAGTTTCAACGGTTAGAATAAAAAAAGCT
>NZ_QCWL01000001.1:573000-626968 GCF_003064505.1 Geobacillus sp. LYN3 | reverse complement strand
GAAGCAGTCAAACTTCTTTGGAAGCCCCCACTTCAAATTTTCGCTAGAAAATTAAGTGGGGGTAGTTCACTTCAAGTACATTGCCATTATTCCGCCATTTTTCTTTCGCCCCCATTTTTGCCATCGTTCGTAGAAATCAGCAACGATTCGACAAAAACAGGAGAAAAGAAAAATATGCTTTATGACAACGATGTTACCATAAAACATATTAAAACAAACCTAAAAACTTTTTCTTTTTGACCCGTTCTGGCTCTTCACTGTAGACTGCTTGCCCGCGGATGAGAAGCTCGGCGTTTTCTTGGAAGAAATACACGGCGTTCATGCCAAATTCTTTGTTTATGACATCGTATGCTTCCCGCATACGGAATGGACGGGTTGTCGTATTATGCGCATCAGAAGCGATAAAATGCGCTAAGTTCGCTTCCATCAGCTGTAAGGAAAATTTTTTTATTTTTTTTCCGAAATGTCCTGATACACTTGAGGCCGTCAGCTGTGTCAGCACGCCTCGTTTCACCAGTTGGTAGAGACGCTCTGGACGTTCCATGATTTCTGCATTCCGCTCTGGATGAACGATAATTGGAATAAAGCCTTTCAGCTGTAAATCAAACAACAGTTGTTCAGCATAACGAGGTACGTGATCGAAAGGAAATTCAATGAATAAATACGAAGTATCTGCTAGGGTCATGATTTCGTTTTCTGCTAGGTTTTTCAATAAATCCCCATGAATGCGTACTTCCTGTCCTGGCAATACTGTAAGCGGAATATCGTGTTGCTTCATGATATCGTTCAATTGTGCGGCTAATGTGATGATGGAGTGTTTCGGATTGTCATATTTTCCGTTTTTATGATGAGGAGTTGCGATGATGGTCGTAATTCCTTCTTTCACTGCGGCGCGCGCCATTGCTATAGCATCTTCGATTGTTTGCGCGCCGTCATCGACGCCAGGTAAAATATGACTATGTATATCGATCATCCTCGCTCCTCCTTGCTATTCGACTAACCAAACAACTATTATGTTAGCATAGGAAGTTAGCACTATCAATCAGTGTATTTTGTAGAATTTTGTCGAATATAAGATATTTTTTGCATTTTTGAGAAACTTGTGGTTATGATAGTAAAGAATTCCCAATCGTTACACTTCTCCTGGTTGTATAGCATGAAAAAACACTCTATAATCTTAATAGCAACATGCAAATTTGATGCTAAAAGGAAGGTTGCACATGAGAGCAAAACGTCGAAAAAAGAAAAAATGGCTGCGCTGGGTTGGCGGGATTGTCGCTGTCCTTCTCATCGGTATTGGAGCATACGCTTATTCGATCTATCACCATGTGAAACAAACAGCAAATCAAATGTATGAAAATGTAGACTGGAAATCCGATAAGCGGGATGACGAAGTATCGTTTAAGGAGAAAACACCGATTTCCATTTTGTTAATTGGCGTCGATGAACGAAAAGGAGATCGCGGCCGCGCCGATTCGTTAATTGTCATGACGGTCAATCCGAATAAAAAATCGATTGAAATGGTCAGCGTTCCCCGCGACACGAGAACAAAAATTATCGGCAAAGGATCGGAGGATAAAATCAATCACTCGTACGCGTTTGGCGGCGTGGAGATGACGATGGCGACCGTCGAACATTTTTTAGACATTCCGATTGATTATTATATTAAAGTCAACATGGAAAGCTTCCGCGACATTGTCGATGCGGTCGGCGGGGTGACGGTGGACAACCCGTTTGCGTTTACGTATGAGGGCGTCACCTTTCCAAAAGGGAAAATTACGTTAGACGGGGAAAAAGCGCTCAAATATTCGCGTATGCGCTATGAAGACCCGCGCGGTGATTTTGGGCGGCAGGACCGCCAGAAGCAAATTATTCAAGCGATCATCGAAAAAGGGGCAAGCTTTTCGTCGCTCGCCAATTATAACGATGTGTTAGCAGCCATCGGGAAAAATATAAAAACGAATTTAACGTTTGAAGAAATGAAAGAGATTCAGTCGAATTATAAAGACGCCCGCCACCATATTGAGCAGCTGCATATTACTGGAAAGGGGACGAAAATTAACGGTATTTATTACTTGCTTGTCCCAGAAGAAGAGAGACTGGCTATTTCGAATAAATTAAAAGAACATTTGGAATTGAAAACGGCATCGTAATAAGGAAAGCGCACCGCATGAAAGTGTGGTGCGCTTCTTATTTGGCGATAAAATAGTTGATCAAAAAATCCGCCCATAGCTGGTGGCCTCGTTCATTTGGCAAGTCTGTGTTTTCATTGACAACATCGTTGAGCTCTTCGCTTTTGTAATCCGGCCATGCTTTCCAATGGTCTAAGTAAATGTACCCTTTTTCTTTTGCGAACGACTGAAGTTGTTCTACTTGTGACGGGTAATATCTCGCATTATAAATCGGATGCGGCGGCTGCAGCATCACCGTCACATCCGGCAATGCGGATTGGATGTTTTGGATGATGGTGTCAATCTGTTGCAGCGCATCTCCGATTTCGATCACACCGTTATTGTTTAATAAAAACGGCTCCCATAACAAAATATCTGGCTTCGCATCGATAATTTCTTTGTCTACATTCGCCTCTAACGCCTCTTTCGTTGTCATTTCCCCATATTCTTTGACGACAACTTCAAATACACGTTTGCCATATGTAGATTCCAATTCGTTTTTGAACAAAGCCGGCCAGCTTTTCTCGGAAGAAGAAATTGCTTGTGAACCGACAATGACAAGCCGCACTGGTTTATTTTTATTTATCGCGTTCTTTATCTTTTTTTGCACTTCAGGTGGTAAATTGGCTGCGTATTCCATTAATGCATCGTCTTCATTGCCCGCCGTTTGACCATTCCCTGTTTCTTCCGCGATTGCGTTTTGAATCGTTTGATTGACTTTTTTCTGCCAGTATACTTGTCCTACGATAATGAACGAAATACAACTGAAAAGGAACAGCGCTGTTAATAGGATATTTCGCAATCTTTCCCCCACCTTACAAGCAAGATTAGAGGGCTTCCTAAATACTAGGATGCCCTATCTTATTTGTATTCGTAATAGTAGTAATGTTGTCCTTCTCGTTGTTTTCTTTGGTTTAATACGACGCCAAGAAGTTTGGCATTCGCAGCTGTCAATAGTTCTTTCGCTTTCACAGCCGCCTCAATTTCCGTTTTGCCGCTTGCGACGACTAAGATCGTTCCATCGCATTTATTCGCTAAAATTTGCGCATCGGTTACCGCCAGTACTGGTGGTGTATCAAATATAATTAAATCAAACGATTCGTATAGTTGCTGCAAGCAGTTATCCATCGTTTTCGAACTAAGCAGCTCTGCAGGGTTCGGCGGGATCGGTCCAGATGTAAGGACATATAAGTTCTCCACATTCGTTTCTTGGCAAGCTGATAATATCGATGAGGAATGTGTAAGCACACTCGTCAATCCCACATAATTGTTCAAGCGAAAGGTGTAATGCACCATCGGCTTGCGTAAATCGGCGTCAATTAGCAACACTTTTTTCCCTTGTTGGGCAAAGACGATCGCTAAGTTTGCCGTCGTCGTTGATTTTCCTTCCCCAGCGCCTGCCGAAGTGATCATTATAGAACGCATCGTTTTGTCGACAAACGAGAACTGCACGTTCGTCCGAATCGTCCGGTATTGTTCTGAAATCGGCGATTTTGGGTCTTCCATCGTAATTAAACTTCGCTCTATTTTTTGTATTTTTTTCCGATCTCTACGAGCCAATGGTTTCACCTCTTGTTTTCACCATGCTTACTTGTTTTTTCGCTTTTTTCGATTCTTCGGCCGAAATGATGCTTACCGCGCCGAGTACTGGCAAACCAAGATGTTTTTCGACATCCGTTTCGGTTTTGATCGTGTTATCTAAGTATTCTAGTAGAAAGGCAAGTCCAACCCCTGTCATCAGTCCAACGACGAAGGCAATCGCCATGTTTAATAATGGTTTTGGTTTCACAGGAGCTTGGTTTTCTTTTACTTCTGCTTTAGAGAGTATGCTTACGTTGTCGATATTCATAATTTTGACGATTTCGTTTTTAAAGACGTCTGCCGTTTTGTTGGCGATTTTGGCGGCCATGGCAGGATCCGGGTCTTGAACGGTCACCGAGAACACTTGCGAATCTTTTTCACTTGAAACTTGGATTTGTTCGTTGAGCTTGTCCACCGTGCGGTCCAAGTTTAATTCTTCTTTTACTTTTTCGAGAATTGTCGGGCTTTTTATAATGACGCTATACGTATTAATCAACTGCAAGTTCGTTTGAATTTCGTTATAATTGTATAACTGCTGTTCCGATTTTGCCTGGTTGACTAAGATTTGTGTCGATGCTTGATAAATCGGCGTTAAAAAAAAGTAGCTGACTACGCCGCTTATAATTGTCGCTAAGGCAGTAATGAGTACGATAAGCATTAAACGTTTCCGCAATGTTTCGAATAGTTCGCGCAGGCTGATGGTTTCTTCCATGTTATACCTCCCTAAGATCGTCCATGGTTGTCTCTTCATATGAATACCGTACTAATTATAACTGATAGTAACAGATATATCTAGATAAAATCAATTCTAATTTTTCTACAAAATAAACAAGGCTGCCCCTTGCTTGTAGGGCAACCTTGTTTCATTATTCGTCTTTATTGTCTTTATCGTTTATATCTTGCGGGTCTTCGATTGGGTCTTCACGGTCCGGAACGTTATCGTTTTCATCATCGCCTGGTGTGTTGTTCGTATCGTCGCCTGGCGGCAATTGATCATTTTTATTGTCATTGAGATCGCCGTTATTGTTCATATTGTTGTCGACGTCATCGTCTTGATTGATGTCGTCCGCTGGGTTCATGTCCCGATCGTTGATGTTGTTATTGTCATTTTGATCCACGTTGTTGTTTGGCGGCGGCGGATTGTCGTTGTCATTGTCACCATTGCAGCCAGCCGCAAGCATCATGGCGACGAAAGCGCTGAGCAGTTTGAATAAAAGCCACTTTTTCTTCATCGGTTCTTCTCCTTTCTGGGAATGTTGTTGACCTTATGTAAAGACCGGTCCTTGCTTATGTTTACCAGAAAGGAGAAATTCATGCATTTTATGAGGAATTTTGTATCATTCGTTTGAAGTCTTTGAGTTCGGTTTCTTGCGCGAGGGAACGATAGGAGAGGGTTTCGATCATCCGGTCGTGGCGCTGTAATTTCTCGTTTATTTCTTCATATCGTTCATCGATATGGTGGGTAATTGTGTCAAAATAAGGAGCTAAGTTGTCAATGATACTTTGAGAAAGTTTGTCGATGGTTTGTTCGACCCGCACTTGCCCCTCCTGGAGTTCAGCAACCGCCTTCTGCAACGTGCGAACATCGGACTTTAGCTGTTGTTGGCCTAAGTGAAGTTCACGTACATCCGATTCCAGCTGCTCTTGGCCTGCGCGAAGCTCGTGAATGTCCGATTCTAATTGCTTTTGGCCTGCGCGAAGCTCGCGAATGTCCGATTCTAATTGCTTTTGGCCTGCGCGAAGCTCGTGAATGTCCGATTCTAATTGCTCTTGGCCTGCGCGCAACTCGCGAATGTCCGATTCTAATTGCTTTTGGCCTGCGCGCAGCTCGCGAATGTCCGATTCTAATTGCTTTTGGCCTGCGCGCAACTCGCGAATGTCCGATTCTAATTGCTTTTGGCCTTGCTTCACTTCGTTTAGATCCACACGCATTTCTTTCAACTCAAAAAGAATTTGTTCCATCAGCCGCTCCACCGTCTCCTCACCTCCTTCTTGACGTCCATTTTACCACAAAAATCAGCTTTCCCGGACAAACAAAATAGGCTCTCCTTTCGCTGCCGAAAGGAGAGCGAGGCATCAGTCGTTTTTCTTGTCGCCAAGGGCGAACATAATTTCCGTTTCGCAAACGAGTTCGCCGTCCACTGTTGCGACACCTTTTCCTTTTCCGATCGGGCCTTTGGCGCGGATGATTTCGACTTCAAGGCGAAGCTGGTCGCCTGGTTTTACTTGCTTTTTAAAGCGGCAGTTGTCGATGCCGGTGAAAAAGGCGAGGCGTCCGCGGTTTTCTTCTTTTTTCAGCATCGCGACCGCGCCGACTTGCGCCAATGCCTCAACGATTAAGACGCCAGGCATGACCGGATATTCCGGAAAATGGCCGACGAAAAATGATTCGTTGGCGCTGACGTTTTTGATGCCGACGGCGCGTTTTCCTTCTTCGATTTCCAAGATGCGGTCGACTAATAAAAACGGATAGCGGTGCGGAATGATCGCTTGAATTTGTTGGATGTCAAGCATACATAGTCTCCTTTCTATGTTCGCCTTGTTATTGCTTCTCGACAAAATCGATGATGTGCTGCCATGTCGAGCGTTTAAAGACATCAAACGGGCTGCCGTCGCCGATCACGCCATAGCCGATCATCGCGCCAGCGGCAAGACTCACCGTCATCAGGACAAAAACGATCACGAGGCGAAGCCAAATCGGAATGAGGCGGGTGCGCTGAAATTTGCGGCGGTGCTCTGTCTTCGCTTCTTCTTTATGCTCTTGTTTTTCTTCTTGGTGTTGTTCATTCATATAAATGTCCCCTTATGATGAACGGATTCCGTTAATTAAACCAAGCATTTGGTCGGAAAGGGAAATCGCGCGGGCATTCAATTGGTACGAGCGCTCCGTGATCATCATATCGGTTAATTCCGTGCCAAGGTCGACGTTCGATTGTTCGAGAGCGCCCTGCGTCATGCTGATTTGATTGCGCAAATTGCCGATCATGTTCACCGCGACATCGGCTTCATTGACGTTCAGCGCGTTTAAATCCGGGAGGGTAAATATATTATCGCCGACCGATTGCAACAGCTGCGGCCGCAATATCGTCGTAATGCCGATATTGGCTCTTCTCATCACACGGCCGTCGGAAGCGACAGCGGTAATGGTGCCATTATTGGAAATTGTAATGTTTTTAAAGCCTTCCGGAAGCAAAATCGGCGCATTGTTTTCGTCAAGCACTGGATGGCCATCGCTTGTGACCAGCATCAGCTCATTTGGATTTTCAGCGGACGGAGTTAAATAAAATGCGCCAGATCTTGTATAGCCGATTTCTTGCGCGCCATTTTCTCCTTGGACGAGGACGCGGAAAAATTGTCCTTCTTTTGCAAGGGCAACGTCTAAGGCGCGGTCCGTTTTCGTCAGCGCCCCTTGTGCAAGCACGAGGTTTGTTTCGGCAAGGCGCGCGCCGACGCCGTACCGTACGCCGTTTGGGGTAAGGCGAGTGGCCTTGTCATTTGGTAAATTCGTAAATTGTTGGGCAAGCAGTTCGCCGAAGTTCGTTTCGCGCCGTTTAAATCCGGTTGTGTTGCTGTTGGCGATGTTGTTGCTAATGACGTCGAGCTGCTGCCCGAGCTGCGCCATCGTATTGGCAGCGGTAATCATCGAACGTAACACGTATTGATCCCCCTACTCGTTATTTGAGCCGCCCGATTTCGTTCACGGCTTTATCCATGCTTCGATCATAAGCTTGTACGATTTTTTGGTTTGCTTCAAAAGCGCGGTATGCAGAAAGCATTTCCGTCATCGCGCGGTTGAGGTCTACGTTTGCCCGTTCTAAAAAGCCTTGTTTCAGCGTGTATGTAATGTTCGGGTTGCCAAGTGCGCTCGGCAAGACGCCGTTTTCGCTGCGGAATAAGCCGTTTCCTTCTTTGACAAGCGTATTTGGATTCGCCGCAAAAGCGATGTTTATTCTTGCGATGCGGGTGTTGTTTGCGACAATCGTTCCATCGGCGTTCACGGCAAAATTCGTGCTTGGGAGCTGGATGCGCCGGCCGTTTTCATCTAATACGTACCAGCCGTCATTGGTCGTTAAAAAGCCTTGTGGATTCAAGGTGAAATTGCCGTTTCTCGTATAGCGGATGTCACCGTTTTCGTTTTGCACGATGAAAAACAGCGTTCCTTCCTTCCCCGTTTCCGCATCAACAGGAAGCGTCCCGTTGATCATCGCAATGTCGGTTGGCTGTCCGGTTTCTTTTATATCGCCTTGGCGGAAATTCGGGATGAGTTCTTGCATATAGACGCCTGTGTTGATCGAACCAATCGTTGGCTGCAACGGAAATGAACGCGGCGTTTTCGTTGGCACGGTTGCCTTGTCCAATCGCGAAAGAAGCAGTTCCGGAAATGCGCGCAATGCCGCTTGGTCAGACTTGTATCCAGGCGTATTGGCGTTGGCGATATTGTTTGTCCACATTTCGATGCGGCGCTGCTGGGCCATCATGCCGCTGGCCGCGGTATAAAACCCTCGCAACAAGGGATGTCACCTCGCATGTGGTCATATATTACCATTATAAGACAGTAGGCGAAAAAAGCGAATAGGTACCAATTCCTAACGGCATCTATTCGCTTTGTTCATCAAAAAATTACGCAAAACTTTGCTTTGGCGCGCGGTCGATGTTTTCAAGCATGAGCCCCGTTCCGAGCGCAACGCAATCCATCGGATTTTCCGCGATAAGCACAGGTACTTTTAGTTCCTCGGCAAGCAATTGGTCAATGCCGTGCAACAGCGCGCCGCCGCCCGTTAAAATAATGCCGCGGTCAATAATATCGGCTGACAATTCTGGTGGGGTGCGCTCTAATACGCTTTTGGCAGCTTGTACAATCATCGCGACCGATTCACGAAGCGCTTTTTCAATTTCCCCAGAGCGGATCGTGATCGTGCGCGGCAAGCCTGTGACAAGATCGCGGCCCCGAACGTCAATTTCCTCATCACGTGCGCCTGGGAATACAGTTGCGACTTTGATTTTAATTTCTTCCGCAGTTCGTTCCCCAATTAGCAGCTTATACTCCCGCTTGATGTAATGCAAAATTTCCATGTCAAACTTGTCCCCAGCCATTTTAATGGAGGAGGCGGTGACAATGTCTCCCATTGAGAGGACTGCCACATCGGTTGTGCCACCGCCAATATCGACTACCATATTCCCATATGGCTGGAAAATATCCATTCCCGCGCCAATGGCCGCTACTTTTGGCTCTTCTTCTAAGTAAATTTTTTTGCCGCCGCTTTTTTCCGCTGCCTCTTTGATCGCTTTCCGTTCCACCGATGTCGTATTCGACGGGCAACAAATTAAAATGCGCGGTTTGGCGAAAAAGCCTTTGACGTTGAGCTTGTTTAAGAAGTATTTCAACATCGCTTCCGTGATGTCGAAATCGGCGATTACTCCATCTTTTAGCGGCCGAATGGCAACGATATTCCCAGGAGTACGCCCTACCATTCGTCTCGCTTCTTCGCCGACAGCCAGCACCTTGTTTGTATTTTTATCAATCGCGACAACGGACGGCTCATTTAACACGATTCCTTTTCCCTTGACAAAAATGAGTACGTTCGCCGTGCCAAGGTCAATCCCAATATCCCTCGAGAACATATATGATCCTCCTTGCCTCTACCCTCGAATCACTCCTAATTGATTATTTTACCATATTTTATTAGGAGAATCATACTATTTTTGTTACGAAGGTATGACGCAAGGTGGAAAACTTCCTAGTTATTTTTCACGGCTTGTTTTTTATATTTTTTCTTTGTCGCTTCCCCCCCGCGCAAATGGCGAATCGATTTATGGTAATCGAGAATTTGTTTGACTTCCTGTGCCAGCTCCGGGTTAATTTCAGGGAGCCGCTCTGTTAAATCTTTGTGAACCGTACTTTTGGAAACCCCGAATTCTTTCGCGATCACGCGAACGGTTTTCCTCGTCTCCACGATGTACTTTCCAATCTTGATAGTACGCTCTTTGATGTAATCGTGCACACCACTCGCCCTCCCTAAGTTGGATGTGAGGAGTGTGAAATGAGACTCGCCTCGTGGATGATGAAAACCACTTCTGCTTGTGCATTTCGAAAATATCTAGAGCTTGTATCCGTGCTGTTATGAACGATCCCCACCTCAAACACTCTCGTTGTTGTTCAATTTGTAACAGTTTATTAGACAAATCGGGCATATATGCCAGAAATATCAAGGAGGACAAGGATTTTTTCATAATTTTTTTCGTTTCTTGTAACAAGATGAAAAATGGGGACGACTATATATAGAAAGGAGTGAGCTTTATGGGAAAAGGGCGGATGATCGGGCTAGCGGTCATCGCTGTGGGGGTGGCGGCAATCGGTATGCTTTTTTCCAACAATGGAGGAGAACGGCCAAAGGCAAAAGAGGAGGCTTCGCAAGCAAAATCGCAAGTAGAGCGAGGGATGAGCAATGGGACGCTCAAACCTTCATTAACGTATGAGAAAAAAGATGGAAATTACGTGGTGACGTTTACGGTAAAAAATCAAACCAATCGCGTGCAAACAGTGACGTTTACGAGCGGAAAAAAATATGATTACATTTTGTACCGCGACGGAAAAAAAGTGAAACAGTTCAGCGAAGGGAAAATGTTTACGCAAATTTATGAAGAACGTCCGTTAAAGCCAGGCGAAGCGCTCGTTTTTACCGAAACGTTTGCCGATTTGCCAAAAGGAAATTACAAGCTCGAATGGTGGCTTGCGGATAAAAATTGGCCAAACGCAAAAGCGACGATTATGTTTACGGTAGAATAAGCATAGGAAAAACCTGCCTCTTTCCAACAAGGCAGGTTTCGTTTTTAAGATAATTTACTTTTACCATGCGGCGATCGTTCCATCCGTGCGCGGTTCTGTACCGCCCGCGAGCACTCCTGTGCGCGGATTCCGCCAAATGATTTGACCGCGCCCGAATGTCCCGGAATCGAGGGAAACATGGATTTCATGCCCTTTTCGTGCCAGCGCTTCGGCAATATGGCGAGGGAACTGAGGTTCGACGAGCACCTTTTTTCCTTCGACCCATTGCCATCTTGGCGCATCGAGCGCCGCTTGCGGATTGAGATGGAAGTCAATCATGTTCATCACGACTTGCAAATGCCCTTGCGGCTGCATAAATCCGCCCATGACGCCGAACGGTCCTACCGGCTCGTTTCCTTTCGTCAAAAACCCTGGAACGATCGTATGGTACGGTTTTTTCCTTGGGGCCAGCCGGTTTACATGATGTTCATCAAAGGAAAAATTATGCCCGCGGTTTTGCAGTGCGATGCCTGTACCTGGAACAACAAGGCCGGAGCCAAATCCCATATAATTGCTTTGAATGAACGACACCATATTGCCGTCGCCGTCCGCCGCTGCTAAATAGACCGTCCCTCCTTTTGGCGGCGTTCCCGGCTTTGGAAGCAATGCTTCTTCGCCAATAAGCGCCCGTCTCGTTTCGGCAAACGAATCAGACAACAATTCCTCGACGCGATGCTCCATATGCTTGCGGTCCGTGATATACGCCCGTCCGTCGGCAAACGCCAGTTTCATCGCCTCGATTTGCTGGTGGTATGTCGCGACCGTTGGCGTTTCTGGAACGGCGAACCCTTTCATGATATTCAGCGCCATTAAGGCGACAAGGCCTTGTCCGTTCGGCGGGATTTCCCATACGTCATAACCACGGTAATGAACCGAAATCGGCTCGACCCATTCCACTTCATATTCCGCTAAATCATCGATGTCTAAAAAGCCGTTATATTGTTTGGAATAGGCCGCGATTTTTTCCGCTAATTCGCCGCGGTAAAAGCTTTCCGCATTCGTTTCCGCAATGAGGCGAAGCGTATTGGCATGATGTTTGGACGCCCATATTTCCCCGATTTTTGGAGCGCGTCCGTTTGGCGCGAACGTTTCAAACCAGCTGGCAAACTCCGGGCCTTTTAACATTTTTTGATATGTTTGAAATGCGGCCTGCCAGTACTTCCCTAACGTCGGGGAAACCGGATAGCCGTTTTCCGCGTAGTCAATGGCGGGTTTTAACACTTCGGTAAGCGGAAGCTTCCCGAATCGTTCGGATAACGCGGCCCACGCCGCCGGCGCACCAGGAACGGTGACCGGAATCCAGCCGTGTTTTGGAATTTCTTTATATCCGCGCTCTTTTACTGCTTCGATAGAAATCGACTTCGGCGAGTACCCGCTTGCATTTAATCCATAAAGCTTTCCGTTCGTCCAAACGATCGCGAACGCATCGCTGCCGATGCCGTTGGATGTTGGCTCCACCACCGTTAAGCACGCGGCGGCCGCAATCGCCGCATCGATGGCATTTCCGCCTTTTTTTAGTATTTCTAGCCCCGCTTGCGCCGCGAGCGGCTGTGATGTCGCCACCATGCCGTTTGCCGCAAACGTCGTCATCCGCTGTGACGGATACGGATAGTGTAAATAGTCCATTGCATTCCCCCCTATACCAGTGAATCTATCGCTATTATTCGCTTTCCGAAATGTTTTTCCTTTTTTTATAGTTCTATAAAAAAATCGCCTGCTTCCCTCCATCTAATAGGAAGGAAACAGGCGATGGTTTACGTTCTTGCCATGCCGATCGAGGCGTCTGGCGTTTTGTAAGATTGTTCATCGCTCGGTGTCGTTGTTTCTTCATCGGTTGATTGTTCCGTTGACGGTGTTTCTTCATTCAACTGGCTTTGTTCATCAGATGTTGTTTGTTCGTTTTCTTTTGTTTGTTCATCGGTTGACGTTGCATTGTTTTGTTCAGTCGCGTTTTCGTTTCCAGCTTTTTGTTCCGTTAGCGCTGTAAACGGTTGGTCAATGTAATCGATCGGGTTGACCGGCTTATTGTCTTTGCGGATTTCAAAGTGAGCATGAATGCCGGCTTCTTGGTTAAATTGGCTTTGCCCCGCTTTTCCGATCACTTGTCCCTGTTTTACCGTATCTCCAGCTTTCACTTTCACATCGGCAAGCGATTGGTAAACGGTGACGATGCCGTTTTCATGCTCGATTTCCACGACATGACCTAAAATCGGGTCTTTTTCCGCTTTGGTTACTGTACCGCTTAACGAAGCAGTAACATCAAACGCTTTGCCGTCCTTTCTCACGATATCGATTCCGCGGTTTGGATGATACGTATTATCATAAAAGACAAGAGCTGCTTCCTGTTCTTCTTTTGACGCATGGTAATCGTAGAACGGTTTTTGGATTTCCACGGAATTTGGATCAAGAACCGGCATCGTGAATTTTTCTACCGCTTCGTTGACTGGAACGGCCGGCTCATTTTGTTGCGAAGTGCCTGCTTGGCTGTATTCGTATTCGTCTTTTTTAGTTTTTTCGTCCTGTTTGTTTTGGAACCAGAGCGCTCCTGCTACAATGAGGGCGGCGCATGTTAAATAGATAGCTGGAAACACCCAACGCTTTCTGAACAAACGTTGTAAACTTGGTTTCTTTGGAGAAATTGGATTCTTTTCTTCCTCTCTCATGTTCATCACCTCAGCAACCATTTTGAACAGAAAGAGGAAAATATATACACGAAAAAACAATTTTTTCATTTATTTTTTGAAAAAATACGTGATTTTATGCAAAAAAATAGAGGCATCTTGGCCTCTATTTTTTCACCGTCAGCTTATTTAAAAAAGCGGTCGCAGAAGAAATTTTCACTCCCCGATAATAATATTTGACGATTTGATCGTATGTCTTCCCTTCCTTCGCCATAAAATTGGCGCCGTATTGGCTCATGCCGACACCATGCCCGTATCCTTTTGTCGTGATGACGATTTGATCGCCTTTTCGAACCCACGTAAAATCGGTGGATGTTAAATCTAATTTTTCTCGTACTTCTCTTCCTTTTAGTTTTTTCCCGTTAATCTCTACAACGTCGACACGTTTCCCCGGCGTACGCGATAAAATAACGCCAACCGAGCCGTTTTCCGGTAGTTTCACTCCTAGTTTTCGTTCAAATTCCGCCACCGAAATTACCTTTTGGTGATAGAATTTGGGCGACTTTTTATCCCACGGGCTAGCAACGCTTTTTAAGTATGGAAATTCGTTTTGCC
The DNA here is from genome assembly GCF_003064505.1 of Geobacillus sp. LYN3. NCBI lineage: Bacteria > Bacillati > Bacillota > Bacilli > Caryophanales > Anoxybacillaceae > Geobacillus > Geobacillus sp. LYN3. The sequence continues at coordinate 613,154 of NZ_QCWL01000001.1, read as the reverse complement.
AATACGCTTCGGAATTTTCGGTAAAACCGTTGCTTGTTGAAAAAAACGACGCTTCAATCGGTTTATTGTCGTATGTTAAAATTTGCCCGCTTGTTGCTTGTACCGCTTCTGTAATCTTTTTTATTTTCCATTCATAATCGCTTCCCCATAGACGCTTTAATTCGTCATTGCTGTAGTACACTTGATGCATGACCGTATCAGTCACATTCGCTCCTTTTGGCAGGCTGATTGGTTGATCATTTAATAATTGTTTGACAATGTACGTTCTGGCGGTAAGCGCTTGTGCTTTTAGTGCTTCCATTTCAAATTCCGCCGGCATTTCCGCTGCGACAACGCCGATGACATATTGTTCAAGCGGAATCCGTTCAATCCGCTTTTCTTTACTGCGGTATACCGCTACTTCCACGGCCGGTCCGTTTTCGGTTGCTTTTACGTTTGGCACTTTCTCCTGTTTGCGAAGCTCTTCAGCCAATTTTCCAACCTCACCGTCGTTAAATGGAATTACTAGCACTGTTGGAATGAGCAATACGACGACAAATAAAAAAGAAAGGAGTGCGATAAGTGGTTTTATACGTTTCATATACTCCGAGCCCCCAATATTCATTTTCCAAGCACAAGCGTATATCCGTTCCCAGTTAGGCGCTAGCTGCATATTTGCACTTAGGGACACTTGGTTTGTGCTTTTGTTCGTTATATAGTTATGGGCTCGGACAAGTATATATGACAACTTCTTTTCATTCGCTCCTTTGCATCTGATAGGACGTGTATTTTTCGCCGTATACAGAGATGCTTTCTTGCGCGCGCATGAAGCAAGAATCGCTCGGGACATGGCGGCAGCTTTTCCAATGCCAAAAAAATAAAAACGACCATTCACTACATATGTAGTTGACGGTCGTTTTTATTTTTATATGTTGAGATCCTTCACTTTTACATCCTCTGCCGCCGTTTCGCTTTCGTCATTGACACGCTCGATGTCGGCACCAAGCGCCGCTAGTTTCTCATGAAAGCGAACATATCCGCGGTCGAGGTGTCTTAATTCCGTCACGCGCGTATAGCCTTCCGCCGCTAAGCCGGCTAAAATTAACGCTGCCGCTGCCCGCAAATCGGTAGCAGCTACTTCCGCGCCTTGCAAATTGCAAGGACCGTTAATAATAACAGAACGTCCTTCAATTTTAATGTCGGCATTCATGCGGCGAAACTCTTCCACATGCATAAAGCGGTTTTCAAATACCGTTTCCGTAACCATACTGGTACCTTCTGCTTTAAGCAGCAATGCCATCATTTGTGACTGCATATCCGTTGGAAAACCTGGATACGGCATTGTTTTAATGTCCACCGCTTTTAATTTTTCTGGACCTATTACCCGCAGTCCATTTCCTTCTTCGATAATAGTGACACCCATTTCTTCCATTTTGGCAATCAAGGAACTTAAATGTTCTGGAACAGCACCTTGTACAAGGACGTTTCCGCCTGTAATTGCCGCAGCAACCATAAACGTACCTGCTTCGATGCGATCAGGAATAACCGTATGAGTCGTGCCAGTCAGCTGGTCTACCCCTTCGATGCGAATCGTGCCGGTTCCAGCTCCGCGCACTTTCGCTCCCATTGCATTTAAAAAGTTTGCCAAATCGACAATTTCCGGTTCTTTGGCGCAGTTTTCAATAATGGTGGTGCCTTCCGCTAATACCGCGGCCATCATAATATTTTCTGTTGCTCCAACGCTTGGAAAATCTAAATAAATTTTTGCGCCGCGCAATCTTCCTTTTACTTCGGCATCAATAAATCCGTTTCCGACTTTTACGTGGGCGCCCATCGCTTCAAAGCCTTTTAAATGTTGGTCAATCGGGCGCGAACCGATCGCACAGCCTCCTGGCAGCGCGACGCGGGCGCGGCCATTTCGGGCAAGCAATGATCCCATCACAAGCACCGATGCCCGCATTTTACGCACATATTCAAACGGCGCTTCGAACTTTAGCTCTTGCGACGCATCGACAGTGATCGTATTTTCCTCTATTTTTACATCCGCGCCTAAATAACGCAGTACTTCACTGATTGTATATACATCGGAAAGAGCAGGCACATCATGAATAACACTTTTCCCATTACTGGCTAATAATGTTGCGGCGATCACAGGCAAAACGGCATTTTTCGCTCCTTCTACTTTTACGGTGCCGCTTAACCGGTTTCCGCCACGGACGATGATCTTTTCCAAGGTATTCCCCTCCGCGTCCAATTTCTCTATATTAATATTCAATCGTAATGATTGGGGTTCCAATGACGACAGCCGTCTTCCCGCCCAATCTTTCTCGCAATGCAAGTTGAATGTTCATCGGCTGATGTTTGCTAGTTGGAAGAACGTATTCCCACTGCCCAGTATATGCAGACAGGGAAACAAATGACTCTTCTTGTAATGATTCAACTGGTGTTGCTTGAAATTCTCTTAGAAGATGTAAAGCATTGTAGAACAAACCACCTTCCATATTATCACTGAAATCCCCTTTGATACAAGTGAAAAATGTAGGCTGCTTCACAAATAATTGGCTCGACTTTTTCTCTATCGTTTCGACAATTTTTTCCCATATTTTTCTGCTCCAACCTACTCCTTTGAGTTCATAGAGGATATACGTTTGGGGCTTGTCCTTTGTGTCGGTCATGACGAGTTGAATTTTTTCTTGAAAGAAGGGGCGGTTGTATATACCCGTTGCTTTTTTCATATGGTGGTTTGCCTCAAAATGCCAATGAAAGGCGCGGTTTTCGTTTTTGAGTTCGTCTAGCTTTTTAAAAAAAGTTGCATCATTTCGAATATGCGGGGCATACTCTCTTGTGTAAACAGTCCATTGTTCAATTTCTACTTCATTGTCTTCTAAAACGCGCGCGATCGTTTTTAATGGCTGAAGGGACTCGTTCCCCATCGCTTCTCCGGATGAATATTGATACATTCCAATAATCATGATAAATAATGATGTCCATAAAAAAATGAATGGACGCACTTGTCTTTTTTTCATATCCGTTTCACTTCCTCTCCTTAATTGTTATTGTTGCCAGATCGGAAGTGAACATACATAAAAAAAATCGACAATAACCAAAAATGAAAGCGCTGTCAGTTTAAAAAAAAAGCGAGTAATATGGCATTACTCGCCTCCAAATAGAAACGGGAGTTGTTTTGACCATGATAAATAGTCAAGAAAAAAGTTGGCCACCGTCGAACCGATCATAATCGTCAATAAAATATAAAGCAATCGTCCCTGAAATACACGGTTTGGTTTGATGATCATCTCGAGCCGAACTCCTTGTAATGTCCACCACGTAATGGCGATAAACACGAGATGGACAACAATGCTTACTAACGCCTGCTGGCCCAGCATGGGCATCATCGTTTTTCACTCCTTTCTTTCCATCCATTACTTCGCGGTTTGGCGATAAAAGAAGAAAGGGGAATAACCCCCTTTATTGTAACGCTATTGAAGGAAATCGCTAAAGTGATCGAATTGTTCAAGAAAGTGATAAGCTAGCCCTGGAACGACACCGAATAGCAACGTGCCAAGCGCGCAAATGACAACAACGATCGTCAGCCCGATCGATAGTCTCACCGATGATGTCTCATCGGCAGGGCGGAAAAAGATTTGCACAAAAATGCCAAAATAGTATACATACGATATAACCGTTGCAGCGATCATCACCGCGGCAAGCACATAATGACCCGGCTCTGTCATGAGCGCCCCAAGGAAAATGTTCAATTTTCCGATGAAACCAGCCGTACCCGGGATTCCCGCAAGCGACAGCAAGAAAATTCCCATCGCAACCGCTAAAAGCGGGTTTCGCTGATAAAGGCCGGCAAAATGGCTGAGATCATCGGAATCGGCTTCGTCAGATATTCGTTGCAATATCGCAAATGCGCCAAGATTCATGAACAAATACGCAAGCAAATAAAACCAAATCGAATCGATCATGACCCATGACATCGCCGCAAAACCGACAAGAATATATCCGGCGTGGGCAATGCTCGAATAAGCAAACAGCCGCTTCATGCTCCGCTGCTTTAACGCTATCGTATTTCCAATGATCATCGTTGCCCCGGCTAAAAAGGCGATATAATCCTGCATCGAAAACAATAGCGAAGACGGATCTTTTCCTTGCGCCGGCGCTTGGGTAAAGATGGTGATAAACAATCGTAAAACGATGACAAACCCGGCCGTTTTCGAAACGACGCTTAAAAACGCGGTAACAGGAGTCGGCGCTCCTTGATAGACATCCGGCGTCCACATATGGAACGGAACGGATGAAATCTTAAACGATAAACCGACAAGCATCATCAAGAACGCAATCGCCAAGATGTATTGGTATCCGCTATCGGTTAGCTTCTGTACCTCTAAGGCAATTTCTTTTATGTTCGTCGTGCCTGTTAAGCCGAAAATATAGCTCATCCCAAACAGCGTAATCGCTGTCGAAATCCCGCCGTTAATCACATATTTCATCGCCGATTCGTTTGCCTGCATCGATGTTTTTCGTATTCCCGCCAAGATATAAGAGGAAATCGATAATAGCTCTAGCCCGACAAATAAGGTGATTAAATCGCCGCTAGAGGCCATGATCATCGCGCCAAGCAAGGCGCAAAGCAATAAATAGTAGAATTCCCCGCGATCTTTTAACCCTTCTTTTGGGCGATAATCAAACGCAAGCAACAGCGAAAGCGCTCCGCCTGCTAATAAAAGAAGCTTAAAGGCTTTGCCAAACGCGTCTAAGCGAAACGTATCGTTCAAAATCGAAACTGCTTTGGCCGGAATCAGTCCGATTGTCGCGATCAACGCAATGGCAACTCCAACAAAAGCAATCCATGCAAGCGGACGGCGGTCTTTATCATCCGGCATAAACAGGTCCATCAGCGAGAGAATGAGCGCCGTTCCAAGAACGATGAATTCCGGTGTCATCATCTCCCATTTATATTGCAATAATGTATGCATGCTCATTTCTCTCACACTCCTAACCCGTTCATCATCATTTCAATCGTCGCTTGCAATGGTTTCGCTAAAATATGCGGATATACGCCGATCATCACAATCAATGCGAGCAATACGAACACCGGAATCGCTTCCGCCAGGCTCATATCAAGCGCTTGTACATCATCGCGCTTGGAGGCGCCAAACGTCATGTTCAATACGGCGCGAAGCAGGTAAACCGCGGTCATGATAATGCCGAGCGCACCGATCGCCGCAACGACCGGCTCTGTTTTAAACAAACCTAAAAATGCGGTAAACTCACTTACAAACCCAGACATTCCCGGCAATCCGAGCGACGCCATCGCTCCTGCCAATAAGCATCCCGCCGTCAGCGGCATCACTTTCGCCAGCCCTCCTAAACGGTCGATCATCGTCGTACTCGTTCGTTCGTATAAAATGCTGACGAGCAAGAACAGCAATGCGGAAATAAATCCATGGGAAACAGCCTGGAAAATCGCCCCTTGAATCCCTGCTTCATTCAGAGCTCCCAATCCAATGAGCACAATTCCCATATGGGAAACACTCGAATAGGCAAGCACCATTTTAAAATCGTCTTGGACGAACGCTAAAAACGCTCCGTACAATAAGTTGACAACCCCTAAAATCGCAATCCAAAAAGCGAAATCGCGGAATTGATCTGGGAATAAACCGATGCCGAACCGAATCAAACCGTACGCCCCGATTTTTAATAACACGCCGGAGTGCAGCATCACAATCGACGGCGGCGCTTGTACGTGCACCCGCAAAATCCAGCGGTGAAACGGAACGATCGGCAGCTTAATCCCAAATGCGATCAACAATGCAATAAACAATCCTAAGCGCAAATCGTTTGAAATCGGCGCGACAAGCTGCGCCTCGACCGCCGGGTTATGAAGCATTTCTTTTACCAACTCGATATTGGACGTCCCGGTGCGGGCAAATAAAACGATAATGGCAATCAGTAAAATCGCCGAACCAATCCCGTTGTAAAGCAAGTAGCTGTATGCGGCGCGCTCCCGTTCAAAACCGCCCCATTTTCCAACTAAAAAGAACATCGGAACGAGTGTGATTTCTAAAAAGATAAAGAATAAAATCATATTTCCTGCCGCAAACACGCCAAGCATGCCGATTTCTAATAGAAGAAAGAGCATGAAATAGCCTTTCCACTCTTTTTTGATATGAATGGAGGCGACGGCGGCAAGCGTCGCCAATAGCGACGTAAGCACGATCATGACAAGCGAAAAGCCGTCGATGCTCAGCTCATAACGGATGGCGAACGTGGACTCCGTTAAAAACGGAAAATCCGCGAAGCGAACCCAATCGTGTTTTTCTGCCAAATGTTCCAGGCGGTAGCCCCGCAAATATTGTACAAAGGCAAATAGCGATAAAATCAGCGATGGCAGCGTAGATAAAAAACCGAGCCATTTTATCGTCCGCTCTTGCGTTTTTGGTACAAACGCAAGCAAAAGAATGCCAACAAGCGGGGAGAAAACGAGAAGGGAGAGAAAATACGTTCCATTCATTATAAATACCCCCCTGTGAACGCGAGAATGACGACGAGAAGCGTAAGGCCGATCAACGTCACCGCGCCATACATTTGAACTTGCCCGTTTTGCAGCCGCGATCCGATTGAACCAACCGTGTTTACTGCCGCTGCAACGAGACTGGCCATTCCCTCTACGATAAAGCGATCAATATAATAGAATAATAGACTAATGGCGTTTGCCGCATAGCCAACCGTCCACGCATAACATTCATCGATGTAATATTTATTCCATAACACGTTGTACGCAAACGGAACGCGCGAGCTAAGCCAATCTCTCGCAAGCGAACGTTTTCCGTACATCAGCCACGCGAGGAAAATGCCAAGCAACGAAACGATGGCAGCAACGACCATAATCCAGCTTGGCGCTTCTTTGTGAGCATAATGGCCATCTGTCAGCCAATCGCCGAGAAATGTCCCGAACCATGGAGTATGAATGTACCCGGAAATGACGGCAAGCACGGCCAAGACGAGCATCGGAAACGTCATAACCGCTGGCGATTCATGAATTTCCTCCGCTTCATGCCGCCCCTCGCCGCTAAAGACAAGGAAGAAGAGACGGAACATATAAAACGCGGTGAAAAACGAAGCAAAAACCGCAATCCAGAATAAAACGACATGACCATTCGTCCAAGCGGCGGCAAGAATTTCATCTTTGCTAAAGAATCCTGATAAAAGCGGGACCCCGCTGATGGCCAGCGTTCCGACTAGAAATAGCGGCGCGGTAAGCGGCATTTTCCGCCAAAGTCCGCCCATTTTTTCAATGTCTTGCGTGCCGACGGCATGAATGACGCTTCCTGCCGCTAAAAACAAGAGCGCTTTAAAAAATGCATGTGTCGTCAAATGGAATATTCCCGCTACATAGCTTCCCGAACCGAGTGCAAGCATCATGTAGCCGAGCTGGCTTACCGTTGAGTAGGCAAGCACGCGCTTTATATCGGTTTGCACAAGTCCAATCGACGCCGCAAAGATCGCCGTAAATCCCCCGACAACCGCGACCGTCAGCATCGCCGTTTCGCTTGCTTCGTATAACGGGAACAGCGCAGCCACTAAATAAACCCCTGCAGCTACCATCGTGGCCGCGTGGATCAACGCCGAAACTGGCGTCGGACCTTCCATGGCATCTGGAAGCCACGTATGAAGCGGAAACTGGCCAGATTTTCCGATCGCTCCCACGAAAATGAGAATCGCCGCTAGGGTCACCATCGTCTGCGACAGCGTTCCGTCTTGCACGGCTTTAAAAATGTCATCATATTCAAAACTGCCCACTTGCCAGAATAATAGAATCATGCCGATAAAAAAGCCGACATCGCCGATCCGCGTCATAATAAACGCTTTTTTCGCAGCCGCTTTCGCTTCTTCTTTATAGAAATAAAATCCGATTAATAGAAACGAACCAAGACCAACCAGTTCCCAAAACATATACGTCTGCAATAAATTCGGCGAAACGACAAGACCGAGCATCGCAAACGTGAACAGCCCTAAATACGCATAGAAAACCGAGAACCGCTCATCGCCGCGCATATACCCTTTTGCATACATATGTACTAAAAAGCTAACGAGGGAGACAACGACAAGCATTAATGCGTTTAGCGCCGTCACCTCAAATCCAGCTGTCAATTTCGTGCTGCCGATCGCAAGCCATACTTGTTCTGCTTTGTAAGTCGAACCACCAATGCGGTCAAACAGCACAGCGACAGAAACAAGGAAAGAAATGAACGTCGCTAGTATTCCAACATAAGCACTCGCTTCTTTCATTCGTTTTCCGAAAAGCAGCAATAAGAAAAAGGAAAACAGCGGAAAAAGCGGCACAATCCAAGCCATTTCCATCATGGTATCACAGTCCCCTTTTGATCAAAGAGCTTGAAGAGCTCTTTGCATTTTCTTGCTTTAATGCTTCATCGAATCGATTTCATCGATATGAACGGTTTTGCGGTTGCGATAAAGCGCCATTAAAATCGCGAGTCCCACCGCGGCTTCAGCAGCTGCCACCGTGATGGTAAACAGGGCGAAAATTTGTCCGGCAATACCGGGATGAGCCCCGTATTTCGCAAAAGCGACTAAATTAATATTGACGGCATTCAGCATTAACTCAATACAAATGAGCACAATCACTGTATTTCGTTTGGTGAGCGCTCCATACAGCCCAATGCAAAACAAGATGAGCGCAAGTACCAGATATACGGATAATGGAACGGAGCTCATTTTTTTGGCGCCCCCTTATCATTTTTTTTCGCTAGTATAATCGCGCCGACAAGCGCCACAAGCAAAATGATCGATGTAATTTCAAACGGAATGATATAATGAGAATATAGGGCGAGGCCGATTTGTTCCGTATTGTTTTCATGGAGATTTGCGGCTTCCTCGCCAAAATCAAGCTGATAAATGCCGAGATAAACGGCGATGCCAAAGGCAAAGACCGCGATGGCGGTGAATGTTTTTCGCCAAAATCCGCCTGTTGTCGTTTCTTCTTTTTCTTCCTCCCGATGGCGCGTCAACATGATGCCAAACAGCATGATAATGGTAATGGCGCCAGAGTAAATAAGCACTTGCACAGCAGCAATAAATTCCGCTGATAAGAGCACGTAAAGGCCCGCGATGCTGATGAACGTAAACACAAGCGCGATGACCATATGAACGACTTTCGTTAAATTCAGCATGAGCACTCCGCCGATGATTGCGACGAGGGCAAGCACTAAAAAGGCGAGATATTCTCCGCTCACGGCTTATTCTCCTTTCGGACATTGGCGTCGTTTTCATCGAGCCATGCCAAATCTTTATAAAGGGCATCGCGGCTATATTCCGCCAGCTCAAAATTGTTCGTCATGACGATGGCTTCTGTCGGACATACTTCTGTACAAAGGTCGCATAAAATGCAAATTTCGAAGTTAATGCTGTACGTATCAATGATTTTCCCTTTTTTCGTCGGATCCGGATGCTTTTTTCCTGTCAATTGAATACAGTCTGTTGGACAAATATTAGCACATTGATTGCAAACAATACATTTTTCGGGATAAAATTTTTGAATGCCGCGAAACCGATCTGGAAGGGGAAGCGGTTCATTCGGATAGTCGTACGTTACTTTTTCCCGAGTTAAATTTTTCAGGGTATATGCCAACCCTTTGGCTAAACCGATCATGCATGCCACCCCATTCTTATTAGAAAAATAGTTCTTGTATCAGCGCGGTAACAAAAATATTTGCAAGCGCCACAGGAAACAATACTTTCCATCCTAATTCCATGAGCTGGTCCGCTCTAAGGCGCGGAAATGTCACACGGAACCAAATCAGGACGAAAACAACGATGCTGAATTTTAACGCAAACCAAACCGCTCCTGGAATGAAATCTAAAAACATCACCGGGTGCCATCCACCTAAAAATAATATCGTTGTAAGCGCTGCCATAGCAAAAAGATACACATATTCCGAAAGCATAAAGAATGCCCAACGAAAACCGGAATACTCGACATGAAACCCGGCAACAAGCTCTGATTCCGCTTCCGGCAAGTCGAATGGAGTGCGGTTTAACTCCGCGACAGCAGCAATGAAAAATACGATAAACGCAATTGGCTGTATGAAAATATACCATACATCTTTTTGCGCTTCGACAATATCGTTTAAATTTAAACTGCCCGTTAGCAAAACAACGCCAAGCACAGACACAACAAGCGGAATTTCATAGGAAATCATTTGTGCTGCCGCACGCATTGCGCCGATGAGCGCATATTTATTGTTCGATGCCCATCCGCCGGCCACAACGCCGATCGTCGTCAGTCCCGAAACGGCAATGTAATAAAGCAGGCCAACGCCGATATCGGCAAATTGAAATGCGTCAGTAAACGGCAATGTCGCCAATACCATAAACGCCGGCGCAAAAGCGATAATCGGCGCTAAAATGAATAACGGCTTGTCAGCAGCTTTTGGAATCGTATCTTCTTTTAAAAGCAGCTTTAATACGTCCGCGACCGTTTGCAATAGCCCCCATCGGCCTCCGACTTGGTTCGGGCCGTAACGGCCTTGCATAAATCCCATGACTTTTCGTTCCGCTAAAATGCCATACGTCACAAAAGCAAGAACGGCAAACAACAAGGCAAGACCAAGTCCGAAGAAGATCACGAGATTCGTCCAGCTTGGAGCAGAATTCAGCAATTGTTCCATCATCCGTCGACCTCCCCGAGCACAATATCAATCGAGCCAAGAATCGCAATCACATTCGCAATATTTTCCCCTTTTAACAGTTTCGGGAGTATTTGCAAATTGTAAAACGACGGCCGACGGAATTTGATGCGGTACGGCTCTTTCTTTCCGTCGCTGGCGATGTAACAGCCGATTTCCCCGCGCGGTGATTCAATGCGGACAAATGTCTCTCCCGGCGGCGCTTTAATGATGCGCGGCACTTTCCCCATAATTTCTCCGCTTTTTGGAAATTGTTCACATGCTTGTTCGATGATTTTTAATGATTCTTCTATTTCCGCCAAGCGGCATTCATAACGGGCAAGGCAGTCTCCTTCTTCCCGCATCGGAATGTCAAAATCAAAACGGTCATAAATCGAATACGGCTCGTTTTTCCGTAAGTCCCATTTCACGCCGGTACAACGCAAGTTTACGCCGCTTAACGAATAATTGATCGCCTCTTCTTTCGTATATTTGCCAACACCGATGACACGATGGCGGAAAATTTCATTTCCTGTCACAAGGTCATGATAACCAGCGAGTTTTTCCCGCATATACGGGACAAATTGTTTTACTTTTTCAATCCATCCATCCGGCGCATCCCATTTCACGCCGCCGACGCGCATGTAATTGAACGTCAGTCGCGCCCCTGACAACTCGTTTAATAGATTAATAATCATTTCCCGCTCGCGGAATGCGTACAAAAACGGGCTTGTGGCACCAAGGTCGAGCAAATACGTCCCCCACCAGACAAGATGGCTGGCGATTCTGCCAAGTTCCATTGCCAAAACGCGCAAATATTCCGCTCGTTCCGGAACTTCAATGCCCATCATTGTTTCCACTGCATGACAAATAACATAGTTATTGGTCATTGCCGATAAATAATCCATCCGGTCCGTATACGGGATGATTTGCGTATATTGTAAGTTTTCTGCTAACTTTTCCGTTCCGCGGTGGAGGTAGCCGATGACAGGTTTCGCTTCTTGAATGATCTCTCCATCTATTTTTAAAATGAGGCGGAAAACTCCGTGTGTACTCGGGTGCTGCGGTCCTACGTTTAAAATCATTTCTTCCGTCCGAAGCATAGTTATACCTCCGCGTCGTATGGTTCATAATCTTTGCGAAGCGGATATCCGACCCAATCTTCTCCTAAAAAGATACGGATTAAATTCGGGTGCCCTTTAAAGCGGATTCCTAATAGGTCGTACGCCTCGCATTCCGGCCAATTTGCCCCCTGCCAAAGCGGAACGAGCGAATCAATCTCCGGCTGGTCGCGGTCGATTTTCACTTTTAATGCGACAGCTTGTTGTTTTTTATAAGAATATAAGTGCACATATACTTCCATATGTGTTTGGAAATCCGTTCCATGCAACTCCGACAAATAATCAAAACTAAGCTGTTCGTTATATTTTAGAAACTCGGCGATTTTGTAATATGTATCCTTTTTTGCGACCAATGTCGGAACATCTTTGGAAAGGCGGTTAATATAGGCATCTTCTAGCACATCTTCGCCGAGATGTTCGCGAATCACTTTGACGTATTTATCAAGAAGCGGCTGATTTGGCGATGGAGTTTCTTCTTTTTTCACTGCTGGCTCCGAATCTCCTGCGGCTTTCGCTTTCGCCGCAGCCGCTGCTTTGGCTTTTGCTGCCGCTGCTGCCTTTGCTTTCGCTTTTGCGAGATCATCATCGTTTTCGCCAGCGGTGCCGCTTGCTTGTTGTTTTGCCAGCGCTTTTGCTTTGGCTTTTGCAGCGGCTGCCGCCTTCGCCTTCGCTGCCGCAATCGCTTTTTGTTTGGCAAGGTCATCTTCCGCTCCGTCGCCCGCTGCTTCTTTTGCCTTTTGCTTCGCTAGCGCCGCCGCTTTGGCTTTCGCTGCCGCTGCTGCTTTCTTCTTCGCAAGCGCCAGATCATCTTCGGCTGTTTCTTGGTTTTCTCCTTCTGCCTGCTGCGCTTCTTTTGCTTTTTGTTTCGCCAACGCCGCTGCTTTGGCTTTCGCCGCCGCTGCTGCTTTCTTCTTCGCAAGGGTGAGATCATCTTCGGCAAGTTTTTCTTCGGTTGGAACTTTTGGTTCTTCGAGCGGCTGTTCAGTTTGTTCAGCGGCTCGTTTCGCCGCTAATCGTTCGCGAGCCAACTGTCTCGCTCGCTCTGCCGCTTCTTTTTTCCGCTGCTGTAAATCTTTTTCTTCACTCATCGATTACAGCACCTTCTTCCCCGTCTTTGCTTCATAACGAATTTTTTCTTTTAATTTATTAATCCCGTAAATTAACGCCGCTGGATTCGGCGGGCAACCAGGAATATATACATCAACTGGTACGATTTGATCTACTCCTTTGACGACGCTATATGATTTCACATACGGCCCCCCTGCCGTTGCGCATGACCCCATGGCAATGACCCATTTTGGTTCTGGCATTTGATCATATAAACGGCGGATGATTGGCGCCATCTTTTTCGTCACCGTTCCGGATACAATCATGACATCAGACTGTCTTGGAGACGCACGGAAAAAGGAGCCGAACCGGTCTAAATCATAATGAGCTCCACCGACTCCCATCATTTCAATCGCGCAGCAGGCAAGACCGAACGTTAACGGCCATAGAGAATTGCTGCGGGCCCACGCCTTTAATTGTTCCAGTGTAGTGAAAAACACGTTGCGCTTTAACTCTTCCGTATCTCCTTCCGGTACGTCCAACCATTTTACATCCATTGTAACACCTTCTTTTTCCAAGCATAGACAAGCCCAAGAACGAGCATCAACACGAAAATAATCATTTCCACTAAAGCGAATAATCCTAGTTTGTTATAAGCGACTGCCCATGGATATAAAAACACTGTTTCGACATCAAAAATGACAAATAATAGTGCAAACATATAGTAACGAACTTGAAACTGAACACGCGAGTCATGGAACGGATTGTTACCGCTTTCATAAGTCGTTTGCTTTGCCTCACTCGGAACGTGTGGACGTAGAAATCGTCCTATTGTTAATGCGCCAACAGGAAGCAAAATGCCGATACACAAAAATACAAAAACAATCACATAGTTATTAACGTATACGTTCCACAATATGCCGTTCGCTCCCTTCATTATTATGCTACTTTATATTGTTTTGAAATATTACACAATTACGAATTATCCCAGTGCCATTATAACATTTATATCCAGAAGTGTCGACAGACCATCCATTTTTACTTATAACGACAGCGATAACAATAAAAAAAGACGGGGGAAACGATTTCCTCCCGTCTTTTATTTCATGTTTGCTACGTTTAAGCGGTTAATCGCCCGTTTTAGTGCCAGTTCCGCACGTTTAAAGTCGATATCATCCTGCTTGCTTTGCAGACGCCGTTCCGCGCGTTCTTTCGCCGCTTTTGCACGTGCTACATCGATATCTTCCGCTTTTTCCGCTGATTGTGCCAAAATCGTCACTTTATCAGGACGAACTTCGAGAAATCCGCCGCTGACAGCGATATACTTTGTTTCTCCGCCTTTTTTAAGACGAACCGCACTGATCTCAAGCGGAGCGACAAGCGGAATGTGTCCTGGCAAAATTCCAAGCTCTCCGCTTTTTGCTTTCGTGCTTACCATCTCTACGTCCGCTTCATATACCGGGCCATCAGGAGTAACGACACTGACCTTGATCGTTTTCATCATGAAATCCTCCTATGTCCCTCAATTAAACTTCTACGCCCATTTGCTTCGCTTTTTCAACAACTTCTTCAATGCGCCCTACTAAGCGGAAAGCATCTTCTGGAATGTGATCGTATTTTCCTTCCAAAATTTCTTTGAAGCCGCGAACTGTTTCTTTAATAGGCACGTAAGAACCAGGTTGGCCTGTAAATTGCTCCGCGACATGGAAGTTTTGCGATAAGAAGAATTGAATGCGGCGAGCGCGATGAACGATGAGTTTATCTTCATCGGATAGCTCATCCATACCGAGAATCGCGATAATATCTTGCAATTCTCTATAACGTTGCAATGTTTGTTGCACTTTGCGCGCTACTTGGTAATGTTCTTCACCAACGATTTCAGGCGCAAGCGCGCGAGATGTGGACGCAAGTGGATCCACTGCTGGATATATACCCATTTCCGCAAGTTTCCGCTCTAGGTTCGTCGTTGCGTCCAAGTGAGAGAACGTTGTTGCTGGCGCTGGGTCTGTGTAGTCGTCCGCTGGTACGTAAATCGCTTGAATCGATGTGATAGAACCAGTGGCTGTAGAAGTGATCCGTTCTTGCAATTGACCCATTTCTGTCGCAAGCGTCGGTTGATAACCTACGGCAGAAGGCATGCGGCCTAATAGCGCCGAAACCTCAGAACCAGCTTGCGTGAAACGGAAAATGTTGTCGATAAAGAGCAGCACGTCTTGTCCTTGCTCGTCACGGAAGTATTCCGCCATCGTTAATCCTGTCAACGCTACGCGCATCCGCGCACCAGGCGGCTCGTTCATTTGTCCGAATACCATCGCCGTTTTGCTGATAACGCCGGAATCTTTCATTTCATGGTAAAGGTCGTTCCCTTCACGAGTGCGTTCCCCTACGCCGGCGAATACGGAAATACCACCGTGCTCTTGCGCAATGTTATGAATAAGTTCTTGGATTAAGACCGTTTTTCCTACACCAGCACCGCCGAATAGACCGATTTTTCCACCTTTAATGTATGGAGCAAGCAAGTCAACGACTTTAATACCTGTTTCCAAAATTTCTACTTCTGTTGCAAGCTCTTCGAATTTTGGCGCTGGACGATGGATTGGGTCACGACGCGCATCATCTGGAATTTCCCCTTGCATGTCGATCGGTTCCCCTAAGACGTTGAATACGCGGCCAAGGGTAACTTCTCCGACTGGAACGGAAATTGGCGCACCTGTGTCAATGACTTCCATTCCACGAATCAATCCGTCTGTCGATGCCATTGCAATCGTACGAACCGTATCATCGCCAAGATGAAGTGCTACTTCTAATGTTAAGTCGATGTCGACTTCATTTTCATTACGCGCTTTATGTTGAATCTTCAAAGCGTTGTAGATCGCAGGAAGATGTCCGTTTTCGAACTTTACGTCTACAACCGGACCCATAACTTGAATAACGCGTCCTTTTGTCATCGTTTTCCCTCCTAACTTGCTAGTTGGACAGCAGTACCTATATAGTGAAACTTGAAAATTCTACTTTTGCGATCTATTTTTTCGACTGCGCTTATGCGTGACGAAGGCAAGTTATCGACTTGCCTCCGACAGTCGAAAATTCTTTCGATAAGATGAAATATCAAGTTGCGTTTATATAATTGCAGCTTCCAATTTACCGTTATTGCAACGCGTTTGCTCCCGCCACGATTTCCGTAATCTCTTGGGTAATCGCTGCTTGACGAGCACGGTTGTAGGAAAGAGTAAGCGTACGAATAAGCTCGTGCGCGTTGTCCGTCGCGTTTTTCATCGCCGTCATCCGCGCTGCATGCTCGCTTGCCTTCGCATCTAACAGCGCACCGTAAATAAGACTTTCGGCATATTGCGGCAAAAGCACATCTAAAATTTCTTCTTGAGAAGGTTCAAATTCATACGTTGTCCGTTGTTTGTTATCGACTAAATCCGTTAACGGCAACAGCTTTCTTTCTGTCACCTCTTGTTGGATCGCACTGACGTAATGGTTGTAGTACATATACAACTCATCAAACGTACCATCCGCAAACAATCCGACCGCCTTATTCGCAATTTCTTTAATATCCGCAAAAGACGGTTGATCCGGCAGCCCAGTAATATTTAAAATGACCGGGAAATTTCTCTTTTTGAAAAAGCTTAAACCGACACGTCCAATGACAATAATCGCATATTCATCTGGAGATTGATGGCGCTGTTGAATCGTTTGGTACACAGTGCGAAGAACGTTGCTGTTATACGCTCCCGCCAAGCCGCGATCCGATGTGATCACTAAATAGCCTGTCTTTTTCACCGGGCGCGTCACTAGCATCGGATGTGTCGCATTGCCGGCACCAAGGGCGATGTTCGCAACGACTTCTTGCATTTTATCCATATATGGAACAAACGATTTCGCGTTCATTTCCGCGCGGTTTAACTTCGAAGCGGAAACCATCTCCATCGCCTTCGTAATTTGGCTTGTTTTTTTCGTCGCGTTGATGCGCTTCTTAATGTCGCGTAAGGATGCCAAAGGTTTCACCACCTTTTTTATGCACGAAATCTAGAATAGAGGAGGAACAGAAGCCGTCATCCTTCTGTTCCGTCCTGCTTTATTGAGAAACAACAAACGTTTTCTTGAACGCTTCGATCGCTTTGTTGAAATCTTCTTCGTTTGGAAGTTCTTTTGTTGTACGAATATGTTCAAGCAAGTGTTGGCCGTTTTGGTCGAGCCATAAGAAGAATTCTTTTTCAAAGCGGCGAATATCTTCGACTGGAATGTCGTCTAAGAAACCGTGAGTAAGCGCGTAAATGATCGCCACTTGTTTTTCTACTGGAATCGGTGCATGCAAGTCTTGTTTTAACACTTCTACCGTACGAGCACCGCGTGCGAGCTTTGCTTGCGTCGCTTTATCAAGGTCTGAACCGAACTGTGCGAACGCTTCAAGTTCACGATACGCCGCTAAGTCAAGGCGAAGCGTACCCGATACTTTTTTCATCGCTTTAATTTGTGCCGCACCACCGACGCGGGATACGGAAAGACCAGCGTTAATCGCCGGGCGAACGCCGGAGAAGAACAAATCAGATTGCAAGAAAATTTGCCCGTCTGTAATGGAGATGACGTTCGTCGGAATGTAAGCAGAAATGTCACCAGCTTGCGTTTCGACAAACGGAAGCGCTGTTAACGAACCGCCGCCTTTGGCATCGCTTAATTTTGCTGCGCGCTCTAAGAGGCGAGAGTGCAAGTAGAAGATATCCCCTGGATATGCTTCACGGCCTGGTGGACGGCGAAGCAATAGTGACAACTCACGGTAAGCCGCCGCTTGTTTTGATAAGTCGTCATAAACAACAAGCACGTGCTGACCTTTATACATGAAATATTCGCCCATCGTTACACCGGCATATGGCGCAAGGAACAATAGTGGCGCTGGTTGTGATGCAGATGCCGTCACAACGATCGTATAATCTAGCGCACCGTGTTTCCGCAATGTTTCGACAACCGTGCGGACCGTTGATTCTTTTTGTCCGATCGCAACGTAAATACAAATCATATTTTGATCTTTTTGGTTGATAATCGTGTCGATCGCAATCGATGTTTTCCCTGTTTGACGGTCTCCGATGATTAACTCACGTTGACCGCGGCCGATTGGCACCAATGCGTCAATCGCTTTAATCCCTGTTTGCAGCGGTTCATGAACCGATTTACGGTCCATAACACCTGGTGCTGGGCTTTCAATTGGACGGGTTTCTGTCGTTTCGATTGGGCCCAAACCATCGACTGGTTGTCCTAGAGGGTTAACGACGCGGCCAATTAACGCTTCACCGACAGGCACTTCCATGATACGTCCTGTACGGCGCACTTCATCGCCTTCTTTAATCCCTGTATATGGACCTAAAATAACGATACCAACGTTGTTTTCTTCTAAGTTTAGCGCCATTCCCATGACACCGTTGGAAAACTCGACAAGTTCCCCAGACATTACGTTGTCCAAACCATGGGCGCGCGCGATACCGTCACCAATTTGAATTACCGTACCGACATCGCTTACTTGAATTTCAGACTCATAGTTTTCGATTTGCTGCTTAATGAGCGCGCTTATTTCTTCCGCTCTGATGCTCATTCATTTCACCCCTATCTTCAAATCTTAGCCGATAAGCTGTCGTTGAATTCGTTCTAATTTTCCGCTGATGCTGCCATCGTAAATGCGGTTGCCGATGCGCAGCTTCACGCCGCCAATTAAGCTTGGGTCGACGATATTTTCAATGTGAAGCGTCGTTTTGCCCATTTTTTTCGCAAACACATCCGAAAGTGCGCGTTTTTCCTCTTCCGTTAGCGGACGAGCCGAATATGCGGTCGCCTCAGCGACGCCACGAGCTTCGTTCACCAAATGGATAAACTGCTCTGCAAGCTGTGGAACGATATCAATGCGATGACGTTCCAACAAAAGCAGCAATGTATTTCGTAACGGGCTTGACACCGCCGCGAACGTTTCTTTTATTAACGCTTTTTTCTTTTCCAATGATAGCTTCGGGTATGTCAATAGCGATAAGAATTTATCGTTTTCAGCAAACACTTGCCAAACGGCGCGAATTTCTTCCTCTAATTGATCAAGAAGCTGCTTTTCCGTGGCGATTTGAAAAAGAGCTAACGCATATCGCTTTGCTATGATTTCTTTGTTCATCGCCCTTCTCCTACCTCTTGAATGTACTCGCTAATCAACTTCGCTTGATCTTGCTCGGTTAACTCTTTTTCAATCACTTTGGAAGCAATTAATACAGATAGTGAAGCAACTTGTTCTCGCAACGCGGCCATCGCTTGTTCTTTTTCGCGTTCGATTTCTTTTTTCGCTGTCTCTTTTAAACGCTCTGCTTCCGCACGGGCAGACGCGATAATTTGCTCTTTTTGCTCCTCAGCCATTTTGCGCGCGTTTTCAATGAGCTCCTGCGCCTCTTGGCGAGATTGCTTCATTAGTTCGCGCTGTTCTTCCAATAGCTTTTCCGCTTCTTTGCGATGTTTTTCCGCTTGTTCGATTTCGTTTGCAATATGCTCTTCGCGCTGTTTCATCACGCCCATTAATGGACCAAACGCGTATTTACGGAGCAATAACATTAATAATAAAAACATAATTAGCTGGAATAACATATCGCCGCCGTTGAATCCATGCCCAGCAGCCCCTAATGCAAAAAAGTTTGCCATTACGCGTTTCACTCCCTTCAAGAGTCGCCCTCTAGACCTATTTTTCTCGCTTTTTGAGCGTCATTGTTATCTTTTACGATGAAATGAACATAAAGGAATGGCGAAGGTTCGCATGGAATGATCTTCGCCATCATTGAACGATTTTGCTTGTCCTATCGATTTTTACGTTGCTTGCCAACGTTGATGAACAAGCGCTACGCAAAAATTAGCGCCCTTGAACCATAAAGGCAATAACAACCGCAATAATCGGAATCGCTTCGACTAACGCAACCCCGATAAACATTGTTGTTTGAAGCATACCGCGCGCCTCTGGCTGGCGTGCGATCCCCTCTACTGTACGAGATACGATTAAACCGTTACCAATACCTGCACCAAGTGCAGCTAAACCAATTGCGATTGCTGCAGCTAATACACCCATTGAAAAGTCCTCCTTTTAGTATTTATTGAAATTTATTGAAGTTGTTTTTATAAAAAATTAATGGTCATGACTCACTTTGTGCGCCATATAAACCATTGTTAACATCGTGAAAATGAACGCTTGGATGGCGCCAACGAAAATACTGAACGCTTGCCAAGCGATCGTTGGAATGATCGCTGCGATCGTACCGCCAACGCCAGTAGCCAATCCACCCGCCAATAAAGCAAGCAAAATTTCTCCAGCATAAATGTTCCCGTATAGACGCAAACCTAATGTTAATGTGTTAGCAAACTCTTCGATAATTTTAAGCGGGAATAAAATCCACATTGGACTGACAAAGCCTTTGGCGTATTCTTGGAATCCACGAAGTTTGATGCCGTAATAATGCGACAGCGCAACAACCATAATCGCCAACGTTAATGTGATCACAGGGTCTGCTGTCGGTGATTTCCACCATAGCTTTCCATCGATGACGATAGAGAACGGAAAACCGAGCATGTTTGCCACAAAAATATACATGATTAAGGTCATGCCCAGTAGATGAAAACGCCCCCCCGTTTTCCAGTCCATGTTGCTTTTGATGATTCCCTTGACAAAGTCGACGACCCATTCAAGGAAATTTTGCATTCCCGTTGGCTTCATCGAAAGATTGCGCGTAGCAGCAACGGCAATGATGAACACAATCACGCTAGTGATCGTTATCATCAAAACGTTGGCTAAGTTAAAGGTAAGTCCTAGAAATTCATATAAAGGAGCTTCATGATGCACTAGTTACCACCTCGCTTCCTTGCCTCATTATGTATGTGCAGAAAATAATCTATTATAATGACAAAATAAGGTGTCATTAACCCCAATATGACAGGTGCAATGGAAAAATGGTTCGGAAATTGCAATACGACTAAAGCAGCAAGTGCCGCAAGCGCCATTCGTGAAAACGTACCTAGTGAGCGAACACGCTTCCCTTCCGCTACGGCTCGTCCAAATTTCATTACTCGGCTGGCTAATAACCACACACTATAAAATCCTATAGATGTTCCGAACAGCAAGCTCAAAAATAATGTTTTATACTCTGTCATCCCCCAGCCTGCCGCATACATCAAAAGGAGAAACAACGAATATTTTCGCAAATTTCGCATTATATGTTCCATAATTCTATTATTCCCCTGAAAAAAATTGACGGATTGTTCTTAACATTGCAGAGATGCCCGCAGCTAGTCCAAGAAGGAGACCAATAATAAGAAAAAGAGGTTCGGAGTCAAACTTTCGATCAAGCCATCTGCCGCCGAATATACCAATTAAAACAGAACCAGCCAACTGAGAAACAATGGCAGACATCAAACCGATTGCCCGGAAAGGATAGCGTTGGTTTTGCCCCATATCGTTATAGTCCTCACATTCGTAAAAACTATCGTAAAAACTATGTATATAGTGTATCTGAAAACCTTATCATACATCCCCTGTCAAGCATACAATACCATGGGGTCGATGTCAATGTGTTTCATAGAAAAAAACTGTATTATAACAACGAAAATATTAATAATTTGTGACATTTATTAATTTTCTTTTCACTAAACTAGTGTATAATGATATATTTACTTTTTTAGACACAATTTTGTTTTTGATAAAAAAAGACGGCATCATTTCCACGAAATGATCCGTCCTTGAATGCCGTCCTATTTGGTGCCGAACAGGCGATCGCCGGCGTCCCCAAGTCCTGGGACAATATAACCATGATCATTTAGTTTTTCATCGAGCGCAGCGATATAAATGTCAACGTCCGGATGCGCTTTTTTCACCGCTTCAACGCCTTCCGGAGCGGCGATCAAACACATAAATTTAATGCTTTTCGCGCCGCGTTTTTTTAAGGCGTTAATCGCTTCTACCGCTGATCCGCCTGTCGCGAGCATTGGGTCCACAACAATAAAATCGCGCTCTTCTACATCGGTCGGCAGCTTCACGTAATATTCAACCGGTTTTAATGTTTCTGGGTCGCGATATAACCCGATATGGCCGACTTTCGCGGCTGGAATCAATTTTAAAATGCCATCGACCATACCGATTCCTGCGCGCAAAATCGGGATTACACCAAGTTTTTTGCCTGCGATTACTTTCGATTTTGCTTTGCTGACCGGTGTCTCAATTTCTACTTCTTCAAGCGGGAGATCGCGCGTAATTTCAAACGCCATCAACGTCGCCACTTCTTCGACAAGTTCACGAAACTCTTTCGTGCCAGTGTTTTTGTCGCGAATATATGTCAGCTTATGTTGAATAAGTGGATGATCGAATACATATACTTTTCCCATTTTGCACTCTCCTCTTTGTTTGCAGTTTACACTTCCATTAATTCTACCGAAAAATATACGTGTATTCAACTACAAACAAAAACGCGCCTCTAAAGACATTCGTCTTAGAGGCGCGTTTTTTGTCAACGATATAATGGGAATTTTTCCGTTAATGCCGCTACGCGTTTTCGCGCTTCTTCCAATTTTGCTCCGTCTTCGTGATGTTTTAATGTAAGACTAATAATGCTTGCGATTTCATCCATTTCTTCCAAACCGAATCCGCGCGTCGTTACCGCGGCGGTGCCGATACGGATGCCGCTTGTCACAAATGGGCTTTCCGGATCGTACGGAATCGTATTTTTGTTGACGGTGATACCGACTTCGTCCAACACTTTTTCCGCCACTTTTCCAGTGAGGCCAAGGGAACGTAAATCAATTAACAACAAGTGGTTGTCTGTTCCGCCGGAAACGAGTGTAAAGCCTTCTTTTTTCAATGCTTCCGCGAGGCGTTTTGCGTTGTTGATGATATTTTGCGCATATGTTTTAAAGCTGTCTTGCAGTGCTTCACCGAGCGCGACTGCTTTCGCCGCGATGACGTGCATGAGCGGTCCGCCTTGAATGCCTGGGAAGATCGCTTTGTCAATTTGTTTTGCAAACTCTTCTTTGCAAAGGATCATGCCGCCGCGCGGCCCGCGGAGCGTCTTATGCGTTGTTGTGGTCACAAAATGCGCATATGGCACCGGATTTGGATGAAGACCTGCCGCAACAAGACCTGCAATGTGCGCCATGTCTACCATCAAGTACGCCCCTACTTCATCAGCGATTTCACGGAAACGTTTAAAATCGATGATGCGCGGATAAGCGCTTGCCCCTGCTACAATCAGTTTCGGCTTATGTATGCGCGCTTTTTCAAGCACATCATCATAATCAATGACATGTGTTTCTGGATCGACACCATATTCGACAAAGTTATATTGAATGCCGCTAAAGTTGACTGGGCTGCCATGCGTTAAATGACCGCCGTGCGACAAATTCATCCCAAGCACCGTATCGCCATGTTCCAAAACAGTAAAATATACCGCCATGTTCGCTTGTGCGCCAGAATGCGGCTGTACGTTGGCATGTTCCGCGCCAAACAATTTTTTCGCCCGTTCGCGCGCGAGATCCTCGACGACATCGACATATTCGCAGCCACCATAATAGCGGCGGCCCGGATATCCTTCAGCATATTTATTCGTTAATACCGATCCTTGCGCTTCCATAACAGCGCGGCTGACAAAATTTTCTGACGCGATTAATTCAATTTTTGATTGCTGCCGTTTCAACTCATTTTGAATCGCTTCAAATACTTGCGGATCTTGTTGTGGCAAGTAGTTCATCACTAGCTCCCCCTCATTTCGAAATAATGAATATTCTTTTTTATTTTACCAGCTTTTTGCGGGTAGATTCAAAGAAAAAATGAACAAAATCATCAGGAAGTGCAAGAAGTATTCGGATTTTCTAAAGAGTAGACTGCGCGGGCGCCGCCGATCAGTTTCGGTCTCGTTTTTGCCAATGTCACATGGGCATGTCCCACTTGCTTTAACGACACGCGCACAGGAACAGCGACATGCTTTAAATGCATGCCGATCAATGTATCGCCGATATCAATGCCGGCATCTGCTTTAATAAATTCGACAACGACGGGATCGTTCATATGACGATACGCGTATTCAGCCATTGCTCCGCCGGCTGTTCGGACAGGGATGACCGAGACGATTTCAAGCTGACGGGACATGGCGGTCTGTCTTTCTACAACAAGCGCGCGGTTTAAATGTTCGCAACATTGAAACGCTAGCTGCACCCCTGTTTCCTCATGCCACTTTCTCAATTCGGCAAACAGCATTTCGGCGACTTCCGTTGAGCCAGCTGTTCCGATTTTCTCGCCGATCACTTCGCTTGTGCTGCAGCCGATGACAAGAATATGCTCGGATGAAAGCGGGACTTGCTTTCGAAATTCACGAATAATCGTCTGCCATTGCTGCTTCCATTCGGATAATGGGGAAGACATATTGACGATTCCTCCCATGTTATAAATGTTTGTTTTCATATTGTGTAATTTTTTCCACGCGTCGTGCGTGACGTCCGCCTTCAAATTCCGTCGTCAACCACACTTTCGCGATTTCACGCGCTAATCCTGGTCCAATGACGCGTTCTCCCATCGCTAATATGTTGCTATCATTATGCTGGCGCGTTAATTTGGCGCTATATACGTCGTGACAGAGCGCGCAACGAATGCCTTTTACTTTATTAGCGGCAATCGTCATGCCAATTCCGGTGCCGCAAATTAAAATGCCGCGATCCACTTCCCCGTTTGCGACTTTTTCCGCAACTGGAATAGCATAATCAGGATAATCGACCGATGTTTCGCATTCACATCCTAAGTCGATGTACTCGATCCCCATTTCGTCCATTAATTTTTTAATTTCTTCACGAATATGAATTCCGCCGTGATCAGATGCAATCGCTACTTTCATGTTCATTTCCTCCTTGTTTTGTCATATAGAAAAAAGCCGCCTTTCTATTCATTTTACATGTTTCCGATATAGAAGGCGACCTTTCTAATTTTATCTTGTACCAAATTGGTCGATCGTTTCTTTTAATTTTTTCGCTTGTTCCGCCAATTCTTCCGCTAGTTTGTTTACATGCTGAATAACAGAAGTTTGTTCTTGTGTTGCCGCCGTTACTTCCATCGCCCCAGCCGACGTTTCTTCGGCAATCGCCGCAACTTCTTGTGATTGAATCGATGCTTTTTCGATATGTGACATTTGTTCTTTCGCTAATTCCGCAATTTCATGGACGGAACGAACGACTTCGTGAATCGATTTGGTCATTTCCGCAATCGCGTCGTTCGTATCAGCGCCTTTTGCGGCTTCTTCATTCGCGGATTTTACTTGCTCATGAATTTGTGATACGACATGTGCGACTTCCTTTTGAATGTTTTGAATCAGCTCAGAAATCCCTTGAACCGCTTTTGCGCTCTCATCCGCAAGCTTCCGGACTTCTTCCGCGACAACAGCAAAACCTTTTCCATGCTCGCCAGCTCGCGCCGCTTCAATGGAGGCATTTAAGGCAAGCAAGTTCGTTTGCCCGGCAATATCACCGACTAGAGAGATAATGTTTTCCACTTCTTTCGCGTGTTGCTCCAGCCGCTCGACCGCACTTAAAGACGTTTGATTATTGCGCGCCAATTGTTCGATTCCGCTGACAAGCGAACTAATGACTTCACGGCTTTTATGTAATGTTGTCACCATTTCCTTCGCTAATTGTTCGGATTGATTCGCCTTTTGCTGCACTTGATTCGCAATGCGCAGCACATCATCCACCGACTCAGCAGCCGTTTGCATCGATACAGCAGAGTCATTCGCGCCTTTAGAAATTTCTTCAATCGTGTGGGCAATATCTTTCGAACGCTCTGCCGCAACAAGGGAAGCGTTCGTAATTTCCACGACTTTCTCATTCGTGCGAGAAAAATTATCTTCAATATTTTTCACAATTGTTCGCAAACTTCGCAACATTTCATTAAAAGCAATCCCTAATGAGCGGATTTCATCATCTAATTTGGGCAACGGAACATCTTCATTAATTTGTCCGCTTGCTGCTTTGATTGCCGCCTGTTCTAACCGATGCAACGGCTTTACGATCAATCCTGATGCCATGTATGCAAGCAAGCCTGACCAAATGATTCCAAGCAATAGTATAATAATGGTAAACGCGCTTTTGTTCATCGAAGTGAAGAATAAATCATACAAAATATAAATAAAAAACGCACTCGTCGAATATGTAATAAGCGCTAACACGGTTGTAAACACAACAAGCTTTAGCCGTAAACTAAAGCGATATCTCTTTTTTCGCTTTTCCATTCCCTATATCCCCCTACTGATTTCCCCCAAGCTTACATACAAGATGATCAATCAGATTTTCCAGCTCATCTCTCGTCTTGCGATACGTTTCAACAGAACCGCCAAATGGATCGGATACGTCCCCTTGTTTTCCGAAAACAAATTCTTTGAGAGTGAATGTTTTCTCTTTCGCTTCTGGAAATCTTTCAATGATTAACTGCTTATGCCCAGCCGTCATGGCAAAAATATGCGTCGCCCAATCGATATCTTCCTTTTTTAGCAATGACGAACGATGTTCTGCTTCAATTCCTTTTTCTTTCAACACCGTTTTTGCGTGAGGCGAAGCATCGCTTCCTTCCGCAGCAAACACCCCCGCTGATTTCACCTCCAAATCTGGCAATTGTTTGCTTTTTAATAACGCTGCCGCCATCGGGCTGCGGCATGTGTTTCCCGTGCAAACAAATAAAATGCGATGCGACATACAAACACCTCTTACCGTTCATAACTCGACTAACGTACAAATTAATTATAATAAAAATTACCAGCAAAATATAGTGTCAAAAAAGCGGCCCAAAACGTTCAAACTTCTTTTTGGAGCAGCTCTTTTGTTTTTTAGTGAGCAGCAGCCAACTTAAAACGAAAATAATAGTTTCAGCCCAAACGCTAACAAAATACTGCCGCCAAGCGCCTCACTGTAAGCACCAAGCCATTGTTGGAAATGACGCCCTAACATTAATCCCATCCACGTCAACACCGTGCTGAAAAAACCAAACAATAAAATCGTAAGCAATATTCGCACGCCGTAAATGCCGAGACTAAGCCCGACAGAAAAGCTGTCAAGGCTCACACTAAAAGCAAAAAAAATAAGTCCTATTCCCATTGGCGAAACAAACCTATCGCTTTCCTTTTTAAAGGATGTAACAATCATTTGAATTCCTAACAATAGCAGCAACGCCCCTCCGATATAAGAGGCGATGCTGCCAAATTGGTATGATAAAAAGCGGCCGAGGAACATTCCTAAAAACGGCATAATAATATGAAAAAGCCCAATCATAATGCCTATGTAAAAAATTTGTTTTAATTGCAATCGAAACAACCCCATGCCTAATGCGACGGAGAATGCATCCATTCCTAATGCAAACGCCATCATCGATAGTGCCACAAGTTCGCCGATGAACATCTTCATTTGATTTCCCTCCCGGACTTGCCTTACTGTTAACATATGCATGTCCGGGAATTTTAGAAGATTTATTTTTCATCAATCACTTGATGACCTGCGGCTTTTTTCAGCCGATTCATAATAGCTTCTCCAATTCCTTCTGTCGGAAACGATTCGCTATAAATGAAATCAACATCTGTTTCGTCAAATTTTCGAAGCGTATCATATAAATGGCTTGCTACGGTATGTAAATCATGACGCGATCCGCACGCTAACACTACATCGGCATCATAAAAAGAGCGGTTTTCTTCTGTCGTTAGGACACCGACTTTTTTTCCAAGCGTACGTTGTTTATTCACAAGCGTTTGCAAAAAAGCCGGAGAGCCTTGAACAATCGCCATTGGTGATTTTGGGGCGTAATGTGTATATTTCATTCCCGGTGATTTCGGTGTTTGCCGTTCATCGGTTAGCGCGCTATCTACGAAAACATTTCCGATCACTTTCTCGAGTGCTTCCTTTGTTACACCGCCCGGACGTAAAATTGTCGGCACTTTCGTCGTACAGTCAAGAACGGTCGATTCCACTCCAATACCTGTTTCCCCGCCATCGACAATGCCAGCAATCCGTCCATTTAAGTCAGCGAACACATGCGCTGCTGTCGTTGGGCTCGGACGCCCTGATATATTGGCACTCGGCGCGGCCAATGGCAATCCGCTGGCTTCAATTAACGCAAGGGCGACTGGATGTGCTGGCATGCGCACCGCTACAGTAGGCAATCCTGCTGTTACTGGATCAGAAATCACTCCTTCTTTTTTTGGCAGAACGAGCGTAAGCGGTCCTGGCCAAAAGCGTTTTATTAACGTATGCGCCACATCAGGAATGGCAGAAACCATCTCTTCTAGCTGTTTAAGATGAGCGATGTGGACAATAAGCGGATTATCACTTGGGCGGCCTTTTGCCGCGAAAATTTTTTCCACTGCTTTTGCATCTTTCGCGTTTGCCCCCAGTCCATACACCGTTTCCGTTGGGAAAGCGACAACCTCGCCGGATTTCAATAGTTGTGCAGCCTCTTTAACCTGTGGATAAATACTTTGTTTATCAACAATATTATCCACAACCCAAATATTCGTTTCCACTCTGTTCCCCCCAACTATCGTTGCTGCTTGCTAGCAAAATAGTATAAAAATATCAACAATCTCTTCGAGAATTATATCTTAAAATGAAAAAAAGAAAAAAGTTTCGCAAAATTTATCCACAAAATGTGGATAAATGTGTTATTTTAGTGGATAAGTTTGTGGATATGTGAGTGAGTTTTACACATTTATCCACAAACTATTATGGAATCAATTGTTCAATAAGTTCTTTCACGAAAAATTTGACTTCCACAGGTTGATCATTTTCTGCTACAAACGGAGACGGCGTCGTTGCTATACTTGCCCGCTTTACTTCCTCTTCTTTTATGGTTTTTTCCTTCTTGCTGCTTTGTTCTTGCTGTTCGTCTGTTTCTACCGTTTCCTTATTCTCTCCTTGTGCAGGAGCGAACACCTCTTTTTTATTGTCATTGGCGTCGTATGGTTGCTCGTTCATTCGCACCGCATCGCTATTGCTAAAATCAAGAAAACAAAGCGGCGGAAATAAAACGCACCACCAGTTTGCTCCTTTTCCCTCGCCAAGCGTAATTAAAACAGCATCATATTGCCCGGCTGGATAAACGTAATTCCCATAAATTTTTGTCGGAAAATTGACTTTTCCGAACTGTACTTTATACGATTGATCGCTGTGTTCTTTTCGCAACACATCCGCTACAGTTTGTTCAATTTCTGGAATATGGGATCGAATCACTTGCTTTGCCTCTTGAAAAGACGTTAAATCGGCTACCCACCCATTAATTTGCGCATTCACCGCGTTGCGCACTTTTCGTTTCAACGCTTGATCTTCCGCAGAATCGCTATTGGCTAAAATCCGCAGACGGATCGCTTCGTCCGGAATAGCGACCGTCGCGTTTTCCCCCGCTTTCGTTTGATGGCCATATACATTTACCAGCACCCCGATGATTAATAGAAGTATATATAAAATAATTCCGATATTTTTTTGGTTCATTTGCTTGCACCGTCCTTTCACTTTTCATTGTGGACAGCGCAAGCAAATTTTAAACTCTATCAATCTAAAAAAATAACTTCCAGGTGGTACTGGAAGTTATTTTCCTAATGATGCATATACCATTCGGTCTTTTCCGTTAATGTCGAAAACAACTTCCACCTCTGCTTGTGGAAACGTCTGCCGCAATATTGCCGCGACCGCCTCTCCCTGCCCAGCTCCTACTTCGAACGCGACAAGCGCGCGTTCTTTTAATACGAATGGCAGCTCGCGGGCGAAACGGCGGTAAAAATCAAGGCCGTCTTTGCCGCCGGAAAGCGCCCGTAAAGGCTCATAATCTTTTACGACAGGGGAAAGCGAAGCAATTTCATTCTCCGGAATATATGGCGGATTGGAAACGACAACGTCTACTTTGCGACTGGCCTCTACAAGAGGCTGCAATAAGTCGCCGCAAATGAATGCAACATCCGCTCCAAGACGTTCCGCATTTCGCTTTGCCACTTCCAGAGCCTCGGGAGCAATATCGATGGCCGCAACGCGAAGCGATTTGTTTTCTAATGCCAGCGTAATCGCAATCGCCCCGCTTCCTGTCCCGACGTCGACCACATCGATCGTTTTATTTCCCGGGAATAATTGTGTGATTCTGGTTAGCACGCCTTCCACTAATTCCTCTGTTTCCGGGCGGGGGATCAGCACATTGCGATTGACGAGAAACGGCCGGCCGTAAAATTGTTCCAAACCGATCAGATGCTGCACCGGAACATGTTCATACACATGCTTACGAACATCTGCTTCAAATGATTGGCGCACGTTTTCATCGATTGGATCGCGCAGCCGGGCAAACAGCTGCGCTCTTGTGATTTGCAAATGGTGGCAAAGCAATAGTTCCGCGGCCCGCTCTTCTTTGCCATGTTGTTTTAAAAAAGAAGAAGCCCATGTGAGGACTTCGTAAATTTTATAGCTCATTGTTCGCTTGCTCCAATTTTTTTGATTGATCGTCTAATATCAGTGCTTCAATAATTTCATCGAGGTTGCCGTCTAACACTTGATCAAGCTTTTGAATCGTCAATCCAATGCGATGGTCGGTCACACGGTTTTGCGGGAAGTTATACGTGCGAATTCGCTCCGAACGATCCCCTGTTCCAACTGCTTGTTTGCGCGTCTGATCGTATTCCGCGCGCGCTTCTTGTTGGTATTTGTCATAAATGCGGGCGCGTAACACTTTCATTGCTTTTTCTTTGTTTTTAATTTGCGATTTTTCGTCTTGGCACGTTACGACAATTCCCGTTGGAATGTGCGTCAAACGAACCGCCGACATCGTGGTGTTCACGCTTTGTCCACCCGGTCCGCTCGATGCAAACGTATCGACGCGAATATCTTTTTCGTTAATTTCGACTTCGATTTCTTCCATTTCCGGCAAACAAGCAACCGTTGCCGTCGATGTGTGAATACGTCCGCCAGATTCCGTTTCCGGGACGCGCTGCACTCGGTGCGCGCCGTTTTCGTATTTCAGCTTGGAATACGCTCCTTTTCCGATAATCGTAAAAATAATTTCTTTATATCCTCCAAGCCCGGTCGGACTCGCTTCAATAACTTCCGTTTTCCATCCTTGCGATTCCGCATAGCGTGTATACATCCGGTACAAGTCGCCGGCAAATAGCGCCGCTTCCTCGCCGCCTGCCGCGGCACGGATTTCCATAATAACGTTTTTCTCATCGTTCGGATCTTTCGGAAGAAGAAGAATTTTCAACTTATTGACAAGCTCTTCTTCTTTTTGTTCCAACTCATCAATTTCTTCTTTCACCATTTCCCGCATTTCTGGATCAAGCTTCTCTTCTAACATCGCTTTTGCCTCATCCAGCTGCTTGCGGACCGATTTGTATTCGCGATACGTTTGTACCGTTTCTGATAAATCCGATTGCTCTTTCGAATAGTCGCGAAGTTTTTTTGGATCGTTAATGACTTCCGGATCCATGAGCAGTTGATTTAATTTTTCATAACGTTCTTCTACTGCTTCCAGACGTTCAAACACGTTTTTCACCTCTGTTTTTCGATGCACAGTCTAATTTATTATTATATCCCAAATATATGAAACAGAAAAGTGTGTATAGTATAAGAGAGTTTCACAAGCCAAATAAAATCAATATTACGAAAATTAGTCAAAATCATCGAGATTTCGTTCAATTTTAACAAAAATTCGGCAAAAAATAGGTATTGGTCATAGAAAAATCGTTTTTTTCTATTGGCATACTTTTTGCAAAGTAAATTAGCGAAACTATTTTTCAAATTTAGAAAGGGGTAGGGAGAATGAAAGCAGCGGTTGTCAATGAATTTAAGCAAAAATTAGAAATTAAAGAGGTGGAAAAACCGAAGCTAAACTATGGAGAAGTACTTATCAAAATTGAAGCTTGCGGGGTTTGCCACACCGATTTGCATGCTGCGCACGGAGACTGGCCAGTCAAGCCAAAATTGCCTTTAATTCCTGGACACGAAGGGGTAGGGATTGTTGTCGAAGTAGCAGAAGGAGTAAAATCCGTTAAAGTAGGTGACCGTGTCGGTGTCCCATGGCTATACTCCGCTTGCGGAGAATGTGAATATTGCTTGAGCGGGCAAGAAACACTTTGCCCACATCAATTAAACGGTGGATATTCCGTCGATGGGGGATATGCGGAATACTGCAAAGCACCTGCCGATTATGTCGCAAAAATCCCAGAAAATTTAGATCCAGTCGAAGTCGCGCCGATTCTCTGCGCGGGAGTAACGACATACAAAGCGCTAAAAGTGTCTAACGCCAAACCGGGAGAATGGGTAGCCATCTACGGAATCGGAGGATTAGGGCATATTGCTCTTCAATACGCGAAAGCAATGGGATTCAACGTTGTCGCGGTCGATATTAGCGATGAAAAAATAGATCTTGCCAAACAATTAGGGGCGGATATTGCTATTAATGGACTAAAAGAGGATCCAGTAGAAGCTATTCATGAAAAAGTAGGCGGAGTGCACGCTGCCATTAGCGTTGCCGTAACGAAAAAAGCGTTTGAACAAGCCTATAAATCTGTAAGACGCGGCGGATGCCTTGTTGTTGTTGGATTGCCTAACGATGAACTGCCAATCCCTATTTTCGATACGGTATTAAATGGAATTACGGTGAAAGGATCAATCGTCGGTACGAGAAAAGATATGCAAGAAGCGTTGGATTTCGCTGCGAGAGGAAAAGTACGCCCTATTGTAGAAACCGCTCCACTAGAACAAATCAATGAAGTATTTGAGAGAATGGAAAAAGGAAAAATTAACGGCCGGGTCGTTTTAACAATCGGTGTAAACCGTTAATGGAACATATGATCCACACGGGAGACGGTCTTTTTGACCGCTCCCTATTCAAAATGACATTATAGGAGGGAAAAAGCATGATTTATAGCCGCCCAGGAGAAAAAGACGCAAAAGTACAATTTAAAACAAGATATGATAATTATATTAATGGTGAATGGGTTCCGCCTATTGGAGGGCAATATTTCGAAAATGTCACCCCTGTAACTGGCGAAGTGTTTTGTGAAGTCGCTCGCTCCCAAGCAGAAGATATTGAGTTAGCGTTAGACGCTGCCCATGCTGCAAAAGAATCATGGGGAAAAACTTCTCCAGCGGAAAGAGCGTTAATTTTAAATAAAATTGCCGATCGCATTGAGGCTAATCTAGAAATGCTCGCGGTAGCTGAAACGTGGGACAATGGTAAGCCTATTCGAGAAACATTGAATGCTGACTTACCGTTATGTATTGATCATTTTCGTTACTTTGCCGGAGTTATCCGCGCCCAGGAAGGCACGATCAGCCAAATTGATGATGATACAGTAGCTTATCATTTCCATGAACCGTTAGGCGTTGTTGGACAAATTATTCCTTGGAACTTTCCGTTATTAATGGCTGCATGGAAAATCGCTCCCGCACTGGCAGCGGGCAATTGCATTGTGTTAAAACCAGCAGAGCAAACTCCTGCTTCCATTATGGTGCTGATGGAACTTATCGGTGATCTATTGCCACCAGGAGTACTAAATGTCGTTAATGGATTTGGTCTTGAAGCTGGAAAACCTCTAGCTTCGAGTTCACGTATCGCCAAAATCGCCTTTACCGGAGAAACGACAACAGGTCGGCTTATTATGCAATATGCTTCCCAAAATATCATTCCAGTTACTCTTGAGCTAGGCGGCAAATCTCCAAACATATTTTTCCCTGACGTGATGGATCAAGAAGACGAATTTTTAGACAAAGCCATTGAAGGATTTGCGATGTTTGCTCTCAACCAAGGAGAAGTATGTACATGCCCATCTCGAGCGCTCATTCATGAATCAATTTATGATGATTTTATGGAACGAGCGTTAGAGAGAGTAAAAAATATTAAAACAGGAAACCCATTAGATACTGATACAATGATGGGTGCACAAGCCTCATCCGAACAAATGGAAAAAATACTTTCTTACATTGAAATTGGTAAACAAGAAGGAGCAGAATGCCTCATCGGTGGAGAAAAAAACATTATTGAAGGATTCGAAAATGGATATTATATTAAGCCGACTGTATTTAAAGGTCATAATAAAATGAGAATCTTTCAAGAAGAAATTTTTGGACCGGTTGTATCTGTTACTACATTTAAAGATGAAAAGGAAGCATTAGAAATTGCCAATGATACATTATATGGCTTAGGCGCAGGAGTTTGGACACGAAATATTAATCTTGCCTATCGTTTTGGTAGAGGTATTCAAGCTGGTAGGGTATGGACGAATTGTTATCACTCGTATCCAGCCCATGCTGCATTTGGCGGTTATAAACTATCTGGATTTGGACGGGAAACACATAAAATGATGCTATCCCATTATCAACAAACAAAGAACTTATTGGTAAGTTACAGCCCAAAAGCCCAAGGATTTTTCTGAAAAATAAAAATAATATGTTAAAAAGGGACTGCTTTTAAATTTTATTCTTTTAAAGCAGTCCCTTTTTCTTTCAATAAATAGCGAAGCTGGCGCACCGTAATGTTTAACCGTTCTGCCGCTTCTTTTTTATCTCCTAATGTTTCCTTCAACGTTTTCCAAACGAAAAATCGTCCGATCTGCGTTTCTAAATCTTTTACGGCATCTAAAACATGTTGAAGATCAAGCCGCTCATTGTTTTCTTTCCATAATGATAAAATATAGCCGGTCCAGTTTTGCAAGTAAGATTCTAAATCCATCTCGTTGTTATTTTTAATTTCACTTGATGGAATCGAAGATATATTCGTTTCCGTTCTTATTTTTTCTGGAAGATAATCAGGAGTGATTACCATCGTTTCGCCTTCCGCCAACGTCACCGCTCTTTTTACGACGTTAAAAAGCTCTCTCACATTTCCCGGCCATGAATATTGTTTCATTTGCAAAATGGCATCGTCGGAAAAAATAAGAGTAGAATTCAGCTTTTTTAAAAAGTGCTTGATCAAAATAGGTAAATCATCTATCCGTTCTCTTAAAGGAGGAATCGTTAATTTTACTACATCTAACCGGTATAATAAGTCTTCACGAAACGTTTTCTCTTTTACCGCCTGACTGAGATTGACATGGGAAGCGGCGATAATTCTAGCATTGGTTCTACGGACGGTTTCGCCACCGACGCGAATATACTCTCCCGTTTCCAACACACGTAATAATTTTACTTGTGTAGCTAAGGATGCTTCCCCTATTTCGTCCAAAAATAATGTTCCTCTGTTCGCGATCTCGAAAATTCCTTTCTTTTCTTTCAACGCTCCCGTAAACGCCCCTTTTTCATGGCCAAACAATTCGCTTTCAAGCAGCGTTTCCGACAGCGCCCCGCAGTTGATTCCAATAAAAGGCTGGTCATAACGCATGCTTGCTTGATGAATAAAATGCGCGAGCACTTCTTTTCCCGTTCCGGTCTCTCCTTCAATTAACACGTTTACATTTTTTTTCGCAATTTTATAAGCAAGCTTGATTAAATCGTTCATTTCTTTATTCGTTCCGATAACAAAACCGAGCGCTTCCGCCAACTTATACATATCATGTTGAGACGAATGGATTTCACTATCGAGCAATTCTTCAATGATTTTTTCTAACTCATCAATATCGTCAAATGGCTTCTCAATATAATCACTTGCGCCATACTTAATTGCTTCTACCGCAGTCTTCACAGTGCTGTATCCCGTCATAATAATGACCTTGCACGATGGTTGAACGGCTTTTAACTGTTTTAACAGCTCCAACCCATTTGTGTCTGGCAGCTTTACATCAATTAAGGCAAGGTCAAATGAATATTGTTGAATTAATTTTAAAAAGTCTTTGCCGTTCCATCCTAACTTGACATGATATCCTTTTCCCTCTAACAAATGAAGGAAAAATGTACATACTTCTCGTTCATCGTCAATCACTAACACATTGGGCATTAATTGTTCACTCCCACGTTTATTGCTTTGCCGGCAGCTTTAACATAAATGTACTTCCTTTTCCAGGATGGCTTATCACCTCGATGGTCCCTCCGTGAGCTTGCGCGATTCCTAAGCTGACGGATAATCCAAGTCCCGTTCCTTTCCCTGGCCTTTTCGTTGTAAAGAAAGGATTAAAAATCTCTTGCAAGTATTGTTCTTCAATTCCTTTGCCGTTATCTTGAACCGATAAAAGAATCCACTTCTTGCCGTCTTCCGTCATCGATTTCGTTTCAATAGAAATAACTTTTTTTGGAATATCCATTTCTTCCAATGCGTCTTTTGCATTAATTAAAAGATTTAAAACAATTTGTCCGATTTGCTGAATATTTCCTTCAATCAATTCCAGTGAATGATCTAATTTTTTCTGAATGGTGATATTTTGTTTCTTAATTTGATCACCGATTAACCCTAGCACTTGCTCCACCGCTTCATTGACAGAGCAATCTTCAAACATATATTCATCCTGCCGGGAGAAAGTCAATAAATTTTGGATAATCGTTTTGCATCTCTTTCCGCACGAATAAATATCGGAAAGCAATTTGTAGGATCGATCATCTGCTGTTCTTAACAGCAATTGGGCATTGCCTAAAATAGCCGTCAATGGGTTATTCAATTCATGGGCGATTCCCGCTGCCATCTCTCCGATCGCGGCCAACTTTCCTGATTGAACTAATTGCGCTTCAATCCGGAGTTTTTCCGTAATGTCATTAATATAAATAATAATGGCATAGATGTGTTGACTTTCATTGAATACTGGATAAGCACGCAATTCACATACTCGCTTTTGAAAATGAATCTCCTGATAGACAGGCTTTTTTGTTTGAACCATTTTCAGCACGGGACTGTTATGGATGTCTAACGATAAAAGTTGATGAAAGTTTCGTTTCTCCCGTGGATATAAATGAAGTTGGAAAAAATCTTTCGCTGCGTCATTATATTTCAAAATATTTCCTTCTAAATCAACGACTAAAATCATCTCCGAAACCGCGCGAAATGTTTCCTCCCACTCTTTTTTGCTAGTGAGAACCTCGTTATAAAGACGAGCATTTTCGATGCACACGGCTAACTGGTCACAAAACTGTTGAAAGAAGGTCAAATCATCTTCGTCATATTCCATCATTTCTTTACTTCCTATACTGAACACACCGATGACTTTCCCTTTGTGAATAAGCGGGACTAACAATACACTGCGAATTCCTAAAGATTCATATACTTTATTTTCTATATAGTCTTCATAGTTTTCTTTATTGGAATCTACTTGATAAAAGATTTTTTCAAGTGATTCAACTGCTTTCCAATAAAGGGAATGCTCTTTTGACAACTCAAATCCAATCGGAAAATACAATGAGTGAGGAGGATAAACATTGGTTAAAATCAATTTTTCATTTTCATACATAGATAAACTAATTCTTTCGATTGGAAAAATCGTTTGCAGCTTATCAAAAACGTTTTTCAACATTTCATCGATGGACATATCGACATTAAAACTTTTTGTTACATCATTAATAATTTCCAACTGCATATTTTTCTTTTTGAGCTCAATCACCGTTTTCTTTAATTCGTTATAGTAACTTTTTTTCGAAGACTGAACGCCAGTTAATAAGTTAATCATTTGTTGTCGATCTTCTACTTTCATCTTTACCATGCCCTTCTAAATATTTCTTCAATATCTTCTACTGTGACATCTCGAGGATTGGTGATCATACAAGCATCATGGAGGGCGATGACACTCATATGCGGTATTTCGCCTTTTTCTAATCCTATATCGGATAATCGTTGCGGAGCGTCAATCTCCATTGATAATTGTTTTACATACTCAATCGCTTTTTTTCCCGCTTCCATGTATGACAATCCTCGAATATCAATACCAAGAAATGTCGCGATATCCGCAAATTTTTTCGGGGTGGCCAATAGATTATATTCCATCACATATGGAAGTAAAATAGAATTGATATCACCATGAAGAACGGGATACTTTCCTCCGACCGCATGCGACATAGCATGCACCGCGCCTAAAATGGCGTTAGAAAACGCAAGGCCAGCCTGCAAACTAGCCATTGCCATATGTGTCTTCGCTTCTTTGTTTATTTTTGAAGCAACAGATGGACGCAAATATTCTGATACTAAAGAAATAGCGTTTTTTGCTTGAACATCGGTTAATGGGGTTGCGGCTAAACTTACGTATGATTCAATGCCATGCGTTAAAACATCTAAGCCGGTTGAAGCAGTTAAACGGGCGCTTTTTGTCGATAATGTTTCTGGATCAATAATTGCAATATCTGGAATAAGTGATCTTGAAATAATCGTCATCTTTTTTTGCCCTAACGTATCTACGATTACTGAAAATTGCGACACTTCAGAACCTGATCCAGCCGTTGTAGGAATCATCACTTGTGGAGGCAATGGGTTTCTGATTTTGTCCACCCCTTCATAATCGTGAATCTTTCCTCCATTGGTGGCCAAAATGGCAATGGCCTTCGCCACATCTAAAGGACTTCCTCCACCAATTCCTATGATCGCATCACATTCATTTTCTATATAAACTTTGCATCCTTTTTCCACTTCGATATCTTTTGGATTAATCGTTACATCGTGAAATATCGTGTATTTTAAATTCGCCTGTTTGCAACTTTTTACGGCAACATCTAACCATCCGGCTTCGATCACTCCCGGGTCACTGACAATTAAAACGTTAGTTGCTCCAAGCCGCAAACAGCTTTCCCCTACATGCTCAATAGCACCATTCCCAAAAATGATCTCCGGCATCACGAATTTATGAATATTCATATTACCCACCTAACCAAAAAGTTGTCAAAGTCATCTAAAGGACATTTTATTCGACACCATTATGTATATTCCTACATTCAATTATATCAATTTAGGTGTATTCTCGACATATAATAAATTGGATACCTCTTTTCCGTCGAATTTAGCCAAATTTTTCTTTTTTACTCAAAAACGTATAAAAAAGCATAACTAACCATCAAATTACAATATTTGATGAAGAAAAAGATCCATCTTCTTCTCAGAAGATGAATCCTTAATCTAAACGCACATGAATATCGTACGTCGGAATGGCTTTTGTGAGCAACTGATGAATCCGTTTCTGTTCTTTTTGCCGTTTTTCCTCTGACATCGAGGAAGGAACGTGAACCGTCACGTACATATTGTTTCCGTTCATCCAAACAGACCCTAATTCATAATCGGTATATGTCTCGATGACTTGTACGGCTTTCCTAACATCGGCGCGATCATTTCCACTGTTGTCTGTGGTGTTGATGAAATTCGGATTTTGCCGTGTTTTTTCCGGGTCGTCAAAGTTGTTATATAAATAGCGGTCATAATCGCTTTTCGCTTTATCATCGGTCATTAGCTTCGTGCCATTTTTGTCTTCGCTTTGTTCGTGGTAAGAAGCATGATTTGGATTCATCGAACAAGCGGAAAGAACCATAGCAAAACCTAACAGCAGCAAGTTTCTCATCATTTGTCGCCTCCCTGCTGTTAGGTTTTCCCGCATTCCCAAAAATATAGATGGTAGGATTCACCGTTTAACGGGCGAAATGATGGTTTGTTTTATCCGTTTTCCTCGGTTTGCCGGGAACTTCATGATGGTGGCGGCAGCGCGGTTCGTATGATTCGCTTGCCCCTACTAAAATAACAGGGTCATAATAAGACGCTGGAACGCCATTAATAAGCCGCTGCGTCCGGCTTGCAGGGGAACCGCATACCGTGCATACCGCTTGCAGTTTTGTGACTGATTCGGCAATCGCCATTAACGTTGGTACAGGTCCAAACGGTTCGCCACGGAAATCTTGGTCCAATCCCGCGACAATGACGCGATAGCCGCGGTCTGCCAGCGTCTGCACGACATCGATAATGTCATCGGAAAAAAACTGCACTTCGTCGATAGCAATAACGTCTGTTTTTTCTGAAATATGCTCAAAAATTTCTTTCGGCGAGGAAACAGGAATGGCGATCAACGAATTGCCGTTATGCGACACAACCGCTTCGTCGCTATAACGATTATCAATGGTCGGTTTAAATACTTTCACTTCTTGTTTGGCAAATGTCGCGCGACGAACGCGGCGGATCAATTCTTCTGATTTTCCGGAAAACATGCTTCCGCAAATGACCTCAAGCCAGCCGGACTGCTTCATAATATACATGAAATGCCTCTCCCTTCGTTCTCATCTGCCGGCGTATGTATGTTTTATTGTACCTTGTTTGCCCGTGAACTACCCCCACTTAATTTTCTAGCGAAAATTTGAAGTGGGGGGCTTCCAAAGAAGTTTGACTGCTTCAAGCAATCCTTATTCTTTGAGGCGTGTCCACTTCGCCGCTAGA
>NZ_QCWL01000001.1:563335-572900 GCF_003064505.1 Geobacillus sp. LYN3 | reverse complement strand
AGGCGATTCATCTCCCACTTACTCCGCTTCGCTTCGTTGAAGTGGTAGTCTTCTCGCCTAATTAAGATAAAAAAACAGGCAAGAATCAGCCGCTTGCCTGTTTTTCATGAAATTTGTTAGGACGTGATAGACGCTTAAGCGCCCTTCGCTTTTCTTATTGTCCAGCTCGGCTCGCAACCGCTCGGGGTCAAATAACCTTCTCCCTCAGGGTGCAAGCACCCCTACGGGCGAAGAACATTTGCCCTTCGCGGTTAAGCAGCTCGCCTCCGCTTTTCTTATTGTCTAGCTCCGGGCGCTATCGGCTCGCGACGCTTCGGCCCCGCTGTGGCGGCGACAAATTGAGGAGACCTCTCTGAGTCAGCCACGCAAGACCAAACTTTGTTTGGTCTGAGCCTCCTCGCGGGTCCTCCAGCGCGTGTCGC
Organism: Geobacillus sp. LYN3; assembly: GCF_003064505.1. Classification (NCBI taxonomy): domain Bacteria; kingdom Bacillati; phylum Bacillota; class Bacilli; order Caryophanales; family Anoxybacillaceae; genus Geobacillus; species Geobacillus sp. LYN3. The sequence continues at coordinate 572,478 of NZ_QCWL01000001.1, read as the reverse complement.
GGAGCCACGACGGCGACATTTCGCCGTTGCCCACAGGACGTGGGCCGCCTTTAGGCGAAATTGGGGCGCCCTCCGCTTTTCTTTATTGTCTAGCTCCAGCGGCTAGCCTTCTTCTGCCAAATAACCTTCCCCCTTGGGGTGACAAGCACCCCTGCGGGTGAAGAACATTTGGCTTCGAAGGCTAATCGCGCCGCTTCCGCTTTTCTTATTTCAAGCCGTATTTTTTGTTGAATTTATCGACACGTCCTGCAGCAGAAACAAATTTTTGACGTCCTGTAAAGAATGGATGACATTCGGAGCAAATTTCTACACGCAATTCATCTTTTACAGAACCGCTTTCAAATTCGTTTCCACATGCGCAACGTACGATTACTTTTTTGTACTCTGGATGAATTCCTGGTTTCATGATCTTCACTCCTTCCGCCCTGTATCATTTCGAAACAGAGTTTGTATATCATTATTTTTATCATATTTTGGCGTTTGTCAAAACACACATGGTAAAATTATAACAACTTTAATGTTCTTTTGCAACCAGTGATTTTTGCCGATTTCTTCCCTCGGTTCTATTAAATTCGCACGGCTCCATTACTTTTCCATTCTTCATCAAGCATCGCAAAAAATTCTTCGTTTGATTTTGTTTGACGGAGTTTGCTTAAGAACCGCTCAATGAAATCCGGGGAATCAGACATTGTTTTTCGAATCGCCCATAATTTTTCAAGATGCTCTTTCGGAATGAGCAACTCTTCTTTACGCGTACCTGAGCGACGAATATCGATGGCTGGGAAAATACGCCGCTCCGCCAGCGATCGGTCAAGATGGAGTTCCATATTTCCGGTGCCTTTAAATTCCTCGTATATTACATCATCCATACGAGAACCTGTATCAACAAGAGCAGTAGCTAAAATCGTTAGACTGCCGCCTTCTTCAATATTGCGGGCCGCCCCGAAAAACCGTTTCGGACGGTGGAACGCAGCCGGATCAATCCCCCCTGAAAGCGTGCGGCCGCTTGGCGGGATGACTAAGTTATAAGCGCGTGCTAAACGAGTGATGCTATCCATAAGAATAACGACATCTCGTTTATGTTCGACAAGACGCATCGCTCTTTCTAACACTAATTCCGCTACTTTAATATGATTTTCCGGCACTTCGTCAAACGTCGAGCTGACAACGTCACCATTGACCGACCGCTCGATGTCTGTTACTTCCTCTGGACGTTCGTCAATGAGGAGAACAATGAGTTCTACTTCTGGATGATTGGTCGTGATGCTGTTGGCGATTTCTTTTAATAACATCGTTTTTCCCGCTTTTGGAGGAGCTACAATCAATCCGCGCTGCCCGAATCCGACCGGGGCAATTAAGTCGATAATTCTCGTTGATAGCTTGTCCGGGGTTGTTTCTAATTTCATTTGTCGATTTGGGTATAAAGGTGTTAATGCCGGGAAGTGCACACGTTCCTTTGCGACTTCTGGGTCTTCGCCATTGACTGCTTCGACATGAAGCAATCCGAAATAGCGTTCATTTTCTTTTGGAGGACGCACTTTTCCAGACACTTTATCCCCGTTTCGCAAATCAAATCGGCGAATTTGTGACGCGGAAATATAAATATCTTCGGAGCTTGGGGAATAGTTGATCGGACGTAAAAAGCCGAATCCTTCTGATTGAATGATTTCAAGCACGCCCTCCATAAAAAACAATCCATCTTGTTCCGCACGCGCTTTCAAAATGGCAAAAATAAGCTCTTTTTTTGTTAGCTTACTGTAATAAGAAATTTTATATTGGCGAGCAAGCTCATAGAGCTCTTTCAGTTTCATATTTTCTAATGTAGAAAGTGTTAACTCCATTTCGACACCACACTTTTGCAATTTTTCATGTTCTTCCATACTCACTCCAAACCTTCAATTTATTATGAATTTTAAAACGGATGGGATGAAAAGAAGGCGATGAAGGCTGAAAATGAAGTAGAAATGGCAGAGCTTATTTTACGCACACGCAGCATGACTATTTTACCCTTTTTATCGTTTTTTAATCAACAGTTTTTTATTTCGTGATATAAAATAAGCAAGGGCGACAGGTTGAACCTTTTTCGCCCCGCTGGCATTCGCTTTTACTTGATGACTAAATTTGGTTTTTTCTTCAAGCTGTGCCGCCCTTCAATAAAACGAACGGTTCCTGATTTCGCACGCATCACAACGGAGTGAGTTTCGCCATATGCACCTTTAAATTGAACGCCTCGCAACAATTCCCCATCTGTTACACCAGTTGCGGCAAAAATAGCGTCGTCGCCTTTCACCAAATCTTCCATGCGAAGCACTTTCGTTACATCAATCCCCATTTTTTTGCATCGTTCTACTTCCTGTTCATTTTGCGGCAATAATTTTCCTTGAATTTCTCCTCCCAAACATTTCAGTGCTACCGCAGCCAATACTCCTTCCGGCGCCCCGCCAGAACCGAACAAAATATCTACACCTGTATGGTCAAATGCGGTATTAATCGCAGCGGCAACATCGCCGTCATTGATCAGCTTAATGCGCGCTCCCGCTTCTCTTAGCTCAGCGATGAGCCGTTCATGGCGCGGCCTGTTTAATACGACGGCAACGACATCTTCAATATCTTTGTTTTTCGCTTTTGCAACCGCTTTTAAATTATCAATCACCGGTGCTTCAATATCAATCATTCCGACCGCTTCAGGACCGACGGCGATTTTATCCATGTACATGTCAGGAGCGTGAAGCAAATTGCCATGGTCCGCCACCGCAACGACCGCTAATGCGTTCCAACCGCCGGAAGCAACGATATTTGTTCCTTCTAGCGGATCTACTGCAACATCCACACGAGGTCCATAGCCGTTGCCGAGCTTTTCTCCGATATATAACATCGGTGCTTCGTCCATTTCTCCTTCACCGATGACGACCGTTCCCTTCATCGGAACGGTATCAAATACATTGCGCATGGCCGTTGTTGCTGCTTCGTCTGCCTCGTTCTTTTTGCCTCGCCCCATCCATCTGGCGGCGGCGAGGGCAGCTGCTTCCGTGACACGAACAAGTTCCATTGTTAAACTTCTTTCCATCGGAACTTCCCCCTTCCCCTTTGTCGCTTACGCATTTTTGACTTGTTCAATCTCTTCATCCGTCATTTTTTCTCGCCAAATCGTTGCGCCTATGTTGGTTAACTTTTCGACAAGATTGCTATATCCGCGGTCAATATGTTCTACTCCCGCAATTTCCGTAAGCCCTTCTGCCATTAAACCTGCAACCACAAGCGCCGCGCCTGCGCGTAAATCACTCGCTTTCACTTTTGCGCCTTGCAGCCGAACCGGACCGGTAATAATGGCGGAACAGCCTTCCACTTTTATGTTCGCATTCATTCTACGGAGCTCATCGACATGCTTAAAGCGGGCTCTATAAATCGTATCAGTCACAATGCTTGTCCCTTGCGCTTTTGTTAAAAGCGCTGTAAATGGTTGCTGTAAATCGGTTGGAAAACCAGGATAAACAAGCGTTTTCACATCTACTGCTTTTAAAGCTGGTACACTAGAAACAAGGATTTGATCGTCGCTCGTTTCCACATGCACGCCCATTTCGCGTAATTTTGCGGTCAATGATTCAACGTGCTGAGGAATAACGTTATCGATGATTACTTCCTTCCCCATCGCTGCCGCAGCAATCATATATGTACCAGCCTCAATGCGGTCCGGAATAATCGAATGACGACATCCTGATAATTTCTCAACACCGTCGATGCGAATGACATCGGTTCCGGCGCCTTTAATTTTTGCTCCCATGTTGGAAAGCAATGTCGCCACATCAATAATTTCCGGCTCTTTTGCAGCGTTTTCAATAATCGTCCGGCCTTTGGCGCGCACCGCGGCCAACATGATGTTAATCGTTGCCCCTACGCTTACCACATCTAAAAAAATACGGGCACCTCGCAATTCCTCCGCGCGCAAATAAATCGCACCTTGCTCGTTCGTTACTTTCGCTCCTAGCGCCTCAAAGCCTTTAATATGCTGGTCAATCGGGCGCGGACCTAGATGGCAGCCTCCTGGCAGCCCGACAACCGCTTTTTTAAAACGACCAAGCATTGCTCCCATTAAATAATACGAAGCACGCAATTTTTTTACTTTTCCATTCGGCAGCGGCATCGGTACCATATTGGTCGGATCGATGACCGCTTTTTTGCCATCGAAATGGAACGTTCCGCCAATCTCTTTAATTAAGTCGCCTAAAATTCGCACATCAGAAATGTCCGGCAATCCTTCGATTGTAACCGGTGAATCAGCGAGAATCGTAGCAGGGATGAGGGCAACGGCGCTATTTTTTGCGCCGCTTACCTTGATCGTTCCCTGCAGCGGATCACCGCCGATAATTTTGATTTTTTCCATTATAGTCTCCCTTCTTTAACGAGAAGTTGACTTCTATTTTTGCCGATTCCAATCTGCTAAAAACTTTTCAATTCCTTGATCCGTCAACGGATGGTTAAACAATTGCATTAATACTTTGTACGGAACAGTAGCGATATGCGCTCCTCTTAGTGCAGCTTCCGTTACATGAAGCGGATGACGAATGGAGGCAGCGATAATTTCTGTATCGATTCCGTGGATATTAAAAATGTCGGCGATGGTGGAAATGAGTTCAAAACCGTTATGACCGATATCGTCTAGACGACCAAGAAATGGAGACACGTATGTTGCTCCGGCACGTGCTGCTAATAGTGCTTGGTTTGCTGTAAAAATTAATGTAACGTTCGTTTTAATTCCTTTTTCGCTAAATACCTTTACCGCTTTAAGCCCTTCTTTTGTCATCGGCACTTTAATCGTAATGTTCGGGGCAATTTTTGCTAGTTCTTCGCCTTCTTCGATCATTCCTTCTGCATCCGTGGAAATCACTTCCGCGCTAACCGACCCAGAAACAATGGACGTAATTTCGCGAAGACGATCATGGAATGGGACATTTTCTTTCGCAACAAGACTAGGGTTTGTCGTCACACCGGCTAAAATCCCAAGCTCATTCGCTTTTTTAATTTCTTCTAAATTTGCCGTATCGATAAAAAATTTCATGGCGATATCCTCCCTTTATCTTTATCATTGATGGGGCAAGAAAAGGAAACCGCGATAACGTCACAACGTTCGTTGTTCCGTTAGGCGGTTTTTCCTTTTTTACCAATGAAAATGTTATTGGACTGCTTTTCCGGAAGAACCAAACTCGCGCATTTTCCCGATCACTGTCGCTTTAATCGCATCGCGGCCAGGACCGATAATTTTGCGAGGGTCATATACTTTTTCGTCTTTTGCTAACAATTCGCGGACGACTTTTGTAAATGCCATTTGGTTTTCTGTATTGACGTTAATTTTGGATGTACCGAGAGAAATAGCACGTTGAATTTGTTCTGTTGGGATGCCTGTACCACCGTGAAGCACGAGCGGAATGCCAGTTAGATCACGAATTTGTTCCATTTCCGCAAAACCTAATTTTGGCTCCCCTTTGTACGGACCGTGCACAGAACCTAATGCAGGAGCCAAGCAGTCAATTCCCGTCCGTTTGACTAATTCTTCACATTCTTTCGGATCCGCATAAATAATGTCTTTCCCAATAACATCATCTTCTTGGCCGCCGACCGTACCTAATTCTGCTTCTACCGATACACCGCGTGCATGAGCATATTCCACCACTTGAGAGGTGATTTTGACGTTTTCTTCAAATGGATGATGGGAGGCGTCAATCATGACAGAAGTAAAACCGGCATCGATTGCTTCTTTACATTTTTCGAAGCTAGAACCATGGTCAAGATGAATCGCTACCGGAACGGTAATATTCATATCTTCCATTAATCCTTTAACCATATTTACTACCGTTTTAAAACCGCTCATATAACGCGCCGCGCCTTCAGACACTCCGAGAATCACCGGTGACTTTTCTTCTTCTGCCGCGGCTAAAATCGCCTGCGTCCATTCTAAGTTATTAATGTTGAATTGACCGACAGCGTATTTTTCTTTCAACGCTTTATTAAGCATTTCTTTCATGGATACTAAAGGCATAGTAAAATCCTCCTTATGCTTTAACGTCTTCGCCTTTCTTCAATATAGCTATGCGTCATTCCAACGGGGGATATGTATGAAAGGCGTCAATAGTCTTACGTTAATAAGCATACCAACTTATAAACAAAACAGCAACATTGTAACTTAGAGCAAACTATGACAACTTTCTTACGAAACTAAATGCTTTTTTACTGCCTCGCGCAAATCATCGATATCAAACGGTTTCGCAAAATGCATAATCGCACCTAATTCTTTTGTTTCCTGAATCATATCGAGTTCTCCGTAAGCAGTCATAATAATCACTTTAATATCTGGATCAATTTCTTTTAATCGCTTTAATATTTCAATTCCATCCATTCCAGGAATTTTCATATCTAATAACACTAAATCGGGTTGATGTTTGCGGACAATTTCCAGCGCTTGCATGCCATTAGCGGCTTGATATGTCGTATATCCTTCTCTTTGAAACACTTCATTTAACAAAATGCGAATCCCGTATTGATCATCAACAATTAAAATTTTACTGCCCATCTCTATTATGCACCTCAATTCTTTGTTTTTCTTCCATGTTATTAGTTTCGCATCGTTCAGTTATTTTCCTGCCAAATTTTTTGCATTTGGATAAATTCCAATTAGCAAATCATTTTATTATATAATAGCAACGAAAGGAGGACGAACAGTGAAAATTTTTACGACTCAAATGATCGGTTATTTGAAAAAAATTGCCGAAGAAGAAGAAATGGCATTCGAGGATGGAGCGCGTCTGCTCGCACAGGCGATCATCGGAGACGGGCGCATTTTGCTTCACGGATTTCACGAAATGGAAGCCGTTGTCATCGAGGCTCTCTGCGGACAAGATAAACTTCCAAAAGCGGTACGCTTAATGGAAAATGGCCATCTTCGCAATGATATCGATGAAACGGATCGCGTTTTATTGATTGCGCGATTTTCCAATGATAAAGACGCCATCCGTCTTGCCGAACGATTAAAAGAACAAGGTCTTGAAATTGCCGCCATTTCCGCTGTGGTCAAAGACGAGCAACCGTCACTAGTTGACATTGTCGATGTCCATATCGATAGCAAATTGCTAAAGCCGATCGTTCCGAAAGACGACGGCAGCCGCATTGGCTTCCCGACGGTCATTACAGCCTCGTTTGCATACTATTGTCTGTTGCTTACCATTTACGACATTTTAGAAGAATACGAGTAAATAATAAAGGACTATCTAACCTATGCGGAAGATAGTCCTTTTTTGTGCAACCACAGTTATTGTTTTAATGATGCTTTAATAAAATCACGGAACAATGGCTGCGGTCTTGTCGGCCGTGATGTAAATTCCGGATGGAATTGGGCAGCGACGAACCAAGGATGATCTTTTAGCTCAATAATTTCGACGAGACGGCCATCTGGACTTGTACCGGAAAAGACGAATCCGTACTGTTCCATTATTTGACGATATTGATTGTTGAATTCATAACGATGGCGATGGCGTTCATAAATAACTTCATCTTGATATGCTTCGTAGGCAAGCGTTCCTTCTGACAATTTGCAAGGATAAAGACCTAGTCGAAGCGTTCCGCCTAAATCTTCTATATCCTTTTGTTCCGGCAATAAATCGATAATTGGATGAGGTGTATTCGGGTCAAATTCAGCGGAATGAGCTTCTTTCAGCCCCACTACATTGCGGGCAAACTCAATCGAAGCAAGCTGCATTCCGAGACAAATTCCGAGGAATGGAACTTTCTGCTCGCGCGCGTAACGAATCGCTTCAATTTTCCCTTCAATGCCGCGGTCGCCAAATCCGCCTGGCACGAGAATGCCGTCCGCATCGCTCAATAAGTCGGCTGCGTTTTCCTTATTTACATGCTCGGAGTTAATCCATTTAATATCAATATCGGTGTCAAACGCATATCCGGCATGACGCAACGCTTCTACTACAGAAATGTACGCATCTTGCAATTCCACGTATTTTCCGACAAGCGCGATTTTCGTTGTCCGTGACAAATTGCGCACTTTTTCGACAAGCGCCTTCCATTCCGTCATGTCCGCTTCTTTACAGTCTAACTTCAAATGTTCACAAACGATTTGGTCTAATTTTTGCTCTTGTAGCATAAGCGGAACGGCGTATAAAGTATCCGCATCGCGCGCTTCAATGACCGCTTTCGGATCAATATCACAAAATAGTGCAATTTTCTCTTTCATATCTTGAGAAATTGGCATCTCGGTGCGAACGACGATGATGTTTGGTTGAATGCCAAGGCTCCGTAGTTCTTTTACGCTATGTTGGGTTGGTTTTGTTTTCATTTCGCCAGCCGCTTTAATATATGGAACAAGCGTACAATGAATGTACATTACATTGTCGCGGCCAACGTCGCTTTTGATTTGGCGAATCGCTTCTAAAAATGGCAACGACTCAATATCGCCGACCGTTCCGCCAATTTCCGTAATGACAACATCCGCATTGGTTTCTTGACCGGCCCGAAATACTCGTTCTTTAATTTCGTTCGTAATGTGCGGAATAACTTGCACCGTTCCTCCTAAATAATCCCCACGGCGCTCTTTTTTGATCACAGCGGAATAAATTTTTCCCGTTGTTACGTTGCTATATTTATTTAAGTTAATATCAATAAAGCGCTCGTAGTGTCCTAAATCGAGGTCTGTTTCTGCGCCATCGTCGGTAACGAACACTTCTCCATGTTGATACGGACTCATCGTTCCCGGGTCTACATTGATATATGGGTCAAACTTTTGAATCGTTACGTTCAAGCCGCGATTTTTTAATAACCGGCCTAACGACGCCGCCGTAATCCCTTTTCCTAACGATGATACGACACCGCCGGTAACAAAAATATATTTTGTCATATTGCGTTCCCCCCTGCCGAAATATATATAACAGTTTAAGTGTGTGCCAAATACAAAAATAAAAAACGCTCCGCTTACGTATATGTAAGGGAGCGATATATTTGTACTGTCTGTTTTTAAGAGCCCAGATAAGATTTTACATAGTTCCATGGATAAAGTCAAGAGAATATTACTCGTCTCAGCTATGAAGAGTATATTTCAAAGTTTTTCGTCAAAATAGGGATTTTCAAATTATCCACAGTTGGTA
>NZ_QCWL01000001.1:528614-563235 GCF_003064505.1 Geobacillus sp. LYN3 | reverse complement strand
TCGCATATTTATCAAAATTTGGGGGCTAGAAGTTCAATTTATCTCGAAGAATTTTTACTCCTCAGAGCTGTACTCGTCTTCTTCCGGGACGTCTATATCTAAATCTTCGTCCAGTTCGTCATCCCCTAAGTCAAATTCATCGTCATCAAGAAGTTCGTCATCAAACGCCTCGTCGTCGTCGAGATCAAATTCGTCATCATCGAGAAGCTCGTCTTCACCAAGATCAAGCTCGTCTTCATCATATTCGTCAAGATCATCATAATCGATATCTTCATCATCGATAATATCATCGTAATCCTCATAATCATCAAGGGCTTTTTTCTTCTTCTTCGGCTTGGCGATCATTACCGTTTCATCTTCTGTTTGATCAAACGGATACCAAACGCGCAGACCCCAGACATTTTCTCCAACACAAATAAAACGACCGTCAATATTTAAATCTGTATAATATTGAGCAAGCCGCTGTTTTACTTCTTGCTCCGATAAACCAATTAGCGCAGCAACTTCATTCACAAGCTGTTGGAACGATAACGCTTCCCTTTTTTCAGATAAAACGAGACTAGCGAGTTCCACAAACGACATTTCTCGCAATTCCTCTTGAGAGTATTGCTGCAAACTCAAATTCGGCACTCCCTTTCCTATGTAAACTGGCGATGAATGCGATTCGAATACATACCATTCATTATAAACAAATTCTCGTTGTTTATGCTAGATGTTTACTGAAAAAAATGCGAATTTCCTCATAAAATTGTTTTGACGATCGTAGAAAGCTTGTTTTGCAGCGAAATTGTAGATCATAACCCATATTTTTTATGCCATGAAAAAAGGAAATCGGCAAGCGATTTCCTTTTTTCAACGTTACATATTGCGGCGATATTGACCGCCAACTTCATAGAGAGCGCGCGTAATTTGTCCAAGGCTTGCGACCTTTACGGTTTCCATTAGCTCTTCGAAAATATTGCCGCCGCTAATCGCGACTTGTTTGAGACGCTCTAGCGCTGCATCTACTTTATCTTTATTTCTCTCTTGGAATTCACGCAAGTTCTTAATTTGCAATTCTTTTTCTTCATATGTCGCGCGCGCTAGCTGTATATTGTTCAGCTCTTCTTCAGACGGCGGGTTCGGGTTGAGATATGTGTTTACTCCAATAATCGGAAGCTCGCCGCTATGTTTTTTCATTTCATAATACATCGATTCGTCTTGAATTTTTCCGCGCTGATATTGCATTTCCATCGCGCCTAACACGCCGCCGCGGTCGTTGAGGCGCTCAAACTCTTTTAACACTGCTTCTTCGACTAAATCGGTAAGCTCTTCAATAATGAAAGAGCCTTGAAGCGGGTTTTCGTTTTTCGCGAGACCAAATTCTTTCGTAATGATTAGCTGAATCGCCATTGCTCGACGGACCGACTCTTCGGTCGGTGTTGTGATCGCTTCATCATAGGCATTGGTGTGCAGCGAGTTGCAGTTATCATAAATCGCTATTAACGCTTGCAATGTTGTGCGGATATCATTAAAATCAATCTCTTGCGCATGAAGCGACCGGCCTGATGTTTGAATATGATATTTCAGCTTTTGACTGCGTTCGTTTGCTCCATATTTTTCCCGCATGGCGATCGCCCAAATGCGGCGCGCCACCCGTCCGATAACCGAATATTCCGGATCTAAGCCGTTGCTGAAGAAGAACGAAAGGTTTGGCGCGAAATCATCAATTTTCATGCCGCGGCTTAAATAATATTCGACATACGTAAAGCCGTTGGCAAGCGTAAATGCAAGCTGTGTAATCGGATTTGCTCCTGCTTCGGCGATATGATATCCCGATATCGAAACAGAGTAATAGTTGCGAACTTTATTTTTAATAAAGTATTCTTGAATGTCGCCCATCATTCTTAAGGCGAAATCGGTGGAGAAAATACACGTATTTTGTCCTTGGTCTTCTTTTAAAATATCAGCTTGCACCGTACCGCGCACCGTTTGCAGCGTATATGCTTTTACTTCTTCGTACTCTTCTTTCGTAAGCGGGCGGCCTAGCTCTTTTTCCCGCTTTTCGACTTGCTGGTCAATTGCCGTGTTCATAAACATCGCTAAAATAATCGGTGCTGGACCGTTGATTGTCATCGATACGGACGTTAGCGGGTCGCATAAGTCAAAGCCTTTATATAATTTTTTCATGTCATCGAGCGTACAGACGCTGACGCCGCTTTCCCCAATTTTCCCGAAAATGTCTGGCCGGTAATCTGGGTCTTCACCGTAAAGCGTTACCGAGTCAAACGCGGTGCTTAGGCGCTTCGCTTTATCTTCTTTACATAAATAATGGAAGCGACGGTTCGTCCGTTCTGGCGTTCCTTCCCCGGCAAACTGCCGTTTCGGATCTTCTCCCTGCCGTTTAAATGGAAAGACGCCTGCTGTATATGGGAACGAACCCGGAACGTTTTCTTTATACACCCAGCGCAAAATTTCGCCATAGTCTTTGAATTTCGGCAGCGCCACTTTTGGAATATCTAATCCTGATAAACTTTTGGTCGTTAAGTCCGTTACGATTTCTTTATCGCGAACTTTAGTCACGAATTGTTTTGCGGAGTATTTTGCCTTCAAGTCTTCCCATGAATCAAGAATTCGTTTTGATTCCGGCGTTAGTTCGTTTTCGTAATGTTGTTTGAGCGTCTCTAAAGACGCGATGACGTCTTCGCTTTCACCGCGCTCTTTTGCCGCTTCAATCGCTCCTTCGATTTGGAATAAGCGGCGCGCGATTTCTACTTGCCGTTCGACGCGTTTATGATAGTTGCGAACGGTTTCGGTAATTTCGCGCAAATAGTAGCGGCGTTCGCTCGGAATAATGACGTTATGTTTTTCGACATTCGATACGGTTTTTAAGCTTGTTTTCCAATTGGTTCCTGCTTTTTGATTAATGAGGTCAACAAGCGCCACAAATAGCGTATTCGTTCCCGGGTCGTTAAATTGACTCGCAATCGTGCCATATACCGGCATTTCGGAAAGGTCTTTATCAAATAATTGATGGCTGCGCTGATATTGTTTTTGCACTTGACGTTTCGCATCTTCGGAGCCTTTTCGTTCAAATTTGTTAATGACGATTAAATCCGCATAATCAATCATATCGATTTTTTCAAGCTGTGTTGGCGCTCCGAATTCACTTGTCATCACATACATCGAAATATCACATACTTCGGTAATCGCCGCGTCACCTTGGCCGATCCCGCTCGTTTCGACGATAATTAAATCAAACCCTGCCGCTTTGACGACCGAGATGGCATCTTTAATCGCAAGCGACAATTCGGAACGGGAATTTCGCGTCGCTAAACTGCGCATATACACGCGCGGTGTGTTGATCGAATTCATGCGGATGCGGTCACCTAAAAGCGCGCCGCCTGTTTTTTGTTTCGTCGGGTCAATCGATAAAATCGCGATTTTAATATCTGGTATTTCGTTTAAGAAACGGCGGACAAGCTCATCGGTAAGCGAACTCTTTCCCGATCCGCCTGTACCGGTAATTCCGATAACTGGCACCGGTTTCGTCAGCTCTTTTACTTTTTCCATCACTGTTTCCATCGCTGTAGCTGCTTCATTCGTCACATCAACACGGCTTTCACATAGCGTGATCAAACGAGCGATCGCCTGAACATCCCCTTTTGGCAGGCGCTCTAATTCATCGGTAATTTCTGTTACGGTTGGAAAGTCACATTCTTCGAGCATGACGTTAATCATGCCTTGCAATCCGAGCTTGCGGCCATCTTCCGGCGAAAAAATACGAGCAATTCCGTATTCGTGCAACTCTTTTATTTCCCTTGGAATAATGACGCCGCCGCCACCGCCGTAAATGCGGATGTGGGAAGCGCCACGTTCTTGAAGCAGGTCATACATATATTTGAAAAATTCCATATGTCCGCCTTGATAGGAAGATACCGCAATTCCTTGCACATCTTCTTGAATAGCGGCGTTCACAATTTCATTAGCGGAACGATTATGTCCTAAATGAATCACTTCCGCTCCACTTGCTTGCAAAATGCGGCGCATGATGTTAATCGATGCGTCATGTCCGTCAAATAAGCTAGAAGCTGTCACAAAACGAACATGATGTTTTGGACGGTAAATATGCGCCATCCTTTCTCCCCCTTTGTCATGATGACCGTTTCTCCATAATTCCCCTTAGCAACAATTCCGTTTGCAATGCAATGTATTCATCGAGCGTATACATTTTTTGCAGCGCCCAGCGGCGGAACGCCCACATTTGCCCTAGAACAAAGATGTTATGGGCGAACAATTTAATTTCTTGTTCTGTTAGTTGAAATACCCCATTGTCGACACACGTCTGCAAAATTTTTTCAAACATCGCGACCATTTGTATTTCCTTATTGAGCACATATGGCAGCGATTCTTTACTAAGCGATTTTGCTTCTTGATACATTACAAGCACTTCGTCTTGCAAATCATCGATGACTTTAAAATAACGGGCAATTGCTAATTTAAAGCTTTCCAATGTCCCATGATGGGTGTCGATATCTTTTTCCATCCGTTCGCGCACTTCGTCATATATACGGTCACAGACAAGATATAAAACATCTTCTTTTTGGCGAATGTATTCATAAAGCGTTCCAATGCTAAACCCCGAGGCTTTCGCGATCTCTCTCGTTGTCGTGCGGTGAAATCCTTTTTGTTTAAACAAGGTAATGGCCCCTTTAATCATTTGATTACGGCGTTTTTTCACCAGTTTTTCATCTTTTACGGACGCTATCACTTCCCGTTTTTTCATATGCATCACCTGTATGCCGCGGAATGCTTATCTTGTAAGCATCCGCGAAATAACGAGACGTTGAATTTCTTGCGTTCCTTCATAAATTTGTGTAATTTTTGCGTCGCGCATAAACCGTTCGACTGGATAATCTTTCGTATAGCCATATCCTCCGAAAATTTGCACGGCATCGACCGTTACTTTCATCGCTGTATCGCCGGCAAACAATTTCGCCATCGCCGATGCTTTGCCGTACGGAAGACCGTTTGTTTCGAGCCATGCCGCTTGATACGTAAGCAGGCGCGCCGCTTCGATGGCGGTCGCCATATCAGCAAGTTTAAAAGCAACTCCTTGCTGTTCAGCGATCGGTTTGCCAAATTGCACCCGTTGTTTTGCATATTCAATCGCTGCGTCTAAGGCTCCTTGCGCGATACCGACCGCTTGTGCAGCGATTCCATTTCGGCCGCCGTCAAGCGTCATCATCGCGATTTTAAATCCTTCCCCTTCTTGCCCGAGAAGGTTTTCTTTCGGAATGCGGCAATCTTCAAAAATAAGCTCGGTTGTCGGCGATGAACGAATGCCGAGTTTTTTCTCTTTTTTCCCGATCGAAAAGCCTGGTGTGCCTTTTTCAACGATAAAGGCGCTGATTCCTTTATGGCGCTTTTCTGGATCGGTTACGGCGAACACCACGTAAATTTCCGCTTCGCCGCCGTTGGTGATCCATACTTTCGAGCCGTTTAGCACGTAATAGTCGCCATCTCTTACAGCCCTCGTTTTCATGGAGGAGACGTCCGAACCGGCACCTGGTTCCGAAAGGCCATATGCGCCAAGTTTTTCACCTGTCGCAAGCGCGCGCAAATATTTTTGCTTTTGTTCTTCTGTGCCGAATTTGTAAATCGGCCAGCTTGCGAGTGAAATGTGCGCAGACAACGTTACCCCGGTAGACGCGCATACTCTCGATAGCTCCTCTACTGCGATGACATACGCTAAATAATCGCTGCCGATACCGCCGTACTCTTCCGGCCATGGAATTCCGGTAAGGCCTAATTCAGCCATTTTATTAAAAATTTCGCGGTCAAATCGTTCTTCTTCATCCCGTTCGGCTGCAGTCGGTGCTACTTCTTTTTCAGCAAATTCGCGCACCATTTTTCTTATCATTTCATGCTCTTCACTTAACTGAAAGTTCATAATCCCGATCCCCCATTTATTTATTGATATAAATATTTGCTAATGACTAGACGTTGAATTTCGCTTGTTCCTTCGTAAATTTCACAAATTTTTGCATCGCGGAACAACCGCTCGACCGGATAATCTTTCGTATAGCCATTGCCACCGAAAATTTGCACCGCTTCAATGGCGTTTTCCATCGCCGTTCTGGAGGCAAACAATTTCGCCATCGATGCTTCTTTTCCGCACGGGAGGCCTTGCGCGCGCAAAAACGCGGCATGATAGACAAGCAGTTTCGCCGCTTCGACCGCTGTCGCCATATCGGCAAGCTTAAAAGCAACGCCTTGCTGTTCGGCGATCGGTTTGCCAAACTGGATGCGTTCTTTCGCATAAGCGGTCGCATGTTCGAGCGCCGCTTCGGCAATGCCTAGCGATTGCGCGGCGATGCCAATGCGTCCGACATCGAGGTTAGCCATTGCGATTTTAAAGCCTTGCCCTTCTTCGCCAAGCAAGTTTTCTGCCGGCACTTTCGCGTCTTCCAGCGTAATTTGCACCGTCCGTGAACCATGAAGCCCCATTTTTTTCTCGTCTTTGCCGATGATAAATCCCGGCGTATCTTTTTCGACGATAAAAGCGGAAATGCCGCGGCTTCCTTTTTCATTCGGATCGGTTCGGGCAAATACGATATACGTATCCGCCTCCCCGCCGTTGGTGATAAAAATTTTCGAGCCGTTTAAAATGTAGTAGTCTCCTTGGCGGACCGCTTTCGTTTTTAAACTTTTCGCATCCGATCCGGCGCCCGGTTCAGTAAGGCAAAAAGCGCCTAAATATTCGCCGCTGGATAATTTTGGAACGTATTTTTTCTTCTGCTCTTCCGTTCCAAAGTATAAAATCGGATTGGTGCCGACCGACGTATGCACCGATAAAATGACACCAACTGTAGCGCTAACTTTCGAAATTTCATGGATGGCGATAATGTAGGAAATAAAGTCCATTCCCGCACCGCCGTACTCTTCAGGAACGGTAATTCCCATCAAACCGAGTTCGGCCATTTTGTTTAAAATCGGGCGCGGAAATTCGCCTTGTTCCATACGTTCAACAAATGGAGCGATTTCCGTTTGCGCGAATTCTTGCACCATCTTCCGCATCATTTCTTGCTCTTCTGTAAAGTGTAAATTCATGTATGCCACCTTCTTTGCTGATTAATCGTACGTGTAAAAACCTCTGCCTGTTTTGCGGCCAAGCCAGCCGGCTTTCACGTATTTGCGCAATAACGGGCATGGGCGGTATTTATCATCGCCAAATCCTTCATGAAGTGTTTCCATAATGTATAAGCACGTGTCCAGCCCGATAAAATCCGCTAATGTCAACGGTCCCATCGGATGGTTCATGCCAAGCTTCATTACTTCATCAATCGCTTCTTTTGTCGCGACCCCTTCATATAACGCGTAAATCGCTTCGTTAATCATCGGCATGAGCACGCGGTTCGAGATAAAGCCTGGGAAGTCATTGACTTCCACCGGAACTTTGTTCAGCTTGCGCGTAATCGCTTCAATCGTTTCATATACTTCATCGGCAGTAGCCAATCCGCGGATAATTTCTACAAGTTTCATTACAGGAACCGGATTCATAAAGTGCATGCCGATCACTTTTTCCGGCCGCTTCGTCGCCGCTGCGATTTCCGTAATTGGCAGCGAAGACGTGTTTGTCGCCAAAATCGTGTGCGGCGGAGCAATTTCATCAAGCTGGGCAAACAACTTTGTTTTAACATCCATGTTTTCGACGACCGCTTCAATGACTAAATCGGCTTTCGCGGCGTTTTGCAAATCGGTTGAAGGAGTAAGCCGCGACAATGTCGCCTCTTTTTCCTCTTCTGTCAATTTTCCTTTTTCGACTTGGCGTGACAGCAATTTTTCGATATTCGCCAATCCTTTGTCGAGCTGTTGTTGGCTAATATCATGCAAGAAAACGTCGTATCCTGCCATCGCGCACACTTGCGCAATGCCAGATCCCATTTGTCCTGCACCGATAACCATAATCGTTTTGACGTCCATTGTTCCACATCCCCTATCCTTAGTCATTTCTAAGTGAAGTACAGTTTGTCTGATGGAATATCGAGACCATTGCTTTTCTTATTGTCTAGCTCCAGAGGCTAGCTCCCTTGTGCGAAATAACCTTCGCTTGAAGTGCAAGCACTTCCGCGCGCAAAGAACATTTCGCTTCGAGGGAGCCAGGATGGCGACATTTCGCCGTTGCCCGCAGGATGCGGGCCGCCTTTAGGCGAAATTGTGCTGCCTCCGCTTTTCTCTCTGTCTAGCTCCGGCGGCAACACATTGAGTTAACTTCCCTGAACAACCCACGCAAGACCAAACTTTGTTTGGTCTGAGCCTCCTCGCGGGCCCTCCAGCGCGTGTCGCGGAGACAGGACGGCGACATTTCGCCGTTGCCCGCAGGATGCGGGCCGCCTTTAGGCGAAATTGGGGCGACCTCAGCTTTTCTATACTTGTACCATAATGGCATCGCCTTGACCGCCGCCGCTGCAAATCGCCGCGATTCCGATGCCGCCGCCACGGCGTTTTAATTCGTGAATCAATGTAATGATAATGCGCGCACCGCTTGCGCCGATCGGATGGCCTAATGCGACCGCGCCGCCATTGACGTTCACTTTTTCTGGATCGATGCCAGCGATTTTGATGCTAGCCAATGCAACTGCGGCAAACGCTTCGTTAATTTCGAATAAATCGATGTCATTGACCGTTTTCCCTGTTTTGCGAAGCAATTCGTTAATCACAAGCCCTGGCGTTTTCGGAAAGTCTTTTGCTTCCACTGCAATCGATGTGTGTGCCAAAATCGTTGCGAGCGGTTTTCTTCCTTCCCGCGCCGCTCTTTCCTCGCTCATTAACACGAGCGCCGCAGCACCATCATTGACCCCAGGTGCATTCCCCGCTGTTACCGTCCCTTCTGAGTCAAATACAGGCGGAAGCTTCGCCAGCTTTTCGAGAGATGTATCTTTTCTTGGTGCTTCGTCATGCTCCACCAATAGCGGCGCTCCTTTACGTTGCGGAACTTCCACTGGTACGATTTCTTCCGCTAATAATCCGGCTTCCATCGCGGCGATCGCCCGCTGATGGCTGCGGTATGCCCACTCATCTTGTTCTTTGCGGGAAATTTCTAATTCTTTCGCCGTTTCACCACCGTACACACCCATATGCACACCGGTGAAACTGCATGTCAGCCCGTCATACACCATTAAATCTTTTACGGTAGAATCGCCCATCCGTAATCCCCAACGAGCATTTGGCAAAATATATGGCGCGTTGCTCATCGATTCCATTCCGCCTGCGACGATGACTTCCGCATCTCCTAGGCGGATAATTTGATCACCAAGAGTAACGCTCCGCATTCCTGAAGCGCATACTTTATTAATCGTTTCCGTCCGCACTTCCCATGGAATGCCGGCATAACGCATCGCTTGACGGGATGGAAGCTGTCCTTGTCCACCTTGCAGCACCGTTCCTAAAATGACCTGATCGACCTGCTCACCGCTAATGTTAGCTCGATGAAGCGCCTCTTTGATCGCAATGCCGCCGAGCTCGGGTGCCGTAAGCGGCTGCAGTGCTCCACCGAATTTTCCAAACGGTGTGCGAACCCCACTTAAAATAACCGTTTTTCCCATAAAACCTCTCCCCTTTGTTTATATGTCTTGACCACCAGTTCAAGAAAGCGATTACAACAATGCAGACTGAACGCTCGCTCGATGTTGATGGTCAAGAGAAGGTGTACATTGGAGCGCACACCCTCTCTATCTATTATACTAATATTTTAAAAAATGGGAATTATATATTCAATTCTTTTTTATGAAGCAGCTTCCTTTTCTTCGCCAAATACGGATTTAGCAAGCAGTTCTGCGACGTCGTAAGTAGTGACGCGATCTTCGACTTCTTTTGCTTTTGTACCGTCGGTTAACATCGTTAAGCAGTATGGACAGCCAGCGCTGATGACCGTTGGGTTGACGGCAAGCGCTTGTTCTGTACGAGCAACATTAATCCGATTGCCTGTTGTTTCTTCCATCCACATTAAACCGCCGCCTGCACCGCAGCACATGCCTCGTTCGCGGTTACGTTCCATTTCCACGAGCTCCACGCCCGGAATTGCTTGCAAAATTTTACGTGGCGCATCGTACACATCGTTGTAGCGGCCTAAATAACAGGAGTCATGGAAAGTAACTCTTTCTTTTACTTCGTATTTTGGTACTAATCTGCCTTCTTCAATAAGCTTCGCAAGCAGTTCTGTATGATGGTATACTTCCGCTTCTAATCCAAAATCAGGATATTCGTTTTTAAACGTGTTATACGCGTGCGGGTCGATCGTCACAATCTTTTTCACGCCCGCTTTTTCAAATTCCGCGATATTGTTGGCCGCAAGTTCCTGGAATAAAAATTCGTTTCCTAAGCGACGTGGCGTGTCGCCAGAGTTTTTCTCTTTATTTCCTAAAATCGCAAATTTCACGCCAGCTTCGTTTAACAATTTCGCAAACGCCAAAGCGATTTTTTGGCTGCGGTTGTCAAATGCCCCCATTGAGCCGACCCAGAATAAATATTCAAACTCTTCGCCAGCTTTTTTCGCTTCTTTTACTGTTGGAATATGCACATCATCGCGAAGCTCGCGCCAGTTTTCTTTCTCTTTGCGGTTGAGTCCCCATGGGTTTCCTTGGCGTTCGATATTGGTCATCGCCCGCTGCGCATCTGGGTTCATTCTTCCTTCCGTCAGCACAAGATAGCGGCGCAAATCAATAATTTTGTCGACATGCTCGTTCATGACCGGGCATTGGTCTTCACAGTTGCGGCATGTCGTACAGGCCCAAATTTCCTCTTCGGTAATGACGTCGCCGATGAGGCTTGGCATCTCCAATGCCGCCGCTTGTTCCTGCACTCCTTGCGCGGCAAACGCCAATTGGTTACCTCTCGTATTTTTAAAGGCAAACGTCGGCACCCACGGAGCGCGGGACGTAACGGCCGCCCCTTTTTCGGTCAGGTGGTCGCGCAGTTTTAAAATTAGATCCATTGGCGACAACATTTTCCCAGTTCCTGTTGCCGGACACATGCTTGTGCATCTTCCGCATTCGACACAGGCGTATAAATCGATGAGCTGCTTTTGCGTAAAATCTTCAATTTTTCCGACGCCAAACGCTTCCTGCGTTTCATCTTCAAAATCGATTTTCGACAGCTTTGGCCGGGACAGACGGCTGAAAAAGACATTAATCGGCGCAGCAATTAAATGAGCATGCTTCGATTGTGGTACATATACTAAAAATGTAAGCAAGATCAATAAGTGCACCCACCAAGCGATAAAGAACAATACGGCTGCACCTGTTTCGCCGACCCAGCTGAAAGCGCCAGCGATGAATGATGCGACCGGTTCGCTCCACGAGGCTTCCTTACCGTGCCAAATCATGCTCATTCCATTTCCAAACAAGACGGAGATCATTAATCCGCCGATAAAAATCAACACTAGGCCAGCTTTGAAATCTCGTTTTAAACGGACGAGTTTTTCAATATAGCGGCGATAAAACGCGGCGAACACTGCGATCAAAATGAGCAAAGTAACGATTTCTTGGAAAAACGTAAAGCCTGGATAAAGCGGCCCTAACGGAAGATGCGCCCCAGGGACAAGACCTTTAATAATAAAGTCAATCGCCCCGAATTGAACAAGAATAAACCCGTAGAAAAACATAACGTGAATGATTCCGCTTTTTTTATCCTTTAATAGCTTTTTCTGTCCAAATACGTTCACCCAAATTTTTTGGAGACGCTCTTTTACTTTGCCATCAAACTCGACTTTTTTACCGAGTTTAATGTAAGCGGCACGAGTTTTAACCAAGTAGACAAACAAGTAGACAGCGTAAGCGGTTACAATTAAAAATGCGAGAAAATTAATGACTAACAGTGAATTCATTATTGTCTCCCCTTCCCCCTTTGAATCGATGAGATGATCATCAAAAATATTGATAACAGAATAAATTTTCAGAATTATGACTTTGTGTTTATTTTACATAATGAATGAGCATTCAGTCAATAATGTTTTTACAAGTTGTCCTGCTATTTTTTCTCATGACGGGTATATTAATAAATAACGATGTAATCAGGAGGGCACGAAATGATTGTACTTTTCGTTATTGTTATTATATTAGCGCTAATTTATCTCGATGACAAGCTGGGAGAATACTTTTACAAAAAGAAAAAAGAAAAAATCGTGTATCCAGAGCGCCAAAGCGATCTTTCTTTTTTCATAAACGGTACACATCTATTTGCCGATTATTTTGCAGAAATTCGCAAGGCAACACATCATATACACATTTTGTTTTATATCGTGAAGACGGATGAAATTAGCCAGCAATTTTTTCAATTGTTAAAACAAAAAGCAGAAGAAGGCGTTCGCGTTCGTCTTCTTGTCGATTGGGTCGGCAGCTTCGGATTGCCAAAAAAATTGATACGTTCCTTAAAAGAAAGCGGCATCGAATTCGCATATGCACATAAACCGCGTTTTCCATTTTTCTTTTATCGGCTAAACCGGCGGAATCACCGGAAAATTACCGTCATTGATGGAAAAATCGGATATATAGGCGGCTTTAATATCGGCAAAGAATATGTTGGACAAGATCCAAAATTCGGCGAGTGGCGTGATTACCATTTGAAAATAGTAGGAGAAGGGGTTGGCGATTTACAAATGCAGTTTTGCCGTGATTGGAAAGAAGCGACAAATACATCGATTGTGGAAGATCAATATTTCCCTCCTCTTCAAAAAGGAACGGTTTCTCATCAGTTTGTTGCCACGAACGGTTATTTGTTAGAACAACAATTCATCGATTTCATTCGCCAAGCGAAAAAAGAATTGATCATTGGAAGTCCGTATTTTATCCCTAGCAGCGCTGTGATGAACGCACTGCTTGATGCACTCTCCCGCGGAGTAAAGGTGACGATTCTCGTACCGTTAAAAGCCGATCACTTATTTGTCAAAGAGGCCGCATATCCTTATTTTTACCGCCTTTTAAAAGCTGGAGCACATATTTATCGGTTTTATCAAGGATTTTATCACGCCAAAACGATGGTCATTGACGAAGATTGTTGTGATATCGGTACGACTAACTTTGATAAACGTAGCTTTTTCTTAAATAGCGAAATCAATTGTTATATTTATGATCGCCATTTTGTGCAGCAAGTAAAAGAAGCGATCAGGCATGATCTGGCTCGCTCGGAACCGCTGACGCTCGATTTTTGGAAAAAGCGCACATTATGGCAGCGCGGCAAAGAATCGATATCTACCCTCCTTTCTGCATGGCTGTAGCGTATGATTTAAAAAACAATGTTGAGGGAATCGCCCTCAACATTGTTTTATTTCCAAAAATAACTTACCCATTCAAACACTTTCATTCCTAGGTATACTCCAACAATGCCAGCAATGCCCGCTAATGCTGGAGGAGCAGGGATCGGCAAACGAAACAGCGTAAATAAGAAACCGACCACGATGCCTGTCACTAATGATAAAATCACTTCTTTCATCGGTTTTCCTCCATGTGTGCTTTTTTATTGTCATTATGCCCATAAGAAAGAGGGGGTACTCTGAAAGTCCCCCTCTATCCCATGTCTATTGTATCATTATTGTCGAAAAACGTCTTCGGTTTTTTCGGCTTTCCGGCTTTCACTTCTCTTACATCTTTTCTGGAGCGGATACGCCGATGAGCGCTAACGCGTTTTGCAATGTGATTTGGACGGCTTTCATCAGCGCTAAACGCGCACGGCTTTTTTCGATATTTTCTGGATCCAATACTTTTTCTGCATTGTAAAAGCTATGCAATGCTGATGCTAAATCAAAAACATAGCCAGTGATCCGATGCGGCATCCGTTTGATCGCCGCTTCCGAAACTGCGCTTGGAAATTCCCCTAGTTTTTTCAATAGCTCGATTTCTTTTTCGGTTTGGATATAATCAAGCTGCAAATCTCCTTCGTACGATAACTGCAGTTCTTCCCCTTGACGAAGAATGCTAGAGACGCGCGCATGAGCGTATTGTACGTAGTACACTGGGTTTTCATTCGACTGCGATACGGCAAGGTCCATATCAAAGTCTAAATGGGTGTCGCTTGAGCGCATCGCAAAGAAGTAACGCGTCGCGTCAAGACCGACTTCTTCCATTAATTCGCGCATGGTCACCGCTTTTCCGGTCCGTTTGCTCATTTTCACTCTTTCGCCATTTTGATACAAATTGACTAATTGAATGATTTCGACTTCGAGCACGTCAGGATCATAGCCAAGCGCCTCAATTGCCGCCTTCATCCGAGGAATATAACCATGGTGGTCTGCGCCCCAAATGTTAATGATTTTTGTAAAGCCGCGACGCAGCTTGTCTTGGTGGTAGGCGATATCCGGCAACAAATACGTATATGTACCGTCTTTCTTAATTAAGACGCGGTCTTTGTCGTCGCCAAACGTTGTCGAACGGAACCATGTCGCGCCATCTTTTTCGTAAATATGCCCGCGTTCGCGCAATAGGGCCAGCGTTTCATCAATTTTTCCGCTTGTATATAAAGATGTCTCCGAATACCAAACGTCAAACGTCACGCGGAAGTCTGCCAAATCTTTTTTAATCTTTTCTAATTCATAATTGAGTCCGTACTCGCGGAAAAAGGCGAGACGTTCTTGTTCATCCATATGAACATACTTGTCGCCATGCTCCTCGGCGAGCTTTTTCCCGATTTCGATAATATCTTCGCCATAATAGCCGTCCTCCGGCATTTCTTTATCGATCCCGAGCGCTTGGAAATAACGAGCTTCCACCGAT
The DNA here is from genome assembly GCF_003064505.1 of Geobacillus sp. LYN3. Classification (NCBI taxonomy): domain Bacteria; kingdom Bacillati; phylum Bacillota; class Bacilli; order Caryophanales; family Anoxybacillaceae; genus Geobacillus; species Geobacillus sp. LYN3. The sequence goes on along the minus strand of NZ_QCWL01000001.1, from coordinate 548,488 downwards.
TTCGCCAAATTGTAAATTTGATTTCCGGCATCGTTAATATAATATTCGCGCGTTACGTCAAACCCCGCTTTTTCTAAAATATTGCATAAAGAATCTCCAACCGCCGCGCCGCGCGCATGCCCTAAATGCAAGTCCCCAGTCGGATTCGCGGAAACAAACTCCACTTGGACTTTTTGTCCTTTTCCGACATTTGTTTCACCGTAAGATGCGCCGGCTTGAATAATCGTTGGAATGAGCTCCGTAAGGTAACGGTTGTCCATGTAAAAGTTAATGAAGCCAGGACCGGCAATATCAATTTTTTCAATCGACGCTTTTGTTTTATCCATATGCTGGACGATTTCTTCGGCAATTGCGCGCGGAGGTTTTTTTGCAATGCGCGCTAGCTGCATCGCCATATTTGTCGAGTAATCCCCATGCGCTTTCTCTCTCGGCACTTCCAAAATGACATCTGGCACTTCTTCCTCCGCAGCAAGCCCTGCGCTTACGACAGCGCGTTTAATTTCCTCTTTAATGCGTTCTTTCATTTGTTCGACAATATTCATGAATCTATGCCTCCTTAAACATGATCGTCATCGCATGACGTCCTGCTTGTTCGTTTTGCATCTCCAATTGATACGATAAAAATAGGTGTCCTTTCTTTCTTTTTTCATTATACCGAAATTCAATATTGTCCGTTTTTGTTTTTATCGTCCACTGTCCAAACGGAGTATGGTAGTGTCCAGTCGTTTCTTCTGTTTTGCGAAAGACATGGCGCATCCGAACCGCTCCGGACCGCATTACGACCACTTCATGATCCGTTATTTTCATCACCGTGTTTACTTTGCCTAGTTCTTGCTGTTCCTCAAATTGCAAATAAACGGCATTTTCTTTTATGTAGTAAAATCCTTCCGTTTCCAAAGCAACCGTTTCTTTGCGAAATCCGTCACGAATATTGGTAATTTGCTTGAGGAGAATAGGAATTCCGTGTTGCTTTTCCATCAAGGACACATCCTTATGATCCAAAACAAGTAATAACTAACTTTATTAAGTATAAAGGAATCGTTTCCTAATGTTCAAGAGGATGAGACGTGCGGATCATGAATAAATCGTAAGTATCTGTCTATATTCCCAAAAAATATAAAAAATCCTGCCTTTTTCAATCAAAGGCAGGATTTTCGTTGCAAATATTTTGTCATGGGCATATCTCGCTACCATAGCAAGGATGCTTTTTGCCTGCACCAGAAAAACGACCTTCCACCTCGTTTATGCGTTCCGTTTTTGCACCCAGCCGAGAATCATTTCGCGAATGAGCTTGCTTGCGGTGTTGGCGGTTTGTTCCGAATGGTCGTAAATAGGAGCTACTTCCACTAAATCCGCTCCGACGATGCGAACATCCGATTTCGCGATTTCATGGATCGCCGCCAACAGTTCTTTAGACGTAATGCCGCCGGCGTCGACCGTTCCCGTTCCCGGGGCATGGGCAGGGTCCAAAACGTCGATGTCAATCGTCACGTACACCGGACGCCCAGCTAGCTTTGGAAGCACTTCTTTTAGCGGCTCGAGCACTTCAAATTTTGCGATGTACATCCCGTTCTCTTTCGCCCACTCGAATTCTTCTTTCATGCCAGAACGAATGCCGAACGAAAATACGTTGGTCGGGCCGATAAGCTCTGCTACTTTGCGAATCGGCGTCGCATGGGACAGCGGTTCGCCCTCATAATGTTCACGCAAGTCGGTATGAGCGTCCATATGGATGACCGCTAAATCGGGATATTTTTTATACACCGCTTTAATGACCGGCCAAGAAACGAGATGTTCGCCGCCGATGCCAAGCGGGAATTTATCGGCCGCTAAAATTTTATCCACGAAGTCTTCAATGATCTCTAAACTGCGCTGCGCGTTTCCAAACGGAAGCGGAATATCGCCCGCATCAAAATATTTTACCTCTTCAAGTTCGCGATCTAAATACGGGCTATATTCTTCCAAGCCGATCGATACTTCGCGAATGCGTGCCGGACCGAAGCGGGAACCAGGACGGTAGCTTACCGTCCAATCCATCGGCATTCCGTAAATCACCGCTTCGCTTTCCTCAAAATTCGGATGGCTTTTAATAAACACATTACCCGAATACGCCTCATCAAATCGCATCGTCATGCCCCTCCCTTACTTCAATAAATCAGCGACAAATTTCGGCAGAACAAAGCAAGCTTTATGAAGCTCTTTTGTGTAATATTTCGTCTCAATATCGTGGAAGCGTTCATCGCTTACTTCAAGCGGATCGTATTTTTTCGAGCCGATCGTAAACGTCCATAGACCGCTTGGATATGTCGGGATATTGGCAGTGTATAGACGCGTAATCGGGAAAATTTCGCGAACATCGCGATAAACATTACGGATTAAGTCTGCTTTAAACCAAGGGTTGTCTGTTTGTGCGACAAAAATGCCGTCTTCTTTCAAAGCCTTTGCGATTCCAGCATAAAAACCTTTTGTAAATAAGTTGACAGCCGGGCCGACTGGCTCTGTCGAATCGACCATAATGACGTCATATTCGTTTTCACTTTTCGCAATATGCATAAAACCGTCATCCACTTTTACTTCTACACGCGGGTCATCTAACTTTCCAGAAATTTCCGGAAGAAATTTTTTTGAGCATTCAATCACTTTTCCATCAATCTCCACTAATGTCACTTTTTTTACGCTCGGGTGTTTTAACACTTCACGAATAACACCGCCATCGCCGCCGCCAACGACAAGCACATTTTCCGGATTCGGGTGGGTGAAGAGCGGAACGTGTGCAACCATTTCGTGGTACACAAACTCATCTTTTTGCGTTGTCATCACCATTCCGTCTAAAATAAGCATATTGCCGAACTCTACTGTCTCCACCATGTCCAGCTTTTGAAATGGGGTTTGCTCTGTATGTAAAGTTCGTTTAATTCTCGCTGTAATGCCAAAATGCTCTGTCTGCTTTTCCGTAAACCATAATTCCATCTTCAACAACCCTTCCTTTACTCGTTTCGTCTATCATCTATATACTACTTTTCATCTTTCCCTGGTAAAGAAAAAACCAAACATGAAAAAGTATAGAGCAATCTAGCAAAAATGCAAGTGAAACTTAATAGAAAAATGTTTAAAATAAAAAAAAATTTTGCATACTAATACAAAGACGATCATGAGGTGATGAACGTTGGAAATCATTCCAAGCAGCCGGTTTCGCGGAACATGGAAATACATTCGGGCGTTCGTTTTTATTAGTTTTATCCTAGCAATCTTATTCGTTGTTACGCTTGCCGGTTTGATCGCGTTTGCCAAATTAAAAGGAGCCCCGCCTTTAGCAGTGCCGCAAACGACGATTTTTTATGCAGATGATGGCACAAAAATCGGCGAGAGCGATAACGGGCAGACGCGTTACTGGGTAGACCTTGATGATATATCCCCCTATATTGTACAAGCAACGGTTGCTGTAGAAGATCGGAAATTTTATGAACATCACGGCTTTGATATAAAGCGCATTATCGGGGCCATTATCGCCGATATAAAGGCGATGGCGAAAGTGCAAGGAGCAAGCACCATCACCCAGCAATATGCGCGAAATTTATTTTTGAATCACGAGAAAACATGGACGCGGAAATTGCAAGAAGCATTATATACGATTCGCCTCGAAGCGAATTACAGCAAAAAACAAATTTTAGAAGGATACTTAAACACCATTTACTACGGCCATGGCGCTTACGGAATTGAAGCGGCTGCTCATCATTATTTTGGAAAACCGGCAAAACAGCTTACCTTAAGCGAAGCGGCAATGTTAGCCGGAATTCCGAAAGGTCCATATTACTATTCGCCACTTATTGATGAGAAGCGGGCAAAAGCGCGGCAAAAAACGGTGCTTTTGTCAATGGCGGAAACTGGATACATCAGCAAAAAAGAAGCGGAACAAGCGTATAAAGAACCGCTTGTTTATTCTCCCCATCACAAAATAGAAACGAAAAAGATCGCCCCTTATTTTCAAGATGTAGTGAAATATGTGCTGCGAAATCAATTAGGATTGGATGAACGCACGATTGAAATGGGCGGATTGCGCGTGTATACATCGCTGAATACGAAAATGCAGGAAATTGCGGAACAAAACATTCATGACATCATTGACCCTCACTCGAACATTCAAGCGGCACTTGTAGCGATGGATCCGCGCACAGGAGAAGTAAAAGCGCTCGTCGGCGGCAGAGATTACAACAAAAGCCCTTTCAACCGCGCCGTGCAAGCGGAACGGCAGCCGGGCTCTACGTTTAAACCATTTCTATACTACGCAGCCATTCAACAGGGATTTACGCCGTCTACACAAATGCGAAGCGAGTTGACCACCTTTGCCTTTGACAATGGAAAAGCAACGTATACACCACATAACTACAATAACTACTATGCGAACGACTCGATTACGCTCGCTCAAGCCATCGCGCTATCAGACAACGTATTTGCTGTAAAAACGCATTTGTTTATCGGTGAGGAAAAACTGGTAGAGACAGCGAAAAAACTAGGCATTACAAGCAAATTAAAAGCTGTTCCTTCACTCGCGCTCGGAACATCGCCGGTGAAAGTGATCGATATGGTGAAAGCTTACAGCGTATTTGCCAATAACGGCAAAAAAGTCGAGCCAGTTTTTATTAAAAAAGTCGTCAATCATCATGGAGAAACAATTTACGAATACAAACCATCAAGCAAACAAGTGCTAGATCCGGACGCCGCATATGTAACGACTCAGCTGATGACAGGCATGTTTGATCCGAAATTAAATGATTATACAACAGTCACCGGGCAATCGATTCGAAAGGAGATCACACGCCCATACGCAGGAAAATCGGGAACAACAGAAACAGATAGCTGGATGATTGGATTTTCGCCACAACTAGTTGCAGGAGTATGGACCGGTTACGACCGCGGGGAAACGATTGATAAAATTGCGGAGAAACAATATGCAAAACAAATTTGGGTGCAATTTATGGAAAAAAGTTTGCAAGGAAAACCAAAGAAAAAGTTTAAACCAACCAAAGGGGTCGTTGGTGTCTATGTCGACCCGGATAACGGCAAACTTGCGACAAAGTCATGTCCGGTAAAGCGTCTTACTTATTATATCTCTGGCTCAGAACCGAACGACTACTGCACCGACCATTTACATCAAAAGAAATCAAAGAAAAAAGAAAAGCAGAAAAATTGGTTTGAAAAACTGTTCCCTTGGTTCTAAAGGAAAACCCCTCAAGCGAAATCGCTTGAGGGGTTTTCCTGTCCTAGTTTTATTGTGTTATACATTTAGGTCTAGTTTACCCTGTTTCCTGTTAGACGACAAGTATTCGTCACATAACATTCACAAAAACGTCACATATATGGAATTTCATGAAAGCATGGGCATCTTCTCTTGTTATTTTTCGCCTTCGAGTCCTTTTTTCAATTCCTCACTCGAACGATTCCACATTTCGATATCGTGTTTCTTTAAAAAGTCCGCAAGCACCCGTTTTGATTTCTCATCCATATGATCCACGATAATATGGCGCTTTAATGACTTATCTAAACGATTTACATGCTTTGGAAGCAGTTTATAGCCGCGGCGAGTCTCCCTGTCGACCGTCATTTCGCACGCCGTTACGCCGGCATAATACGGTCCATCTTCTTTTCGCTCAATCGTTACCCATACGACCCAATACGGTTTTCCGTTTGGCACTTCATCGCGATTTGGCAAAAATTTAATTCCCCGTTCCACTGCGCTCCGGGCATGCATCGCTCCCATATCTACGAACGCTTCCCCCGCTTCGACATCGATAATCACCGGAGAAACATTTTCCAAGCTTAATACCCCTGCGCCAAACCCACCGTGGCCGCCCGTTGAATCATCTTTAATGATATTAAACCCGATCGTTTTCTTTTTCTTCTCCATCCAAAAACGCCTCCTTCACGACTTAAAAAAGAATAATGTAGAAAAAAATGATTGCAAGTTTTCTAATACAAACGGAATCGCCACATGAAAAATCGGCTGTATCGTATAGCGGTCAAGCGGCGTCAACACAAGAATAAGAAAAATAAGCGCTCCGTAACTTTCCCACTGCGCCATTTTCGCGCGAATGCCTTGCGGGGCCAAATCCTCGATAATCCGATAACCATCGAGTGGGGGAAATGGAAGCAAGTTAAATACAAACAATACCGTATTTAAGCCAATAAAAATTTGAAAAAATAAATCAAATCCCGCCGCAAACCAATCTGGGATCGCCTGCATAATTCCGAAATAAACCATGCTATACCACACAAGAAAACCAAGGGCGGCAAGCAATAAATTGCTTAAGGGGCCTGCAACTGATACAAGAATCCCGGCAAGGCGAGGATGTTTAAAGTGAAAACGATTCACTGGAACAGGTTTTGCCCAGCCAAATCCGGCGAGAAAAATAAGCAATGTACCGAGCAGATCAAGATGAGCAAGCGGCGATAACGTTAATCTTCCTTCGTTTTTTGCCGTCGGGTCTCCAAACTTATAAGCGACATAGGCATGGGCAAATTCGTGAATTGAAAAAGCAATCGCAAGCGTCATAAACACATATGGAATTTCATTAAGCGAATAAGGCAATAATTGTTCCACTTTTTTTAACTCCTTTTTCCATTCATTTATTACTTAAGTATACATGATTTGACAGAAAAAGTGGACTAAAGTTCCATTTTTCATGATATAATAAACGCGACAGATGACCAAAAGGAGGACGGGACGGGCCATGCCTTATGTTACGATCAAAATGCTCGAAGGACGTACGGAAGAGCAGAAAAAGGCGCTTGTCGAAAAAGTAACAGAAGCGGTCGCCGAAACAACAGGCGCCTCAAAAGACAAAATTGTCGTTTTTATTGAAGAAATGTCGAAAAATCATTACGCTGTCGGCGGAAAACGTTTGAGCGACGAGCAATAAACATGCGGGCAAGGAACTTTTATGTTCCTTGCTTTTTTTATTGCCAATTTTTCAAAAAACGAATATTATTATATATGTGATTTAAAATGTTCGTGTTTTGGAGGTAAACGATGTTTGATTTAGCGAAACATAACACGAATTTAAAAACAGAAATCATTGCCGGATTTACAACGTTTTTAACGATGGTATATATCATCGTCGTGAACCCTGTTGTATTATCGGATGCCGGCGTTCCATTTTCCCAAGTGTTCACCGCCACGATTATCGCTACCGTCATCGGAACGCTATGGATGGCGCTGTTTGCGAACTATCCGATCGCAATTGCGCCGGGAATGGGGTTAAACGCATATTTTGCCTACTCCGTTGTTGGTTCGCATGGCAATATTTCCTATGAAGTAGCATTCTCGGCTGTGTTCGTTGCCGGAATCATTTTCGTCATTTTGTCGCTGACGCCATTTCGCAGCAAGCTGATCGAAGCGATTCCAGAAAACTTAAAACATGGCATTACCGCTGGAATCGGCTTGTTTATCGCATTTATCGGCATGCGCCTCACCGGCATTATCCAAGCGCATCCACAAAACTTAGTCGCGCTAGGGGATTTGCACTCTCCATCGGTCATTCTGACGTTAGTCGGTTTAGCGATTACGCTTGTGCTTATGTCGCTTGGCGTCAACGGCGCGCTCTTTTTCGGGATGGTCATCACCGGAGTGATTGCTTATTTCACCGGACAATTGAAATTTGAAAAAGGCTTCGTTTCTATGCCATCGCTTCCGGAAGGGCTTGTTGTCGCCAATCCGCTTACCGCCATTAGCGATGTCATCCATTACGGATTGTATGCCGTTGTATTTTCCTTTTTGCTTGTGACAATTTTTGACACGACGGGAACGATGATTGGCGTAGCCCAGCAAGCCGGACTGATGAAAGGAAAAACGATGCCGCGCGCCCGTGAAGCATTGCTTTCCGACTCTATCGCAACCACGATCGGAGCAATGTTCGGCACTAGCCCAACATCCGCTTATATCGAATCTTCTTCGGGAGTTGCCGCCGGAGGGCGCACAGGTATTACAGCGTTAACGGTCGCCATATTATTTATATTATCCTCCTTTTTCGGGCCGCTTGTTGGCGCCGTATCCGGCATTTCGGCGATCACAGCTCCAGCGTTAATTATCGTCGGAAGCTTAATGATGGGCAGCATCGCTCACATTCAGTGGGATCAATTAGATGAGGCATTCCCAGCGTTCCTTATCATTTTAAGCATGCCGCTTACTTCAAGCATTGCAACAGGAATCGCGCTCGGCTTTATTTCCTACCCGCTGTTAAAAATCACGCGCGGCAAATGGCGTGAAGTACATCCGCTCGTTTATATCTTTGCCGTCCTCTTCTTCTATCAGCTTGCCTTCCTGCCGCATTAACGCAACAAAAAAAAACGAAGTCCCGTTCAGGCGTGGACTTCGTTTTTTACTTTGGCGCGCAATTTCTCTATGTACGCATACGCTTGCTCAATTTCTTCTTCCGTATAACGCTGCTTGCTTTTTAATAAAAATACTTTTTCTTTCACTTCATCTTTCGTTAAATGCTCAAAATACAGCACTGTCGATACGAGTTCCAAAAACCGCGAATTTTGTTCATTCATATCTTGCATACATTCTTGTAAATGAGGCATGTCCAACTCGTAGTGGTTTAAAAACTGCTTTCCTGCTTCCGTCAACGTGTAGCGATATTGGAAATAACCGCCCTTTTTCTCTTTTACTTCATGCAAAAATCCTAAATCGCAAAGCTCCTCAACGCGGCATGTTAATTCTTCGGAATACGGTCCATAGAAGTGAAAGTCAAACTTCTCGTAAAATGGAAACTGTAATTTTTTCGCGATATAAATCATTTTTTGTAGCTTTTTGCGACCAACAATTTCCCCAGCTGCCGCCAACGCCTTCATCACTTTTGCATGCTCTGTGAACACTCCCCGTCATCTCCTAACCCTCTAAAATTTCGATAATTTTTTTCTTGGTTGTCCGCTTCGTTGAAAAATCATAAATGAAATCAGCTGGAAAATATAGCTTATGGTCGGTTCTCCGCTTTCCGGAAATCGCATCGACAAGCACCGATTCCCGTGACAGTTCGCGGAGCTCTCCGTTCGGCATTAACAAATAAATCGGCAGCCGCTCCCCTTCTTCGCCCGGACGATAAAAATCGTACGGCAAATCGGAAGAAGAATCGACAACTAAGTAATATTCCGGATCAATGCCCGCTTTTTTAAATAAGTTTGTCAGTTCGATCAGCTTTGTCATCTGTTCATTTGTTGGATTAAATTCGACATATTTGAATAAATGACGATTTACAAAACGACGACATAGGTCGCTTAAAATCGCGTCACGCTCGTCTTGCCATTGCTGGAAATAAAATAATATGACCGCTTCATCAAGCTTTAAATAATCTTGTAAATCTACCTTTCCAGTAAAGAGAGAATAAAAATGAACCGGTTTCGTTTGAAAATTGTATCCTTCTTCATGCAACTTTTTCGCCCGATGCAAAATTTTCGTTAAAATGACTTCGGCACTGCGCGTCACTGGATGAAAATATACTTGCCAATACATTTGATAGCGGCTCATAATATAGTCTTCCACCGCATGCATGCCGCTTCGCTTAATGACCACTTGATCTTCGCGCGGACGCATGACGCGCAAAATCCGTTCCATATCAAAATTGCCATAACTGACGCCGGTATAATACGCATCTCTTAACAAATAATCCATTCGGTCGGCGTCAATTTGACCCGAAATTAAGCTGACAACCAGTTTATTCGGGTATGTTTTCGCAATGACTTCGGCCACTTTTTTTGGAAAATCCTCTCCTACGCGCCGAAGCACTTCATTTACTTCCGTATCCCCTAAAATAATCGCCTGGGTAAAATCTTCATGATCAAGATGAAATACTTTTTCAAATGAATGGGAAAACGGACCGTGGCCTAAATCGTGCAGCAGGGCCGCACATAAACATAGGAGCCGTTCGCTATGATCCCAATGTTCGCGGCCGACGAACACATCATCAACAATGCGGCGAATAATTTCATAGACTCCAAGCGAATGGTTAAAGCGGCTATGCTCGGCGCCGTGGAACGTCAAATACGTCGTACCGAGCTGTTTAATGCGGCGCAATCGCTGAAATTCCTTCGTTCCGATTAAATCCCAAATGACTTTGTCGCGAACGTGTATATATCGATGAACTGGATCTTTAAATACTTTTTCCTCACTCAGTTGCCCGCCGGGATATACCATGTTATCCCCTCTTTCATTTCTAACATGAATCTATTATAAGCCGTTTCAAATGATAAAAAAATACTTGATTTTTCCTCCTTCACCTATCAGTATTTCCTAAAAATAGAAACAAAAAATCACCTTCTTCTTAAAAAATGAAGGCGATTTTAGCTTTTCTTTAATCTTTCGGCAATTTTTTCAATAAGCTCATCTTCTGTCAGCGCGGAGACTGGACGGTTATTGACAAAGGCAAACGTTTTTTTGCGGCCGGGACCGCAATACGACTGGCAGCCAATTTTAATCGTCGCGTTTGGATCCAGCTTTTTCAAACGGGGAATCAACGTTTTTAAATTTGGCGCTTTACAATCGTCACAGACGCGAAATTCATTCGCCATCTCTTGTCACCCTTTCTCTTCGCTTGCCGTGTAGATTAAACTAACGTGTATTCTAACGCTTCTTTTTCACCAATGCAAGTTTATTTGCTTGAAGTCTTGATTCCATTTACTTCCTTATGTTTGTATAACGAAAGTTAGCAAGTTCCTTTTTCGCATAGACAGCAACTCTTGCAAATTTTTATTCACGGAAACTAAAAATAGTATAAAATTTACTATTTTTGTCCATGCTTCTACTAGCAAACAAGAAAAAAGGGGAGTTGAGAATAATGAAACAACGTCAAGATGCATGGACAGAAGAAGATGATTTGCTATTAGCGGAAACGGTGTTGCGGCATGTGCGGGAAGGAAGTACACAGCTTAACGCGTTTGAAGAAGTTGGAGACAAACTAAACCGAACATCAGCCGCCTGCGGATTCCGCTGGAACGCGGTTGTCCGTCGTCGCTATGAGCAAGCATTGCAGCTCGCCAAACGGCAGCGAAAAGAACGGCAGCGCCTTTTAGGAAAACAGCAAGGCGGGAAGAAAAAATTGTTGTACAATCCACCAGTTCCTTCTTTGGAGGAAATAGGAGAACTCGCCCAATTACCAGCTGTTGTATCTCCTTCCAATGAAACAGCATCGATGACGATCGATCACGTGATTGCCTTTTTACAAACATTAAAAACAACTCACCGCAACCACGAAGCATTAGCAAAAGAAAACGAGCGTTTACGAAAAGAAAATGAAGAAATGCGCGCAAAAAATGAAGAATTAGAAAAGAAAATTGCCAAATTAGAAGAAAACTCTTCCACGATTCAAGAAGATTATGAAACATTAGTAAGAATTATTAATAGAGCCCGCAAACTTGTCTTGCAAGAGGAAGAAGAGCGGCAAACGCTCAAATTCCGAATGGACCAAAACGGAAATCTGGAAAAAATCGCAGAATAAATAATGGCTGCCCGGTTCCATCGAGGCAGCCATTATTGTGTCATCAACGCTTTCTCATTCCGCTTGACGATCCGATCCCAATAATATTCGTATAGCGACAGCTCCTCCCCAGTCAGTGCAGACGAATAAAGCTCGCCGCCAAACGATTGCAGCGTGCGAAGCAACAAAAGCATGACCGACGGTATCGTCAAATCCTCGTTTAACAATTCGGAAAGCGATGCCATCGTGCTTGGAACAATCGTCGGGTATACGAACTTCGTCGTTTCTCCTTTTAGTCCAAGCTCATAAAACTGCCGGATTAACTCCGCCCGCGCTGATCCGCTTCCATTTATGCATAAATAAATTTGCACCGCGACTCCACCGCGCACACGCCGCTGAGAAATACCGGCAAATTTTTTTCCAGCAATGCTTAAATCATAGCTTCCCGGACAATACGAACCAACGATTTCCCTTGCTTCAATCGTTTTATTGTAAGCCGAAAACATCGCCTGTATAAGCTGCCACATCGCTTCATATCCTTGGTTGATATCAATTGCTTTCGTCGTTTCCGGAAAAATGAGGGATATATTGAGCACCCCTTCATCCAGCACGACGGCAAGCCCCCCAGAATTACGGACAATGACATTGTACTTTTGCGCCTTTAAAAAAGACACCGCATCATGCAAATAGGGGAGCTTCGCATCTTGAATCCCCAATACTACCGTATTGTAATGAACCCATGTACGAACGACCGTATCAGACTGTCCCGTTCCTACCGATGTGCAAAGTGTATCATCGATCGCAAACGATTGTTTCGCATCAAACATCGGGCCGAAATTCGACTGATCAATAATGCGCCATTTCGCCTGTTGCAACAATTCGTGAACCATTGCTTTTCTCCTTAACGAAGTAATCTGCCAAAAATTATATCACAATATGAAAAAAGGGTGACCGCTTGTCACCCTTTTTTCGATTATAGCGATTGCGCCGCGGTAATGAGCGTAAGCTTGTATACATCTTCCGCATTGCAGCCGCGAGACAGGTCGTTAACAGGCTTATTCAGCCCTTGCAAAATCGGACCGACTGCTTCAAAATTACCGAGACGCTGAGCGATTTTATAACCGATATTTCCCGCTTCTAAGCTTGGGAAGATAAATACATTCGCATCTCCTTGAATGACCGAATCCGGCGCTTTCTTTTTCGCGACAGATGGAACGAACGCTGCGTCGAATTGAAACTCGCCGTCTAACACTAAGTCTGGCGCCATTTCTTTCGCAAGCCGCACCGCTTCGACGACTTTTTCCGTTTCCGGTGATTTCGCCGATCCTTTTGTCGAAAAGCTTAACATCGCCACACGTGGTTCGATATCGAACATTTTTGCAGTGTTGGCGCTCTCTACAGCAATTTCCGCTAAATCTTGGCTGTCTGGCGCAATGTTAATCGCGCAATCGGCAAACACGTACTTCTCGTCACCGCGCACCATAATAAATACGCCTGACGTTTTGCGGATGCCTGGTTTCGTTTTAATAATTTGCAATGCAGGTCTTACTGTATCGGCAGTCGAATGTGCCGCACCGCTTACAAGCCCATGCGCTTTATCCATGTACACAAGCATGGTGCCAAAGTAATTTTCATCGAGAAGCATTTCCCGCGCCACTTCTTCTGTCACTTTTCCGTTGCGGCGTTCGACAAATGCTTTGACAAGCTCATCCATTTCCTCGTATTGATGCGGGTCGATGATTTCGACATTCGGAAGGGTCAATCCAAGCTCATTTGCTTTTTGTTTTACCGCTTCCTCGTTGCCGATCACAATCGGTATGACAACTTGTTCATTGGCCAGACGGCTTACCGCAGTTAAAATACGCTCGTCAAGACCTTCTGGAAACACAATTTTCCGTTGTTTTCCTACTACTTTTTCTTTTAAGGCAGAAAATAAATCGCTACTCACGAATAATCCTCCTCAATATAAAAAATCCCCATATACTAGGATACTCTTATTATGTAGAAACGCAACCAATTTAAGCACTTGCAATGAATAGTCGATTTATTAAAATAATTCAGTTTACTGACTTCCACATGCGACATTCGCGTGTTTTTTGGCTAAACTATGGTATAGTAGAACTGTAAATTACATATAAGGAGTGAATATAATGAGTGAAGCTGCACAAACACTCGATGGTTGGTATTGTCTTCATGATTTCCGCTCGATCGATTGGAGCGCTTGGAAAACGTTAACGAGTGATGAGCGTGAAGCAGCGATTCGTGAGTTTTTATCTTTAGTCGAAAAATGGCAAGAAACAGAAGATAAACAAGAAGGCAGCCACGCGATTTATACCATCGTTGGTCAAAAGGCAGATATTATGTTTATGATTTTACGTCCAACGATCGAAGAATTAAATGAAATCGAAACGGTGCTAAACAAAACAAAACTAGCCGAATTTTTGGTGCCGGCCTATTCATATGTTTCTGTTGTCGAGCTAAGCAACTACTTAGCCTCCGGCGACGAGGATCCTTATCAAATTCCGGAAGTACGCCGCCGCCTCTATCCAATTTTGCCGAAAACGAAACATGTTTGCTTCTATCCTATGGACAAGCGTCGTCAAGGCAATGACAACTGGTATATGCTTTCCATGGAAGAACGCCGCAATTTAATGCGCGCCCATGGTCTGACAGGTCGAAAATATGCCGGCAAAGTGACGCAAATTATCACTGGCTCCGTCGGTTTAGATGACTTTGAATGGGGCGTTACATTATTCTCTGATGACGCATTGCAATTTAAAAAGCTTGTTTATGAGATGCGTTTTGACGAGGTCAGTGCCCGCTACGGGGAATTTGGATCGTTCTTTGTTGGAAATCGTTTAACAGTAGAAAAAGTACCGGTATTTTTACACGTGTAACCTCGACGGGGATGCATCAAGCATCCCCGATTTTTTTGGACAATCTCCGTTTTTTCTGTCATATACCGTTTTTCTTCCCCATAAATATAAAATCAGAAATTCGTTTATAAATTTGTCACCATTTCTCGCTTCCGCAATAGCCTATTATTGTCGAGAAAAAAGACAATTGAGGTGACGACATGGCTGTTGTGGCACATACAGAGGAAGACGTAAGACTGCTGGCAAGACTGATGCGAGCAGAAGCAGAAGGTGACGGAAGACTTGGCATGTTAATGGTAGGAAACGTCGGAGTGAACCGCTGCATTGCCGATTGCCTTGACTTTCGAGGGATACGCACCATCCGTCAAATGGTGTTTCAAAGCCCGGGCGGCTTTGAAGCAGTTCAAAAGGGCTATTTCTACCAAAGAGCAAGAGACATCGACATTCAATTAGCCCGTCAAGTGCTTCGCGGCTGGCGGTACCATCCGGCCACCTATGCGCTTTGGTTTTTTAAACCTCCAGCGGGCGCAGATTGTCCACCGCAGTGGTTTGGTCAACGGAATGTCGGCCGTTATAAGTCGCATTGCTTTTTTGCGCCATCACCGAGTGATTGCCCAAGAGTATATTATTAAATTTTCATGGAGGAGGTTTCCCCTATGTCCAATCATTCATATGAAAATGCGTATAACCCGCTAGAAGATGAGCGTCAACAACCGTATCAACCTTATCAATTTTATCAACCTTATCAGCAGTATCCATATGGATATATGTACCCACAAACCTACTACCCAATGGCTTATCCATACTACCAACAACTAATGACAGCGTACCAACAGCCAATGATGGCGCCAACTTCTGAATTTGGTTTGCAGGCGCCTTCTTTCGCGGCCCAAACACCGACAATGGCAAGCCAGCCGTCTATCCCTGGCATGCTGCCAATCGAACAGTCTTACATTGAAAACATTTTGCGCCTCAATAAAGGAAAACTCGTTACCGTATATATGACGTTTGAAAACAACCGGGAATGGAACGCAAAAATATTCCGCGGCGCCATCGAAGCAGCAGGGCGCGATCATGTAATTTTAAGTGATCCGCAAACAGGAACACGCTACTTGCTGCCGATGATTTACGTTGATTATATTACGTTTGACGGGGAAATTGCCTACGAATATCCGTTTGCTGGGGCGACAGCGCAATTGAGCAGCTATTCCCCGCGATAACCGCAAAAAATAAGGTTGCTAGCGGCAACCTTATTTTTTTATGCCATCCCACGCCGCGCCGACATGTTTGCGGCGATATTTCGTCGTACCTTGGCGATCGTTCTTGGACGCGCGGGCGCTGTACATCTTCTTTCCGTTATACTCACTCTCGCCTACTTGTCCATGATTAGTTTGATCGCTTTTCATATCGTTCCATGGACAGCGGGAGCGGCCTTGCTCGCTCTACCGCCAGCCATTCGGCTTCGCTGGTGTTTCCGCCATGGGGCCGAACGGATGGATGAAATTATCGGCATGAAATGGGCGGCCTGGCATCACTGGGTCTTCGGATTGCTCTTTGTTTTTGGCATATCCCTGTAAACGAACGTCAGAAAAACTTTCGGTCATTTGCCACCCGCAAAGAACTGTTTATATTCCAAAAAATAAGGAGCGCTTCATGGAACCGCTCCTTTCAACTTATTTTCATTGCTGCATAACCGATCAGCACCCACGCGATTAAAAAAGCAACGCCACCAAATGGAGTGATCATCCCAAGCGGTTTGATTTGCGTCACGCTTAACACATATAAGCTTCCGGAAAAAAGGACAATGCCAATAAACATAATCCAGCCAGCTGTTGTCAATAGGCTGATATTCGGAAACTTGCCAAGCAATAGACCAACGACAAACAAGCCGAGTGCGTGGAACATTTGATATTGCACGCCCGTTTTCCATATTTCTAAGTAACGGTCCGGAATTTTTCCTTCTAACCCATGCGCTCCGAACGCCCCGAGCGCAACCGCTAAAAATGCATTGATCGCTCCAAGGAGCACAAACATTTTCATTGATCTCCGTCCCCTCATGAACAATTTTCCATCACTATGATAACGTATTTCCACACAAAAGAAAAACCCTTCTGCTCAGGAAGGGCCGCATTATCGCTGCTGCAAATACATCTCTAATACTTGTTTTACTTTTTCCGCCGAATCGCGATCGGCATGAATTTCATAGTGATCTCCATCCACTTTTGCCGTCACATTCGAAAATCCTTGATGATGCAAAAACTCTTCAATATCAATGATTTCCTCTTTTGGGCTAAACAATGTTTTATATCCGACAAAATCGCCGTTTACGTATACTTCGTAACGATCATGGGTCAATTTTACTTCATTTGCATCGGTATCGACAAAAGGGAAAAAATCAAAACGATCTGGCATATGGTCACCTCCGCTTATTGACCATTATTCCCTTTTGTCTACCGATTATGAGAAAAGAAAATCTTAACTTAAAAATCGAATAACGATGGTCCGTTTGCGTCATCTCCGATTTCGATCCGCTCACTTTTCCCTTGTGAGATGGAAAGCGGCGACACCTCCACGGAAGGAGAAACGGTCATTTCTTTTGTTTCTTCTTCTAACACCAAATCGCAAAGAGCACGGACAATGGCGATATGCTCGCGCAAATGCTGCGGGCTGGCAGTCGTCTTCGCCTGCCGCAGCTGTTCCTCCATTTTCGTTAAAATGGTGGTGATCGGTATATGCAACTCCTTTCACTCCTATCAACATAAAATCACGCTGAACTCCAACACATAATGATTCTTTTCCTGTCCGTTTCTCCTCTTTCCAATATCGGAATCGCTTAAAGATGCGGATTTGCTGACATCGACAGATTAAATATTTTCAATCTGCCAATCAATCGGTTCGCGCCCCACTTTTTGCAAAAAGGCATTTGTTCGCGAAAAAGGACGATGCCCAAAAAAGCCCCGCGCTGCGGAAAATGGGCTTGGGTGAGGCGCTTCAATAATATGATGGCGCGGATTGGTAATCAGTTCTTTTTTCGCTTGCGCATGCCGTCCCCATAAAAGAAAGACAACGGGATCTTCTTTTTCATTAACAAGCTCTATCACACGGTCCGTAAAAAATTCCCATCCTTTTCCTTTATGTGAATTCGCTTCCCCGCGCCTTACTGTTAATACAGTGTTTAGCAATAATACTCCTTGCTTTGCCCACTTTACTAAATAACCGTTATTCGGTATGTAACACCCTAAATCGTCATGAAGCTCTTTAAAAATATTGGCTAGCGACGGTGGTATCGGAACTCCCGGTTTGACGGAAAAACTCAATCCATGCGCCTGTCCTGGTCCGTGATACGGGTCTTGCCCTAGAATGACCACTTTCACTTGCGCATACGGCGTATAATGAAGTGCATTAAAAATATCATACATATCAGGGTAAATCGTTCTCGTACGGTATTCCTCTTTCAAAAATTCGCGCAGTTTGATGTAATACGGCTTGTGAAACTCTTCTTCGAGCAATGGAGCCCAGTCATTTTTTAAAATCGCCATACGCATAACTCCTTCTCGTTTGTTCACCATTAATGTACCACAGCCGACTTCAATATAAAACCATTCAGCAATGAACCGAAACAGGCAAATGAACAGCACCAAATCGCTGCAAGCTAGCACGATCGGTGAATTCGGCGCAGATAAAACCGATGATGTTGAAGCACTTGCCAACCGTCTCCAGCTTGTCGATAAGCTGAGAGCGCCTTATCCATAAAGGCGCTCTCCTTCCAAATTAAAATTGAATTTTTTCTTCTAAAAAGCTTTTTAACTCTGAAATCGAGATTCGCACTTGCTCCATTGTGTCGCGGTCGCGCACCGTCACCATGCCGTCTTGTTCGGAATCGAAATCGTACGTAATACAGAACGGTGTACCAATTTCATCTTGACGGCGATAACGTTTGCCGATCGAACCAGACTCATCGTAATCCACCATAAAGTGCTTCGATAAGTCGGCAAAAATGTTGCGCGCTCCTTCCGCCAATTTTTTCGATAATGGAAATACTGCCGCTTTATAAGGCGCAAGCGCCGGATGCAAACGCATCACTGTCCGCGTCGTGCCATCTTCCAGCTCCTCTTCATCATAAGCGTCAATCATGAATGCAAGCGTCACGCGGTCCGCACCAAGAGATGGCTCAATGCAGTAAGGAATATAACGTTCGTTCGTTTCTTGGTCAATATATCGAAAATCTTCACCAGAATATTCCATATGCTGTTTCAAATCATAATCCGTACGCGACGCAATTCCCCATAGCTCGCCCCAGCCGAACGGGAATTTGTATTCAATATCGGTTGTCGCATTGCTGTAGTGCGACAATTCTTCTTTCGAATGGTCGCGAAGACGGATGTTTTCCGGCTTCATGCCTAATGACAACAGCCATTGCTTGCAAAACTGTTTCCAATAATCAAACCATTCTAGCTCCTCACCAGGTTTACAGAAAAATTCTAACTCCATTTGCTCGAATTCGCGGGTACGGAACGTAAAGTTTCCTGGCGTAATTTCATTGCGGAAGCTTTTGCCGATTTGCGCGATGCCAAACGGCAGTTTTTTTCGCATCGTACGCTGGACGTTTTTAAAGTTCACGAAAATGCCTTGCGCCGTTTCCGGGCGGAGATAAATTTCGTTTGCACTTGATTCCGTTACTCCTTGATATGTTTTAAACATTAAATTAAATTGGCGAATGTTCGTAAAATCATGGCTGCCGCATTCCGGGCAAACGATGTTATGTTCTTTAATGAGCTCTTCCATTTTTTCAAACGGAAGACCGTCGACAACCATTTCGATTCCTTTTTCTTCTAATGCGTTTTCGATCAGCTTATCCGCACGGTGACGCGCTTTACATTGTTTACAATCAATCATTGGGTCATTGAAGTTGCCTAAATGACCGGATGCTTCCCACGTCTTTGGATTCATTAAAATCGCCGCATCCAAACCGACGTTATAAGGTGATTCTTGAACGAACTTTTTCCACCACGCCCGCTTAATGTTGTTTTTTAATTCCGTTCCCAACGGGCCGTAATCCCACGTGTTTGCTAAGCCGCCGTAAATTTCGGAGCCTGGAAATACAAAGCCGCGATGTTTTGCGTGAGCAACGATTTGCTCCATTGTCACTGACATAACTGTTTCCTCCTTTACTGTTTTCTTTAGACATACAAAAACGCTCTCGCCACTAGGCCTTACGCCTAGGGACGAGAGCGTGACTCCCGCGGTTCCACCCTAGTTGATGCGACACTCGCATCCACTTTTTAAAAAATCAACTCCGGACTGCCGTTTCATTAACCATCTTCACCAGGCTTCCACCGTCCCCGGCTCGCTATGGAAGAGAGGGTTAACTACTATTGATCCATCATCGTTACACCATATTCGTATTTTGCTAATTATAATAGCAAAATCAAAAAACGCTCGTCAATGGCCAACACCATTTTTCAGCTATGAAGAGTATATTTCAAAGTTTTTCGTCAAAATAGGGATTTTCAAATTATCCACAGTTGGT
>NZ_QCWL01000001.1:519067-528514 GCF_003064505.1 Geobacillus sp. LYN3 | reverse complement strand
TCGCATATTTATCAAAATTTGGGGGCTAGAAGTTCAATTTATCTCGAAGAATTTTTACTCCTCAGAGCTGACCATTTTTTAAACATGTTTTAAACGACACAGTCTTGATATTATCGGCGTTCCATCCCAAACAATCTTGCTTTTTGCTCTTCGTTTTTTCACTTCCGGCTCATCAAGCAGCAACCAAAAGTTTTTCATCGGCAAATTTCCAAGCCCATGCTTTTCGCTTAACCGATTTAAGTACATTTGTCGTTTGTCGCTCATCTGTCGCGACAAGTTGTCTCCATCATTGGAAAAAGCGTACAATACGCTCGCGACCGCGACACGCTTGATGCGAAACGCCTCGGATACGCGTAAAAAAAAGTCCCAATCCCAATAATGGTGAACATTCGGATCAAAATAACCGAGGTGATCATGAATCGATTTTCGGTATAAACTCCCGGATGGAACGTATGTAGAAAATCTCCGCATCGCTTCCCGGTCATATTCATAAGCGAATAAGAAGCGGTCTGTCGGGATACGCTGCCCGTTTTCGATTCGATAATGGAAAATTTCTACATCTGAATAAACGAAGTCCACATCGGCAATTTCCGCAACCATTTGCTCTATATGACAAGGAAGCAATATATCGTCATCATCGCAAAGCATAATGAGTTCCCCTTTTGCCGCTTTAACGCCGATATTTCTCGCCTCGACATGTCCGACATTGTCGCGGCAATGGATGAGATGGACGCGCAACTCTGGATATAACGCGACAATATCATCAACACGCTCGCCACCATCATTTACAACGATCACTTCAAAATAACGATATGTCTGTCTGTTTAATGATTCTAATAATTCCGCAAGCGGATACAGACGATTATAGGTGGGAACGACAACCGATACAAAGGGACGCAAAGTCCGCTCACCGCCTCTCTTTTTCTCCCCACAAAAAAGAAGGAGCAATTACCTTTAAGGTATAAGCTCCTCCCCCTTTTTGTCAACCGCTATGCCAATTCCTGTTGCTTCGTTTCTTTTCCTAACACCCATACCGCAATAACGCCAATGAAAATAGAAATACAGAAAATCAGAAAAATCGTTGTAATCGTAATATGTCTATTGACAAGATAGCCAACGAAAAGCGGTCCTAAAATGCCGCCGATGCGTCCAAATGACGCCGCCATCCCAGCTCCCGTGCCGCGAATCGAAGTCGGGTAAAGCTCTGGAGTATAGGCGTATAACGCTCCCCATGCGCCAAGGTTAAAAAACGATAGTAAAATGCCAAAGGTCATGAGCAGTGCAAGCGAATCCGCGTTGCCAAAGAAATAGGCACTAACGGCCGTACCAATCAAATACGTGATGAGCACAAATTTCCGACCCGCTCGTTCAATAAGCCATGCGGCGCTAAAATAGCCAGGCAATTGCGCCAGCGTCATAATCAAGACATACTCGAAGCTTTTAATTAAGCTAAACCCTTTCATGACCATTACGCTTGGCAGCCATAAAAACATACCGTAGTAAGAAAATACGACGCAAAACCAAAGCACCCAAAGCATGAACGTTTCTTTCCGGTAAGAAGACGACCAAACCTTGACGATGTTGTCCCATACGGTTTCTTCTTTGCGCGCACTTGTAAACCTTGGCGAATCAGGCAATCCCCATCGTAAATATAGGGCGTATAACGCCGGAATCGCCGCAAGCAATAGCGCTGTTTGCCAACCGTATGTTGGAATGACAAAATATGAAATTAACGCGGATAACAACCAGCCGACTGCCCAAAAGCTTTCCAGCAGCACAACAGCTTTTCCACGTTCTTGCGCCGGCACGCTTTCCGATACAAGCGTCGAAGCAACCGGCAGTTCTCCGCCCAACCCCATGCCTATGAGAAACCGTAAAACTAAAAACGCCGTCAATGTCGTCGTTAAGGCAGATAGTCCGCTTCCGATCGAGAATAATAATAGTGTAATAATAAACACGTTTTTTCTGCCGATACGGTCGGCCAACAATCCGAATAACAGCGCGCCAACTGCCATACCGATGGAGTTGATGCTGCCGATCCATCCCATTTGTTCGACACTTAAGTTCCAATCTTTTTGCAACGCCGCGATAATAAACGACAGCATGCCAACATCCATCGCGTCAAACATCCAGCCAAGCCCGGCAACTCCTAACAGCTTTCGCTGCGAAATCGTTTGTTGAATCATGTAAATCCTCCTATTTTTACAAGTGTAAAGACACCTTTTACATCATTATAGGGGGTTTTGCTGGATGATTCAATAAAAGATATTTTTAAATAGAATGTTTTGCATCATAAGAAATATTCCCCAACCAGCTATTCCTAGTCCGATTGATAAAATGAATGGAAAAGAAGCTCTTAAACATAAAGCAGTAATCAGCAATAAAAAGGCGGTTGCCGGGAATCCCCATAACACCCCATACACAAACTTACTTAAAATTTTTGCCTCTTCTCCTTGAAAATATAACCAAAATAAATTTAGCAAGCTGACTAGCGGTAATGCCGCAATGATTCCTCCAATGGCTGGATATCTCCGGGCCACTTCTGTTACAAAGCCGATCACAATAGCGGAAACAACTATCTTGACTAGCGCAAACATTTTTTCGCTCCCTCACTAAGAATGGTAAACGCTTTTTGTATGAGTTCTACATCAGATTCATCCATTTGTTTGAAAACTTCTTTTAGTTTGTCTTTGTCTAATCGGGTATGCCGATATAAGATATGTCTTCCTTTCTCCGTTAACACAACAAATACTTTCCTCTCATCAAGGCTGCCTCTTTTTTTACTAACCAGGCCTTTTTTTATCAACCGCTTTGTATGTTCGGAGGCCGTGTTATGAGATACTGCCAAATGCTTTGCTAAATCTCCAATTGTCGCCTCTCCATTTTTTTCAATATACTGCAACAAACGAATGGCTTGATGTGTAAGATTGTCCTTGTTTACATAGTGCAGTGAGTAATAAATATCGGTCCATTGCTCGTTAATCGCTTCAATCATGTCATCAATCTGCATCTTTATTATCCCTCCTCCCTTAAATATATCTTAATATACGATATAATCTTAAGTAAAGATATAAAAAGAGGATAAGCCATTGACTTATCCTCTAGTTATACCAAATTATCTTGCAAATACTTCTTTAATCGTATATTCCAGCCACTCCTTCACTGTTTCAAACGCAAAACGAACGTTGAGGCGCTCGGTCCATTGATGGGCGCCGCGTCCGACCGGACCGACATTGAGCACCGGAACTTGAAATTTTGCCAGCGCATCAAACGGCAAATGATAGCCGCGATTCCATATCGGCATATTATCGGTAAGAGCTCGTAAAGAAGATGAAGATTGCTGCAAGCCGACATAGCTTAAGTCGGAAATTCCGCCGAAGTAATGTTGCTGCACAAGAGAAATACCATGCTTTTCTTGCGCGTATTTTTGCAGCTTCGCAACAAGACGCTGAACGAGCGGATCGCTGCTGGCGTTGACAGCCGGATAATAAGGAGGAGCATAAAAAAGAACGATCATCGGCGCGAAATCTTTACAAAGTATAGCAAGCCGGTCGACTAGTTTGATCGTTTTCTCCCGCTCGTCTTTCGCTGCTTCCGTTGATAAAACGCTTGCTTCAAGCTGTTCGATTCTTTCTAATCCAACCATCTCCACTGCTTTCTTTCTTAACTCTGAAAAAGTGAATACGTTGACAGACAGCGGTTTCGGCGCCCATTTTTCGAGTTTCGCAAAACGGGACGCCTCAACGTTATAACGCTCTTCGATGCGTTTTGCCGCCCGCTTTGCGATCGCGATTAACGAGTTCGTCACGTCGTCGAGCGACCTTTTCTGCAAAAATAAATTAAATAACGTTACCGCGCGATGCGGTATTTGCACAGAATATTCTTCTTTTAAATCGGTCTGCAATAAGTTTGTCGGCGGCGGACTGACTTCCCCACTAAACACTTCGCAAAAATCAGTGTTAAATTCTAATTCATTAGCGATTTGCGCCACCATGAAATTGGCATTTAGCCCTGCGAACGGTTCTCCGACATGCGTTTCTTTTCCGTAACAATAAAAGCCCGGCAGCACTTTTCCAATCGAGCCGGTGTAAATGTAATTCGCTTTGTCCCCTGGATAGCGAGTAAACATCGGTTCGGAATTAAGCACAAGCCGATAGGTTAATCCGTATTTTTCTGCCATTTCGACAAGGATCGGCACGGCCGCACGCATTCCTACCGAGCTCACTTCCTCATCCGGTACCGTAAGCAGCAGTAAATTTCCTTCAAACTTTCCTTGGCATGCTTGCTCGATCAGCGACATATGAAGAGCAAGACCGCACTTCATATCCATCACGCCGCGGCCAAATAACCATTCCCCTTCTTCCATATCAGCTTGCACATCAGAAGGAAGCTGTTGTTTCTGTTCGTAAAACCGCTCCGTCAGCTTTTCGGGAGAAAACGCGGCGTCCTTCCATGCCCCGTAATCTTGCACATCGACCACATCAAAATGGCTGATGAGAATGACGGTATCGCGCACTTGCTCCGCTTTTTTCACCAGCGCGGTAACAAAATAACGGCCGTCTCCTGTCGGATGCAATTGCACAAACTCATTATTTCTTTGGAAATAATCAAGTGTAAGCAACTGTTCCGCTATGTACTGCGCAAGCAACACCTCTGCTTCCGTTCCGCTGATGCTTGGATATTCGACTAAACGACAAAGCAATTGCTTTAATTGTTGCGTCGTTTGCCATTTCATCCCGATCCCCCATTTGATATCGTTTTCCCTTATTTTAGCAAAAAATAACGCCGCCACCTATGGCAGGTGCGGCGTCACAACCTCCATTTTTGGATGTCAAAAATAAGGTGTTCGTTTGTGGCAGATGAAATCCAAGTAATAACATTGCGGCAAACCCGGAACATGCCGCAATCGCAAATTCAATTCAATAGTGGTTACGCATTATTCGTTTCAATATGGAAAATAACCGTTTCTCCTTTTGTTGCTTGTGCTTCTGGCGTTTTTTGCAAGCTTGCCACGACATCGCCGTTTGTTACAATAATTGGCGTGATCGTGCTTTTCGCTTTTTGTTTGATAAGATCTAAATCGAACGTTAATAAACGTTGTCCGGCTTTGACACGGTCTCCGGCTGCTACGTGCGCCGTAAATCCTTCGCCATTCATCGAAACTGTTTCCAAGCCAACATGAATGAGCAGCTCTATCCCTGCATCTGAACGTAAGCCTACAGCATGTTTTGTCGGGAATACTTGCACGACTTCCCCATTGACAGGCGCAACAACTTCTCCGTCCGTCGGCTCAATCGCAATGCCGTCTCCCATCATTTTTTGCGAAAAAACGGGATCGGGAACTTCTTCTAGCGGCTTGATTGCCCCTGTCAACGGCGCAACAACATCTTCATAAGTTGGTTTTGTTTTTTTGCCGAACCATTTTTTAAACATGTTGTCCATCCTTTCTTCTTTTTTCAAACTGTTACCGAACAAAAAAGACCTAAAACGCCTCAATGTGTTCGTCTTAGGCCTTGCATGCATTCGCAGTCACAATCCCATTATTCTTAAGAGTAAATGGAAATGCCGCATTTGTCAAAGAGGAACGATATAAGTTCATTGGAAATTCACATTTCGGCTATGACGGCAAATTTCGTCCTTAACTTCGGATAGCCGCTTTTCCCCCGATGTCATGAGTTTTTATGCCGTCTGCCGTTACCGTCTGTTCCTTTGCAAATCATTACATTTTTTTGCAGTCCCTGCATGCCATCGCTCATCCTCTCAAAAAGCAGTTTTGTGCTAAAATAAAAACAAACTATTTTTTGTTTGTGTCTTTCCACAAATTTCACATGACGAAACGAGGGAAACGATATGACTCATCACGATGACCCTTTCCGCGGCAATTTTGACAGCCTCGAGGAATTTGCCGATCGCATTAGCGATCTGTTGCAATGCCCGATTACGATTGAAGATGCTAATCATCGGCTCATTGCCTATAGCGCCCACGACGACTATACCGACCCGGCTCGGACTGCGACGATTATCAGCCGGCGCGTTCCGGAAAAAGTGATTAATAGTTTATGGAAGCAAGGAGCGATCCCGGCGTTATTAAGCAGTCGTGAGCCTGTCCGTGTCGCGGCCATTTCCGAAGTCGGTCTCGGCAGTCGTGTCGCCGTCTCGATTTGGAAAAACGACGAAGTAATCGGATTTATTTGGGCATTGGAAACAGACCGCACGTTATCGAAAGAGGATATGGAGCTGTTAAAAAAAGCAGCAAAAGCAGCGAAAAATAAAGTATTGCAGCTGTATATGCGCAAAAATAAAAAAGAAGAACGGGTTCAGGAATTTTTTTGGAAGCTGTTGACGGGACATATGACGACAGAGGAAGAAATTAAAGAAAATTTCGAGATGATGCAAATCCCGACCGCTCCTTTATTTTCTGTCATCGTTTTTCGGCTTGCCAACGAAATTACGAGAGAGATTGAAAAACAAATTTCTTATCTGTTACAGACAACTCAACAAATTCAACTTCTTCTGTATACGACAGACCGGAGTGATGTCATTTTATTGGCAACACCGAAAAATGTAAATCAACCGCTGCAAGAGTTTAACTGCTTTATCCAATCATTCGCGACAAAAATGAAGGAGCGATTTCACATTAGCAGCATTCAAAGCGGCTTCGGCGGTATATACGAAACGTATACATGCATCGAAAAAAGCTACAAGGAAGCTTTAACAGTGCTGAAAATGAAAGAAAAGTTTCCGGCGCAAATCAGCTCCATTTATGGATATCAACAATTGGGCATTTATCAATTTTTTGATTTATTGTTAGAGAAAAAACGACAAGGAGAGTTTACCAACACGGCTTTACTCAAATTACAATCGTATGATCAAAAACACCATAGCGATTTAGTCGAAACATTTGAAATCTTTTTCGACCACGACAGCAATGTCAATGAAACGGCGAAAGCGTTAAACATTCATCCAAACACCCTTGCTTACCGACTAAAACGCATCGCCGAAATTGGTGAAATTGACTTACATGATATCAATCAAAAAGTAAAACTATATATCGATATTAAACTTGCCAAATATGAAGCGCTCCATTAATTTGTGGAAATCCACAAAATGATAGCGCTTCTTTTTTCCTTCTTAACAAAGAAAAAATTATTACAACCATTTATACTATAATTAAGGCCAAAATACGAGGGAGGAATTTCACTCATGATTATTGGGGTACCAAAAGAAATTAAAAATAACGAAAACCGTGTTGCGATCACGCCAGCGGGCGTTATGTCATTCGTTCAAGCTGGACATACGGTGTTAGTGGAAAAAGACGCAGGAATTGGAAGCGGTTTCACTAATGAAGATTATGCAAGCGCTGGAGCGCAAATTATCGATCAAGCACAAGACGTATGGGCAAAAGCGGATATGATCATGAAAGTAAAAGAGCCGCTGCCAAGCGAATATAACTATTTCCGCCCAGGACTAATTTTATTCACGTATTTGCATCTTGCTGCAGAACCGGAATTGGCGCGTGCACTGAAAGAAAAAGGCGTAATTGCGATCGCGTACGAAACTGTACAAGTCGGCCGCACCCTTCCGCTTCTTACGCCGATGAGCGAAGTAGCAGGACGCATGGCGGCGCAAATCGGCGCGCAATTTTTAGAAAAACCAAAAGGCGGAAAAGGCATTCTTCTCGGTGGTGTTCCAGGAGTAAGCCGCGGTAAAGTGACGATCATCGGCGGCGGTACTGTCGGAACGAATGCGGCAAAAGTCGCAGTCGGTTTAGGCGCAGATGTAACGATCATCGATTTAAGCGCAGACCGCCTTCGCGAGCTAGATGACATTTTCGGCCACCAAATTACGACATTAATGTCCAACCCAATGAACATCGCTCAAGCGGTCGCAGAGTCGGATCTTGTGATCGGCGCTGTTTTAATCCCAGGAGCAAAAGCACCAAAACTTGTTACAGAAGAAATGGTCAAAGCGATGAAACCAGGTTCCGTCATTGTCGATGTCGCGATTGACCAAGGCGGTATCGTCGAGACAAGCGACCACGTCACGACGCACGACAACCCAACATACGTCAAACACGGTGTCGTTCACTATGCGGTTGCCAACATGCCTGGAGCGGTTCCAAGAACATCCACGCTCGCATTAACGAATGTAACGATTCCATACGCTCTGCAAATCGCTAACAAAGGTGTTCATCAAGCCGTCGCAGACAACCCGGCGTTAAAACTTGGCGTCAACGTCGCAAACGGCGAAATCACTTACGAAGCAGTTGCCCGCGACCTTGGCTACAACTATGTCCCAGTGGAAGAAGCGTTAGGAAAACAACTAACCGCAAATTAATCCATCATACCGGTACTGCGCGCCTGGCGCAGTGCCGGTTTTTTATTCCTTTGCCACAACCACTTTTCTATCTTATCGAAGTGATTTTATGCTATTATTAAAGAATCATGATACATACGAGGGAGGAATGCACCATGGCAATGCCTAAAGCACTGACCATCGCCGGTTCTGACAGCAGCGGCGGCGCTGGCCTTCAAGCGGACTTAAAAACGTTTCAAGAACTTGGCGTATACGGAATGACCGCGATTACGACGATCGTCGCGATGGATCCACATAAACAATGGTTTCATCAAGTGTTTCCGATCGATCTCGCTACTATCGAAGCGCAGCTCGAAACCATTATTGTTGGCGTCGGAGTTGACGCGATGAAAACCGGCATGCTTCCGACAACAGATATCATTGAACTTGCCGCAAAAACGATTGAAAAACATCAATTGACCAATGTTGTCATTGACCCGGTAATGGTATGTAAAGGAGCGGACGAACCGCTTCATCCGGAAAATACAGTATGCTATCGCGAAGTGCTTGTGCCAAAAGCGACAGTAGTAACACCAAACTTATTCGAAGCAGCACAATTAAGCGGGCTAAGCCGCATTGAAACGGTGGAAGATATGAAGGAAGCGGCGGGAAGAATCCATGAGTTTGGCGCAAAATATGTAATCGTAAAAGGCGGACGCAAAATTCCTCATGAAAAAGCGATCGACGTCCTATACGATGGAAAAACGTTCGAATTGTTGGAATCCGATCGCATCGAAACAACTTATACACACGGCGCAGGCTGCACGTTCTCCGCTGCGATCGCTGCAGAACTTGCGAAAGGAAAGCCGGTGAAAGAAGCGATCGCAACGGCGAAGGAGTTCATTACGGAAGCAATTCGCCATTCTTTCCCGCTCAACCAATATGTCGGGCCAACAAATCATGGCGCGTACCGCCGCTATCATCAATAATGAGGCAGGAGGAATATCTCCTGCTTTCCTTTTGCTTTATACAAAAAAACAAACGTGATAATATTATAAAAAAAAACAAATAATTTATCTTATTAGGCGAGAAGACTCCCACTTCAACGAAGCGAAGCGGAGTAAGTGGGAGATGAATCGCCTTAACTATATT
>NZ_QCWL01000001.1:500751-518967 GCF_003064505.1 Geobacillus sp. LYN3 | reverse complement strand
TGAAGCAGTCAAACTTCTTTGGAAGCCCCCACTTCAAATTTTCGCTAGAAATTAAGTGGGGGTAGTTCACTTACACCAGACGGACAAATTCATCAACAAGCAAAGCTGCATATTACTCCGACGGAAGTAAAAGAATGGGGCATTACTCCGGGAGAAAGCATCAATGTGTTCGAAACAGAAAAAGGGACGATCGCGCTGTTGACGTGCTATGACATTGAGTTTCCGGAAGCCGTTCGCATCGTTCGCGCCAAAGGAGCAGACGTCATCTTCTGCCCATCATGCACCGATGACCGTCATGGATTCCATCGCGTACGGTATTGCTGCCACGCGCGCGCCGTCGAAAACCAAGTGTATGTCGTCACGACAGGCACGGTCGGCTCGCTGCCAACCGTCGACTTCATGCGCGCCAACTTCGGCCAAGCCGCGGTCATTACACCAAACGATATTCCGTTCCCACCGCGCGGCATTTTAGTCGAAGGGGAAATCAACGACGACATGATTGTCACCGCCGACCTCGACTTGTCGCTGTTGTATAAAGTGCGGGAAAAAGGTTCGGTGACGACATGGCGCGACCGCCGCACCGACTTATATCCGGATTGGAAATAAGCGAAGCCAAAATGAAAACACGCAAACACCCGTGCATCATAAGCTTGCACGGGTGTTTTCTTTATTATAACGAGGCTTTAAATTTGTCAAACTGCTCGACAACTTTTTCTTCCGGCGCTTTTGTCAACAAGCTAACGACAACAATCGCGGCCAAGCTTGCTGCAAAACCTGGAATCATCTCATACAGCAAGTTTTTCAAATATTCCGATTGTGTCCAAAGAATCACGGTCATCGCTCCTGCGACCATGCCGGCAAACGCCCCCCATTTCGTCATGCGGCGCCAGAACAGGCTTAATAAAATGACTGGACCAAACGAAGCACCGAATCCTGCCCACGCATAACCGACCAAGTTTAAAATCGTATCGTTTTTCGTGTACGCGAACGCGGACGCTACTAACGCTACAATTAATACGGAAAGACGGCCGACGAAAATCAACTCTTTATCCGAAGCGGAACGACGGAATACCACTTTATATAAATCCTCTGTTAAGGAACTGGACGTAACAAGAAGCTGCGAAGAAATCGTACTCATAATGGCCGCTAAAATCGCCGCAAGCAAAAATCCGGTGATGAGCGGATGGAATAAAATTTCTCCAAGCTTGATAAATACGGTCTCCGGATCATCGAGCTTAGTGCCGTGCTGTGAAAAGTAAGCGATTCCAAACAGCCCTGTCAACATCGCGCCGACAACGGAGAAAATCATCCACCCCATTCCGATGCGGCGGGCGCTTTTCATTTCCTTGACCGACGAAATCGCCATAAAGCGGACAATAATGTGCGGCTGCCCGAAATAGCCAAGCCCCCACGCAAACAGCGAAATAATACCGAGGAAGCTAGTTCCTTTCCATAAATCGAGCAAATTAGGATCAATGTTTTTAATGGTAGTAAACGTATCGCCGACACCGCCCGTATGGAAAAGCGTTACGGCCGGGACAAGAATAAGAGCAATAAACATAATCGTTCCTTGCACAAAATCGGTCCAACTAACAGCCAAAAATCCTCCAAACAATGTATACGCCACAACGACGCCGGCAACAATCCATAATCCTGTATGATAACTTGCGCCAAATGAGTTTTGAAACAGCACCGCTCCAGACACAAGACCAGAAGATACATAAAAGGTAAAGAAAATCATAATAACAAGACCGGAAATTAACCGAAGCAGCTTCGATGTATCGCCGAATCTATTTTCCAAAAATTCCGGAATCGTAATCGAATCATTTGCCACTTCCGTATATACACGCAAACGAGGCGCAACATATAACCAGTTCGCATATGCTCCGAGCGTAAGCCCAATAACAATCCATGATGCACTTAATCCTTGCGCATACATTGCTCCTGGAAGCCCCATCAACAGCCAACCGCTCATATCGGAAGCCCCCGCACTGAGCGCTGTGACCGCAGGGCCTAACGTCCTTCCCCCAAGCATATAATCGGAAAGGTTGGACGTACGTTTATAAGCCCAATACCCAATAAGAAGCATCCCAATCATATACACTGCGACAGAAATCAATACCAAGGCATTCTCCCCTTTCCTTTGTTGCCTTCTCTATCATCATAACGAAAGAATATTATTTTTACAATAATAATTATAATTTTCCAATTGTTTAGAACATAAATATATTATAAGGTTTTCCAAAAAACAAAACGAATATTCAATTAATTTATAATATAAAAATAAACCACCCCACTTCTGCTACATTATTTTATAAAAATGAATATTCATTTGTTTCAAGACGGCTGGGGTCCGCTCTTTGCCGCATTGCAAAGCAAAGAAATCGATATGGCGATCTCCGGCATCACGATCAATGATAAGCGGAAACAAACATACGATTTCTCCATTCCTTATTTTGAATCCACCTATATGATTATGGTGAAAGAAAATAGTCCAATCAAAAATGCGCTTGACTTAAAAGGAAAAACGATCGGCGTTCAAAACGGCATCACGGGACAAGCAGCAGTAGAAAAATTGCTTGGAAAAGAAAATAAAAACATTAAAAAATTCGAAAAAACGGTTGTGGCGATTATGGACTTATTAAACGGCGGCGGCGAGGCGGTCGTTACGGACAACGCGGTGGCAAGCGAGTATGTGAAAAACAATCCGGATAAAAAAATCAAAACCATCGCCGATCCAGAACATTTCGAGTCTGAGTTTTACGGGCTGATGTTCCCAAAAGGAAGCGACTTGAAGCCAAAAGTGGACGAAGCGACAAGGTTTTTTACGGACCACAACAGCAAAAAGCTGGTCTTCGCCATGCTGCTTCCATCCGCAAACAAAAAAGAATCCTTCCCTCGCATTTAGGGAAGGCTAAACAGAACGACCCAGCTGCTTTGCCAGCCGTTCGCGAATGCGCGGATTTAACGTTTGCCACATCCATTTTTCAAATAGCTCCTTTTTTTCTTGAAATGGTAAATAGTAGCGCTCGCCTGCTTGTTGGCGCGCTCTCTCGGTTACATCGTATAACGCAAGCGCTGCCGCCACTGATATATTAAAACTTTGGACAAACCCATACATTGGAATCATAAACGTCGCATCAGCGGCACGAATCGCCTCTTGCGACACACCGCTATGCTCGTTGCCAAACAGAAGCGCTGTCGGCCGCGACACATCGATGTCGCCAAGGCGAAGCGTTCCTTCGCCGAGATAGCTGGCATACACTTGATACCCTTTTGCTTGCAGCTCTTTAATCGTCGTTACAATATCCGGTTTTTGCTGCAGCGTCAGCCATTTATCGGCATGTCGCGTCACAAGCGGGTTCGGCTGAAACGGCGCTTTTCCAGTGACGACATACACATCCTGCACGCCAAACGCTTCCGCTGTCCGCAACACCGCCGCTTGGTTATGCGGATCATCGACTGCTTCAGTCAATACCGTAATATAACGCGTCCGCTTTTGAAGTACATCATACATCCGCTTTAACCGTTCCGGTAAAATCATTTCCCAAATAAGACGCGTTTCTTCCGTCAACACCCCTTCTTTTTGCAGCTGTTCAATGAACGCTTTTGCTTCTTGCTCGTTCATTGCCATCACCTTCGTTTCTTCTAATAATCTACCTAGAACGAATCTCATTGTACAAAATTTTGACAATGCGAGCAAACACAACAAGCCGAAAAACTTCTTAATAAATCCATACATTCCCATTTTTTTATTGCCTATCATGAACCATAATACATATTACAAAGCAAATGATATATTTATTAGAATATTATTAATTTTATTTAAATAACAAAGATACCACTTATTTCATATATAAATACATTTACAAATATTTATCCAGCATGTACTATATTAAATGTAAACGCTTTAAAAATTTTTTAAAATAATTTATTTTTTTATTTGCTTTTTACAAAATTGTCCCGATCGATAGGAGGAAACGATTATGCAAACTCCAAAAAATGAACAAAAATTACATCGTGGATTAGAGGAAAGACATATTTCTCTTATGTCTCTTGGGGCAGCGATTGGGGTCGGGCTATTTCTTGGCTCTGCATCTTCCATCAAATTAGCGGGACCGGCGATTTTGATTGCTTATGCGGTAAGCGGCGCGGTCATGTTCTTGATTATGCGCGCACTCGGCGAAATGGCCGTGGAAAACCCGGTTGCCGGTTCATTCAGCCGCTACGCGCATGACTATTTAGGACCGCTTGCTGGTTATTTAACCGGGTGGAACTATTGGTTTTTATGGGTAGTTACTTGCATCGCGGAAATCACCGCTGCCGGCATTTATATGCAATTTTGGTTCCCTGATACGCCAAGATGGATATGGGCGCTAGCCGCTTTAATAATGATGACATTAATCAATTTCCTCGCTGTCAAGGCGTACGGGGAATTAGAATTTTGGTTTGCGCTTATTAAAATTGTCACCATTGTATTTATGATCATCGTTGGCTTGGGCATGATTCTGTTCGGAATCGGCAATGGCGGAGTCGCCACAGGCATCAGCAACCTTTGGGAACATGGCGGATTTCTCCCGAACGGCTTTACCGGTGTGTTAATGTCTTTGCAAATGGTAATGTTCGCCTACTTAGGAATCGAGATGCTCGGCGTCACTGCCGGAGAAGTAAAAAATCCGGAGAAATCGCTTACCCGCGCAATCAATACGGTCTTTTGGCGCATTTTAATTTTCTACGTGGGCGCATTATTTGTCATCATGTCCATTTACCCTTGGAACGAAATCGGCGAAAAAGGAAGCCCGTTTGTCTTAACATTTGAAAAAATCGGCATTCACGCCGCTGCGGGAATCATCAACTTTGTCGTTTTAACGGCTGCGTTGTCTTCCTGCAACAGTGGAATTTTCAGCACAAGCCGCATGCTCTTCAACTTGGCTGAGCAAAAAGAAGCACCGCCTTCCTTCGCTAAACTGACAAAGCGCGGAATTCCAGGCGTCGCCCTCATCGTCACGGCGTTAGCGATGTTAGTCGGTGTGTATTTAAACTACGTTTCCGAAAAAGTATTCCAATGGGTCACAAGTGTCGCGACATTTGGCGCGATTTGGACATGGGCGATTATTTTGCTTTCGCAATTGCACTTCCGTAAACGCTTAAGCCCAGAAAAGCAAAAACAATTAAAGTATAAAATGCCGCTTTATCCTTATAGCTCTTATATCGCTCTCGCCTTTTTAGTCGGAGTTGTCGGTTTAATGGCATATTTCCCTGACACACGAATCGCACTTATCATTGGACCAGCCTGGCTCATCTTGCTCGTTGTCGTCTATTATGCAAAAGGCATGCATAAGCGCCATGCCTACCCTTCTGATAAAAAACTAGTTAGCTAAACAACCGTCTCCATCCCTTTTATAGGGATGGAGATGTTTATTTTTTTACATCCTTCTTCATGTTCATTGATGATCACTTCTCCCTTCCCCCTGTTACATACCAACACCGTCATTCAATTAATATTGTTCAATATTTCACAAACTATTCAATAATAGATTGTTCTAGGCGCCAATAAATATAGTATTGTATAGTTGAAATCTGTTATATATATTTTTTCAGTCTGTTATAGTTACAGGCGATTGGGAGGGGATCTGTTATGAAACAAGCTACTACTGTATTAGACCCGTGGCGAAATTTTAAAGGGTCAAAATGGAAAAAATCCATTGACGTCCGTGACTTTATTTTAAACAACGTCACCGTTTACTATGGGGATGAGTCATTTCTAGAAGGGCCTACAGAAGCGACGAAGAAACTATGGGAACAAGTGATGGAATTGTCGAAACAAGAACGCGAAAAAGGCGGCGTTCTCGATATGGATACATCCATTGTTTCCACCATCACTTCCCACAGACCGGGTTATTTAAACAAAGACTTGGAAAAAATTGTTGGTTTTCAAACAGATAAACCGTTTAAGCGCGCATTAATGCCGTTCGGAGGCATCCGCATGGCGCAACAATCATGCGAAGCATACGGCTACAAAGTAAGCGACGAAGTGAAAAAAATTTTTACCGAATACCGAAAAACCCATAACCAAGGTGTGTTTGACGTTTACACCGAAGAGATGAAATTAGCGCGCAAAGCGGGAATTATCACCGGCCTTCCAGACGCATATGGACGCGGCCGCATTATTGGCGACTATCGCCGCGTGGCGTTATACGGTGTCGATCGTCTGATTGAAGAAAAACAAAAGGATTTGAAAAACACTGGCGCAAGAACGATGACGGAAGACATTATCCGCCTTCGCGAGGAAATTGCTGAACAAATTCGCGCGTTAAACGAATTGAAACAAATGGCATTAAGCTACGGTTACGACATTTCCGAACCAGCGCAAAACGCACACGAAGCATTCCAATGGCTCTATTTCGCTTATCTTGCCGCTATTAAAGAACAAAACGGCGCAGCGATGAGCTTAGGCCGCGTGTCCACCTTCTTAGACATTTATATCGAACGCGACCTGCAAGAAGGTACGCTAACAGAAAAAGAAGCGCAGGAACTTGTCGACCATTTTGTGATGAAATTGCGCCTTGTCAAATTCGCCAGAACACCGGAATATAACGAACTATTCAGCGGCGACCCGACATGGGTAACAGAATCGATCGGCGGAATGGCGATCGATGGTCGTCCGTTAGTCACGAAAAACTCGTTCCGCTTCCTTCATACGTTGGATAACTTAGGACCTGCGCCAGAGCCAAACTTAACGGTACTTTGGTCGAAACAATTGCCGGAAGCGTTCAAAGAATATTGCGCGAAAATGTCGATAAAAACAAGCTCGATTCAATATGAAAACGACGACTTAATGCGCGTGGAATTCGGCGATGACTACGGAATTGCTTGCTGCGTATCGCCAATGAGAATTGGCAAGCAAATGCAATTTTTCGGAGCGCGCGCCAACCTTGCGAAAGCATTGTTATATGCGATTAATGGCGGCGTTGATGAAAAATTAAAAATACAAGTTGGTCCTGAGTTTGCGCCAATTACATCCGAATATTTAGATTACGATGAAGTCATGCGTAAGTTTGATCATGTACTTGAATGGCTTGCGGAACTTTATATTAATACACTCAATGTCATTCATTACATGCACGATAAATATTGTTATGAACGCATTGAAATGGCGCTTCATGATTCGCATATTTTACGCACGATGGCAACTGGTATCGCCGGACTATCGGTTGTCGCTGATTCGTTAAGTGCGATCAAATACGCAAAAGTCAAACCGATTCGAGATGAAAACGGCATTGCCGTTGATTTTGAAATCGAAGGAGATTTCCCGAAATACGGAAATAACGATGATCGCGTCGACCAAATTGCGGTTGATTTAGTCGAACGTTTTATGACGAAATTGAAAAAACATAAAACGTATCGCGATTCAAAACATACGTTATCGATTTTAACGATTACATCGAACGTCGTATACGGGAAAAAGACAGGAAATACGCCAGATGGCCGTCGCGCTGGCGAACCGTTTGCTCCGGGAGCGAACCCGCTGCACGGCCGTGACACGAAGGGAGCGCTCGCTTCGTTAAGCTCTGTCGCGAAATTGCCATTTGAACATGCATTAGATGGCATTTCTAATACGTTCTCAATCGTGCCGAAAGCTTTAGGAAAAGAAGAGCAAACCCGTGTTCGCAACCTTGTCGCCATTTTAGATGGTTACATGGAAAAAGGCGGACACCATCTCAACATTAACGTGTTGAATCGTGAAACGTTATTAGATGCAATGGAACATCCAGAAAAATATCCGCAATTAACGATTCGCGTCTCTGGATATGCCGTCAACTTCATTAAATTAACTCGTGAACAACAAATTGACGTCATTAACCGCACGTTCCACGAAACGATGTAACGATCTCCCCCTCCTTCTTGAGGGGGTATATTTCTCTTAGGAAGGAGACCATCCGATGAAAGGGTTTATTCATTCGATTGAGACATGCGGCACCGTCGACGGCCCAGGCCTTCGCTATGTCATCTTCACACAAGGATGCTTGCTGCGCTGTCAATATTGTCATAACGCCGACACATGGGAAATCGGAAAAGGAAAAGAAATGACCGTAGAAGAAATTATCGATGATGTAAAAACATATTTGCCGTTTATCAACGCTTCCGGCGGCGGAATTACCGTCAGCGGCGGAGAACCTTTGCTACAAATCGACTTTTTAATCGAGCTATTTAAAGCATGCAAAAAACTCGGCATTCATACAGCGATCGATTCGTCAGGGGGATGCTACACAGCGGAAGCGTCGTTCCAGCAAAAATTAAACGAATTGCTTTCCTATACTGATTTAATTTTGCTTGATTTAAAACATATCGATGAAAAAAAACATCGGAAACTGACAGGAAAAACAAATAAACATATTTTACAATTTGCTCGGTTCTTATCCGAAAAAAACGTTCCTGTTTGGATCCGGCATGTTCTCGTTCCAACCATTACAGACGACCCGAATGATTTGCGCAGTCTCGCCGCTTTTATTCGTACGTTAAATAATGTGGAAAAAATTGAAATTCTCCCGTACCATAAACTAGGGGTATACAAATGGAAAGCGCTTGGATTGAAGTATCCTTTGGAAGGAATTGAACCTCCTTCGGAAGAAAGCGTACAAATGGCCCAACAAATCTTAAATGGAACGGAAAATAGCACGCCTCTTACGTAATGTAAGAGTTTTTTTCTGATTTCACATAATAGATAATCTAACACCTATATTAT
The DNA here is from genome assembly GCF_003064505.1 of Geobacillus sp. LYN3. Lineage (NCBI taxonomy): Bacteria > Bacillati > Bacillota > Bacilli > Caryophanales > Anoxybacillaceae > Geobacillus > Geobacillus sp. LYN3. The sequence goes on along the minus strand of NZ_QCWL01000001.1, from coordinate 510,221 downwards.
GTTTAGAAGATCAGCAAATGGCTTTCTCAATTCCTTCGCCGCAGAGTGGGACTTTGGGATATACACACAGAAAAAGGATGGCTCACCGCGCTTTACCAGCGAACATAGGAGCCATCCTTTTTCGATGGAGAAGGCTTGTTGTAAACTCCTTTAAACGACTGACAATAATATGAACTAAATCGATGGGGCAACCTCTATTCTGGCGCTTTCATATATGCCTGTCTCGGATGATTCGGTTGGTCAGGATATTTCAAGCAAATTTTCCCTTCCTCTAATAATTTTCCTAAATAGTTGTTTCTTAATCCGTCTGGCGTTCTTTCCAATAGTGCCGCTAGTTCCTTTAACATCAGCGGTCTTTGCGCACAAAGCTGCAAAATAATATTTTCCATCACACTTGGAGGCAATCGTTTTTTCCTTCTCGCCAACTCCGCAATGTTCCATAGTTTTTCATCGATTTCGCTCTTCTCTTTGTACGGATCAGATGAAGATGGTTCATTATTTATGGAGTCCGAACCGTTATTTATGGAGTTAGGTTCGTTATTTACGGAGTCAGCATCGTTATTTACGAAGTCAACGCCGTTATTTATGGAGTTTGGCGATTTATTCACGGAGTTGTCTTGTTTATTCACGGAGTTTTCTTCGCTATTTATAGAGTTATCTTCGTTATTTATGGAGTTAAGATGCTTATTTACGGAGTTTAAATCTTCTTCCGTTAACGTAAGATCCATTTCACTATCATCATGCTGTTCTATATCTTGATGCATATCTGTTTCATATGATGCAGCTGTTTCATTTGGAAAATCGAACGGATACAATATCACAACCGTTCGTTCCGGATTCGAATGCTGGATAAATTCAGGCTGCTTGTATTGAGGGTTGCTCCATGTTGTGACAATATGCTTCAATCCGAAGCCGGCTCGCTTGCAAAGGCCGATCAAAATAAACATTTTAAACAAATTCGGATTGCGGAGATTACTCATATGGCCGGAAAGCGCAGAATCGATCGGAATGCGAAATAGGCCTGGGTTGGCAAAGCGAAACACGCCATTTTCTTTCTCAACGATAATTCCGCCTTCTCCTAAATAATCCGCATGTACAATCGCGTTTACAAGCGCCTCGTGCAGCGCTATTTGCATGGAGCGATCCATATCATTATTTTTAAGCTGTGAGATCACTTTAAAATAAAAATCGTATAAGTTGCCAGACCATGTGCCATCTTGTGAGGTGAATCGCTTTGTCCAATCGTTCGTTACTATACCGTTCAAACTTTCCCGATATTCGAGAAAATATTGCGGTAAAACTTCTGTAATAATCCGTTCCTCACTAAACATCAATAACCCTGCTAATGTAACTCCTTCTTTGCTGCTATCTCGCAATTTTCCCCATGCACCGATCTTGTATAAAAATTCTTTCGTCTCCAACCCATTCCATGGATGGTTTGGCTTGACAACTGCAAACTTTTCCCGGTAGCTTTTCACCGATTCAAAATTTAATTCATGCAGTCCATAGTGTTCCAAAATGGAACTATCATGCCAAACAGTTGAATTCCCATCATAAAAACTTGAATATTTATTCACTTCCGATCTTCCTTTAATTATTATTTTATAAAAATATTTACTTCCTTCTTTATTCTTATTGTATCATCTTTCGTTTTCGTTGCGTGTAGTTGCCAAAAAAAGAAGAAAGAAGATGCCCAACACGTTTATTGCATGTTGGAAAATAGATGGATAGTTTTTCTAAAAGTGAGCAAAACTAATATAAATTAAAACACAGTAAGGGGGCTTTTGTTACATATGCTATCTCTTCCTTCATCACTAGAGTCGTATTGGCGGACATCTGTCGCGCTGCCATCGTTTTCGAAACTGACAGAAGATATTCGCACCGATGTCGCCATTATCGGCGGAGGAATTTCTGGTATCACGACCGCTTATTTGCTTGCTAAAAAGGGAGTGCGCGTTACTTTATTGGAAGCGGATCGTCTTCTGAACGGAACGACAGGGCATACGACCGCGAAAATTACAGCCCAGCATGATATCATTTATGATGAATTGATCAACCACTTTGGACAGGAAAAGGCAAAACTGTACTACGAAGCATGTATGGAAGCATTGCGTTTTATTCGAAGTACAATCGAACAAGAAGCGATTGACTGCGATTTTATTGAACAAGATGCATATATATACACCGATTCTTCCTCATCGTTAACAAAATTAATAAACGAAATGGAACAGCGGCGACCGCACATGGGACTGCCCTTGCCACGGCTCGCGATTCTCCATTCACGGCGATGTTGTCGAAGGACCGGCGCAACGGCCTTTAAACAAAATTGAGGACTATCCATCATAGCAAGAAGCTGCTCTATGAGGCGGCTCTTTTTTATTCCTGCAAATATTATGATAATATGGAAATGTACTTCAATTTGTGATCTTCACGATCAATGCAAAGCATCTCTCTTTTTTTTATAATATTTTTATAGAAAGGAGTGATATCCATGCCAATCGAGCCAATTTTTCTCACTCCTATTTTTCAAGAGCGAATTTGGGGCGGCACGAAATTGGCGGACGAATTCGGCTATTCCATCCCGTCAACACACACAGGGGAATGCTGGGCAGTTTCCGCACATCCAAACGGACAAACCGTGATTAAAAACGGGCCGTTTCAAGGAATGACGCTTGGACAATTATGGGAAGAGCGACGCGACTTATTCGGCCACTTTCCATCAGACCGTTTTCCTTTGTTGACGAAAATTTTAGATGCCAACGCTGATTTATCAGTGCAAGTGCATCCTGATGACGCATACGCACAAAAACATGAAAATGGCGAATTTGGAAAAACAGAATGTTGGTATATTATTGACTGCAAAAAAGATGCGGAACTTGTTTACGGACATCATGCGAAAACGAAAGAAGAACTGAAAGAAATGATGGAAACCGGCCAATGGGACAAGTTGCTTCGCAGAATTCCGATTAAACCTGGCGACTTTTTCTATGTCCCTAGCGGCACAATTCACGCCCTTTGCGAAGGGACGCTTGTCTTAGAAACACAACAAAGCTCTGACACAACATACCGCGTCTATGACTATGACCGTGTCGACAGCAACGGGAAAAAACGCGAACTGCATTTAGACAAAGCGTTAGACGTCATTACCGTTCCACATCGCGACGCGAATGTTCATCCGAACATCACCCAAGTTGACGATGCCACGATTACAACATTTATCGAAAGCGACTACTTTGGCGTACAAAAATGGGAGATTAATGGAACTGTCAACTTGGACCAAACGAAACATTTTCTCATCGTTAGCGTCCTTAATGGAGAAGGCAAGCTAGTGTCGGAAGGCGGTTCATACGATCTAAAAAAAGGGGATCATTTCATTCTTCCATATCAATTTGGGCGTTTTTCCATAAACGGAACGCTCGAAATGATTGCTTCATGGCCTCTAGTACAAAAAGGAGCTGCCTCTTAAATATGAGACAGCTCCCTTTCTTTTTACGATATAATCAATCTTCATTTACCGCTTTAGCATGGGAAGTTGGATATTCTTTTTCCCAAAAGTCCGCGCCGGTAATGCCTAGTTTCACCGGATCAAAGACTGGGTCTTTGCCAGCCTTTTTCTGTTCTTCAAAATCTTTAAGAACTTTTAATGCTGGTTTCGTTAGTAAAAGAATCGCGATAATGTTGAGCCATGCCATGCTTCCAACACCGATATCGCCAAGTGTCCAAGCTAGTTTTGCTGTTTTGACGCATCCGTAAAACACTACCCCTAAAATCGCCACTTTTAACACATATTGTTGCCAGCTAGCTTTCATTCTCCTTGTAATATAAGCTAAATTTGTTTCTGCCATATAGTAATACGCCATAATGGTCGTAAACGCAAAGAAGAATAGAGCAACCGCAACAAACGGGGCACCGAATCCTGGGAATACCGTTTCAACTGCTTTCTGCGTAAAAATAGGTCCCGGCTCTACATCGCCAAGTTTTTGCACAATCGGCGCCTTTCCTTCCGGTGTCACGTTATACATGCCGGTAATTAAAATCATAAATGCAGTTGCCGAACAAACAAACCATGTATCGACATAGACCGAAAATGCTTGAACTAAGCCTTGTTTTGCTGGGTGCGACACCTCTGCGGCAGCGGCTGCATGCGGTGCAGTTCCTTGTCCCGCTTCATTGGAATAAATTCCCCGTTTGACTCCCCACGAAATTGCGGCACCAAGAATTCCTCCAAACGCCGCATCCATACCAAAGGCGCTTCGGAAAATTAAGCTGAGTACATGAGGGAGTTCGGTAATATTCGCAAATACGATAAATAAAGCCACTATAATGTATCCTAACGCCATAAATGGAACAATCAATTCGGCCGCACGGGCAATCCGCTTCACACCCCCGAAAATAATGGCGCCTAAAAGAACGGCAATTCCGATTCCTGTAATCGTCGGACTGATGCCAAACGCGTTTTCCATTCCCGCGGCAATGCTGTTGGCTTGCACACCCGGCAACAGCACCCCGGTCGCCAACACCGTAACAATAGCAAACAATACCGCATACCATTTCATTTTTAGCCCTTTTTCAATATAGTAGGCTGGTCCGCCGCGAAACTGACCGTCCTGCTTCGTTTTATACACCTGCGCGAGCGCTGCTTCCACAAAAGCGGAACCTGCCCCTACGAAAGCAATGAGCCACATCCAAAATACGGCACCAGGACCTCCATATGCAATAGCAGTCGCGACACCTGCTATGTTTCCTGTCCCGACCCGTCCGGACAACGCGAGCGATAAAGCCTGGAAAGAAGAAATTCCTGCTTCAGAGCTCTTGCCTTGAAACATTTGTTTAATCATTTCTTTCATATGCCTCACTTGCAAAAAGCGAGTGAGCAACGAATAGAAAAGACCGGTTGCCAAACAAAGATAGACCAAATATTGGCTCCAAATAATATCGTTTAACCACTCTACAAATTTTTCCATATACATCCCTCCTGTATAAATATCACTATAATATAATTATTATAAAATATTTTCAATTTTCTTTTAATACAAAAAATTAAAAAAGGTCCTTGGAATAAAGAACCTTTTTTAATTCATATTTCTTCCAATTTTGCAAACCGCTGCAATGTTCCGAGCGGTTTGGGTAACATAATACCGAGCATTTGCTAATGCTTTTTCTAATGGAATAATTCCCGGGACAATGCTATAAAGGGCATCAATTCCATGGCTTCGCACGACATCGCTGTCATCGGATACAGAGCCGGCAATGGCAATAACTGGAATATTGTGTCGCTTGGCCGCTTTTGCTACGCCGATCGGCGTTTTTCCAAAAATCGTCTGCCTATCGATTCGTCCTTCCCCCGTAATCACTAGCGATGCGCCTTGAATTCGTTCATGAAAATTCACCGTTTCTAACACAATCTCCACTCCGCGCTTCAGCTTCGCCTCGAGAAAGGCAAGCAATCCAGCGCCAAGTCCTCCAGCCGCCCCGGCACCAGGAATATCTTTTACTTGCTTTCCTAACACTCGTTCAATGACATCCGCATAGTGCTTTAAATTGCTATCCAGTGTCGCGACCATTTCGGGCGTCGCTCCTTTTTGTGGACCGAAAATCGCCGAGGCGCCTTTTGGACCTGTCAACGGATTATCAACATCGCACGCAACTTCAATTTTTACATGTTTTAGCCGCACATCGAGCCCAGAAAGGTCAATGTCGGCAAGCTCGGATAAGCTCCCGCCCCCAGGTCCGATTTCCTTTCCATGCCGGTCTAAAAGACGCCCGCCAAGCGCCTGAATCATGCCAGCCCCGCCATCGTTTGTCGCGCTTCCACCGATGCCGATAATAATATGCTCGGCTCCTTCGTCTAGCGCAGCGAGAATCAATTCCCCTGTCCCTCTCGTTGTCGTCACAAGCGGATTTCTCTTTTCACTTGGAACAAGGTGCAATCCAGAGGCGGCCGCCATTTCAATGACTGCTGTTTTTCCATCCCCAAGCATGCCAAAAAAGGCTTGGACACGATCCCCAAGTGGTCCTGTCACTTCCGTTTTCACAATTCGCCCGCCTGTCGCATCGACCAATGATTGAACCGTCCCTTCTCCGCCGTCTGCCATCGGAATTTTCACGTATTCCGCTTCAGGAAATATATCGCGGAACCCTTTTTCAATCGCGTTCGCCACCTCAAGCGCGGATAGGCTTTCTTTAAACGAATCTGGCGCAATAATCACTTTCATCCTCTTTCCTCCTCATTGTGATTATGAAAATCATTGGAAGACTCCGAAAATCAGCATCGATACGACAGCCAGTGTCAAGCCGATGAGTGACTCATACGGAATTAGTTTCAGCCGTTCTTTGACCTCCATATGGACGCTGCCCGCTGTCGCGTGGAAGAAGCTTCCGTGCGGCAAATGATCCAATACGGTCGCCCCGGCATGAACCATCGCTGCCCCGGCTAATGCGGAAATACCTAGACTCATCATCGTTTCACCAAATACACTGCTGGCAACAGCTGTTCCCGCCGTCGTGGAAGCAGTCGCCCCAGACATCAAAATCCCGGAAATCGGCGCTAGCACGTATGCTGGTAACCCGAAATGATCCAAACCGTTAATGATAACATCTTTTAGCGAGGAATTGGCAACAATGCCCGCTAATGTCCCTGTTCCGACTAACATGATGGCAACGTCAGACATTTTGGATAACCCGGATATGGCATAATCATTCAACTTCTTCCCTTTTTTCATCGCCAACGCACCAACGATACCGCCAACCGGAAGGGCGATCATTGGGTCAATCGCAATATCAAACAACGGCCGCAATGCAAGCAATACTATCGCGACAAGCGGAGCAATAATAGCCGCAAAGAACGAAGGAGTTTGTCCGCTGCTTTTTCTTTCCTGCACGTCATAAATAAGCGTTCCTTTTTGCGCAAGTTTTCTGGCGATGATATACGTAACAGCGAGCCCGAATATTGCTGGAACGGCTCCAGCTGCCATTAATGATGTCAGCGGAATATGGAATGCATCCGCAGCAGCGATGGCATTCGGGTTCGGTGACATAATGTTCCCCGCCTTCCCGCCGCCAATCATCGCCAGCAAAATCGCCGTTTTTGATAAGTTGGCGCGGCTTGCGATCGCTAACGCAATCGGCGCAACGGTAATGACTGCGACATCCACAAACACGCCGATCGCAGTCAGCAGCGCTGTCGCCACTGAAAGCGCAAGCAAAGCCCGCGTTTCCCCAAGCTTTCGAACGATCGTTTCAGCGATCGCTGCCGCTGCCCCCGATTCCATTAAAACCCCGGCTAACACTCCTGCCGCCAAAATGCGCAATACCGCAGGAACCATTTCTTTTGCTCCATCCATCATCACCGTGACCGTATCTGTCACGTTTCCCCCGCCAATGATTCCGCCGACAAAAGCACCAGCAATCATCCCGTAGGCGGGGGAAACTTTCCGTAAAATCAACACAATGGCAACAACCAGTGCTACGATGGCTCCTGCGGCGCTTACTTGAATATCCATAACAGATTCCCCTTTCATACAAACAACGCCCTCATGAACATGACCAATTTTCTCTTTATCTCCAAAACCAATAATGATACCTTCTCATTCCATCACATCTATATTTCTCCCTAAAATCTTCATCATCCGATTAACGATAACCCCTTTGTAAATGGATACAACACATCTCCTTCCTTCTTCAACATTTTCACAATAATCGCTTCAATTTTCTTTTTTATCATAATGATTGTAAAAATAAGAAAAAGGAGTGTCAAATATGGTTCAAACGAAACGATGGATGACAGGCGTCATGAACAAGACAACATCAAGTAAAAAGGATTCTTCATCACTCTCATGATGAAGAATCCTTTTTGTTACTTTTTCTCTTTTCCCACTGCTTTTTTTATGATTATCGGTTTCTCTTCCAAGCTGGAAAACGGCATTGCCTCCATGTTTCGATAAGTAATATTTTCAGGATCCAACCCGTTGCCTAACGAACCGTAAACATGTCCTTGCCGCGGCTCGATCAGCTCGTTTTGCTGATAATATACTCTCGGTGTTTTCCAAAGCGCGGCTAACGCTTTTCCCATTGGCAATTCGTGATACCGATCCGGCCACATTCGTTTAATGTGCTCCTTCACTAACGGGTAATATTTCGAGCTCATCGCTGGAAACAGATGATGTTCGGTATGATACGAGAAGTTAAAGTGAAGCACATCTATCCACTTTGGCACCGTTACGGTAAGGCTGTTTGCCAGCGGATCATTTACCGGCACTAACGGATTTAAACGATGGTTCGTGGAAATATAGCTCATTACAATAAAATTAGCAATCAGCAAAGGCAGCAAAAAGGCAAAAAACCAACGCTCAAATCCAATGAAAAACAACAGCCCAATCCATGTGGACCATGGCAGGAAAAACTGAAGCAGCACCACACTGCGATTTTTCGGCTGAAAATCTTTGAAGAAATAGATTAACATCTTGATAGAATGAAGCGTAAACATAACAGACAATGAACTAAAAGCGAAAAACGCACGAATTGGAAACGGAATTTTGTATACCCAGCGCAATAGACGGCTTTTGGCTAACCTTTCTAAACTAGGCCATGCATCCGGATCCATTTCTTCATCTTGTGTGTGTACATGATGAGTCACATTGTGCCATTTTCGCCACAGCTTCGGACCTGTGCATAGCGGCCAAAATGCGATTGCGCCAAGAATATCACGCAGCCACGGCTTTCGTACGACCGTGCCGTGCAAAATTTCATGTCCTAAAAACCCCAATGCCGCAAAGCTGAAACCTAACACAACAGCTAGGAGGAGATTCCATACCGGATGAAGATGCAAGAGAGAAACAGCGAGGATGCAGCCGATGGTTAACGACAAATAAGCGAAACCTCCAAATAGGCGGGACGGAACAGGTTGAAACGCCTTTTTCGGTAAATGTGGAGAAATCCTGGCGGCATACCAACCGAACGTATGAAACTCTTTCATTGAATAGCTCCTTTCAAATCCACCTTCGATTGACAAGCAACTGCTCGTAATCTCACCTTTCGGGTCATCGCATCGATTCAATGCTTAAAATCAATGAAGGGTATTATATTTCATAACCATATACGTGGATATCAAATCAGACAATTACATATCCATCATTCATTATTGGTTATTTAAAACTCATGCTAACACTTTTTAGCTTGTCCTGTCAATAAATTATTATGTAGTTCTATGACTTAGTATTAAACGATGATGTATAAAATTTTGTGTAAAGCATTTTACTAGATCAAAAGTACGTAATACCTTAAATCGTGTTCGGAAAAAAGATCAATTCGAAGTGGCAGAGGACCTCAAGCTGATTTATCGCGCGCCGAATAAGGAGATGGCATTACAGATGTTTCAACAGTTTGAGTCGAAATGGTCAAGCAAGTATCCGAGAGAAGTTCAATCTTGGGCCAATGAGTTGGATGTCCTCCTTACATTTATGGATTATCCA
>NZ_QCWL01000001.1:495255-500634 GCF_003064505.1 Geobacillus sp. LYN3 | reverse complement strand
CGTGTATTTGACCATTCAAGATTTTAATGAGAAATGGGCAGGGCGAAAGTTGCGAGGATTTGCCGAAGCGCATGAAGCCCTCGAGCGAATGTTTGAAGAACGTTATCATTAACCAAATACTGTAAATAAACAAAATAGGGGGATTCTCCCTTTCCACACAAGAGACTGAATATTCAGTCTCTTGTGTGGAGAAAATCAGTCCCCTATCAATTCAAATCCATTTCAGAGAAACCCTACCCCATTTACATTACACAAAATTCTTGACGGTACCTTTATCATAGAAGGATATAGTGTTTCTTTACTTAATTTCTTAAACCAATAACTATATAGCAGAGGTGATTTAATAATATGCTAGGGGATATTTTAAATAATTATGTTATTGGATCAATGTTTTTTGGGTCGAAATTGAATAATATAGTAGGGAATATTTTAGATGCGTATGTTATTATATCAATATTTTTTGGCTGGAAATTTATTTCAAGGATGCAAAGGAATTTTGTAATTTTTACAACAATTAGTGATTACATTATCTTCAAATTTATGGCTGCTACGGCCATAGGTTGGCTAGTTACGCCATTTTATATTATAGGTTTTATCATTAAAATGGTTTCGCGTAAAAAGAATAAGAAAGGGAAAATTTACGTTATTAAGTAAATTTATCATGCTGCCCTAACGAGACAATTTCTTTTTCATTGCCAATTGTGCCTTATGTTTAGCACCCTTGATGTCGGTCTAAAAAGTGGATATGAAGAACGGGGGCATCATAATAGGTCCAAAGTGTCCAATTCTAAAGAAGCGATTGGTTGGTAAAGAATACAACATTCAGGCTATTGAATCATGATTGATGTGTGTTTACAAATGTTGGGGAAAAATTCTCTAGAACTTATGTTCTACAGATTAGCTATTGAATTTCTGGGGACGAAAATGGTGAACTTAAACGATTGGGCGATTTTACAGGTTTGGATGTAAATAATATGGGGGTATTAGTAAAGCAGAAGCCAGCGTCTCGCTTGCTTTTGGAGATAGACCCCCATGCCGAAAAAAATTCGGCACCATCGGAAGGATGAAAACGAATATTGTCGAAATATCTCCTTGCAGCTGGGATCATGAGGTCGATGCATCTATGGTACGCAAGAGTCCGAAAGATAGACGGACCCCAGTAGCCTGGTGCACCACGGAATGTCGCTCCCGAGTTGGGAAGCACGCAGGATAGAATGCTTCGTCATAGGCTACTGCACCAGCTGAAGATGAAATGAAGCAGGGAGGGAAAGCGATGAAGGTATTATATGAACGTTGTTGTGGAGTAGACGTGCATAAAAAATCCATTACCGCTTGTACCATCACCCCTGAAGGAAAAGAAATACGAACATTCGGTACCATGACCGATGAATTGCTGGAGTTTGTGAACTGGTTGAAAGAAAAAGGGGTGACGCACGTGGCGATGGAATCGACAAGCGTGTACTGGAAACCGTTGTACAATTTGCTCGAACTCGAACAAATCGAAACGCTTGTCATCAATGCCCGGCATATTAAAGCGGTTCCTGGACGGAAGACGGATATGAAGGATGCCGAGTGGATCGCCAACTTGCTTCGCCATGGATTGTTGAAAGGAAGTTATATTCCGGACCGAGCCCAACGAGAACTGCGAGAACTCGTTCGATATCGTCGCAGTTTGATCGAAGAAAGAGCGCGGGAATTGAATCGGATTCAAAAAGTATTGGAAGGAGCGAACATCAAGTTGTCGTCCGTTGTTTCCGATATCCATGGGGCATCGGCACGAAAAATGATTCGTGCGTTGATCGAAGGGAAAAACGATCCGATGGTCATCGCTCAGCTCGCAAAAGGGAAATTGAAACAAAAAGTGGAAGAACTCCAGCGCGCATTACACGGGGTAATCGGCCCTCATCAACGGATGATGTTAGCCGAACAATGGCGGCATGTGGAATACCTAGATGAAGCGATTGCGCGATTAGATCAGGAGATCGAGGAGAGAACGCGCCCTTTTGAAGAAGCGCTGGAGCTCTTAGATACGATTCCGGGAGTCGGGCGGCAAAGCGCGGAACAAATTTTGGCGGAAATCGGAACCGATATGAGTCGCTTTGCATCAGCGAGCCATCTGGCATCGTGGGCAGGCATGGCACCAGGAAACTACGAGAGTGCGGGGAAACGGTTATCAAGCCGAACGAGGAAAGGGAACAAGAAGCTGAGAGCGTGTTTAGTAGAATGTGCCCGTGCCGCCGCGAGAAAGAAGGATACATATTTATCCGCGAAATATCACCGCATAGCCGCAAGAAGAGGGGCGAATCGGGCGAGTATGGCAGTTGGACGAACGATATTAGAAATCATCTATTACCTGTTAACTCGGAAGGAACCGTATAAAGAATTAGGGGCAGACTATTGGGATCGTCAACGGGAAGCAAAGATCGTGCGTCAAACGGTGAAGAAATTAGAGGGGTTAGGGTACGAAGTGAAGTTAGAAAAAGTGGGTGCATAAGGGAATTAAACCATATATAAACTTTAATACCTTCCTTTAGAAATTATATTCCAAAGGCTAGGTGGGGGTTGTTTTTTGCCAAATTTTGTTTTCAGGATAGATTGACCTTAGTTTCAAGCCCTTGGATAACAACTGCTATAATTAAGTATATCCATCAATCATCTATAGGGGTGATAACTTCTGCTTGCGTTTTAGTTTCAATTTTCTATTTTATGAAACAAAAAACAGAGAGTGTGAAAAGTGTATCAGAAATTAAAGGATTAAAATTGATATGGAAAAATAATCTTATATTAAGTAAAGAAATTAAGTTGTTTTTGCTTGTAGGGATAGTTACTACATTTGTTACTTCTTCCTTACTAGATGTAATTCTACCTGCTGTTGCTCTTATAGATATTAAATCAGACAATAGTTTATTAATGTTCGCCACACTAGAATCCATATTATCAATTACTTTTATTTTAGCTAACTTAACACTTGTGAAAATTAAACCGAAGGCAAAATATCTTATATTTTCAATACTTTTTATGGGGACGGCATATTTTTTACTTGTCTTCGAAAACTTCCTAATAAGGGCGGGCTCATTAGTATTATTGGGTTTCTTTTTTACAATGTATAAATTAAATATATTAAATCTGTATAAAAATTATACTGATAAAGAAAGCTTTGCTGAGATTTTATTACTTAGGAATTCACTGCTTTTTATTATAGCATCTTTGTCCAAATTGATTGTTTCAGCAACTATATCTTTAACCGGGAAGTTAGAATATGTATTAACATTTAATGGCTTGGTTCTCTGCTTCCTAACAATTTATATATATAAACCTATGATGCTAGTTGGGCGTCAGTCCGAGTGTGACAAGTGACCAGCCAAATGCCATCAAATGCGATTGTATTTGATAATCTAAAATTGAGCCACTTTTCAACGGTTCGATCACATAAATCTCCGTTTCCGACCTATAAGCTCGTCAAAGGGATCCAGTGCTTCAAGCAGCCTTTGAAAAAGAACTCGAGTTTATAAAAAAAAACTAATCACGGAAGAAATCGTTCTTCTTCATGTCGATGAGACGCATGTTCGTGCCTATCAGGCGCTTCGTACGACATGGGCAGAAGTAGGCAATCAAAAACAAGTCCGGGCTACGGTCACCACGCTCACGTGTCCATTTTTGTCGCAGTCGACGTGCAACAAGGGGACGTCGTATTTCATCGTGCTTCATGACGTTTCTAGACTTTTTACATCTGTTGAAAGAGAAATATGCGAATCGATTCATCGTGCTTGTGTTGGACAACGCGCGTATTCATCATGCCAAGATGGTGCGAGCGTTCCTTGATAGTGAAAAAGGTACTACTTTTCACTTTATCTTTTTGCCACCGTATTCCCCACAGTTAAACCCTATTGAACGGCTATGGAAGTGGCTAAAAGATGAAGTCATTGCCAACGTCTTGCATAGAGATCAAAAAGACATCGCCCAGTCGATTACTCGGTTTGAACAGCACGTCTTACAGCACCCAGATGAGGTGTTACGCCGCATCGGGTGTGCTGCGTGAATCAGAGGTTAAAATGTCAATTTGGATGTATATATCAATTGTTTGGGATTGCACTTACCATTTGCGAATATCCCCTACTTCTTCACTTTCTAGGATCTTGATTCCTTGTTCATTAACTATATCTATATACTTTGCGCTACTTTCAATATAAAAAGCAATATAATTATACTTAATATCCTTATAAGAAAAACTGTTTGTAGATTCTGATGTAGTGTTGCCGTATATAATTTTTACTGTATTTTTATTTAATTGGATATCTTTGATAACTAGCTCACTATTATCTAAATAGCTGTTTCTTGCAATTAGGATCGAAAAGATATATCCGTCTTGAATCCCTCTCTCTCTTTTAATTACCACCACATCTCTTTTTTGAAGAGACTTTAGTATTTTGGAGAAGAAGTATATCTTACCTATAAAGCTTTGAACTTTTAGATTGAACATTTTATTTTGTTCTAGTTTAAATTTTGTTATATTCAATATTAAACAACCTTTCACTTTAATATATATATGTTTAAAATATAATCAAGTATATAAGATTTTCAGAAAGGGGATGTAGTAATGAATTCACAAAAGATCCTAATTTCTTTTATGTTTTTACTTCTTGTAATCTTGGCCGGTTGTAATAATGCAACTACTAGGAGCGTCTCTGAAGTCGATAAAAATTCTTTGCCTATAGGGACAGTAGTTAAATTAAAGGAACTAGATGAAAAAATAATGATTTATGGAAATAACGTCACTCGAAGCACAGATAACAAGAAATATAGGTACCTAGGCTGTTTTTATCCAGATGGTTTTACTTCTAATGATTATAATGTATTTTTTAATGCTAATGATATCGAAGAAGTTTACTATTTAGGCTACAAAGAATGATTATTATAATTACTAAGTAAGGGAAGTCTGCTACGTAAGTAAACTTCCCTTCGGCATTCTTTAAAGGCTAGTTCTCAGAATTTTCTCTTCTTGATTTTCATATCCTTTAAATACCAATGTTTCGATAGCGTCCTTGTTAAAGAAAATATTATACGCATTATTGATAAATCCGTGAGGATAAGGACATCCTACATAATCGTATTGTTTTCCTGTAGTAGACTGCACTACATTTCTTCCATATATCATTACCAAATAATTAATACCATCTAATTTTACTACGCTACCTATTGGTAGAATATCTTTCATAATCATACAGATACCTAGCCTTTCAATTCAATTCCCCAACCAAAGCCTACACCAAGGGCTGTATAAGCTTTTACTTTAGTTTTACTAATATCACCCGTGGTGCTAGTTGAGCGTCAGCGCTCAACCAGCCCTAGTGTGACCAAGGAATAAGCCAACAAGATGCC
>NZ_QCWL01000001.1:454764-495155 GCF_003064505.1 Geobacillus sp. LYN3 | reverse complement strand
CAAAAAGTTATTCTGAAAAACTAAATAAAAAATCCTTTGTTTTGACCTTGTTAGGGTGCGAAATGTGAGTTATACATCATCATGATAAACATCCCCTCTCCACATAAATCTGTTAAAGCATAATAAAGTTCCATCCTGTTTTTAAATAGACAGTCACTTTTATACAGTTAATTATTTAATGTGAAAACACTTTAGTTATAAAAATCATCATCGACTAGCAATCCAATAATTCGACAATATACAAAAAATTCCTCCAAACGTAAATAAAAAATACTCATTCCTAAAGATGGAATGAGTAAACTTAATCCCTAAAATTATTCAAATTAAAAAGTTTACCGTTACTTATGATACGGTTCCCCCCGGTTAATCCGAAACGCACGGTAAATTTGTTCAAGGAGAATGAGACGCATCAGCTGGTGCGGGAACGTCATTTTGGAAAACGATAACGCTTCATCGGCGCGCTGCATCACTTGTTTGCTTAAGCCGAGCGAACCGCCGATGATAAAGGCGATTTTGCTTTTTCCGTAAGTGGCAAGTTTGTCTAGGCTGGCGGCAAATTGCTCGGACGATTTCATCTTTCCTTCGATCGCTAAGGCAATCACATACGCGTCATTGGGAATTTTCGCTAAAATGCGTTCCCCTTCCCGCTGTTTAATTTGCTCCATTTCTTGTTCACTTAAATGTTCTGGCGCTTTTTCATCAGGAACTTCAATGATATCAACTTTCGCATAACTGGATAATCGTTTTTTATATTCGTCAATCCCTTGCATCAAATACTTTTCTTTTAACTTCCCAACAGAAATAATGTGAATATGCACAACTCATCCCCACTTTACAAACAAAATATCCACAACATTTATCCACATATACACAGTATATATCCACATATTGTGTAAAAAACATTAGTTCCCTACTATATATACGGCTTTATTCGTACAAAAATCGCATGATTTCTCTGACTTATCCACAGAAACAAACGAAATATTCGGCGCTTGTTCCATTTTATCCACATACATGTCGATGGCTAAATCGATATGTTCTTCACAGCAGAAAAACATGTTCTCATCTCCTTTTATCCACATGTGGAAAAAGAATAAGGAGCGAATATAGCGCTCCTTGTTTTTTATTTATGGTTAAAACGATTCTTTCTCTAATTTTATCGTCACTGTATGTTTTTTGCCGTCTCGATAAAATGTTACTTTCATTGTATCGCCAATCGATTTTTTTGTGTACAAATATTTTCTTAAATCTAACACATCACGAATTTTGTGATCATCTAATGCTACGATCACATCAAATTGCTTTAATCCCGCTTGCGCTGCTGGAGACATTGGCACTACTTGAATGACAGCCACACCTTCTGTCACATCTTTTGGCAAGTGCAAAGTTGCTTGCAAATGATAAGAAGAAATATCGCTTAAGGAGCGAAGTTCTACCCCCATATATGGGCGGCGTACTTGTCCGTATTTTTCTAAATCTGAAATTACCGGAATCGCTGTATTGATTGGGATGGCAAACCCAATTCCCTCCACTGCTTCTTGGGCAATTTTCATGGAGTTAATGCCAATAACTTGCCCTTGAATATTGACAAGGGCGCCACCGCTATTGCCCGGGTTAATGGCAGCATCCGTTTGCAATACTTCTGCATTCCAATCCGGAGTACCATCTTGGTCTAAGTCAATTTCTACGGTTCGATTCGTTCCTGATATAATTCCTTGCGTAACAGAGCCAGCGAATTGCAACCCAAGCGGATTGCCGATCGCAATGACTGGTTCTCCCGGTTTGACTGTATCTGAATTGCCAAACTCAGCTACTTTTTTGACATGCTTCGCATCAATTTCCAATACTGCTAAGTCCATTAACACATCGCTTCCCAACAGCTTCGCTGGCACTCTTGTTCCATCTTTTAAGCTTACTTCTAATTCACTGGCGTTTTCGACAACATGATGGTTCGTCACAATAAATGCTTTCCCATTTTCTTTTTTATAGATGACGCCTGAACCAGTTCCCGCTTCTCCGCCCTGCGACCAAAAGTTCGCTGCTTGAATGTTTACAATGCCAACAACCGCATCGGATACTTTATCAATCGCTTTTGTTACTTGGCTTGACACATCGACAGAAACTTGTTGCCGTATAGCAGGTTCTTTTGCTGTTTCTTCATTTTGTACCTGTTCACTCTCTCTCGGTGTAACTTGATAAGGAAGCACATTCCATTTTGAAAGAGCTGGAACAGAAATTACTACTAATAACCCTCCTAAAACAGCGCCAACTAACGCGGAAAAAAACCAGCGGCCACGGTTTCCCTTTTGTTTTTGCTGGTATTCGTAGTGATCATCGTAATATCCCATGCGCATCAACCCTTTCAGCAACGATAATTGTTCAATAAGAAAGCATATCTATTCCCATTATACTCTTTTAAAGAATAGAAAATCCATTTATCAACACATAGACGTGCTGATGAACCAACACTCATGACAAACATATTTACCTATTTTTGACGAAATGGCGATTATACATACACAAGTTTCGTTGCTATTTTCGGGTCAGTATCATATAAATCAAACTGATCTCCGATTGCCAATCCTCTGTTTGCCAACGTTTGCGCCACCGTCATCCGAGCCAATTCCTTTATATTATTATCCTGACTTAGATGCGCTAAATAAATTCGTTTTGTGCGGTCTCCGATCACATCGGCTAACGCTAGCCCCGCCTCTTCATTAGAAACATGACCAACATCGCTTAAAATGCGGCGCTTGACGTTCCACGGATACTTTCCCATTCGCAGCATTTCCACATCATGATTGCTTTCAAAAATAAATACATCGGCATTTTTGATCGTCCCTTTCATCCGATCGCTAACATAGCCTGTATCCGTAATTAACGCAAGTTTTTTTCCTTCATGATAAAATACGTAAAACATCGGCTCTGCCGCATCGTGTGATACACCGAACGACTCTACATCAAGATCGCCAAAAGAACGCACTTTGCCTAATGGAAAAATAAACTTTTGCTCGGTGGGAATATCGCCAATTAACCCTTCCATTGCCTTCCATGTTTTTTCATTCGCATAAATAGGCAGTTTATACTTTCGGGCAATGACGCCTAATCCTTTAATATGATCGCTATGCTCATGTGTCACTAAAATCGCCGTTAAGTCACGCAAATCGCGATCAATTTGCTCGAATAATTGTTCTAATTGCTTTCCGCTTAATCCCGCATCGACAAGCAGCCTCTGTTGTCCTGTTTCTATATAAAATGCATTTCCTGTACTGCCGCTTGCTAAAACGCTAAACTGCATCGCCATTTTTCTCACTCCAAAATTTTTCCTTCATCATTAATGATTTGTCCTTCGAATGCATTAATAAAATAGTCTTTTTTTCCATTAATGACGATATGCCACGTCGGCGTTAATACTTGAGAAGTGGTAAACTGAACCAGGCCGTAATACCCTAGTTCAACCGATGTGACGCGGTCCCCGGGTTGTAAATACCCTTTTTTGTATAACGTTTCAATTGCCTTAATAGCTGGGACGATATCTTGTTTTCTCTCATATTTTTGTAAATCATCTAACATCGTTTGTTCATACGATACCGCTTCGCTTTTTTCATTTAAATGTATCAATAGTTTACTGCTTTCATTATTGTAAATTATTTTTCCATCATACGTTTGGTAGCAAACGACGGTATTTGACTTTTCGTCAAATGTCCAAAACGTATACTTTTTTCCATTGACAATATGCCGCTGTAAAAATTCTTTCAATCGATATGGATCTTTGAAATTTAACGATATCGGATGAATAAATGTCCCTTTCAAAGCGGTTCCATCGTTTACCGTCACCTTTTGGCCAGGCAATTTTTTTATTTCTTCATCGGTAAACTTTTTGCTTTTCCCGCTGACATAAGTGGCTTTCGTTATTTCTTTTGGAAGCTCTACATAAGTGATGCCGTTTGCCTCCAATTGTTCTTCAATCGTTGTTTCCAAAATGACATCTAATTGGCTGCTATTTCGCTTTTCCATAAATTGATATCCTAAAAAACAATCGAGGATGAGGAACGTAATAATAAAAATCGTTTTTGTTTTACTCCAATCCACTTACGTTCCCTCCTCTCTTTTTGCTGTCTTGTTCTTTTTCTTGGTCATCTAAAGGTATCTTCTTCCACGTCTGACCGTATAAACAAAACCATGATGGTTCTAAAATAATCACTTTTTCTCGTTCCGGATCTTTTATCAGCTCATATCCTACCACAATATCTTTTACTAATTCTTTTTTAAATCCCTCCATCATTTCTATTTTTTTAATCACTTCATGACCGGATAATAACGTCCTTGGCACATTCACACGGTCGGCAACTTCTAAACGAAATAGAGGACGCTGATATTTTACAAGATCGCTGCTTCCCCATATTTGTACTATTTCAGACATGCCATATTCGTTAAATACAGGGTGGTTGTTGACTATTAGGCGAAATACGACGGTCCGTTCGTCCTCATTCCATCTAGCAAAGCGATACATATCGGTCCAGCCGCCATGCTCATTGACAAAGTCAATGCTCTTTTGAATTAAATGATCGTTTTTTTGATTCTCGCTACCGTTCAATGTCCGCGCTGCTGGGTTTACATATAACAACATTCGCTGTAAAAAATCAACATCCATTAATCGCGATCCATCGGTATATTCCTCGCCAAATGTAATTAAATCTTTTTTCACAAAACTAGGATCGCTAAACAGCGCCTCTTTAAATTTATCAGAGTCAAGCTCGTCCGTATAATATTGAAGACGATTCATTGTGACCTCTTTTTCAGGCAAAAAAATTTGCTTTGTTTCATTAATTACATAAGGAAAATAACGAGGGTATTTATCTAATTCCATTGCTAGTTTGTTAATTTCAGAAAGTGATACGTCCGTTGCAATTGCTTTATATACCCTGCGTTTTTCCGTAGAAATAAAATAAATAGAAAGCTCGTCCTTGTTCGCTAATGGAATGATTATACGGTCAAAACTAATATGTTTTATTCCTTTGTCTTCAATTTGAAAAATGGAACGATAAACATCAATAGGGATGCTATCGGGATAAACGAGTTCTAGTCTCTCTTTTTCGTGTAAAAACGATAAAAATTTTCCTTTTGGAATCGTATCGGAAATGTTTTCAAAATCATCAATGGACCATTTTTTGATTTCTTTTAAAATCTGATTTGCTTCTTCTTCTTGTACAATTCCATAATGAGCATTATTTTTATGAAACAACAGCTGTGAAGGTTGAACAATCATCGCTGGATCTACTTGGGTGTTGCTGACGGAAACGTTCTGAACGTACTCATCATTTTGCAAAACATCGTATTTTGGGTGGTATGTCCATAATACAAACGTCAGCACAATACTCACTAATACTAAAAACGTCAACACGACTGTTTTTGCTGCTTCATACATCGTCCCAGTCATCCTTTTGATCTCTTTCCAACGGTAAAGTAAAGAAAATTGTTGTTCCTTTATGCTCCTTACTTTCCGCCCAAATGGTTCCTCCATGAGCGATCACCAATTCTTTCGCAATTGCTAATCCTAACCCTGTACCGCCGAGTTTGCGTGATCTTGCCTTATCGACACGATAAAACCGTTCGAACACTTTCGCGAGATCCGCCTTAGGAATACCGACTCCTTCATCGTTGACACTCACAATAATTTCATCGGCAAGCTCTCTAACGCGAAACGTAATTTTTCCGCCTTGTGGAGAATATTTGATGGCGTTGGAAATAATATTATCTAATACTTGCGTAATTTTATCTTTATCGATTTCAATAAAAATCGCTTCTTTTGGGATTTTTCGCACAAACGTAATGTTTTCGCTTTTTGTCAATTCAAAACGGTCAATCACTTTATGAAAGTACTCCGAAAAATTTACCCATGATTTATTTAGCTTATAATCTTTACTATCCAGTTTAGAAAGCTGTAATAAGTCATTGACTAAGCGAATCATTCGTTCTGTTTCTGTTTGTACTACTTCGATAAATCGAGGAGCAATCGCTTTATCTTGCCAAGCTCCTTCCGCTAGTGCTTCCAAATAACTTTTCATTGTTGTTAACGGAGTGCGAAGCTCATGTGAAACATTGGCAACAAATTCTCTACGTTCGCGGTCAATTTTTTCTTGTTCCGTAATATCATGCAATACGACAATTAATCCGTTAATAAGTCCTGATTCTTTTTGAATCACAGAAAGTGATGCACGCAAAATATATAGCTCTTCATCCGTACTAAAATCTAAAATGAGCGAATCCCGCTCCTCCAACAGTGTTTCAAACGTATATTGGTCACCAATTCCAAGTACATCGATAATGGAACTCGACAGTACTGTTTCACGTGAAACATTCAAAATGTTTAAGGCGGCATCATTAATGAGTATAATTCTGCCGCGGCGGTCTGTGGCAATCACTCCATCTGTCATATGTGTTAATACGGATTCAAGCTTGCGCCGTTCCCCTTCTGTTGTCGCTTGTGCTTCTTGCAGCTTTTTCGTTAAATTATTAAACGTCATTGCTAATTGTCCGATTTCATCATAACCGTAAATTTTTACTTTGCGGGAGAAATCTCCCTTTGTCATCGCTAACGCTTGTTTTCGCATATCTGAAATCGGACGAGTAATCGTGCGTGACAAAAGAACACCGAGTACAGCCGTAATAGCAAGAGCAATTCCGGTTCCCGTTGCTAAAATTGTATTAATTTGTTTCATTTGTGAGAATACGTTCTCCATCGAAGCAATGATGTAAATAACTCCCTTTATTTCTCCACTCGATTTAATTGGAGTAGAAGAAATATACATACGGTGTCCTTTCTGATCTATGAACATTTGATCGACGATTTCCCCAGTCACAAGCGATCGCTTCACATAAATTTCCGTTGTCCGCTTTCCAACGATATTTTGCATATATGGATTCGATGTAGCTAACACTTTGCCTTTATGATCGATGACACGGACTTCAGAAATGTCATCGGAAACAAAATCACGGAGAAGGGAGCGGATATCTTCTTCTAACATCGGACTTTTCGAATCCCTTTCTTTATTCATCGCTTGTTCCACATTATACGCTAATAGCGTCACCCGTTCATTCAGGGAATTTTTAAAACTTTGCACTAACTCCGTTTCTAGCTTTCTAACAAAATAAACACCGATAATTTGCATCGCTATGAGAATAAGCAAAACGTATATAACGGCAAACTTGAAATGAATCGAACGAAATGGGCCTACTTTTTTCATTTGTTTTCGTTACTCCTGTTCTGGGTTGCGCAAATAATATCCGACTCCCCGTCGTGTGACAATCCATGAAGGGTGTGATGGATTATCTTCAATTTTTTCGCGGAGACGGCGCACCGTGACATCAACAGTACGAACATCACCGTAATAATCGTATCCCCATACGGTTTGCAACAGGTGCTCCCTTGTCATGACTTGTCCAATATGTTTTGCCAAATAATGCAGCAATTCAAACTCGCGATGCGTTAATTCAATCGTTTCTCCTCGTTTCGAAACGATGTATGCATCAGGACGAATAACAAGAGAACCGATAATAATTTCATTCGTATCGTTCGTTTCTTCCTGTGCAACAATTTGTGAATGACGGCGTAAATTCGCTCTTACCCGCGCTAACAGCTCTCTCGTACTGAACGGCTTTGTTACATAGTCGTCCGCCCCTAATTCTAAACCAAGTACTTTATCAATCTCTGAATCTTTTGCAGTTAACATAATAATTGGCATATCGTATTTTTTCCGTACTTCCCGACAAACTTCCATACCGTCTTTTTGTGGAAGCATAATATCAAGCAAAATAAGATCCGGCATTATTTCCTCGACTTTTTGTAACGCTTCTTCTCCATCGTAAGCACAAATTACCTCATATCCTTCTTTTTGCAAATTAAATTGCAAAATATCCGCAATCGGCTTCTCATCATCAACAACGAGAATTCGTTTTTCCATCATTCTCTTCACATCCTTCCTTTTACGATGGAATCAGAATAGATTTACCATTATTAATTTATCATGTTATCAAAATGAAATCACTCATAACCATTCGCCATTTAAAGGAGAAACAAAAAGAAAAGCATAGATACATTGCTGCATCTACGCTTTTATTATACATATTATAAATATTTCACGCATATACGCTGCGAACAACATTTGTTTGCGAACGATCTGGACCGACAGAGAAAATCGATAACGGAATGCCTGTTAATTGAGAAATGCGTTCTACATAATGGCGGGCGTTGACTGGCAGTTCGTCCAGACTTTTTACACCGGTAATATCTTCTGACCATCCTGGAAGTTCCTCATAAATTGGCTCACATTCCGCTAGCACTTTTAAGCTTGCCGGAAATTCTTCGATCACTTTTCCTTTATAGCGATAAGCAACACATATTTTTAACGTTTCAATACCAGTAAGAACGTCAATCGAGTTTAACGATAAATCTGTAATACCGCTAACCCGACGAGCATGGCGAACAACAACGCTATCAAACCAACCGACACGGCGTGGACGGCCTGTCGTTGTTCCATATTCACGGCCGACTTCGCGGATGCGGTCGCCAATTTCATCATGTAATTCTGTCGGGAATGGACCGTCGCCGACACGAGTCGTATACGCTTTTGCAACCCCGACGACATGTTTAATTTTCGTTGGTCCGACCCCAGCACCGATCGTCACGCCACCGGCGACTGGATTTGAGGAAGTAACAAATGGATAGGTTCCTTGGTCAATATCAAGCATGACGCCTTGTGCGCCTTCAAAGAGAACACGGCGCCCTTCATCAAGCGCGTTATTTAACACTACAGACGTATCGCAAACATATTTGGCAATTTGTTGTCCATATTCGTAATATTCATCTAAAATATCTTCTAGCTTAAATCCTTCGACGCCGTATACTTTTTCAAAAAGGACATTTTTCTCTTGCAAATTACGAGCCAATTTTTCTTCAAATACTTCGCGATCTAACAAATCGACAATGCGGATGCCGACGCGCGCCGCCTTATCCATATACGCAGGTCCGATCCCTTTTTTTGTCGTGCCGATTTTGTTTGCGCCTTTCCGCTCTTCTTCGAGTTCATCCAGTTTTAAATGGTATGGCAAAATAACATGCGCACGATTGCTAATGCGTAAATTATCAGTTGAAATGCCGCGATCGTGCAAATATTTCAACTCCGCCACTAATGCTTTCGGGTCAACTACCATTCCATTTCCGATGACACAAATTTTATCTTTATAAAAAATTCCGGACGGAATTAAATGCAATTTATACTTCTCTCCATTAAAGACAATCGTATGCCCAGCATTGTTTCCGCCTTGGTATCTTGCAATGACTTCCGCATTTTCTGATAAAAAGTCAGTAATTTTCCCTTTTCCTTCATCGCCCCATTGCGTCCCGACAACGACGACTGACGACATGGCGAGCACCTCCACCTTTAACTCGATATAAACATTGTAAGTGTAGCAGTTTTTCAAGGGAAAGTCAATAAAACACGAACATTTATATATATTAATCATTTATTATTCGTGTATGAACCTCTCCTACCTTCATTCCATAAAGAGGTGGGAGTTTCTTACTACCTCCATCGAAAAAGCTTCTGCGTAGAAGAAAGGTGATCTCCTTCTACTCGAGCCTGCATCGGGAGGCTTCTCGTGAAAATGAAAAAATATAAGGTGCCTCTAAAAAAGCGGCACCTGTTCTTCGTTATGCTCCTGGCGGAATTTGCGCATCATCAAAACGGCGTTCCAAATTAACGAACTTGTTGTATTCTTTAATAAATGCAAGCTGTACGGTCCCGACTGGGCCGTTCCGCTGTTTGGCAATAATGATCTCAATAATATTTTTATTCTCCGAATCTTTATTGTAATAATCGTCGCGGTATAAAAAGGCGACAATATCCGCATCTTGCTCGATGCTTCCGGATTCGCGGATATCGGACATCATCGGCCGCTTATCTTGGCGCTGCTCGACGCTTCGAGAAAGCTGGGATAAAGCGATCACCGGCACTTCTAATTCACGAGCCAACGCTTTTAAAGAACGGGAGATTTCCGAAACTTCTTGTTGGCGGTTTTCTCTATTTCTGCCACTTCCTTGAATGAGCTGCAAGTAGTCGATGACAACCATGCCAAGACCGCTTTCTTGCTTTAAGCGGCGGCATTTGGCGCGAATATCGCTGACACGGACGCTAGGCGTATCATCGATATAAATGCCGGCGTTCGACAAGCTTCCCATCGCCATCGTTAGCTTGCCCCAGTCTTCCGGCGTTAACCTCCCTGTCCGTAAATTTTGCGCGTTGATATTTCCTTCCGCGCACAACATCCGCATCACTAGTTGCTGGGCGCTCATTTCCAAACTAAAAATCGCGACGTTTTCATTCGTCTTTGTCGCTACGTTTTGCGCAATATTTAAAGCAAATGCCGTTTTCCCTACAGAAGGACGGGCCGCAACAATAATAAAATCGCTGCGCTGAAATCCCGATGTCATGCGGTCAAGCTCGGTAAATCCAGTCGGGATTCCCGTCACCTCGCCTTTTCGATTATGGAGCATTTCAATATTATCGTACGTCTGCACAAGGACATCTTTAATATTTTTAAATGCGCCTGAATGTTTGCGCTGTGAAATCTCCATGATTTTCTGTTCTGCTTCGTCAAGCAAAACATCTACTTCATCTTCTCTTGTGTAACCGTCTTGCGCAATCGACGTGGCGGTGCGAATCAAGCGGCGCAACACCGATTTTTCTTCCACGATGCGCGCGTAATATTCAACGTTTGCCGCCGTTGGTACAGCATCGGCCAGTTCGCTTAAATATGACACTCCGCCGACTTCTTCCAATTGCTGCGTATCGGCAAGCTCCGCCGTCACTGTGACTAAATCGACAGGCTCTCCTTTATCCGCAACGCGAAGCATCGCATGGAAAATTTTTTGATGGGAAGCACGATAAAAATCTTCCGGAATTAAAATTTCCGAAGCTAATGTTAAGGCGGAAGGATCAAGAAATATAGCACCTAACACAGCCTGTTCCGCCTCGATGCTTTGCGGAGGAATTCGTTCTGAAAATAGATCGTTCATGTGATTTCACCACCTTTTTCCCCCGTTTTTCCTGCCATAAGAAAAATGTGATTATATGAGGAAAACATCCTCATAAAATCACATTTTATTCTCATGTTACCGATATTGATGGGGAAACGAATTTACTTTTGTTCGGTCACATGTACTTTTAATGTTGCTGTGACTTCCGGATGAAGTTTTACAGGTACATTCGTATATCCTAATGAACGAATGGCATCGTCCAGTTCGATTTTACGCTTATCAATTTTAATTTGGTGCTGGGATTGAAGAACTTCAGCAATTTGTTTGCTTGTAATCGATCCGAATAAACGACCGCCTTCCCCAGCTTTCGCGGACAATTCCACCGTTATTTGTTCTAGCTTTTCTTTTAATTGTTTTGCTTTTGCAAGCTCCTCTTCCGCTTGCCGTTGTTCTTTTCGTTTTTGCGCCTCTAGCGCTTTTATGTTTGCTGGTGTTGCTTCAATGGCAAGCCCTTGTTTAAAAAGGAAATTGTTTGCGTATCCGTCAGCGACGTTTTTAATTTCCCCTTTTTTTCCTTTTCCTTTTACATCTTTAAGAAAGATGACTTTCATGATTCCTTACCTCCTTCTAGATAATCATCAATTGCTGCTCGCAGGCGCTGTTCTGCTTCTTCTATCGTTATATCGGAAAGCTGTGTAGCAGCATTGGTTAAATGGCCGCCTCCTCCTAAGCTTTCCATAATGATTTGAACATTGATATCTCCTAAGGAGCGAGCACTAATGCCAATCGTTTGGTCCGTTCGCTTTGAGATAACAAACGAAGCAACGACTCCGCTTAATGTTAATAGCGTATCAGCCGCTTGGGCAATTAACACTTGATCATATGTTTCTGTTGGATCCCCTTTTGCAATGGCGATTCCTCTCGAATCGATAGACGCATTTTCAATAATTTTTGCCCGCTTTACATAATTTGTGATACTTTCTTTTAGCAATTTTTGCACTAAAACAGTGTCAGCGCCTTGAGCACGTAAATAAGAAGCAGCATCAAACGTCCGTGAACCTGTGCGAAGCGTAAAACTTTTCGTATCAACCACAATTCCTGCAAGAAGCGCCGTCGCCTCCAGCATCGACAGCTTCATCCGTTTTGGCTGGTATTCTAACAGTTCAGTCACCAGTTCAGAAGTGGAAGACGCATATGGTTCCATATAAACAAGAATCGGATCATTAATAAATTCTTCACCGCGACGATGATGGTCAATAACAACAATATGATCTGTACGGTATAATAATCTTTCTTCTACGACTAATGAAGGACGGTGCGTATCAACAACAATAACCAACGTATCCTCTGTAACCAACTCAAGCCCTTGTTCTGGCTTAATAAATCTTGACCATAGCTCCGAATGCTTTTTCAATTCCTCAATTAAACGTTGTGCCCCAGAATTCGTTCGTGCCGTATCAATGACGATAAATCCCTCTTTTTGATTGGATTGTACTAACTTTAAAATTCCGATAGCAGCTCCAAGTGCGTCCATATCTGGGTATTTATGCCCCATAATCAGCACTTTGTCGCTTTCTGTAATCAATTCCCTAAGCGCATGAGAAGTGACACGGGCACGAACCCTTGTACGTTTCTCCATTGGATTGGTCTTTCCACCATAAAACTTCACTTTCCCGTTGCCTTGTTTAATGGCAACCTGGTCGCCGCCGCGGCCTAGCGCTAAATCTAAACCGGATTGTGCCAACAATCCCAATTCCGGAAGCGATGATACACCAGTGCCAATCCCAATACTTAACGTTAACTGGACATTATATTTCATCGTCTGTTCACGGACTTCGTCTAAAATGGAAAACTTGCTTTTTTCCAATTGCTTGAGAATATGCTCATTCAAGACAGCGATAAACCGCTCGGACGACGTCCGTTTTAAAAATAGCCCATAATCATTCGCCCATTTGTTCAAAATGGACGTCACATGGCTATTCATCTGGCTTTTCGCCTGGTCATCCATTCCTTGTGTAATTTCATCATAATTATCAAGGAAAATAATGGCCAATACTAATCGTTCTGCCTCATATTGTTTTTGTAATTCTACCTGCTCCGTCACATCGAAAAAGTAAAGAAGCCTTTCCTCGCGTCTTATAATGACTTTAAATTGCCTTCCATGAATGTTAATGATTTCTTCATTTATTTGCTCCTGCTTCAATAAAGCGACTAATGGATCAGAAAGATCATATAACGAACGGCCTATTAACGTCTGCTCTTTAAAGCAAGAAGCTAAAAATTGATTCGCCCATTCTACCTCATAGTCATCATTAATCAACATGATTCCAATGGGCATTTCCATTAATGCTTCTTCGCCAACTTTTTTAATTCGATACGACAAGTTGGAAATATATTGCTCAAGCTCTGCATATAATGACCGTTGTGAATGGATCACGTAATAAAGTACAAAACCAAGGAGCAAAAAGCTAACTATCCCTAATATCCATTGAAAATAAAACAAAAACGCTGCAAAAACAACCGATAATGCAATAAAAGCGTATAAGGGATAGCGATACGCTTTCCTTTCATAAAAATGAGACATTCAAAAGTCAGCTCCTACATAGAAAAATAATCTGCCTTATTCAATTATCATATGCGTTTTCGCAAATCAAATCCTAAATCAATTATACCTAATATCGCGATAAGATAAAGTAAAAAAGGCAGGAATAAGCATAGGATCGTTCCACCGATCACGATTCCTTTCGGTACATTCTTTTTATTGGCAGCATAATACAAGAAAGAAAACCCTTGAACAATAAAAAGCAGCTGTAATAAATAATATACGTTTAAAACGGCAAGATAGGCAAATGTTCCTTTTTCTAACGGAATGAATGAAATAACAAGCACGAGCAAATAGCACCATAATAAGTTTTTTGGTAATGTAAAATCACGAAACGGAGGCCACGTGCCGACTGGCAGCTTTAATCGTTTTAAAATTGGGATAGAGACGGCCATTGTTGCGTAGGCAAGCAAGAAAGCAGCGATGACAAACAACGTCGGGGTTACGTATTTTATAAGTTCCAATCCTTGTTCAAATTGTTCCTGTAATTGTTTTGTCGGCGTTTGCCCCATTCCTTTCATAATTTGCATCGCGGTCTCAAATGATTGGCGAAATGCTGAGAGCGTTTCCTGAATGATATCCATCTGCAAAAATTTTACGGAGATGACATAATCGATGACTATGTTCATAAGAAATATAAGCGCGCTCGTCAGTAAAATCATATAACGGCTTTTATTTTTGGCAAGCATTACCCCAATCGCAATCCCTGCTGTTCCAAACATCAATGCAACCGGCAAAGAAAGAAGCGAACCAATCAGCGTAGAAATAATAAGCGAAGCCACAAGCAAAAGAAGTGCATATGCATAACCGTGCCTCATCGTAAAAATCATAAACGGCAGCGATAAAAATAATATAGCAATCATCCCTAACAGCGGTACATATAGGGAAACTAAAAATAAAACGGCAAACAGAGCAAGCTGAATCGCCGCCTCCGTAATGATGTGCGTTTTTCGCAATTTTCCATTCTCCCTCCTTACGTCCATCGTATCACAATGACGGAGAAATAAATAGAAAAAGCAGTAAGGATTTCCCCCTTACTGCTTTCGTATTTTATTCGTCTGCTACGTATGGCAATAATGCCATTTGACGAGCGCGTTTAATCGCAACCGTCAATTTACGTTGATATTTCGCGCTTGTGCCAGTAACACGGCGAGGTAAAATTTTGCCGCGCTCCGAAATGAATTTCTTTAACAAGTCTACATCTTTATAGTCGATATGTGTAATTCCGTTCGCTGTGAAATAGCATACTTTCCGGCGTTTTGCGCGTCCGCCTTTACGTCCTGCCATCATATATCCTCCTTTCTCCTTTATCTTTATCCGATCAAGGCGCCTTTTGCTTTTTGATTAAAACGGTAGGTCATCATCCGAAATATCGATCGTTTGACCATCGTTTGCAAAAGGATCTTCATCTATGCGACTAAAATCTTTTTCGTTTGGATTGCGATGGTTCTGATCTGGTCCAAATGGGAATGGCTCCCCATAGTAGCCGCCTGCTGCCACTCCACGCTGTTCTGTGCTACTTTTCGGCTCAAGAAATTGGACGCTATCAGCAACCACTTCCGTTACATATACACGCCTTCCATCTTGACCTTCATAGCTGCGGGTTTGTAAACGACCGTCTACTCCGGCTAAACTTCCCTTTTTTAAGAAATTCGCGACATTTTCGGCTTGACGACGCCAAACAACGCAGTTAATAAAATCCGCTTCACGTTCACCTTGCTGGTTTGTAAACGGACGATTGACAGCGAGCGTAAACGTGGCAACAGCCACCCCATTTGGAGTATAGCGTAATTCCGGATCTCTCGTTAACCTTCCTACAAGAATTACGCGATTAATCATCAGAACCACCTCTTAACGTTTAAAAAAAATTATTTTTCTTCTTTTACGACAATATGACGGATAATATCGTCGCTGATTCTTGCTAAACGGTCAAACTCTTGCACCGCTTTTGGCTCAGAGACGACATTCAAAATCATGTAATGACCGTCACGGTATTTTTTAATTTCATATGCTAAGCGGCGTTTGCCCCAATCCGTCACATTTGTAATTTCCGCACCATTTTCTTTTAAAATATTATTGAAACGTTCTACTAGAGCTTGTCTTGCTTCTTCGTCCATATTTGGGCGGATAATGTACATGATTTCGTACTTTCTCACGCTAGTCACCTCCTTTTGGTCTAAACGGCCCTTTGGATAAGGGCAAGGAGTAAAACATTACTCACATTTTTTGATTATATCATGCTAGAAAACGATAAGCAATATTAAACATTGAAGCGGAAATAAATAATATCGCCATCTTGTACTTCATAATCTTTTCCTTCCAACCGGATTTTTCCTGCTTCGCGTGCCGCCGCCATCGACCCAGCTGCAATCAAATCGTCATAAGAAACCGTTTCCGCACGAATAAATCCCCGTTCAAAATCGGAGTGAATAATTCCCGCACACTCTGGCGCTTTCATCCCTCGGCGGAACGTCCATGCGCGCACTTCTTGTTCCCCTGCAGTGAAGAACGTTGCCAATCCAAGCAAGTTATATGATGCGCGAATTAATTGATCTAGACCCGATTGTTGAATGCCAAGTTCTTGTAAAAACAAATCTTTTTCCTCATCATCCAATTGAGCGATTTCTTCTTCAATTTTTGCGCAAACAACGATCACTTCAGCATTGTCGCTTTTCGCAAATTCGCGAACTTGTTTGACGAACGGGTTGGCATCTGGATTAGCGACATCCTCTTCACCGACATTAGCGACATATAACATCGGTTTGATCGTTAATAGGTGAAGCTGCTTGACTACTTTCATTTCTTCTTCTGTAAATGAAAGGGTTCTCGCCGGCTTTCCTGCTTCGAACGTTTCTTTCAGGCGCACCAGAATATCATATTCAAAAACGGCGTCTTTATCTTTTTGTTTCGCTATTTTGCCAACGCGGTCTATGCGTTTATCGACCGTTTCTAAGTCGGCGAAAATGAGCTCTAAATTAATCGTTTCAATATCCGCAAGCGGATCGACTCTTCCCGCTACATGGGTGATATTTTCATCCGTAAAACAACGAACAACTTGACAAATGGCGTCGACTTGGCGAATGTGCGATAAAAATTTATTCCCAAGCCCCTCTCCTTTACTTGCCCCTTTGACAATTCCGGCAATATCGGTAAATTCAAACACGGTCGGTACCGTACGTTGCGGTTTGAACATTTCCGTCAACACTTTCAACCGCTCATCCGGCACTTCAACAATACCAACGTTTGGTTCAATTGTACAGAAAGGATAATTAGCAGATTCTGCTCCCGCTTTTGTAATCGCATTAAATAGCGTCGACTTTCCGACGTTCGGCAAACCGACGATTCCTGCTGTTAATCCCATAATTTTTCCACTCCTCTTTTCCGTTCACATCTTTCCTCATTATAGTGAGTCCAAAAGAAAATGACAAGCGCATTCGCGCGCTAGCCATTTCATCGTTTTTCAATATTCACTAAGCAGTCGTATAATGTGCTTCCGCATCCGTTATCAGATTCGCGGTCCGATGTTAATACATTGACAGCACCGCCAAACTTCACCCATTGCCCCTCATCGATATTGATCTCGCAAGAATTTTTACCGTTCCAATTAATTCGCCTCGGTCGTTAAACACTCTCGCTTGATCTCCTTCCGCCAATCCTTTCTCCTTGGCCACATCTTTTGATACTTCAATTTTGATCGATTGAATGGATTCAACAAGATGGTAATGTTGCGAATGGTTGGAGCGAAGCGGATGAATGGTTAATAAACGATGCGCTCTAGAAGCGCAAGCGCGGCAATATCAAAACATTGTCCGACTTGTAGATTGCCGAAGTTCGCCCCGCCCCCCGGAATGCCAACATTGCCGCTTATCGCTACAAGCGCGTCAATCCAGTGAATCGTATTGCCGCCATTGGCATATCGCTGCATGCCAAGCCCTAAATATGTCGCAGTTGGACGCTCTCCGTAAATAACAGCTAATTGCGTCATCACGTCGCGGTCTACTTCCGTGAGACGCCTAATTTTTTCCATCGTTATACTTTCCAGTATCGCCTCGACATCGGCAAACGCAGCGGTATGCTGTTCAATAAACGCACGGTCTTCCAAACCTAAGCGCAGCATTTCTTTTATAATTCCCATCGCCAAAAATGCATCCATCCCCGATATACATGTCGGATGTGTTTCATCTCCGTCTACTTTTGCTACTTTTCCATCTTGAATAGTTACTTTTAACCCGCACACATCCTAACAATTTAACGGGCACGATGTAACGCGTATCTCTTCCATAACTCTCCTCTCCTTTTCGTTATAGAAAGAGCATGAGGCTGTTACTCCTCATGCTTCACTAACACTTTTTTCATCTTTCGTACAAATTCTTTTCGCGGAAGCAACACGCTATGAGCGCAACCTTCGCATTTGATGCGAATATCCGCGCCTAAACGGATCACTTTCCAGCGGTTCGTTCCGCACGGATGCGGCTTTTTCATCTCAACAATATCATACAACCCAAATTCTTTATTCATTTATTCACCCCTACCTTTTACTTAGGCGTTTTCTTTCGCTTGTTGAGCCGATTCTTTTTCTTGATCTTTACGATTATAGAGAACAAGGCGTGGGAATGGAATTTCGATTCCTTTTTCGTCCAAATGCCTTTTTACTTCTTTTCGAATTGCTCTTGCAATGGAAATATGGCGCATCGGTTTTGTCTCGCAAACAATGCGCATTACCACTTCAGAACTAGCTAAATTTTGAACGCCTAATAGTTCAGGTGGAGCAACCATATCTTCATATTTTGCCGGCAACTGCGGCAGAAGTTCGCGAATCGCTTCCTCTGCCTTTTCAATGTCCTCTTCATAAGCAATGCTGACATCTACTACCGCAACGCTATTACTCAAGGAATAATTTGTCACTTGTGTAATACTTCCATTTGGTAAAATGTGAATTTCTCCTGTCCAACTTTTAATTTTGGTTACCCTTAGGCCAATTTCCTCCACATATCCTTCGAAATTACCTATTCGTACATAATCTCCAACCGCAAACTGATCCTCAAAAATAATAAAAAATCCGGTAATGACATCCTTCACTAAGCTTTGTGCGCCAAAACCGACGGCAAGCCCGACAATACCAGCACCTGCCAAAATTGCTTTTACTTCCACGCCAAACGTATCTAAAATCATAATCAGCGCAATAAAATATAATACGTATGTGATCACATTATTCAGCAGTCGCAACAACGTTGCTTCCCGCCGCTCCGAAATGCGGATTGGCGCTTTTTTCCGCATTTTAAAAATATTATGGACAGCAACTTTCAGAATCTTCGAAACAAAAACACATAACACTAAAATAATGATGACTTTGAGCGCTCCTGCCCCTAATTTCACCCAAAAATCTTCATTTGCGGCAAATCCAAATAAAGAGTCTAAAATCTTTTTCACTGTATCCAATGTTGTTCACACCTCTGCGTCGTTTTTCGCTTTGCATCAACATTTATTTTAACAAGATTGCTAATCAATTTGTAGCAATAAACATAATGTATATAATTTTCGTTTTTTCCGTATACTGTTAATACTTTGATGACAATTAGGAGTGGGTATGATGAGTATACCATCTATTTTTTTCTCATCCAAAGATGATAGAGAGCGTATTTTTCATGATGAACAAGGAGCTTCTACATTAATAGCGCTGCGGCTTATTTCACTGCTTCCTTCCCCTTTATCGCAGCCTGCCGCCATTGTTTGTATCGGTACGGATCGCTCTACCGGCGATTCGCTCGGGCCGCTTGTTGGTACGATGCTAAAAGAAAAACACCTTTCTCACTTCCATGTATATGGGACATTGGAAGAGCCGATCCATGCCGTAAACCTAGAAGAAAAAATCACCGCGATTCGTTCAATTCATGACGACGTATTCATGATTGCAATTGACGCTTGCTTAGGACGGCTCAAAAGCGTTGGCGCCATTACGATCGCAAAAGGGCCGGTACGGCCAGGCGCCGGGGTGAATAAACAGCTTCCACCTGTCGGTGATCTTCATATTACCGGAGTAGTGAACGTTAGCGGATTTATGGAATTTTTCGTTTTGCAAAATACTCGTCTTCATCTTGTGATGAACATGGCAAAAACGATCGCCAACGGCATTTATGAGGCGGATCGAAAATTAAGCCGAAAGGAATTTTGGACGAATACAACCATCGTCAAAGACTCCCAACAGCCATTCTAATCATAAAAAATCCCCTCTTTGTTGTGATGAACAAGAAGGGGGTTCTTTGTTTTTAAAAAAAATGAAGAACGGAAACCGCGAAAGCAGTTACTATAATGCTAGGCAGCAAATTCGCTACACGTATGTTCGTAATACCAAGCATATTTAAACCAATCGCCATAATTAAAATTCCTCCTGTTGCCGTCGATTCAGTAATGAACGAATCGACAATTTCTTTTGGCACCCATCGCTCAATTTGCGTCGCAAGCAGCGCGATTCCTCCTTCATACATCATGACAGGAATCGCCGAAAAAATAACGCCAATACCGAGTGTTGTTGTTAAAATAATACTCGTGAAGCCATCTAAAATCGATTTTGTATACAAGACGCGATGGTCGCCGCGCAATCCACTATCAAGCGCGCCAACAATCGCCATTGCTCCAATGACAAATAATAATGTGGCGCTGACAAATCCTTTTGCGATATTTCCTTCTTGGTCCCCTCCTACTTTTTTCTCGACCCATTCACCGAGCTGATTTAGTTTTTGGTCCCAATCCCATATTTCTCCTAACACTCCGCCAAAAACAAGACTAAAAATGACAATGAGAAATTGTTCGCTTTTCATCCCCATTTGAATTCCTAGCAACGCTACGGCAAGCCCGATTCCTCCCATCACCGTTGCTTTTAATCGTTCCGGGATATGTTGGAATAATTTCCCTAACAATGACCCGACCACAATACAAATTCCATTTACAATCGTCCCTAATAGTACCACGATGCGTTTCCTCCCGTTCATTACCATAAAAAAATAAACCACCAAAGATGATGGCCTACTTATTCATCCAATCGCACATCTAACAATTCTAGTATTCTTTCTAAATCTTCAGAAGAGAAAAATTCAATCTCAATTTTTCCTTTTTTTCGAGTTTGTTTAATCGTTACATTCGTTCCAAATTTTTCCCTTAACAAAGATTCACTTTCCTTCAGAAAAACGCTTTTTTCCACTGGTTTCCGCTTTGGTGTTTCACGTGAAACATTTTTATTCATTTCTTGAATGAGCTTTTCTAGTTGGCGGACGTTTAACTGCTCGCGAATAATACGGTCAACAACGAATTTCATCTTATTTTTGTGCTTCAGCCCTAACAGCGCACGGCCATGCCCCATCGAAAGCGTTCCATCTACAAGCATCTTTTGTACGTCCTTTGGCAACGACAATAAACGAAGATGGTTGGCGATATGAGGGCGGCTTTTTCCTACGCGGCTGGCAATCTCTTCTTGTGTAAGCTGCAGCTTTTCCATTAACATTTTATAAGCCATTGCCTCTTCAATCGGATTTAAATCTTCACGCTGCAAATTTTCCAACAGAGCCAGTTCCATCATTTGCTCATCTGTCAATTCACGCACGACAACCGGAACGGTTTTTAAATTCGCTTCTTTTGCGGCGCGATAACGCCGTTCCCCAACGACAATTTCAAACCCTTTTATACTTTTCCGCACGATCAATGGCTGCAAAATCCCGTGCTGCAAAATCGACTGCTTTAATTCTTCAATCGCTTCCTGATGAAACACTTTCCTCGGCTGATAAGGGTTTGGGTGAAGTTCGCGGATATCCACTTCTTTTATTGTTTCTTCTTCCTTTAACGTCAAATTGGAAAACAACGCATCAATTCCTTTGCCAAGACCTTTAGCCACGCTCTAACACCTCCTTCGCCAATTCTAAATATACTTCCGCGCCCCGTGATTTGACATCGTACAAAATAATTGGTTTTCCATGGCTCGGCGCTTCACTTAACCGGACGTTTCGCGGGATGATCGTGTTATATACTTTTTCGCGGAAATATTTTTTTACTTCTTGAATAACTTGAATACCTAAATTCGTACGGGCATCCAGCATCGTTAACAAAACGCCTTCAAGCCGTAAATCATGATTTAAATGTTTTTGTACAAGCCGAATCGTATTTAAAAGCTGACTAAGTCCTTCAAGCGCATAATATTCACATTGAACAGGAATAAGAACGGAATTGGCTGCCGTTAACGCGTTTAGCGTTAATAATCCCAATGAAGGAGGGCAGTCGATAATAATAAAGTCATATGCTTCCCGCAACGGATCGAGCGCATTTTTTAAACGAATTTCACGCGAAATAACCGATACGAGCTCAATTTCCGCCCCTGCTAATTGAATGGTTGCCGGGATAATATGTAAGTTTTCAATATTGGTTGGTCTTATCACATCTTTCGCTTTTAAATCCCCAATAATAACGTTATAAATACACTCATCGACGTCTCCTTTTTCAATTCCGATTCCGCTCGTCGCATTTCCTTGCGGGTCAATATCCACAAGTAATACTTTTTTTCCAATATGCGCTAAACAAGCTGCTAAATTAACCGCTGTCGTCGTCTTTCCGACTCCGCCTTTTTGATTTGCGATTGCAATTACTTTGCCCACGATGCCACCTACCTCTAATTCTTACTCATATTGTTTATTTTAACATGAAACAAATAAAATGGACTTGTTTTCTATTTATAGAAAGAAAAAAACCCCATCAAAGATAACTTGATGAGGCAAAACATTCTTCGGTTCATTACTTTTTCGGAATGCGAATCGTAATTTGATAATAGTCTTCAAATTCTTCTTCTTCTGAATCAACAGCAACGCCGCTGTTTGCCACCATGGTGAGCGACTGCCGGATGGTGTTGACGGCGATGCGCATATCTTTACTAAATGCTTTTCGTTTTGGTTTCGGTTTCGGATTCGCCGCTTCTAGCATTTTCAACACACGATCTTCCGTTTGCTTCACGTTTAATTGCTTATCAATGATTTCTTGCAACAATTTTAATTGCTTTTCTTTATCTTTTAAGACGATTAATGCGCGTGCATGACGTTCCGTAATGGTTCGATGCAACAAAGCTTCCTGCACTTCTTGCGGCAGCTTCAGCAGACGCAGTTTATTTGCGATCGTCGATTGTCCTTTTCCAAGCCGTTGCGCTAACGCCTCTTGTGTCAAATTATGTAGCTCTAATAGCTTCGCATACGCCATCGCTTCCTCAATCGGCGTCAACTCTTCACGCTGCAAATTCTCAATTAACGCTACTGAAGCGGTTTCTTTGTCATTTAGATTTTTAATAATCGCTGGAATTTCCGACCAACCGAGCTTTTGAACGGCGCGCCATCTTCGTTCTCCTGCAATAATTTCAAACTTTCCATCCTCGCACTCGCGGACAACAATCGGCTGGATAATGCCATGCGTATGGATCGTTAATGCAAGTTCTTCAATTTTTTCTTCGTCAAAAATCGTCCGTGGCTGAAAGCGGTTTGGAACAATTTTAGAAACCGGAATTTTTCTTACTTCTTCTTTTTCTTGTTTTTCCATCGTCTCTTCCTGTTCCTTTTCTCCAAAGCTAAAGAAGCGAGAGAAAGGATGCTTCATTCCCCTTACACCACCTTTAAAAACTCTCCCCTAGATTGTAAAAAATTCATTGAATTGGTTGCTTATTTGGCATTCCCGGTTTGCGAGGATATTTGTTTGGCGTATTTCTCACTTTTTGAATAAAAATAATCGTTCGTTCACTTTGTTCTATCGGCAGCATAAACCGCTCGATCGCGGAAATTTCCCCGCCAAGCACATCAATCGCTTTTTTCCCTTGTTCCAATTCTTCCTGTGCCGAGGCGGCTTTCATGGCGATAAAGGTGCCATTCACTTTGACAAGCGGAAGACACAACTCACTTAATACGGACATTCGCGCCACTGCCCTTGCAGTGACAATATCAAATGATTCGCGGAATTCTTTTTTTCTTCCAAACGTTTCGGCCCGATCGTGATAAAAGGCGACATCGGTTAATCCTAACTCGGCTGCTAAATGCTCGAGAAAGGTGATGCGCTTTTGCAATGAATCGACAATCGACAATTTCAGATGCGGAAAACAAATTTTTAACGGAACGCTTGGAAATCCTGCACCTGCGCCTACATCGCAAATGGATAATGATTGGGAAAAATCATAGTAAAAAGCCGGAGAAAGAGAATCAAAAAAATGTTTTAAATACACGCTGGGCTTGTCCGTGATGGCAGTTAAATTCATCTTTTCATTCCATTCCATTAACAACTCATAATACCGCTCAAATTGTGCCAATGCTTGAGAAGAGAGAGAAATCCCTTTCTCCTCAAGCATGGTATGAAACTGTGCTGTATCCATACGCCAATCCTTTCCCTAATTTTTATTCATTCGACACTCGTGCGATTCTTCCTTGTTCTAAATACACTAATAATATCGAAATATCGGCAGGATTTACCCCTGAGATGCGCGAAGCTTGTGCAATCGACAATGGTCGGACTTGTTTTAGTTTTTGCCGCGCTTCTGTTGCTAAGCCGTGAATGGCATCATAATCGATATCTTCTGGAATCTTTTTATTCTCCATTTTTTTGAGTCGTTCGACTTGTTGCAACGATTTTTGAATATATCCTTCGTATTTAATTTGAATTTCTACTTGTTCCGCCACTTCCGGTGAAATTTCTTCTTCCGCCGGAGCAAGCTGTTTAATATGTTCATATGTCATTTCCGGACGACGCAACAAGTCCGCGGCGCGAATGCCGTCTTTTAGCTCGCTTCCTCCTGCTTGGCGAATCACATCTTGTACTTCTTTAGTTGGTTTGATGATATAGGACTTTAGCCGTTTTTTCTCTCTTTCGATCGCTTCTTTTTTCGCCAAAAATTTTTGATAACGTTCCTCAGAAATAAGGCCGATTTTATACCCAAGTTCGGTCAGACGCAAATCAGCATTGTCATGGCGAAGAAGCAAGCGATATTCCGCACGGGATGTCAACAATCGATATGGTTCATTCGTTCCTTTTGTGACAAGATCGTCAATCAACACGCCAATATAAGCATCCGAACGGCTTAAAATAATTTCTTCTTTTCCAAGCGCCCGATGCGCTGCGTTAATGCCGGCGATAATTCCTTGTCCCGCCGCTTCCTCATATCCGGACGTTCCGTTAATTTGTCCAGCTGTATACAAGTTTTTCACTAGTTTTGTTTCCAACGTTGGCCACAATTGCGTTGGAACGATTGCGTCATATTCAATCGCATAGCCCGCCCGCATTAATTGCGCCTTTTCAAGACCAGGAATCGTCGTAAGCAGCTGCCGTTGAATATGCTCCGGCAAGCTTGTCGACAATCCTTGCACATATACTTCTTCCGTTTCGCGTCCTTCTGGTTCTAAAAAGATTTGGTGGCGCGGTTTATCATGGAAACGCACGATTTTATCTTCAATCGATGGGCAATAACGCGGACCCGTTCCTTTGATCATTCCGGAATACATTGGCGATAAATGTAAGTTTTCGTCGATAATCCGATGTGTCTCTGGCGTTGTATACGTAAGCCAGCATGGCAATTGGTCGGTAATATATTCCGTCGTTTCATACGAAAATGCCCGCGGAACATCGTCACCTGGCTGAATTTCCGTTTTGCTATAATCAATCGTGCGGCTGTTGACGCGCGGCGGTGTTCCTGTTTTAAAGCGGACAAGCTCAAAACCAAGCTCTTCTAAATGCTCGGACAACTTAATCGATGGCTGTTGATTGTTCGGTCCGCTGGAATACTTAATGTCTCCAATAATAATTTCTCCGCGCAAAAATGTCCCTGTCGTAATAACAACCGTTTTTGCATAATAATGTGCTCCCGTCTGGGTAACAACCCCTTTGCACACGCCGTCTTCCACGATCAAACGTTCCACTTTTCCTTGCAATAATGTAAGATTTTCTTGATTTTCAAGCGTTTTTTTCATTTCGCGTTGATATAACACTTTGTCTGCTTGCGCTCGCAATGCCCGCACCGCTGGACCTTTTCCAGTGTTGAGCATCCGCATTTGGATGTACGTTTTATCAATATTTTTTGCCATTTCCCCGCCTAACGCATCAATTTCACGAACAACAATTCCTTTTGCTGGACCGCCGATCGATGGATTGCATGGCATAAATGCGATCATATCAAGGTTTAATGTAATCACTAACGTTTTCGCACCAATGCGCGCTGCCGCTAACGCCGCTTCGCATCCAGCATGGCCGGCGCCAACGACAATGACGTCATATGAACCTCCATGATAATCCATACAGCTTACGTACCTCCTTCGTTATTTTCCTAAACAAAATTGTGAAAACAGTTGATCAATTAAGCTTTCGTGCACCGTATCCCCAATAATTTCTCCAAGAAGCTCCCATGCTTTTGTTAAATCGATTTGTACAAGATCGACCGGCATTCCCGATTCAATTCCAGAAATCGCATCCTCTATCGCCTTTTTGGCTTGATGAAGCAAGGCGATATGACGCGAATTCGAAACATACGTAAGATCACCTGCTTCGACAGAGCCGCTGAAAAACATTTCAGAAATGGCTGTTTCTAAATCTTCAATCCCTTTTTCTTGCAATAGAGATGTCGTAATAATCGGGCGGCCGTCCGCTAATTGTTTGACCCGATCCATATCGATATTTTTTGGTAAATCTGTTTTATTAACGATAACGATGAAATCCATCCCTTTTACCATTTCAAAAAGCTTTTCATCTTCTTCCGTCAACGGCTCATGATAATTTAGCACAAGCAAAATTAAATCAGCTTCCTTCAACATTTGTCGCGAACGTTCTACACCAATTCGCTCGACGACATCCTCCGTTTCGCGAATTCCCGCCGTATCGATTAACCGAAGTGGGACGCCGCGGACATTCACGTACTCTTCGATCACGTCGCGCGTCGTTCCAGGAATATCCGTTACAATCGCCTTATTTTCGTGCACAAGCGCATTTAATAACGATGATTTCCCGACATTCGGCCTTCCTATAATGACCGTTGCCAAGCCTTCGCGCAGAATTTTGCCTTGTTGCGCGGTTTGCAGCAATTTTTCAATTTGCTCGCGCACGTATTGTGCCTTTTCCATTAACAGATGAGGCGTCATCTCTTCCACATCATCATATTCTGGATAATCAATATTCACTTCCACATGGGCAAGTGTTTCTAAAATCGCTTGCCGCAATTCGCGAATTCGTTTCGATAAGCGCCCTTCCATTTGCTGCAGCGCCACGTTCATCGCTCGGTCTGTTTTCGCTCGAATCAAATCAATAACCGCTTCCGCTTGAGATAAGTCAATCCGTCCGTTTAAAAATGCGCGTTTTGTAAATTCTCCCGGTTCAGCAAGCCGCGCCCCATTAGTTAATACGAGCTGCAGCACACGATTAACCGATACTAAACCACCGTGGCAATTAATTTCAACAACATCTTCCCTTGTAAACGTCTTTGGCGCTCGCATCACCGATACCATTACCTCTTCGACCGTCTGGCCGCTTTTTGGATCCACAATATGACCGTAATGAATCGTATGTGACGGAACGTCTTTAAGACGCTTTCCGCTTGGACTTTGAAAAATGCGGTCAGCGATCGCAATCGCTTCGTCGCCGCTCAGTCTGACAATCGCGATTGCTCCTTCTCCCATCGGCGTGGAGATCGCAGCAATCGTATCAAATTCCATCAATTCCTCACCTCTTTTTGCTGACAAAAAGCCAATCTATCTATATGTTAGACAACTACCGTTGTCAATAACGATCTATCCACAATTTTTTCGTTAATCATTTCAATTTTAACTTATCCACATGTGAATAACAACATGAAGTGCTCATCCTTAAACCTAAAAAATGTAAACAAAAAAAGAAGAAAAAGAGGCTGCCTCGCTTGTTTCAGAGATAGCCCCTTTTCATCAATGTGGATTTACATGATTGGAGATACTACAACATAACGATGTGGTTCTTCTCCAACCGAATAAGTAGTTACTTTTTTATAGTTCGCTAACGCATTATGAATAATTTTTCGTTCATGCGCTGGAAGCGGCTCCAACTTTACTTCTTTTCCAGTTTTTATCGCTTTTTCCGCTAACTTCTGCGCCAGCTGAATCAGCGTTTTTTCTCTTCGTTCCCGATAATTTTCCGCATCGACGATAATGGAAACATATTCTTTTGCATAGCGGTTTGCGACAAGCTGAGTCAATAATTGCAATGAATTTAATGTTTGTCCATGTTTTCCGATCAATAAACCTACTTGTTCTCCTGTGATCATGAATGTTATCCGCTTGCCATCTTGTTGCTTCTCTATTTTTGCTGCTGTTACTCCCATCTGTTTTACAACATTTTTTAAAAATAACTCTGCTTCTTCTACTGGATCTATCATAAGTTTTGCTTTTACCACTGCAGGTCTGCTTCCAAAAATCCCAAACAGCCCTTTTCTTCCTTTATCCAACACCGTAATTTCTGCACGATCCCTCGAAACACCGAGCTGTTGCAGCGCTAACTGCACAGCTTCATCTACGGTCGCGGCGGTCGCGGTTACTTCTTTCACTTTTTCTTTCCTCCTGAATGAGCAGAGTCCACATTCGGCCCTTTAATGAAATACGTTTGCACAATAGAGAAAATATTCCCGACTACCCAATAAAGCGATAAAGCAGCTGGGAAATTAATCGCGAAAATCACGATCATAATCGGCATCATCCAAAGCATCATCGCCATTTGCGGATTTTGTTGTCCAGCGCCAGCCATCATTATTTTTTGTTGGATAAATGTCGTAATCCCTGCGACAATCGGTAAAATAAAATATGGGTCTTTTTCGCCGAGATCAAACCATAAAAAGTTATGTTCCGCAATTTCTCTCGTACGCATAATGGCATGATAAAATCCAATTAAAATCGGCATTTGAATAAGAATTGGGAAACAACCTGCCATCGGGTTTACACCGTGTTTTTGAAACAACAACATCATTTCTTGCTGGAGCTTTTGTTGTGTTTGCATATCCTTAGAGCTATATTTTTCCCGAAGCTTTTGTATTTCCGGTTGCAGCGCTTGCATCGCTTTCGCATTTTTTGTTTGCTGGATCATTAACGGTAAAATAAGCAAACGAATGAAGATGGTTACAATAACGATCGACAATCCAAAGTTTCCGCCTAAAGCATTAGCGACATATTTAATTAGCCAAGAGAGCGGGTAAACGATATACTCATTCCAAAAACCTTTGCTCTCCGGCGTAATTGGTTCGTTAATTTGCGTACAGCCCGATATGAGTGCAAGCAATGCCATTAACCCAACCGTTAACCAAATTCGCCTCTTCACCATCTTTTTCCTCCTAACCGACAAATTCACATTACCCTAAATATGTATTTTAGCATCATTTCAAACAAAATGGGCGCTCTTTTTTCAGCGAGAAACCGTAGCATCGGGAGTAAAATAGATGCCTTATTTTATATCTCTTTTCAGCGCGCCCGCCTTGCGCAATACATGCAGCAAGCTTTTCTTCACCTCAAAATATGTCATTTCTGCAACTGGGAGCCTAGCAATAATCACATAATCTTTTTGAGGCATAATATCGTCTTTCATCTCCAAAAAAACTTGTCGAATGTAACGTTTAATTCGATTTCTTACAACCGCCTTCCCAAGCTTTTTACTCACTGATAAACCGATCCGGAAATACGGTTGTTCAGGACGGTCAAGCATATAAATAACAAACTGTCGATTCGCCATCGATGTACCGCGCTGGAACACTTCTTGAAATTCTTTGTTTTTCTTTATGCGATACTTTTTCTTCATCGTGCGGAAACACTCCATCTTTTTCAATCTCTATAATCACTATCCTCTTGAGAAAAAAGACCACTGAAGTTTCAGTGGCCTATGCGGATAATACTTTTCTTCCTTTACGACGACGACGCGCAAGCACTTTTCTGCCATTTCTCGTACTC
This sequence comes from Geobacillus sp. LYN3, assembly GCF_003064505.1. Classification (NCBI taxonomy): domain Bacteria; kingdom Bacillati; phylum Bacillota; class Bacilli; order Caryophanales; family Anoxybacillaceae; genus Geobacillus; species Geobacillus sp. LYN3. Next base: position 465,565 of record NZ_QCWL01000001.1, on the reverse strand, counting down.
ATGCGCGCACGGAACCCATGAACTTTGCTGCGCTTCCGTTTATTTGGTTGGTATGTCCGTTTCATCTATGACACCTCCCTGAGGAATAACTGTTACGGGCAGTCTTTCTAATTATATTGAACAATCTAGCAAAATGTCAACCGCTCCAGGATTTTTCCCTCGTTCACGAAGTTGTGGATAATTTTTTAGACACCATTTTACATATCCACATAATTTATCGACAATTTTTTCACATCTTTCACCTATGTGGATAATTATTTTTTCACAACGTCTTTCTTTTGTGGATAATTTTAAAAATCCATTGCAACATGCTAGTTTATTTGCTATTATTATTGTGTTTTCATTATGGATAATTGTGTGAATAAAAAAATTTATCCACATTTTGTGGATATGTTGTGGATATGTTTTTTCACAACTTGTTTATAAAGTTATCCACATGTAGTGGATTTTGTCGAAATACCATCTTTTTTCCTTATTATTATGTTATTTCCACAGATTCTTTTTTTAAACGATTCAAAGGAGGGGGCAACGGGTGGAAAACATCCATGATTTATGGAATCGTGTGCTCGGGGAAATCGAAAAGAAAATTAGCAAGCCAAGCTTTGAAACTTGGTTAAAATCAACAAAAGCCCACTCTTTACGAGGTGACACGCTTGTCATCATAGCCCCAAACGAATTTGCAAGAGACTGGCTTGATTCCCGCTACTCTCGCTTGATTGCTGAAACCATTTACGACATCACTGGAGAAGAACTGTTGATCAAGTTCATTACTCCTCCTAATCAATCCGAAGATGATTTTGAATTTCAGCGATCTTCGAAAAAGCACCGAAAGTCATACGAGGAATCAACGGATTTTCCGCAAAGCATGCTGAATCCAAAATATACGTTCGACACGTTTGTCATCGGTTCCGGCAATCGTTTTGCCCATGCAGCTTCTTTAGCGGTGGCAGAAGCGCCGGCGAAAGCATATAATCCGCTATTTATTTACGGCGGGGTTGGCTTAGGCAAAACGCATTTAATGCACGCGATCGGCCATTACGTCATTGAACATAATCCGTCCGCGAAAGTAGTGTATTTATCATCAGAAAAATTTACAAATGAATTTATCAACGCGATTCGTGACAATCGTCCCGACGATTTTCGCAACAAATATCGGAACGTTGATGTCCTATTAATTGATGATATTCAGTTTTTAGCGGGAAAAGAACAAACTCAAGAGGAATTTTTCCATACGTTTAATACATTGCATGAAGAAAGTAAACAAATCGTTATCTCCAGCGATCGGCCGCCAAAAGAGATTCCGACATTGGAAGACCGCCTTCGCTCACGGTTTGAATGGGGGCTTATTACGGATATCACTCCTCCTGACTTAGAAACGAGGATCGCTATCCTCAGAAAGAAAGCAAAGGCGGAAGGATTTGATATTCCGAATGAAGTGATGCTGTATATCGCTAATCAAATTGACTCTAACATTCGTGAGCTGGAAGGAGCCCTCATACGCGTTGTAGCTTACTCATCGCTGATCAATAAAGAAATTACTGCTGATTTAGCGGCAGAGGCGTTAAAGGATATTATTCCGAGTACAAAACCAAAAGTCATTACCATTCAAGATATTCAGCGCGTTGTCGGCCAGCATTTCAATATTAAACTAGAAGATTTTAAAGCTAAGAAAAGAACGAAATCTGTCGCTTTTCCGCGCCAAATCGCTATGTACCTTTCGCGAGAACTTACCGATTGTTCATTGCCGAAAATTGGAGATGAATTTGGAGGCCGTGACCATACGACGGTCATTCATGCCCATGAAAAAATTTCTAAGCTTCTCCAAACAGATGCTCAATTGCAAAAACATATAAAAGAGATTGAAGAGAAACTAAAGCAATTGTGAATAACTAGTGAATGGTTACACACAGTCTATCCACATGTGGACAGACTGTGTTTCCTTTACTTTTTTTACTTATCCACATTTCAACAAGCATTATTACTAGTATTACGATATTTTTATTATAAAAAAATAATTTATTTCCCTAATCATTGTAGGAGGCCTTACGTGATGAAAATCAAAATTGATCGAGAAGCGCTAGTTCAAAGTGTTCAAGATGTTATGAAAGCTGTGTCCCCCCGTACGACGATTCCGATTTTGACTGGAATTAAAATTGCGGCAACTTCACAAGGAGTAACATTAACAGGAAGCGATTCCGACATTTCGATTGAATCTTTTATTCCTACAGAAGAAGAAGACAAAGTGCTTGTCGAAGTAGTAGAAACCGGAAGTATTGTGCTGCAAGCTCGCTTTTTTTCAGAAATCGTAAAAAAACTACCGGAAAATACGATTGAAATTGAAGTACAGCCTAATTTTTTAACGGTGATCCGTTCCGGAAAAGCGGAGTTCAGTTTAAACGGGCTTGACGCGGAAGAGTATCCAAGACTTCCGCAAATTGAGGAAGAAAATGTTTTTAAAATTCCTACTGACTTGTTAAAAACAATCATTCGTCAAACAGTATTTGCTGTTTCTACTTCAGAGACAAGACCGATCTTGACAGGTGTCAACTGGAGAGTTGAAGATGGCGAACTGATCTGTACTGCAACAGATAGCCATCGTCTTGCATTACGAAAAGCAAAAATAGAAACGGAAAACCAGCAATCGTACAATGTTGTCATTCCGGGAAAAAGTTTAAATGAATTGAGCAAAATCTTAGATGATAGCAACGACCCGGTTGATATTGTCATCACGGCGAATCAAATTTTATTTAAAACAAAACATTTATTGTTTTTCTCTCGATTGCTTGATGGAAATTATCCAGAAACTACCCGGCTTATTCCAACAGATAGCAAAACCGATATTATCGTTAACGCAAAAGAGTTTTTACAAGCCATTGACCGCGCATCTTTATTAGCAAGAGAAGGAAGAAACAATGTTGTGAAACTGACAACGCTAAATGACGGCATTATTGAAATTTCTTCTATTTCTCCGGAAATCGGAAAAGTAACGGAAGAAATTCAAAGTGAATCGATCGAAGGAGAGGAATTAAAGATTTCCTTTAGCGCAAAATATATGATGGATGCACTAAAAGCGCTTGATGGCACCGACATTCAAATTAGCTTTACTGGTGCAATGCGTCCATTTTTACTTCGTCCTCTCCATAGCGACTCTATGCTTCAGCTTATTTTACCAGTAAGAACGTATTAACGTTTATGAAAGCTGCTAAGTTCTAGCAGCTTTCTTTGCTAATATTTTATTTTTTCGTTAAAATAAAGAGATGGGCAGTTTTTAGAAAGCGAGCGATGATGAATGGAAAAAAGAGTAACGATTACGACAGAAACGATTACGCTTGGTCAATTGCTAAAACTCATTCAAGCCGTTGGGACAGGCGGTGCTGTGAAATGGTTTCTGCAAACGAATGAAGTGCTTGTCAACGGAGAAAGAGAAAATCGGCGTGGACGGAAATTAAAAAATGGGGATATAGTCGAAGTCGAAGGACTTGGAACGTTTATTGTAACAAGGGCAGAGTAGGTGAAGGGCCGTTGTTTTTAACACATTTATCGCTAAAAAATTATCGTAATTATGAGAGTGAAACGATAGAGTTTGCCAATAACGTAAATATTATTTTAGGGGAGAATGCTCAAGGGAAAACAAACATGATGGAGGCCATCTATGTATTGGCGATGGCGAAGTCGCACAGGACAACAAACGACAAAGATCTCATTCGCTGGAACGAAGACTATGCTAAAATAGAAGGAAAGGCAATAAAAAAAAATGGGGCGCTATCGCTTGAACTTATTATTTCAAAAAAAGGAAAAAAAGCGAAATGCAACCATATTGAACAGCAACGATTAAGTCAATATGTTGGTCATTTGAATATCGTGATGTTTGCCCCGGAAGATTTAAATTTAGTAAAAGGAAGCCCGCAAGTGAGACGGCGTTTTGTCGATATGGAAATTGGGCAAGTATCCCCTGTTTATATACATGATTTGAGCCAATACCAAAAGCTTTTGCAGCAGCGAAACCATTATTTAAAAATGTTGCAAACGCGCGAGCAGCAAGATGAAACAGTACTAGATATCTTAACAGAACAGCTCATTCCGCTGGCAGCTAAAATCACGCTAAAGCGGTATGAATTTTTGCTTTTGCTGCAAAAATGGGCGGCGCCAATTCATCACGAAATTAGCCGCGGATTAGAAACATTACAAATTCAATATCGACCTTCTGTTGATGTATCAGAAAAGGTAGAATTGTCGAGAATAATAGAAGCATATAGTGAAAAGTTTGCTACAATAAAAGAAAGAGAAATCCAGCGAGGAATGACGCTTGCTGGTCCGCATCGTGATGATATTGCATTTAGCGTGAACGGAAAAGATGTTCAAATATTTGGCTCTCAAGGGCAACAGCGCACAACAGCGTTATCCATCAAGTTGGCAGAAATCGAATTGATTTTTTCCGAAATTGGCGATTACCCCATTCTTTTACTTGATGATGTGCTATCTGAACTCGATGACTTTCGGCAAACCCACCTTCTTGATACAATTCGGAAAAAAGTGCAAACGTTTGTGACGACAACAAGCATTGACGGAATCGAACATGACATCGTCAAGGAAGCAGCAATTTACAAAGTCCATTCCGGTCACATTACCGCCCCTCTTTGTGATTAATCTTTTGAACGTTTGGAAAGAAAGCGTAGGTGATTCGCATGACAATGGAACAAAAAATCGAACATACGTATGATGCGAGCCAAATTCAAGTATTAGAAGGGCTGGAAGCAGTCCGTAAACGGCCGGGGATGTATATTGGTTCCACGGGTCCAAAAGGACTGCACCATCTCGTATGGGAGATTGTAGATAATAGCATCGATGAAGCTTTAGCTGGTTACTGTACAGAAATTAACGTTACGATCGAAAAAGATAATATCATTGCGATTACGGACAACGGCCGTGGTATTCCTGTTGATATTCAAGAGAAAATGGGGCGCCCTGCTGTCGAAGTCATTATGACCGTGCTTCATGCAGGAGGAAAGTTTGGCGGCGGCGGTTATAAAGTGTCGGGCGGACTTCATGGCGTCGGCGCTTCTGTCGTTAACGCTCTATCCGAAGAACTGGAAGTATATGTACACAGGGACGGGAAAATTCATTATCAAAAATATCAACGAGGCGTACCTTGTACAGATTTAGAAGTGATTGGAGAAACGGATCGGACAGGTACCACCGTTCGTTTTAAGCCTGATCCGGAAATTTTTACGGAAACGACAGAATTTGATTATGAAACGTTGGCAACCCGTCTTCGCGAGCTAGCTTTCTTAAATCGAGGCCTTAAAATTACGCTTGAAGATAAGCGAGTAGAAAATCGGAAAAACGAATATCATTACGAAGGCGGTATTAAATCTTACGTTAAACATTTAAATCGGACGCGTGAAGTGCTTCATGAGGAACCGATTTATATCATTGGTGAGCGCGATGGTATTTATGTGGAAATTGCTCTCCAATATAACGATAGTTATAGTAGCAATATTTATTCTTTTGTTAACAACATTCACACACATGAAGGCGGAACGCACGAATCCGGTTTTAAAACAGCATTGACGCGCATTATTAACGATTACGCACGCAAACATCAAATTTTGAAAGATAATGACCCTAATTTAACCGGAGAAGATGTTCGCGAAGGATTGACAGCGATCGTTTCGATTAAACATCCGTCCCCGCAGTTTGAAGGACAAACAAAAACAAAACTTGGAAACAGTGATGCACGGGCGGTTACCGATGCAATTTTCTCAGAACAATTTGAAACATTTTTATTAGAAAATCCAACGATAGCAAGAAAAATTGTGGAAAAAGGCATGATGGCGGCGCGGGCACGGTTAGCGGCGAAAAAAGCGCGTGAGCTTACAAGACGAAAAAGCGCTCTTGAAATTTCTAACTTGCCTGGGAAACTAGCGGATTGTTCCTCGAAAGATCCTTCTATCAGTGAATTGTATGTGGTCGAAGGAGACTCTGCCGGCGGTTCGGCAAAGCAAGGGAGAGACCGCCATTTTCAAGCGATTTTGCCGTTGCGCGGGAAAATTATCAATGTCGAAAAAGCGCGGCTTGACAAAATTTTATCGAACAATGAAGTTCGCGCTATCATCACTGCGTTAGGTACGGGAATTGGTGAAGATTTTGATATTACGAAAGCGCGTTACCATAAAATCATTATTATGACAGATGCTGATGTCGATGGGGCACATATCCGCACATTATTGCTTACTTTCTTTTATCGTTATATGCGCGAATTTATCGAGCGGGGATATGTATACATCGCCCAGCCTCCGCTTTATAAGATTGAACAAGGCAAGCAGGTAAAATACGCGTATAATGATCGGCAGCTTGAAAAAATTCTTGCGGAATTGCCGGAAAATCCGAAACCAACGATTCAACGTTATAAAGGTCTTGGAGAAATGAATCCGGAACAATTATGGGAAACAACGATGAATCCAGAGACAAGAACGCTTCTTCAAGTTAGTTTGCAAGATGCGATTGAAGCAGACGAAACATTCGAGATTTTAATGGGAGACAAAGTAGAACCGAGAAGGCAGTTTATTGAAGAAAATGCGCGATATGTGAAAAACTTAGACATTTAATCGGAGAGTGTTGAGCAATCACCCTCCCCGCCGAAAATTTTTTATAAGGGAGGTTTTTATGAATGTCAGAAAATCAAAATCCGCGCATCCGCGAAGTCAATATTAGCCAAGAGATGCGCTCTTCGTTTCTTGACTATGCGATGAGCGTCATCGTATCGCGCGCATTACCTGATGTACGCGATGGGTTAAAACCGGTGCACCGCCGTATTTTATATGCAATGCATGACCTCGGAATGACCGCGGACAAGCCTTATAAAAAATCTGCCCACATCGTCGGTGAAGTCATCGGTAAATATCACCCTCACGGTGACGCAGCGGTGTATGATACGATGGTTCGCATGGCACAAGATTTTAACTATCGTTATGTGCTTGTAGATGGTCATGGAAACTTTGGTTCCATTGACGGCGATGCGGCTGCAGCGATGCGTTACACGGAAGCGCGCATGTCCAAAATCGCGATGGAAATGCTGCGTGACATTAACAAAGATACAATTGATTATCAAGATAACTATGATGGTTCGGAAAAAGAGCCTGTCGTATTGCCGTCGCGCTTCCCAAATTTACTAGTAAACGGTTCGTCAGGGATCGCTGTCGGGATGGCCACGAACATCCCGCCGCATCAGCTCGGCGAGGTGGTCGACGCGATTTTGGCGTTAAGTAAAAATCCTGATATGACTGTAGCGGATTTAATGGAATATATTCCAGGACCGGATTTTCCAACAGCAGGGCAAATCATTGGACGCAGCGGCATCCGCAAAGCGTATGAAACAGGCCGAGGTTCGATTACATTGCGCGCCAAAGTCGAGATTGAACAACAATCAAACGGGAAAGAAATGATCATTGTCCGCGAGCTCCCTTATCAAGTCAACAAGGCAAAATTAATTGAACGCATTGCCGAGCTTGTCCGTGAAAAGAAAATTGACGGCATTACTGATTTGCGCGATGAATCGGATCGCAGCGGAATGCGAATTGTCATCGAAGTGCGAAGAGACGCGAACTCGAAAGTAATATTAAACAATTTATACAAACATACGGCACTGCAAACGAACTTTGGTATTAACATGCTCGCGCTTGTTGACGGCCAGCCGAAAGTATTAAACTTAAAAGAATGCTTGCAACATTATTTAGATCATCAAAAAACCGTCATTCGCCGCCGCACGGCATATGAATTGAAAAAGGCGGAGGCGCGTGCCCATATTTTAGAAGGATTGCGTATTGCTCTTGATCATCTCGATGAAGTGATTAACTTAATCCGCAGCTCGCAAACGACAGAAATCGCTAGAGAAGGACTTATGCGGCAATTTTCGCTCAGCGAAAGACAGGCACAGGCGATTTTAGACATGCGCTTGCAACGATTGACAGGATTGGAAAGAGAAAAAATCGAACAAGAATATCAAGATCTTATTCGCTTAATTGCCGAATTAAAAGCAATTTTAGCCGATGAAGAGAAAGTTTTACAAATTATTCGCGATGAATTAACGGAAATTAAAGAGCGGTTTAACGATGAGCGGAGAACAGAAATTGTCATTGGAGGAATCGAAGAATTTGACGATGAAGATTTAATTCCGCGCGAAAACATCGTCATTACGCTCACGCATAAAGGCTATATTAAACGTCTTCCTGTTTCAACGTATAAAAGCCAAAAACGAGGCGGACGAGGCGTCCAAGGAATGCATACGAGCGAAGATGACTTTGTGGAACATCTTTTGATTACATCGACCCATGACACTGTTTTATTTTTTACAAATAAAGGGAAAGTATACCGGGCGAAGGGATACGAAATTCCTGAATTTGGTCGAACCGCTAGAGGAATTCCAATCATTAATCTTTTAGAACTCGATAAAGACGAGTGGATTAACACCATTATCCCTATTAACAATGAATTTGATGATAATTTATATTTGTTCTTTACAACAAAACAAGGAATCGCCAAACGCTCGCCATTATCTTCGTTTGCCCATATTCGTAACAATGGTCTAATCGCCATCCATTTGCGTGAAGAAGATGAGTTGATTTCCGTTAAGTTAACCGACGGTTCGAAACATATTATTGTCGGGACAAAAAACGGAATGCTCATTCGTTTTCCAGAGACCGATGTACGAACAATGGGACGAAGCGCAACAGGAGTTAAAGCGATTACCCTCGAAGATGGCGATGAAGTTGTTGGCATGGAAATTTTAGAAGATGATTGCGATGTATTAGTCGTTACGAAAAACGGCTATGGCAAGCGTACCCCGGCTTCGGAGTATCGTATACAAAGCCGTGGCGGAAAAGGACTCAAAACGTGCAACATTACGGAGAAAAATGGTTCGGTTGTTGCGGTGAAGACGGTGACTGGTGAAGAAGACTTAATGCTCATTACGGCAGGCGGCATTCTTATTCGTATTGCGGTCAGTGACATTTCACGAATGGGAAGAAATACACAAGGCGTAAAATTAATTCGCTTATCCGACGATGATGAACATGAATATGTTGCTACCGTAGCGAAAGTTCCAAAAGAAGAGAAAGAAAATGAAGTAGACGAAGAAGAGAATCATTAATTACTGTAATGGCTCGAAAGGTGTTACCTTTTGAGCCATTTTTTATGTAAACCACTACAACTATCGTACCATCAATGTTAGTATAAGATTATGGAATAAAGGACGAAAGTAGGAGTGTAGCACAATGATCCGGGCGAAACTTCATCAATTGCAAGAAGGATGTATTCTTGCTGAAGATGTACTAGGTAAAACAAAAAAGACAATTATGCCCAAAAATACTGTATTGACGCCAGCGTTATTAAATGTACTGGAAAAATTTTTGATTGAGGAAGTGTGCATCGAACCAGTTCTGGCAAATGGCGATCCATTTAGACCAGCTGAATTGCTTGGACAGCATGATGGCGATAACACTAGCAATGAGCAGCCGATATCACTTTATCTGAAAGCGGTTCAAAAATATAAAAAAGCATTTCAATCTTGGCAGTCAGGCTCTCCTATCGATATAGGGGAAATAAGAGATATTATTATCCCTTTATTCGATAAATTTGTACATCATCGAAAAGAGCTATTAACGCTATATCGTTATGCCACAAAAGAAGACTATTTATACCATCACGCTGTCAGTGTTGGTTTATTATCTGGATTTTTAGCAAAACAATTAGATTATAGTAAAGGGGACTGTTATCAAATTGTGCTGGCGGGTATATTGTCTGACTGTGGCATGGCGAAGGTTGATCAGAGAATTTTAGCGAAGAAATCTGCGCTTACTACTAGCGAATATGAAGAAGTAAAGCAACATACCGTGTTTGGCTATCGAATGGTTCAAAAAATAACGTCATTAAAAGAAGGAGTAAAGCTAGCTGTATTGCAGCATCATGAACGCAATGATGGAACGGGCTATCCGTTTGGAATTCGTGATCGGCAAATTCACCCTTATAGTAAAATAGTGGCCGTAGCTGACGTTTATCACGCGATGACGTCCGAACGTCTTTATCGACGAAAACAATCGCCTTTTAAAGCACTTGAAAAAATTCAAGTCGAGCACTTTGGTAAATTGAGTATGGAAGCGATACAAATACTACTAGACAGTTTGATAAATTTTCATATAGGAACAGTTGTCAAATTATCGAACGGTGAAATGGCGGAAATCGTTTTTATGCAGCGGGAAGCGCCAACAAGACCAATTGTTAAAATCGTAGATAAAGACGAATTTCTTTCTCTAAGTGAACATCGAGATATTCATATTGAAGAAGTTATTGATTAACGATGATGGAGCAAAAAATTTTTTCTAGAAAAATACTCTTGAACAACAGCAATAATAGTGATAGAATAAAGCCTGTCTTGAAGAAAAAACAAATAAATTTATAAATGTTTATAAAAAACATGTTGACTTTTATTTTGCTTTTAGTTATTATTTAATAGCTGTCATCATTTAGAGTTTGAAGTTCCTTGAAAACTAGACAAAACGCAAGCGTCAATAAGAAAAGCGGAAGCGCCGCGATCAGCTCTCGAAGCCAAATGTTCTTCACCCGCTGAAGTGCTTGCACTTCGAGGGAGAAGGTTATTTGGCACAAGAGAGCTAGGCGCTGAAGCTGGACAATAAGAAAAGCGAAGGCGACTTGACACCTTCGGTGTCAGTGACGAATTAAATAAGCCAATCAACTTTCTTTTTGGAGAGTTTGATCCTGGCTCAGGACGAACGCTGGCGGCGTG
>NZ_QCWL01000001.1:454459-454664 GCF_003064505.1 Geobacillus sp. LYN3 | reverse complement strand
TGGAGGGCCCGTGAGGAGGCTGTTGCCGCCGCAACGGGACCGAAGCGTCGCGAGCCGATGGCGTCCGGAGCTGGACAGCGTACGTAAAGCAGAAGCGGCCGTTTCACTTCAAAAAGCTAGCCGCCTATGCAAGACGGCTTCTTCCAAACAGACGGTTATCTAGTTTTGAGGGAACGAAATCCCTCTTGACAAACGTGATGATTGG
>NZ_QCWL01000001.1:446908-454408 GCF_003064505.1 Geobacillus sp. LYN3 | reverse complement strand
GGAAGTTAAGCTCTCCAGCGCCGATGGTAGTTGGGGCCAGCGCCCCTGCAAGAGTAGGTCGTTGCTAGGCAAGATTTCACTGATAGAGCACCCTGCCTTATTCTAGGCAGGGTGCTTTTTCATTATGCTGGAAACAGCCGCTGTATCAAATATTCATAAAGCAATAACGGTACTTTTTCTGCAGTCAAAGATAAAAATTGAACAATCAATGTATATGCGTTACTTGAATAAGAGTGTAATAACTCACTCCACCATTCCGTTTCATATCGTGAAATCATACTTAAGTTATATAGTAATAAATAATGAGCGATTACTTCCGGAAGCATAAATATTTTTTCTCTCTTTATTGGAATACGGTATGTTCCATTCAAATGAAACATAAATGGTTCACATCCAATTGGCTGTAGTGGCGATTCGATGCCGATGTGAATAAAACGATCTTCTTCTTTCACAAAAGTAGCTTTTAAAAAATGCCATTCATGCTCTATGTAATGAATAAAGCGATTTAACGTCATATGGTAATGATCTAAAATTTCTATCGGAATCGCAATGGAATTGAGAGAAGAGTTATGTATAACTTCTATAGACAATATTTTTTTATCGTTAAATATGAAAAGTGATTCATGTAGTTCGCATATTCTTTGCAGTAACGTAACCATTCGAAATTTTTCTCCTGTTGTTTGTTTCACATGAAACATTTTTTCAGAAAAATGAGTGAACAAGCCGTTTTTTTGTACCTTTACTTCGTCATCTAAAAATTCATATCCTTGTTTTTTTCTTTTTCTTGTTGAGACTCCGTGTGCTAAAACGGAAGTAGACTCAGGATAATCTGCATCGACAGTAAGCAGGCAAGCTTTTAAAAGTTGTACCATTCCGTAAAATAAAAGAACAGGCTTAATCGATAAAGGCGCATGGCGTGCGGTTGAATAAAAGTTTTGGCCGTGTTCTAAATAATAAAGAAATGGATAGCAGTTCGTGTAGCTTTTTTGCATAGCATCTTCTCTTTCTTGTTTTACATAGCATTGATAAAGCAGTTGTTGAGCTATATCTGCCGAATGAAATACGATAAATTTGTTTGGAATGTTTCTGTCATCCAACATTTCTATCCCCCTACCATGAATTTTTTAACAAAATAACTGAAAAGTTGAACATTTTCTCTATTCCTTGACAGTAGTTTAACCAGTTGATAAGCTACTAATAATAATTTTCCGGACAAGGGGGAGAAAACATGTGGGAATCGAAATTTGCTAAAGAAGGATTAACGTTTGACGATGTGCTCCTTATTCCTGCAAAATCAGATGTATTGCCTCGTGATGTAGATGTGACTACAAAGTTAAGCGAAACATTACAGTTGAACATCCCGATTATTAGCGCAGGAATGGATACGGTAACCGAAGCAGAAATGGCAATTGCCATGGCAAGACAAGGTGGGCTTGGGATTATCCATAAAAATATGTCCATCGAGCAGCAAGCAGAGCAAGTAGACAAAGTGAAACGTTCGGAGCGAGGAGTTATTACGGATCCATTTTTCTTAACCCCTGAACATCAAGTATACGATGCGGAACATTTAATGAGTAAATATCGTATTTCTGGCGTGCCGATTGTCAATAATGAGGAAGAGCAAAAGCTCGTTGGCATTATTACAAATCGTGATTTGCGTTTCATCCAAGACTATTCCATTAAAATCGCCGATGTAATGACAAAAGAAAATTTAATCACAGCCCCGGTCGGAACGACACTAGAAGAAGCAGAAAAGATTTTACAAAAGTACAAAGTTGAAAAATTGCCGCTTGTCGATGAAAACGGAGTACTAAAAGGACTTATTACGATTAAAGATATTGAAAAAGTAATCGAGTTTCCAAATTCTGCAAAAGACGCGAAAGGACGGCTTCTTGTAGGGGCAGCTGTTGGTGTTACAGCTGATACGATGATTCGCGTGAAAAAGCTGGTAGAAGCAAATGTTGACGTCATTGTCGTGGACACGGCGCATGGCCATTCCAAAGGCGTCCTTGAAACGGTGCGTAAAATTCGCGAACAATATCCAGACTTAAATATTATCGCTGGAAATGTCGCGACAGCGGAGGCGACACGCGACTTGATCGAGGCAGGAGCGAACATCATTAAAGTCGGAATTGGCCCTGGGTCGATCTGTACGACGCGCGTTGTCGCGGGAGTCGGTGTACCGCAAATTACGGCAATATATGACTGTGCGACAGAAGCCCGTAAATATGGCGTCCCGATCATCGCCGATGGCGGAATTAAATATTCCGGCGATATTGTAAAAGCATTGGCAGCAGGGGCACACGCGGTCATGTTGGGCAGCCTTTTAGCCGGAGTATCAGAAAGCCCTGGAGAAACGGAAATTTATCAAGGAAGAAGATTTAAAGTGTATCGCGGAATGGGATCTGTTGCTGCGATGGAAAAAGGAAGCAAAGACCGTTATTTTCAAGAGGATAATAAAAAGTTTGTTCCTGAAGGAATTGAAGGGCGCGTTCCTTACAAAGGACCTTTAGCTGACACGATTTATCAGCTTGTCGGCGGTTTACGTGCAGGAATGGGGTATTGCGGAACAAGAAATTTAGAAGAACTACGAGAAAAGACGCAATTTATTCGCATGACGAGTGCCGGATTGCGAGAAAGCCATCCGCATGATGTGCAAATTACGAAAGAAGCACCAAACTATTCTCTTTCTTAATATATGTCTATTGACCTAACTTAGGCGGAGAAAAGCTTCTCCGTCTATTTTTTTGCACTGGAGTGTGTTACAATAACGTTTGTGTGAGGAGGGTGTGACAGTGAAAAACATCAAACATAAAATGTTGATCAGTTTACTTATTATTTCTCTATTTTTGAGCCTGTTGCCATTTCGTGTGGCAAAAGCAGCAAGCGATCCGCTAAATATCGAAGCAGATGCGGCGATCCTTGTGGATGCAAATACAGGGAGAATTTTGTATCAAAAAAATATTGATACAGTTCTCGGGATTGCTAGCATGACCAAAATGATGACCGAGTATTTGCTGTTAGAAGCAATTAAAGAAAAACGGGTAAAATGGGATCAGCAATATACACCAAGCGACTACGTTTATCGTCTTTCGCAAGATCGCTCTTTATCCAACGTTCCTTTACGAAAAGACGAAAAATACACTGTTCGTGAGCTTTACGAAGCGATGGCGATTTATTCCGCCAACGCTGCAACGGTAGCTATTGCCGAAATTGTCGGTGGTTCGGAACAAAACTTTGTCAAAATGATGAATGAAAAGGCGAAACAATTAGGACTTAAGGGATATAAATTTGTCAACTCCACGGGATTAAGCAATGAAGATTTAAAAGGGTTTCATCCGGAAGGAACGAACGAGAGAGAAGAGAATGTGATGTCTGCCCGTTCCGTCGCCACACTAGCGTATCATTTGTTGAAAGAATATCCAGAAGTATTGGAAACAGCAAGTACTCCTCGGAAAATATTTCGCGAAGGAACCGATGATCAAATTAAGATGGATAACTGGAACTGGATGCTGCCTGGACTCGTTCGCGAATATGAAGGGGTAGACGGATTAAAAACAGGTTATACCGAATTTGCTGGATACTGTTTTACCGGAACAGCGGAACGAGATGGCGTTCGTTTCATTACAGTAGTGATGAATGCAAAAAGCAACGGAAAATCGACCATCGAAGCTCGATTTGAACAAACGGAAAAACTGCTTCACTATGGATTTAGCAATTACTCTATCAAAAAGCTATACCCGAAAGGATATCAACTAAAAGGAAAATCGACGCTACCGGTAGTGAAAGGAAAAGAAAAGTCGGTTGCCATCGTAACCGATAAGCCGTTTTTTCTTGTCGTGAAAAACGGAGAGGAAAAAAACTATCGTCCTGTATATGTTTTTGATCAAAAGAAATTAACAGACAAAGGTGAATTAGTCGCACCTATAAAAAAAGGTGAAAAAGTCGGATATATGACATTGCAATACAAAGGAGAAGAGGGATATAGCTTTTTAAGTCCGGAAATGAAAAAGAATGTAAGTGTCGATATTGTTGCAAAGAACAATGTTGAAAAAGCAAACTGGTTTGTGCTTGCAGTGAGAGGAATTGGCGGGCTGTTTGGCGATGTATGGACAAGCGTAGTAAAAACGGTCAAAGGCTGGTTTTAAAAGCTCCTTCCTTTTTAGGGAGCTTTTTTCTATTGTGATTTTTTTAAAAATTGAGGTAAAATAAAAAAATGTAATCATCCATTGTAAACACTGTGGTGTTTTAGGGTTAACCATCACAGTGTAACGGCATAGTGAAACAAGGAGGAATGACAAGTGGCAATTACAGGTACAGATCGTGTAAAACGGGGAATGGCGGAAATGCAAAAAGGCGGCGTCATCATGGACGTGGTGAATGCGGAACAGGCGAAAATCGCAGAGGCAGCCGGTGCAGTAGCGGTGATGGCATTGGAACGCGTCCCTGCTGATATTCGTGCCGCTGGCGGTGTCGCGCGCATGGCAGATCCAACGGTCATTGAAGAAGTGATGAAGGCCGTATCGATTCCTGTTATGGCCAAAGCGCGTATCGGTCATTACGTCGAAGCACGCGTCCTTGAGGCGTTAGGTGTTGATTATATTGATGAGAGTGAAGTATTAACACCAGCTGATGAAGAATTCCATATTGATAAAAGACAATTTACCGTTCCATTTGTTTGCGGTTGTCGCGACTTAGGAGAAGCGGCGCGCCGCATTGCTGAAGGGGCATCGATGCTTCGCACAAAAGGAGAACCAGGAACAGGAAACATTGTCGAGGCAGTGCGTCATATGCGCAAAGTAAATGCGCAAATACGCAAAGTTGTCAGCATGAGTGAAGACGAGCTTGTGACAGAAGCGAAGAATTTAGGTGCTCCGGTCGAAGTATTGCGCGAAATTAAGCGGTTAGGCCGCCTCCCTGTCGTCAACTTTGCCGCAGGCGGTATCGCGACTCCAGCTGACGCGGCATTGATGATGCATTTAGGTGCAGATGGGGTATTTGTCGGTTCTGGCATTTTTAAATCGGAAAATCCAGAAAAATATGCGCGGGCGATCGTTGAGGCGACAGCTCATTATGAAGATTACGAGCTGATCGCTCATTTATCCAAAGGATTAGGCAGCGCAATGCGCGGTATTGATGTCGCGTCACTATTGCCAGAACAACGTATGCAAGAGCGTGGTTGGTAAGTAAAGGAGTAGACGTTATGATGAAAATTGGAGTGCTTGGCTTACAAGGCGCCGTACAAGAACATGTTCGTTCCATTGAAGCGTGCGGTGCTGAGGCAGTGGTCGTAAAAAAAATAGAGCAATTAGAGGAAATTGACGGCCTTATTCTTCCTGGCGGCGAAAGTACGACGATGCGCCGTTTGATGGATAAATACGGATTCATCGAGCCGTTAAAACAGTTTGCTGCAGCGGGAAAGCCGATGTTCGGCACGTGCGCTGGCCTCATTTTGTTAGCGAAACGAATCGTCGGTTATGATGAGCCGCATCTAGGATTGATGGATATTACGGTGGAACGCAATTCTTTTGGCCGTCAACGTGAAAGTTTTGAAGCCGAGCTTTCGATTGCTGGCGTTGCCGATGATTTTATCGGTGTATTTATCCGCGCTCCACATATTGTGGAAGTAGGAGAGGACGTCGAAGTTTTGGCGAAATATGAAGGACGTATTGTTGCGGCAAGACAAGGGCAGTTTCTAGGATGCTCGTTCCATCCTGAATTGACCGATGACTATCGTATGACACAATATTTTCTCAATATGGTGAAAGAAGCGAAAGCATAAAAAGAGTTGCGTTTCAAAAAAACTTATAGTACATTATTGGTACAAACAGGCATATGAAAATCGCATAGCGCTAAAGCGATGAAAGGAACTAGTAGCAAGGTCGTTTCTCTCCAGAGAGTCGGTGGGTGGTGCAAACCGATGGGAAACACTTGTGAATCCATCCTGGAGTAAAATGCCGAACGCGCAAGCTAGTAAGCATTTTCGGCTTTTCGCCGTTATCGATTCAAGCGGAAGACAGCCTCGTCTTCAATTAGGGTGGCAACGCGGGATTACTCTCGTCCCTTTTTGGGGACGGGAGTTTTTATTTTATAATAATAATAAAAAAGGAGGTATCGTTGATGCTTGATGTCAAATATTTGCGCAATCATTTTGAAGAAGTAAAAGAAAAGCTTCTAAAGCGCGGCGAAGATTTAACAAATATCGATCGCTTTGAAGAGCTAGACAAAAAGCGCCGCGAATTAATCGCAAAAGCAGAAGAACTAAAAAATAAACGAAATGAAGTATCCCAACAAATCGCCGTATTGAAACGCGAGAAAAAAGATGCTGATCATCTCATTGCCGAGATGCGGGATGTAGGGGATCGCATTAAAGCCATGGATGATGAAATCCGCCAAGTGGAAGAGGAACTAAATGCGTTATTATTGTCTATTCCAAATATCCCGCATGAATCGGTGCCCGTTGGAAACTCGGAAGAAGATAATGTCGAAGTCCGCAAATGGGGGGAACCGCGTTCGTTTTCATTTGAACCGAAACCGCACTGGGATATTGCCGAACAGCTCGGTATTCTTGATTTTGAACGGGCCGCGAAAGTAACAGGAAGCCGCTTTGTCTTTTATAAAGGACTCGGCGCCCGCCTGGAGCGCGCGTTAATTAACTTTATGCTTGATGTTCATATCGAGGAGTTTGGCTATCAAGAGATATTGCCTCCGTACCTTGTCAATCGGGCGAGTATGACGGGAACAGGACAATTGCCAAAATTTGAAGAAGACGCATTCCGTATCGAAACAGACGATTACTTTTTAATTCCGACAGCAGAGGTGCCTGTGACAAATTTACATCGTGATGAAATTTTATCCGCGGAAGATTTGCCGATTTACTATGTTGCTTATAGTGCATGTTTCCGCGCCGAAGCTGGTTCTGCTGGACGTGATACAAGAGGGCTTATTCGCCAGCATCAATTCAATAAAGTAGAGCTGGTGAAATTTGTGAAACCGGAAGATTCATATGACGAATTAGAAAAGTTAACAAATCAAGCAGAGAGAATTTTGCAACTGCTTGGACTTCCTTATCGTGTTGTATGTTTATGCACCGGTGATTTAGGGTTCTCGTCGGCGAAGACATATGATATTGAAGTATGGCTGCCAAGCTATGGAACGTATCGTGAGATTTCTTCGTGCAGCAACTTTGAGGCATTCCAAGCACGGCGTGCTAACATTCGTTTCCGCCGCGAACCAAAGGCGAAACCGGAATATGTGCATACGCTCAATGGATCAGGGTTGGCGATTGGTCGCACGGTGGCCGCCATCTTAGAAAACTATCAGCAGGAAGATGGAACGGTTGTCATTCCAGAAGTACTGCGTCCGTACATGGGAAATCTAGAAGTTATTCGATAAATAAGAGCAGGGCGGATTTGCCCGCCCGCTCTGCCATCAGCTCTGAGGAGTAAAAATTCTTCGAGATAAATTGAACTTCTAGCCCCCAAATTTTGATAAATATGC
>NZ_QCWL01000001.1:445061-446808 GCF_003064505.1 Geobacillus sp. LYN3 | reverse complement strand
TTTACCAACTGTGGATAATTTGAAAATCCCTATTTTGACGAAAAACTTTGAAATATACTCTTCATAGCTGCTCTGCCATAAAAGGTGTTGACTTTTATCTTCAGTGATGTTATATTGAATGATGTCAGTACGGAGGAGTACCCAAGTCTGGCTGAAGGGGTCGGTCTTGAAAACCGAGAGGCGCCGCAAGGCGCGCGGGGGTTCGAATCCCTCCTCCTCCGCCATAAAGGAATTGAAAATACCAACGCGCATAAGTGGAGATTGTTATCCGAGACGATTCGTTACATTTTGTAACGAATTTTTATTTTTCCAAAGCAAAAAATAACCGCCTAATAGTGGCGGTTATTTTTTTATACGATAATACTCGTGAATAATCGTTGAAGCTTTTTTAATAATTGGTTCGATGGACTGCTCGTCTTCGACAATATCGTATTCGTTAATGTTTACGCGAAGAACTGGGCAAGCGTTAAATTCATTAATCCATTTCTCATAACGTTCATACATTTCCTTCCAATATGATATAGGTGTTTTCTGTTCCATTGGACGCCCGCGCTCACGAATGCGCTTCATCACTTCCTCAAAACTTCCTTCCAAATAAATAAGCAAATCAGGATGCGGGAAATACGGTGTCATGACCATCGCTTGAAATAAGCTTGTATATGTTTCGTAATCCACAGCTGTCATTGTTCCATTTTCAAAGTGCATTTTTGCAAAAATATGCGCGTCTTCGTAAATAGACCGATCTTGAACAAAGCCGCCGCCATATTCAAACATCCGCTTTTGTTCTTTAAACCGCTCCGCAAGAAAATAAATTTGTAAATGAAAACTCCAACGTTCAAAATTATCATAAAACTTGTCTAAATATGGATTTGTATCTACTTTTTCCAAGGAAGTGCGAAAATTTAGCGCTTTGGCTAATGCTTTTGTCATGGTTGATTTACCGACACCGACTGTTCCGGCAATCGTAATGATCGCGTTATCTGGAATACGATATTTTTCACGTAAGTTCATCGTTGCGAAACCCCTTTTACGACAGTTTTTACTCGTTCGAATATGTAATGTAAATCTTCTTCCCGTTGAACGAAATCGAGCAAGTCCCCGTTGAACCGAAGAACTGGAATATGTGGATTTGCTTGTTCGAATAGAGCAAACGCTTCTTCATAATCAGCGGCTAGCTGCTGTAAGTAGACCGGATCCATTCTTTTCTCAAAGTCGCGGCCGCGTTGATGAATGCGTGTTAATAGCGTTTCAAGGCTGGCATGTAAGTAAATGATCATATTAGGTTGAGGTAAACCATCTGTTAAAATATCATAAATTTTTATATATTTTTTATAATGATGTTCTTTTAACGTTCTTTTGGCGAAAATTACATTTTTCATAATATGGTAATCAGCAACAACTGGTTTTTTTTGTTGAAGAAAGTTACGATCAATTTCTTCTAATTGCTTATAACGATGGCAAAGGAAAAACATTTCCGTTTGGAAGCTCCATTCTTCGATATTTTCATAAAATTTCCCGAGAAATGGATTTTCATCGACGATTTCTTTCACTAAATGATAGCGGAAGTGTTCGGAAATCGCTTTTGCCAATGAAGTTTTCCCAACCCCAATCGGACCTTCTATCGCGATAAATGGAACCATTCCCATCTGTGCTCCCCCTTCTCCTTAGACAGATAAAATTTATCTTAATTAGGCGAGAAGACTCCCACTTCAACGAAGCGAAGCGGAGTAAGTGGGAGATGAATCGC
>NZ_QCWL01000001.1:438840-444961 GCF_003064505.1 Geobacillus sp. LYN3 | reverse complement strand
GAAGCAGTCAAACTTCTTTGGAAGCCCCCACTTCAAATTTTCGCTAGAAAATTAAGTGGGGGTAGTTCACTTTAACACATAGATAAATAAAATCGCACTTGGAAAAACAACCAAGTGCGATTGAAAAAAGTATTATTTACCTTTTTACAACAGTAAAGTTATCTGTTAGCAGCAACCAATTTTGCGGAAAATCTAATCCTAGTTTCCAATAGCTGATTCCCCGTAGGCCGAGTTCTTTTACTAAGTCAAATTTTGCTTGAATCGAACGGGCATCTTCAAACCAAACTTCGTGTTCTTTTCCGTTTTCGTCCCGATAGCGGAAATGAGGAGCTTGCGCTTTGGTGTCATATTCAATGGCGACATTGTATTGAGCAGCAAGACGGATCGCTTGTTGCGGACTAATCGCCCGTGCATATGGTCCACCCGGTACGTATGGAAGCGTCCAATCGTATCCGTATAAGTTTTGTCCCATCATAATTTTAGAAGCGGGCATTTCGGAAATGGCATATTCGATCACCTGCCGAACAGGGCCAATTGGAGAAACCGCCATTGGCGGTCCACCGCTATATCCCCATTCATATGTCATAATGACGACAAAATCAACAATTTGTCCGTGGGCGCGGTAATCATGCGCTTCATACCAGCGGCCTTTTTGTGTCGCGCTTGTTTTTGGCGCCAACGCGGTAGACATAAGCCACCCTTCACGTTCAAATCGCCGTTTTGCTTTTCGCAAAAACGCGTTATACGCTTCGCGGTCTTCGGGACGCAAATATTCCATATCAAAGTGAATATCGCGAAATCCGTATTTTTTTGCTGTTGTTACAATGTTTTCTAATAGACGGTTTTGTAATTGTTCGTTGTTTAAAATAAGCGCTCCTAGTTCATCGCTAAATTGATCATTTTCGATATTGGTAACGACCATGATTAAAGTAACGCGATTGGCGCGAGCGATAGATGGGAAATTATTCAATGGAGGTTCTTTGAGTGCTGCATTTCGCTGAATTTGGAACTGAAACGGAGCTAAGTATGTTAAATATGGGGCTGCTTGACGAGCACTTGCCTCCAGCGCTGGGCTGACAGTCGTTCCTCGCGGCTCAATGTATCCGTTAAACTCGGCTCTCCGTTTTGCTTTTGGCGGAATGTATAAACGTTGTCCAACTTGCAGCGGGCTATTTAAGGAAATGCGGTTAATTTCCGCAAGCCGCTGCATAGGAATGGAAAATTTGCGAGAAATGGACCATAAACTATCGCCGCGCTGAACCCAATAAAAGCTTCCAACAATCGGAATAACAATCGCTTGACCGACAACAAGATCATTTGGATTTGGAAGCTCGTTTGCGCGAATAATTTCTTCAGGAGTCGTATTATACGCTTGAGCAATTCCGTTTAACGTTTGCCCGCTTTGTACAACGTGAATTTGCATACTTTACCTCCTAGTTGCGTCTTCGTTCTTCTTATTTTATGATGAAAAAAGAGCAGAAATGACCGTTTTTACGAGGAGTTTAGCAATGGTAAACGATGAATATTATATGCGACTAGCTATAGAAGAAGCGAAAAAAGCAGAACAAATAGGAGAAGTTCCAATTGGTGCGATCATTGTCCAAGATGGCTGTATTATTGCTCGTGCCCATAATTTGCGGGAGACGGAACAGCGTGCCATTGCCCACGCCGAAATTTTAGCGATTGATAAAGCGTGTAAGGAAGTAGGGTCATGGCGCTTAGAAGACGCGACATTGTATGTCACATTAGAACCTTGCGCGATGTGCGCTGGTGCCATTGTACTTGCCCGCATTAAGCGGGTCGTGTTCGGCGCAAGTGACCCAAAAGGAGGCTGCGCAGGAACATTGATGAATTTGTTGCAAGAAGGAAGATTTAATCATCAAGCGGAAGTGACAAGCGGGATATTAGGAGAAGAATGCGGGCAAATGTTAAGCAGCTTTTTTCGAAAGCTCCGCGAAAAAAAGAAAAATATTGGGCAAAGTTCCAGCTAAATGATCGAGGTCAGTCATTGCATTTTGTTTCAAAAACCGATATACTTATATTGCCGTGCTAAGCGGGGAGGTAGCGGTGCCCTGTACTCGCAATCCGCTCTAGCGAGGCTGAATCCCTTCTCGAGGTTAGTTTGCCGTAAGGTCTGTCTCAAGTAAGTGGTGTTGACGTCTGGGTCCCGCGCAATGGGATTCCGTGAACCCTGTCAGGTCCGGAAGGAAGCAGCAGTAAGCGGATTCTCCCATGTGCCGCGGGGGTGCCTGGGCTGAGCTAACTGCTTGAGCAACGCTTGGGGCAGCTAATCGACAGAAGGTGCACGGCCTACATAAAGAGAACATAGAACTCACTCCTTGCGAGTGAGTTTTTTTATTTCTTATTTTGAAAAAAGGCGAAGACATTATATAATAAATAAGATGAGAAAAAGAGGGGGGCCATTTCGTGACATACCAAGCTTTATATCGTGTTTTTCGGCCGCAGCGGTTTGCAGATGTTGTCGGTCAAGAACACGTGACGAAAACATTGCAAAGTGCCCTGCTTCAAAATAAAATATCTCATGCATATTTGTTTTCTGGTCCGCGTGGTACAGGAAAAACGAGCGCTGCGAAAATTTTAGCAAAAGCGGTAAATTGTGAGCATGCACCGACGGCAGAACCATGCAACGAATGTCCTGCATGCATCGGGATTACGAATGGCGCCATTCCAGACGTATTGGAAATTGATGCGGCTTCGAACAACCGGGTGGATGAAATTCGGGATATTCGTGATAAAGTGAAATTTGCGCCGACATCTGTTCGCTATAAGGTATATATTATCGATGAAGTACATATGCTTTCAATTGGCGCTTTTAATGCGTTATTAAAGACGTTAGAGGAACCTCCAAAGCATGTTATTTTTATATTAGCAACAACAGAGCCTCATAAAATTCCGCTTACGATTATTTCCCGTTGTCAGCGCTTTGATTTTCGGCGAATTCCATTGCATTCTATTGTCGCAAGGTTGCGGCAAGTGATTGAACAGCAAGGGATAAAAGCTTCAGATGAGGCTTTGTTTGCGATTGCTCGCGCGGCCGACGGCGGAATGCGTGATGCGTTAAGTTTGCTTGATCAAGCTATTTCATTTAGTGATGGAGAATTGCTGCTTGAAGATGTCCTTGCCATGACCGGATCCGTATCTTCCGCGACATTGGCTTCTCTTGTTCGGGCTATATATGAGAAAGATACGGCAACATCATTGCAGCTGCTTGAGGAAATGATGGATCAAGGAAAAGATCCTAATCGCCTTATTGAAGATTTAATTTTATATTATCGGGATCTTTTGCTTTATAAAACGGCTCCCCATGTAGAAGGGGCGATAAAAGGCACAGTTGTTGACGATACGTTTCAACATTTAGCTCAGTCAGTTCCATTATCTGACATCTACGAAACGATTGAAGTGTTAAATAAAAGCCAGCAAGAAATGAAATGGACGAATCATCCGCGCATTTTTTTAGAGGTTGCGCTGGTGAAGCTTTGCCATCAACAAGCTTCCTATCCATCACCGTCCTCTGAAGAAATTCAATCGCTCGCAAAAAAGCTGGAATATTTGGAAGCGGAGCTGCGCCGTTTAAAAGAACATCATGCATCTGTCGCAACAACCGCCCCTGCGCAAACGAAAAAACAAACAAAGACGCTAAAAACAGGAGGATATAAAACGCCGGTTGGCCGTATTTATGAAATCTTAAAGCAAGCGACCCATCAAGATTTATCGCTTATCAAAAGCCATTGGGCTGAGATGCTGGATACATTAAGGAAGCAACATAAAGTATCCCATGCAGCTTTATTGCAGGAAAGCGAGCCAGTTGCTGCAAGCCCAAACGCTTTTGTGTTGAAGTTTAAATATGAAATCCATTGTAAAATGGCCGCTGACAATACGAATTATGTGAAAGATAATTTAGAGGCGATTTTATTTGAGCTAACGAAAAAACGTTTTGAAATGGTGGCAGTTCCTGAAGAAGAATGGAGCAAAATAAGAGAAGAATTCATTCGCGAAAAAGGAGCGAAGCGCGAACAAGAACAGGGAGAAGATCCACTAATCGCGGAAGCAAAGCGGCTGTTTGGTGAGGAATTAATTGAAATTAAGGAATAACCATATTAAGGAGGAAAAAACAATGATGCGTGGCGGAATGGGAAATATGCAAAAAATGATGAAACAAATGCAAAAAATGCAAAAAGAAATGCAGAAAGCACAAGAACAATTAGCAGAAAAAACGGTAGAAGGCACTGCAGGAGGCGGTATGGTGACCGTTATAGCGAACGGTCATAAACAAATTTTGGAAGTCAAAATCAAAGAAGAAGTGGTGGATCCAGAAGACATTGAAATGCTCCAAGATTTAGTGTTGGCAGCAACAAATGATGCTTTGAAAAAAGCAGATGAGTTAGCAGCCGAAATGATGGGACAATTTACAAAAGGATTGAATATTCCGGGATTGTTCTAGGAGGAGTTTTAATGCATTATCCAGAACCAATATCTAAACTAATCGATAGTTTTATGAAGCTGCCCGGAATCGGACCAAAAACAGCTATTCGCCTTGCGTTTTTTGTTCTAACGATGAAGGAAGATACTGTGTTGGAATTTGCTAAATCGCTTGTTGATGTCAAACGGAATATTAGATATTGTACGGTTTGTGGGCATATTACCGATACAGATCCTTGTTATATTTGCAAAGATGAAAGACGAGATCGAACAACAATATGTGTTGTGCAAGATCCAAAAGATGTTATTGCTATGGAAAAAATGAAAGAATACAATGGACTTTACCATGTGTTGCATGGTGCCATTTCTCCAATGGAGGGCATCGGTCCAGAAGATATAAAAATTGCGGAGTTATTAAAAAGATTGCAAGATGAAGCTGTACAAGAAGTTATTTTGGCGACAAACCCGAACATTGAAGGGGAAGCGACCGCGATGTATATATCGCGTTTGCTAAAACCAACTGGAATAAAAGTAACGAGAATTGCCCACGGTTTACCGGTGGGCGGAGATTTGGAATATGCCGATGAAGTGACGCTTTCAAAAGCCTTGGAAGGACGTCGAGAGTTATAGAAAGAGAAAGAGGTGGGGGTCACTTGTTATGGCGACGGAAAGGCTGGCTAAAAAAGCAATTTGATTTAAAATTAGTAGAAGAATTACAAGCGCTGAGAGACGAATGGTATGAGCAGAAACGGCTGATTGAAAAGTGTGTAGAACCTTCAGAAGAAGTACTAATGGCGTTAAATGTTACAGAGGCCAAATACTTTTTTTTAATTCGTGAAGCAAAATATCGACGTGTATCATTAAAGGGAGTGAAATAGCTTCCTTTATTTTTTTGTTCTTTTTTCCGTCTTTCATCATAAGTTTGTAGTACAAGCAATAAAAAGGAGCGTGGAAAATGGAACCGAAATTTGTACTTATTTTGCTATCATCTATGATTATTGTTTTATTATTAGCAGGAGCGCGATTAAAAGCATTAAAATTTTTAGGATATGGGGCGATTAAACTAATCGTTGGAGCGCTAGTATTATTTGTTATTAATGCAATTGGCGGAGCGTTTCAATTTCATGTCCCCATTAATTTCATAACAGCATTCATATGTGGATTTCTCGGGATACCGGGAGCGGCAGCTTTAGTTATCATCGAAAAGTATATCGTTATGTAAGGAAGATATGTTTTATTTGTAAGCGAGATGACGAAAAGGCGTTGTTTTCCATCAGCGCCTTTTTTATTTTTTGAAAAAACATATTGACTTTTATTTTTATATGTATTATATTAAAAAACGTCGTTGTTAAAAAATGAATAAATAAGTTGACAACATGTAATGCAGTATGTATAATATAAAAAGTGTGCGAAGTTCCTTGAAAACTAAACAAAACGCAAGCGTCAATAAGAAAAGCGGAAGCGACGCGATCAGCTCTCGAAGCCAAATGTTCTTCACCCCGCTGAAGTGCTTGCACTTCGAGGGGGAAGGTTATTTGGCACAAGAGAGCTAGTCGCTGAAGCTGGACAATAAGAAAAGCGGAAGCGACTTGACACCTTCGGTGTCGGTGCCGAATTAAAAGCCAATCAACTTTCTTTTTGGAGAGTTTGATCCTGGCTCAGGACGAACGCTGGCGGCGTG
>NZ_QCWL01000001.1:406735-438740 GCF_003064505.1 Geobacillus sp. LYN3 | reverse complement strand
TAACCAAGCGAAACGAAAAGCGGAGGACGCCCGTCTATCGGCGACACGCGCTGGAGGGCCCGTGAGGAGGCTCAGACCAAACAAAGTTTGGTCTTGCGTGGGTTACTCAGAGAAGTTAACTCAATGTGTTGCCGCCGCAACGGGACCGAAGCGTCGCGAGCCGATGGCGTCCGGAGCTGGACACGGAAAAGCAGAAGCGGCCGTTTCACTTCAAAAAGCTAGCCGCCTATGCAAGACGGCTTCTTCCAAACGGACGGTTATCTAGTTTTGAGGGAACGAAATCCCTCTTGACAAACGTGATGATTGGAATATAATAATAAATGTCCAATTGAGATAATTGCCTAGTGACAATAGCGGAGAGGAAACACCCGTTCCCATCCCGAACACGGAAGTTAAGCTCTCCAGCGCCGATGGTAGTTGGGGCCAGCGCCCCTGCAAGAGTAGGTCGTTGCTAGGCAATTATTACAGAAAACAGCTGATTAAGCTTCATGCTTAATCAGCTGTTTTTATATATACCTTAAAACATCTCCACTTCACCTCTCACTCTGTGTGTATCCATTTTTTCTATTAAACTGAAACGAAGAAAAATGCGCAACTCTCCTATCTTGTTCTCATGGTGTTATAAAATTTTATTTTTTGGTATTTATTATTTTACCTAAGCATCTATAAAATTTTATTTTCATCTATTAGTTATAGAAACTTATTAATGTGGGAAAGATAAAGGGTGGGAGGTGGAGAAGGTGGGTTCACTGATTACGGGTAAAGATGTTATCGAAAGAGTATGTATCGTTTGTGAGCAGCCAAAACAAGAAGGAATTCAAATTTATGATCAGTTTCTTTGTCTTGATTGCGAAAGGGAGATCGTGCAAACGGACACGACTGATCCGAAATACCGTTTTTATGTAAAGCAGTTAAGAAAAATTATATCTTCAAAAATATATTCATAGGGTCCTATTGATAGGGTCTATTTTGTTTATATGTTCAACTTTCATCACGCTTTTTTCTTTTTTGATTTGGAGTGGTATCGGAAAATCGATGTTATCTCTTATGTATTTCTATTCAAGGCAATTAGATTAGTGATAATATATATCTTGTTGTCTATGTCAGAAAAACAATGTTCTAAATTTCCTTATCATGAAAAAGAAAAGAGGGGCATTTATGGATCAACAGCAAACTCCTTTATATACCGCTTTAAAACGTCATGATGCCATTCATCCGTTTTCATTTCATGTACCAGGTCACAAATATGGTACAGTATTTCCTATAGAAGCGAAAAATGATTATAAGCAGTTACTAAAACTAGATGCGACTGAATTAAGCGGGCTTGATGATCTACATCAACCGGAATCGGTTATTGCCGAGGCGCAATCTTTAGCAGCAAAGCTGTATAATGTAGAAGAAACGTTTTTTCTCGTAAACGGTTCTACGGCTGGAAATTTAGCGATGATCTTTGCTGTTTGCGGGGAAAAGAAAAAGGTAATTGTGCAGCGAAATTGCCATAAATCGGTTATGCATGCGCTTCAATTAGTTGGAGCTGCCCCTATTTTTCTTCCTCCGGAATTGGATGAAGACGTCCGTGTCGCCTCTTATGTTGCGTATGAAACGGTAAAAAAGGCGCTTGAACTTCACCAAGATGCCGCAGCATTAGTGTTGACTAATCCAAATTATTATGGAATGGCGGTGGATCTTACGGAAGTTGTAAACATCGCACACCGCTATCGTATTCCTGTGCTTGTCGATGAAGCGCATGGGGCCCATTTTATTATAGGAGAGCCTTTTCCGAAAACAGCGATCGCGTGCGGGGCGGATGTTGTTGTCCAGTCAGCGCATAAAACATTGCCAGCCATGACAATGGGGTCGTATTTACATGTAAATAGTTCATTAATAGATAAAGAGAAACTAAAATATTTTTTACAAGTGTTTCAGTCAAGCAGCCCATCTTATCCGATTATGGCTTCACTTGATTTGGCGAGAAGTTACCTCGCTCGTTTAACAAAGGGAGATGTAGAAAATATTTTAAAACAAATTCAACGGTTGAAAGATGCCCTCGATGAGATAGAAGGGATTGCGGTAGTTCATTCGCAACATCCGCTTATAAAGACGGATTTATTGAAAATTACCGTTCAAACGAGAAGTAAGTT
This sequence comes from Geobacillus sp. LYN3, assembly GCF_003064505.1. Taxonomy (NCBI): domain Bacteria; kingdom Bacillati; phylum Bacillota; class Bacilli; order Caryophanales; family Anoxybacillaceae; genus Geobacillus; species Geobacillus sp. LYN3. The sequence goes on along the minus strand of NZ_QCWL01000001.1, from coordinate 436,599 downwards.
GTCCGGTTATGAGCTTCAACAACGGCTGGAGCAAGAAGGCGTTTTTGCGGAGCTTGCCGATCCGTTTAACGTTTTGCTCGTGTATCCGCTTGCTGCTATCGATCATTTAGAGGAAGTGATCGAAAAATTAAAACGGGCGTTTCGCGGATTAAGCTATAGCGAAGAGTTGCTAAATTCGTTCCGTTCTTTTTCCTTTTTGGCATCTGCAAATCCGATTTCTTATAAGGAACTAGAGACATTGCCGAAAAAAGTGGTTAACTTAGAAAAGGCGGAAGGATTTATTGCCGCGGAAACGATCACACCTTATCCACCTGGAGTGCCTTTATTATTTATAGGAGAATCAATTAGTAAAGAGCATATTGAACAAATAAAACAGTTAAAATACCATGCGCGGTTTCAAGGAGGAAAGTTTTTATCTTCTAATCAAATAGAAGTGTATGTACCAGTAAAATAAGGGGGATTAGCGTATGAAAGGCCGTTTTTTTTCTTTCGAGGGACCTGATGGAGCAGGAAAAACGACGATGATTACAAAGCTGGAATCATTTTTGCGAGAAAAAGGGTTTGACGTTTTATTGACAAGAGAACCAGGAGGAGTTCGTATTGCCGAGGAAATTCGTTCCATTATTTTGAACCCAAAACATACGGAAATGGATGGTCGTACGGAAGCGTTGCTTTACGCCGCTGCGAGAAGGCAGCATCTTTTAGAAAAAATTATTCCTGCGATAAAAGCCGGCAAAATTGTATTGTGCGATCGGTTTGTCGACAGTTCGTTAGCCTATCAAGGATTTGCAAGAGGGTTAGGCATCGATGAAATATTACAAATTAATCAGTTTGCGATTGATGGTTTTTTTCCTTCGTTAACGATTTATTTTGATATTGATCCTAAAATAGGATTAGAGAGAATCCAAAAAAATAAGCAACGGGAAATTAATCGGCTTGATATGGAAAGTTTATCTTTCCATTATAAAGTAAGAGAAGGGTATTTAAAGATAGCAGAACGTTTTTCTGATCGTATCATTGTCATTGATGCTTCCAAACCAGTCGATGAAGTGTTTGCAATGACCATAGCGGCGGTTATGGATCAAATAGAAGGAAGATAACAGTGATGTTTCCATGAAACAGAACATGATGAAAAGGATAAGACATGTTAGAATAAAAATTAAAGGAAAGTGATGAAAGTGGCGATTTTCTGGGAGCAGCTGGAACGATATCAGCCTGTAGTAGTGAAAATGCTCACAAAAAGTCTTGAAAAAGGGCGAATTTCTCATGCTTATTTATTCGAGGGGCAACGCGGAACGGGAAAAAAAGCAATGAGTCTTTTATTGGCAAAAAGCTTATTTTGTTTACATCGTTCCGGAATAAAGCCTTGCAATGAATGCCGAAATTGCCGCAGAATCGATTCCGGGAATCATCCGGATGTACATGTCATTGAACCAGATGGGCAATCGATTAAAAAAGAACAAATTGAAATGTTGCAGCAAGAGTTTGCAAAAATGGCGGTGGAATCAGACCGAAAACTATATATTATCGAGCACGCTGATAAAATGACAACGAATGCAGCGAATAGCTTGTTAAAATTTTTAGAAGAACCTCGTCCAGGGACGGTAGCGATATTGCTTACAGAACAATATCACCGCCTATTAGAAACGATCATTTCCCGTTGCCAAGTGTTTTCGTTTAAGCCAATACCACCTGCTTTGCTTGCCAATTATTTAGCAGAGCAGCAAATCCCGCCTCATATTGCTCTCCTTGCCGCACATGTGACAAACAGTCATGAAGAAGCACTCGAGTTAGGTCGAGATGATTGGTTTGCGCAGGCGAGAAAAATAGTGTTACAATTATATGAAATGTTAAAGAAAAATGATTTGCAGGCGCTTTTTTTCATCCATGATCAATGGATTCCGCATTTTCAAGAAAAGCAGCAAATCGATTTAGGATTAGATTTGCTTTTATATATATATAAAGATATGTTGCACATTCAATTAGGACAGCAAGATAAAATCATTTATCGAGATAAAATCGATGATTTGCAGCAGTGGGCGCTTTCTTGTTCTCAACGACAGATCGTAAAAAGCATGGAAATGATTTTACAAGCGAAGGCGCGTTTAAATACAACTAATATGAGCGTACAGCTTTTAATGGAACAACTTATCCTTGATCTAAAGGAGGGAAAAGTGTTTGTATAATGTCGTCGGTGTTCGCTTTAAAAAAGCGGGAAAAATTTATTATTTCGATCCTGGAGAATTGTCGATTTCTGCCGGGGAGTTCGTCATTGTAGAAACCATTCGAGGGATCGAATATGGAAAAGTTGTCATTAGCAACAAACAAGTCGACGAAAATGATATCGTTTTGCCGTTGAAAAAAGTGATTCGCGTCGCGGACGCGAAAGATAAATTAATTGTTGAGGAAAACAAAAAAGCGGCACGGGAAGCGTACGATATTTGCTTAAAAAAAGTAGAAGAGCATGGCTTGGAAATGAAATTAGTCGATGTGGAATATACGTTTGACCGCAATAAAGTGATTTTTTATTTTACTGCAGACGGGCGTGTGGATTTCCGCGAACTTGTCAAAGATTTGGCAGCCATTTTTCGCACGCGCATTGAATTAAGACAAATCGGTGTTCGCGATGAAGCAAAAATGCTTGGCGGGATCGGTCCGTGCGGAAGAATGCTTTGCTGCTCAACATTTTTAGGAGATTTTGAACCAGTATCCATTAAAATGGCGAAAGACCAAAACTTATCGCTCAATCCGACGAAAATTTCCGGTCTTTGCGGTCGGTTAATGTGCTGCTTAAAATACGAAAATGATGAATACGAAACAGCGAAAGAGCAGCTTCCTGATTTAGGGGAGTATGTGGAAACTCCGCATGGTCTTGGAAAAGTGATCGGATTAAATATTTTAGAACGAGTATTGCAAGTGGAATTATCGGAACATGGACGGGTCGTGGAATATACGCTCGACGAGTTGATGAAAGATGGAACGTTACCAGTCCAAGCCACAGACTAATTGGGGTGGATTGACGTGGATAAGAAAGAGATTTTTCAGTCAGTAACGAGCATGGAGGAACAACTGAGCCATTTGTACCGCCAGCTTGTACAATTAAAGGAACATGTAGTTCAGCTGCTTGAGGAAAATCATCATTTGCAAATAGAAAATGATCATTTGCGCCGTCGGCTCGAACAAGTGACCAGTGAATTGGCAGAGGAAAAGCAAAAAGAAAAAGATCATAAGCATGGTCATGAAAGAAAATTAGTTGACATTGGCGAAGGATATGATAATTTAGCGCGTCTTTATCAGGAAGGGTTCCATATTTGTCATGTCCATTATGGAAGCGTCCGAAAAGAAGGCGATTGCCTATTTTGTTTATCCTTTTTAAATAAAAAGTAAGCATAACGATAGCCTTTCCACATAAGGAGAGGTTATTTTTTTGAAAATAAGGAGGAATACACGATGGTGGAATTATATGATGATGAGAGGCTTGACTATCTTTTAAATGAAGATATTCGCATTATTCAAAGTCCATCTGTGTTTTCCTTTTCCCTTGATGCGGTGCTGCTTGCGAAATTTGTTTATATGCCGATTCAAAAAGGGCAAATTGTCGATTTATGCACCGGAAATGGAGTTATTCCATTGTTATTAAGCATGAGAACAAAGGGAAAAATTATCGGTATAGAAATTCAAGAGCGGCTTTGTGATATGGCAAAAAGAAGCGTACAATATAACGGTTTGGAAAAACAAATAGAAATTATTCACGGGGATATTAAAGATGCGCCTAAGCAGTTAGGATACAGTAAATATGATGTCGTCACGTGCAATCCTCCCTATTTTCCAACGATCAGCAAGGAAGAAATGAACAAAAATATTCATTTGGCCATTGCTCGCCATGAGATTTATTGTACGCTTGAAGATGTGATTCGCGTAAGCAGCCAGCTGTTGAAGCAAGGCGGCAAAGCCGCATTTGTGCACCGGCCGGGACGGCTGCTCGATATTATTACACTAATGCGCAAGTATCGGTTAGAGCCAAAACGGCTGCGGTTTGTTTATCCGAAAATCGGAAAAGAGGCCAATACGATTTTGATTGAAGGAATAAAAGATGGCAATCCGGATTTAAAAGTATTGCCGCCGCTTATTGTGTATCATGACAATAATGAATATACAGATGAAGTGAAGCAGCTATTATATGGAATTATCCCATCGTAAAGGAGCAGAAGCGATGCTTTGGCAGCAAAAAAGTTTTGCCGGCGATAATAAAGGAACTCTATATATCGTCCCGACACCGATTGGCAATCTTGAAGATATGACATTTCGGGCGGTACGTATTTTGAAAGAAGTAGATATCATTGCCGCAGAAGATACACGGCAAACGAAAAAACTGTTAAACCATTTTGAGATTCATACACCGGTCATTAGTTATCATGAACATAATAAATATACAAGCGGGCCGCAAATTGTCGAACAACTGAAAGAAGGAAAATCGGTAGCGCTTGTCAGTGATGCAGGAATGCCGGGAATTTCCGACCCAGGATATGAGCTGATCGTTTCCGCGCTCAAAGAGCAGTGTTCAGTTGTTCCGCTTCCAGGAGCGAACGCGGCGTTAACCTCACTGGTTGCCTCGGGGCTGCCGACCGATCACTTTTATTTTTTCGGTTTTCTCGAACGGACAAAGAAAGAAAAAAAGGAACAGTTGGAATCACTAAAAACGGTTCGTGAAACGATGATTTTTTATGAAGCACCTCATCGCTTAAAAGAAACGCTTGCGATGATGTATGAAGTGTTTGGCGATCGCCGTATCGCTATATGCCGTGAGCTTACCAAACGATTTGAGGAGTTCATTCGTGGAACTTTGCGGGAGGCGGTCGAATGGGCAGAAACGAATGAAATTCGCGGAGAATTTTGCATTATTGTGGAAGGAGCGGAGGAAACGATCGAAGAGAAAGAGGAATGGTGGCATTCGCTAACACCGGTGGAGCATGTCGAATATTATATTCGGGAGAAAAATTTTACGTCAAAAGAAGCTATTAAACAAACCGCAAAAGATCGAAATATGTCGAAACGGGACGTTTATCAGCAATATCATCATCGATAAAAAAAGAGAGTTTCTCTAAAAATGCTAGAGAAACTCTTTTATTTATCATTATTGTCAGATGATTGTTGTAGATGCTCTTGGATTTCTTTTAAAAGAATTTCCGCGCCTTCACGGCTTAAAATGATTTTGCCGCCGGCTAATTTGAAGTTGTCATCGGAAACTTCGCCAGTGACGACACAAGTCATATTTGGTTTATATTTTTTCAAAATGATGCGATCGTCGTCTACGTAGATTTCCAACGCATCTTTTTCAGCAATATCTAACGTGCGGCGTAATTCAATTGGAATTACGACACGGCCTAATTCATCCACTTTGCGGACAATGCCTGTTGATTTCACGGAACGCTCCCCCTCTCTATAATAAAATAGTTTTTTATTTTGCTAGGATTTATTCGTCAATATTCGACAAATTTCCTACATCCTAATCATATCAGTATTTCCATTATACGTCAATCCTTTTATATGTAAAATTAAAAAAAAATGTATTTTTAAGAAAGACGATTGTTTTCTTCTATAACTATTCGACTATTTTTTATAAAATATGGCGTTATTTTGTATGTATATTTTTTTTCAATAAGAGAAATAGATGTTTTTGTAGAATGAAAAAAATTATGTAAAATAGAAGTAACATCGCTCTCGTCCGTTGGGCGGGGGCTTTTGTTCAGAATAGGGAGGTATGAAGATGGAGAAAAAGACGTTTTATCTTACGACCCCGATTTACTATCCGAGCGGGAAATTACATATTGGCCATGCATATACGACCGTAGCAGGCGATGCGATGGCGCGCTATAAGCGTCTTCGCGGTTATGATGTCATGTATTTGACTGGTACGGACGAACATGGACAAAAAATTCAGCGAAAAGCGGAAGAAAAAGGAGTAACACCGCAGCAATATGTCGACGAAATTGTCGAAGGCATCCAAGAGTTGTGGAAAAAGCTTGATATTTCTTATGATGACTTCATCCGTACGACGCAAGAACGTCATAAAAAAGTAGTAGAAAAGATTTTTGCGCGTCTTGTCGAACAAGGTGATATTTATTTAGGTGAATACGAAGGATGGTATTGTACACCGTGCGAATCATTTTATACGGAGCGGCAGCTCGTTGATGGAAACTGCCCGGATTGCGGCCGTCCGGTAGAAAAAGTAAAAGAAGAATCGTATTTCTTTAGAATGAGCAAATATGTAGATCGGCTTTTGCAATACTATGAAGAAAATCCGGAGTTCATCCAGCCGGAGTCGCGCAAAAATGAAATGATTAACAACTTTATTAAACCAGGGCTTGAGGATTTAGCGGTATCACGCACGACGTTTGATTGGGGCATTAAAGTTCCGGGTGATCCGAAACACGTCATTTACGTATGGATTGACGCGCTCACGAACTATATTACGGCATTAGGATATGACACGGATAACGATGAGAAGTTTCGAAAATACTGGCCGGCAGACGTTCATTTAGTCGGAAAAGAAATTGTCCGCTTCCATACGATTTACTGGCCAATAATGTTAATGGCGCTCGATTTGCCGCTTCCGAAAAAAGTGTTTGCCCATGGCTGGCTGTTAATGAAAGACGGAAAAATGTCGAAATCAAAAGGAAATGTCGTTGATCCGGTAACATTAATCGACCGTTATGGATTGGATGCACTTCGCTATTATTTGCTTCGCGAAGTTCCGTTTGGCTCCGATGGCGTGTTTACTCCAGAAGGATTTGTCGAACGCATTAACTACGACTTAGCAAACGATTTAGGCAACTTGTTAAATCGCACGGTAGCGATGATTGAAAAATATTTTGACGGCATGATTCCACCATATCGTGGAGCGAAAACAGCATTCGACAACGATCTTGTCGAAAAGGCAAAAGAAACGGTGAAACAATATGAAGAAGCGATGGAGAAAATGGAATTTTCCATTGCGCTTGCGTCCGTATGGCAGCTGATTAACCGAACGAATAAATATATTGACGAAACGCAACCTTGGCTGCTTGCCAAAGATGAAGGCAAAAAAGAACAATTGGCGTCTGTAATGACCCATTTGGCAGAATCACTTCGTCATGTTGCGATTTTGTTGCAGCCGTTTTTAACACGCACGCCGGAAAAAATTTTCGCGCAGCTTGGCATTGTTGATGAACAATTAAAACAATGGGACAGCTTATATGAGTTCGGCCTCATCAAGGAAGGCACGAAAGTAACAAAAGGTGAACCGCTATTTCCACGTCTAGACATTGAAAAAGAAGTGGAATATATTAAAGCCCATATGCAGGGCAGTGCACCGGCAAAACAAACGGAAGAAAAACCAAAACAAGAAGCGCAAGAAATTACGATTGATGATTTTATGAAAGTTGATTTGCGAGTTGCAGAAGTACTTCACGCTGAGCCGGTAAAAAATGCGGATAAACTGCTGAAGCTCAAGCTTGATCTTGGCGATGAACAACGTCAAGTCGTATCAGGAATTGCGCAATTTTACAAACCAGAGGATTTGATCGGCAAAAAAGTGGTTTGCGTCGCCAATTTAAAACCAGTGAAACTGCGCGGTGAACTATCCGAAGGTATGATTCTCGCCGGGGAAGAAAACGGGGTGCTTTCTCTTGTTACCGTTGATAAAACGATTCCAAATGGGACAAAAATAAAATAATGACAAACATAAGAGGTGTGGTGTCTATCGTACACGACACCTCTTTGTTGTCATTTTGTAAAGTAAATGTTAACAACTTGTGATATATGTAATGAATTTCTATGTTACACTTAACACCAAGGTAGAAAAGGGGTTATTGTTATGCTCTTTGACACACATGCGCATTTAAATGCCGTTCAATATAATGATGATTTACAAGAAGTGATTGATCGCGCTCTTAGTGAAAGAGTTTCTCATATTGTCGTCGTCGGCTTTGACCGCCCTACGATTGCGCGGGCGATAGAGCTAGCGGAGCAATATGATTTTATTTATGCTTCCGTCGGTTGGCATCCCGTTGATGCAATCGATATGACAGATGAGGATTTAAACATGATTGAAGAGTTGACTGCCCATCCAAAAGTGGTGGCGTTAGGAGAAATGGGCTTAGATTATTATTGGGATAAATCACCAAAGGAAATACAACATGACGTATTTCGGCGGCAAATCGCTTTAGCGAAAAAGGTAAAACTGCCAATCATTATCCATAATCGGGAAGCAACAGCGGATGTATTGCAAATTTTAAAAGAGGAAAATGCCGCCGAAGTGGGTGGAATTATGCATTGTTTTACCGGGAGTGTAGAAGTAGCGAAGCAATGCATTGATATGAACTTCTTTATTTCCCTTGGCGGTCCGGTAACGTTTAAAAATGCGAAAAAGCCGAAGGAAGTAGCGGCGCAAATTCCGCTTGAGCATTTATTGATTGAAACAGATTGTCCGTATTTAACGCCTCACCCTTTCCGCGGAAAACGAAACGAACCAAGCTACGTCAAATATGTAGCGGAGGCGATCGCCGAGATTAAAGGTATTTCCTTTGAGGAAGTAGCAAAAGCGACGGCAGAGAATGCAAAAAGATTATTCGGCATCCATCGCTAAAATTATTTGTCAAATGGTAAGGAGACTTGTCTAATATGATCGAGGTAAAAAAAGTTCTACAAATTTAGAACATTACATAGTATAAACTGTCGACAAGTCTTCCTTCCCTTTTAACCGAATTTTCTGCATAATAGAGTGTGTTTACGCGTACATGTTAGAGGGAGAGGGGAATTTAGCGAGAGAAGGAGGCGTTTTGCATAATGTTACCCAATATGAAGAAGATTTCCGGTTCATTGAGGAAAAATTTCACTGTTACTGCTAGTAGTTTTATAGCTTTGTCAGCAACAACGGGATTTGCTGGGTACGAAATAGCCAAAGATGATGTGATACTAACGGCAAACGGAAAAAAACAAGAGATTCGTACTCATGCAAAAACGGTAAAAGAAGTATTACAGGAGCAAAATATTAAGCCAAGGAAAGAAGATCGCGTCTATCCATCGTTAGATACGCCGATTACAGATGATTTAAACATCGTTTGGGAAGCGAGCAAGAAAGTCACTTTGACAGTAGATGGAAAAAAACAAGAAATATGGACGACTGCAAAGAACGTTGCCGAGCTATTAAACTCACAACATATTAAAATCGAAAAGCACGACAAAATTGCCCCAGCACCAAATACAAAAATTAAAAAGGGAATGAAAGTCAACATAGAAAAGGCATTCCCAGTTCAATTAAATGTCGGCGGTAAACAGCAACAAGTGTGGGCAACTTCGACTACTGTCGCTGACTTTTTAAAACAACAAAATGTAAAATTAGATGAACTCGACCGTGTAGAGCCATCTTTACAGGACAAACTAAAAGAAAATATGGTCGTAAAAGTGATTAAAGTTGAAAAAGTCACCGATGTAGTGGAAGAACCAGTTGACTTTGCAGTCGTCACTAGACAAGATGCACAATTGCCAAAAGGAGAACAACGTATTATTAGCCCTGGAGAAAAAGGGCGAGTTTCGAAAAAGTATGAAGTAGTGCTCGAAAATGGAAAAGAAGTATCGCGGAAATTAATTGAGACAAAGATGATAAAAGAAAGTAAAAATCGGATTGTTGCTATCGGTACGAAAGTGGCTAAAAGCCGACCTGCTCATACGCAAAGCCGCTCTGTTCAGACCGTATCGCGCGGCCAAAAGCATGCAGCGCGAGAAATTTATGTTGTTGCTAGCGCCTATACTGCTTATTGTCAAGGATGTTCAGGAACAACGAGAATGGGAATTAACTTGCGTGCAAATCCTTCTGCAAAAGTAATCGCAGTGGATCCAAACGTTATTCCGCTTGGATCAAAAGTGTACGTAGAAGGATACGGATATGCTATAGCTGCTGATACAGGATCAGGTATTAATGGTTATGAAATTGACGTGTTTATTCCAAAGCAATCGGATGCACTTCGTTGGGGTAGAAAGCGTGTGAAGGTGAGAATTCTTCAATAAAGGAAAAGGATGCGGAGGGTTTTTTGCCCTCTGCTTTTTCGTTATAATGAAGAAAGATATTTTCCTACTCATTTAGACGAAAAAAATCGAAAAAAGTTTCGGTTATTTTAAAAAATAAATTAACATTTTTAGCAGCAAAAAACTCTTTCAACAATTATTTTACAGGAAAGGGGGCATCGCAGAAATAGGAAAAAAGACTTATTCCGTGTGGAATGAGTGAACGATTTCTGCGCAATAGTGATGAAGATTAAAGAAATTATTGTTGTGGAAGGAAAAGACGATACAGTGGCGATTCAGCGCGCCGTTGATGCAGATACCATTGAAACGAACGGGTCGGCAATTAGTGAAGAAACGATTGAACGAATTAAATTAGCAAAAGAAAAACGTGGCGTAATTATTTTTACGGACCCTGATTTTCCAGGTGAAAAAATTCGCAAAACGATTACAGAGCGTGTTCCAGGCTGCAAACATGCTTTTTTGCCAAGAAAAGCGGCTATTGCGAAAAATGGGAAAGGAATTGGCGTAGAACATGCGTCTGTGGAAGATATCCGTCAAGCGTTGAAAAACGTGTATGAGGAAACAACAGAGTGGAAGGAAGAGATTACGTTTGATGAACTCGTTGCTGCTGGTTTAATCGGTGGAGAATTAGCGAAAAAGCGGCGCCAACATTTAGGTGAAATTTTAAAAATAGGATATACAAACGGAAAGCAGCTTTATAAGCGATTGCAAGTATTTCAAATCTCTAAAGAAACATTTTATGCAGCATTAGAGCAAGTATTGCAGGAGGAAGCAAATGATGAATAAAGACATTGCCACACCGGGACGTACTCGGGAAATTTTAGAAAAGTACGGGTTTTCCTTCAAAAAAAGTTTAGGACAAAATTTTTTGATTGACACCAATATTTTGCGGAAAATTGTCGATTTTGCCGAGCTTTCGGACGAAACAGGAGCGATTGAAATCGGTCCTGGAATCGGTGCTTTAACGGAGCAGCTGGCACGCCGTGCGAAAAAGGTAGTCGCGTTTGAAATTGATCAGCGGCTTTTGCCGATTTTAGAGGATACATTATCACCGTATGGAAACATCCGTATTATCCATCAAGATGTTTTAAAAGCGGATATTCACCGCGTGATCTCCGAAGAATTTACCGGCATGACCGATATTATGGTAGTGGCAAATTTGCCGTACTACGTCACAACACCGATTATTATGAAGCTATTGACAGATCGCTTGCCGATTCGCGGCATGGTTGTTATGTTGCAAAAAGAAGTGGCGGACCGCCTAGCCGCAAAGCCGGGAACGAAAGATTACGGTTCGTTGTCGATTGCAATTCAATATTATACAGAAGCGGAGACGGTCATGACCGTCCCAAGAACGGTGTTTATCCCGCAGCCGAACGTGGATTCTGCTGTTATTCGGTTAATAAAGCGAAAGCAGCCGCCTGTTAAAGTGGAAGACGAAGCGTTTTTCTTTCAAGTGGTGCGGGCAAGCTTTGCGCAGCGCCGGAAAACGATTTTAAACAATTTAGTAAACAATTTGCCAAACGGAAAAGCGATGAAAGAGCAAATAGAGCGTGTCTTAACAGAGACAGACATTGACCCGCGCCGCCGCGGAGAAACGCTGACAATGGAGGAGTTTGCCGCGCTTAGCAATGCGTTGCGGCACGTTTTGTAAGTATGTAAGCACTTTTTTGGTTGGTTTGGGAAAGAAAAGACCTATGTCTATCACCTATTGTCGAGATGTGCATATGTTACTTAAGTAAACAATTTGTTTTAATGGAGTGAATGGTGATGGACGTTAAGGTCGGCGATATTGTTGCAAGAAAGTCGTATAACTGTGATTTATTGTTTCGTGTAATAGATGTGAAAGAAAAAGATGGGGAAAAAGAAGCGACTTTATATGGCGAAGATGTCAGACTGATCGCCGATGCCCCATGCAGTGATTTAGTCATTATTGGTGAACGGGAACAGCAGGAAAGAAAGAAAAAGGAAATAGAGCTTATAGAACAATCGTATAAACTATTCCGGCAAGATTACCATGTAATGAAGCAAAAAACAGAATACCGGGCGACGGGAGGATACCGAACGGAAAAAGATTTTTTTCAAATTCCGGGGCGCGTCCTTCATTTGGACGGTGACCCTTTATATTTGCGGAAGTGTTTAGATTTATATGAACGAATCGGAGTGCCGGTATACGGAATTTATTGTGATGAAAGCGAAATGTCTGAAAAAGTCGGTGAGCTTCTTGAACGATTCCGCCCTGATATTTTAGTGATTACCGGCCATGATTCTTATTCCAATTCAAAAGGAAAAGTAACGGATTTAAAGGCATATCGCCATTCAAAACATTTTGTACAAACAGTAAAAGAAGCACGTAAAAAAGTTCCTCATCTTGACCAGCTGATTATTTTTGCGGGGGCGTGTCAATCCCATTTTGAATCGCTTATTCGCGCCGGGGCCAATTTTGCCAGCTCCCCCGCACGCGTAAACATTCATGCGCTGGACCCAGTTTATGTCGTCTCGAGAATTAGTTTTACCCCTTTTATGGAAACGGTAGATGTTTGGGATGTACTTCGCAATACATTAACTGGAGAAAAAGGACTTGGAGGAGTAGAAACGAAAGGAGTATTGCGCACGGGAATGCCTTTTCGTTCCATTGGTGAAATGAGCGATTAACAGAGCCGCCATCAAAAAGGCGGTTTTCTTATTTTTTCTACAATTTATACATATTTTTCACATAAAAAACCATAATATACATAATAAAGAAGGATTTTGTAGAAAAATATGCATTGACAGTAACGAAAAAACACTGATATAATTTTAATTTTTTTGACTTTGAAAGAAAACTTTGTTATAATTATAAACAGTGAGGTGGATAGCGAATGGCAAAAACTTTATCCGATATTAAAAAAGCGTTGGATTCTAATATCGGCAGACGTTTGACATTGCGCGCAAACGGCGGGCGAAGAAAAACGATTGAACGATGCGGAATTTTAGCTGAAACGTATCCATCGGTATTTGTTATTGAACTCGACCAAAAAGAAAATGCGTTTGAACGGGTATCGTTTAGTTACGCTGATGTGTTAACAGAAACAGTACAATTGACGTTTTTAGATGACGATCAAGCGGGTAGGCAGTAGACATTTGTTTGCTGCTTTTTGTTTTGTCATAAATAGGTGAACATAAAGATATGCGTTTTTTTTCATACTAAAACTGTCGCGGTGGTTGAAAGGGGCTGTTGACATTGGGTCGACGTCGTGGAATTATGTCGCAACGCTTTAAAGAAGAGTTGGCGAAAGAATTAGGCTTTTATGATGTCGTTCAAAGAGAAGGATGGGGCGCGATCCGCGCGAAAGATGCTGGAAATATGGTGAAATTAGCGATTGAAAAAGCGGAACGACAGCTAGCCGAGAACATGAAATAGCGTAAACTTGTGTAAAGGCAAACAAAAACGACCGCGACAGCCGAAGCAGCATCGCTTCGGCTTTTGTTTGATATCGTTTGCCATAACTCAACAGATGAATATATTTTTCTTTTTGTTCAGGAACACACATCATTTATGCTAATATGGTAAATGGATCTTATGAGAAGTTTGAAGTCGTTAAAGTAGGTGGAACGTTTGAGGTTGTTAGTCAAAGCGCCAGCAAAAATCAACTTATCATTGGACGTGTTACATAAGCGGCCGGATGGGTATCATGAAGTGAAAATGGTCATGACAACGATTGATTTGGCAGATCGGATCGAATTAATTCCACAAATGGATGATACCATACAAATTATTTCAAAAAACCGATTCGTTCCCGATGACCACCGCAACTTGGCGTATCAGGCTGCAAAGTTATTGAAAGATACATTTGCGATTAAACAAGGCATAGCGATCTCTATTACAAAAAATATTCCAGTAGCGGCGGGGCTGGCGGGAGGAAGCAGCGACGCCGCCGCGACGCTCCGCGGTTTAAATAAGCTTTGGAATTTAGGCCTTACACTGGATGAGTTAGCAGAACTAGGAGCAAAAATCGGTTCTGACGTATCATTTTGCGTTTACGGTGGAACCGCGATTGCAACAGGACGGGGCGAAAAAATTACACCGATTCCTGCTCCACCGCCATGCTGGGTTATTTTGGCCAAACCATCGATCGGTGTTTCTACTGCTGAAGTGTATCGAAATTTAAAGGTTGATGAGATTCCACATCCGGATGTGGACGGAATGGTAGAGGCGATTTATCGCCAAGATTATGCAGCTATTTGTAAACTGGTTGGAAACGTATTAGAGGAAGTAACATTAAAAAAATATCCAGAAGTAGCGCATATTAAAGAGCAAATGAAGCGGTTTGGAGCAGACGCGGTATTGATGAGCGGCAGCGGGCCGACGGTGTTCGGGTTAGTCCAGCACGATTCAAGATTGCAGCGAATTTATAACGGACTCCGCGGTTTTTGTGATCAAGTGTTTGCTGTCCGTATATTAGGCGAACGCCATTCACTTGATTAAATACGTACATTTTTGGTATATTTACTTTAAAACATTCGGTTTTAGGAGGGCCTCTATGAAGTTAAGGCGCAGCGGCCGTTTAGTCGATATGACCCATTATCTTCTCGAACGGCCTCATCAGCTTATTCCGCTTACTTTTTTTGCAGATCGTTATGAATCGGCGAAGTCATCGATTAGTGAGGATTTAGCCATTATTAAACAAACGTTTGAACAGCAAGGAATCGGAACGATCAAAACATTGCCAGGCGCAGCGGGCGGAGTGCAATATATTCCGAAAATGTCGAAACAGGAAGCGGAAGAGATTGTTACATATTTATGTGAGCAACTATCACGCCCAGATCGGCTGTTGCCTGGCGGATATTTGTATATGACCGATATTCTTGGCGACCCTCGTATTGTGAACAAAATCGGCCGTCTATATGCGTCCATTTTTGCCGACCGGCCGGTGGATGTCGTCATGACGATTGCAACAAAAGGAATCCCGCTTGCTTATGCGGTAGCTCATTTTTTGTATGTTCCTGTCGTTATTGTACGCCATGACAATAAAGTGACAGAAGGGTCGATGGTCAGCATTAACTATGTTTCCGGTTCTTCTAAACGCATTCAAACGATGGTGCTAGCCAAGCGGAGTTTAGCCGAAGGAGCCAATGTGTTAATCATCGATGATTTTATGAAAGCCGGCGGAACGGTAAACGGCATGGTGAATTTATTAAATGAATTTAACGCCAAACTTTCCGGCATCGGTGTTCTTGTCGAATCGGAAGAAACGAAAGAGCGACTTGTTGATGAATATATTTCGCTCGTAAAATTATCTTCTGTCGATGTTAAAGAAAAACAAATTACCGTAAAAGCAGGAAATTATATCCATTTTATGGAATAGATAAACGAGAAAGGAGAGCAAACAAAATGAAAAAGGTAGAAACGAATAAAGCGCCGCAAGCGATCGGTCCGTATTCGCAAGGAATTATCGTCAATAACATGTTTTACAGCTCGGGGCAAATTCCGCTCACTCCTGAAGGAGAGATGGTACAAGGCGACATAAAAGCACAAACAAATCAAGTATTTCAAAACTTAAAAGCCGTTTTGGAAGCGGCTGGCGCATCGCTTGATACAGTAGTCAAAACGACGGTGTTTTTGAAAAACATGGATGACTTTGCGGCAATGAATGAAGTATATAGTGAATATTTCACTAACCATAAACCGGCGCGCTCGTGCGTGGAAGTGGCGAGACTGCCGAAAGACGCGCTTGTCGAAATTGAAGTAGTCGCGTTGATTCGATAAATTACATCATCTGCCTTTTCCCCTAAACAGTCAAGGATGCTGTACGTTGCGTACTAGCTAATTTATTATAAAAAATTTTCAAAAAAAGAAGGAAAAAGTGAAAACATGTGGAATAAAAATAATCAAGTCTGATATAGGGAAAAGGTGGTGAACATAATGGAAGTTACTGACGTAAGATTACGCCGCGTAAATACCGAAGGACGTATGAAAGCCATTGCCTCTATCACATTGGATAACGAATTCGTTGTCCACGATATCCGCGTCATCGATGGCAATAACGGATTGTTTGTCGCAATGCCAAGCAAGCGCACTCCAGATGGAGAATTTCGCGACATTGCACATCCGATTAACTCAGCCACACGTGGAAAAATTCAAGAGGCAATATTAGCTGAGTATCACCGTTTAGGTAAATTGGAAGAAGAACTTGAAGAAGCTGGTGCTTCATAAAAATATGGAAAAGAGTCTGTTCTAAATGAACAGGCTCTTTTTTTTGGAAAAATGAATGTTTCCTTGAAATACACTACTAATTGAGATATATTCAATTATGGATAAAAAGGTAATTGGAGGCCTATATATGGTAAAACGATATGCGGTCATATTGGCGGCTGGACAGGGGACAAGGATGAAGTCGAAGCAATATAAAGTATTGCACCCTGTTTGCGGCAAGCCAATGGTCCAGCATGTGGTGGACCAAGTTTTACAGCTGGGAATAGAAAAGCTTATTACGGTTGTTGGATTTGGAGCAGAACAAGTAAAGGCGCAGCTTGGCGACCAAAGCGAATATGCCTTTCAGAAAGAGCAATTAGGAACGGCGCACGCGGTTATGCAGGCAGCCCCTTATTTACAGGAAAAAGATGGAGTAACGCTCGTTGTATGCGGAGATACACCATTAATTACTGCTGAAACGATGCAAGCTTTGCTTGATCATCATCTTGCGACCAATGCAAAAGCAACGATTTTGACAGCAGTTGCAGATAACCCTGCCGGATATGGCCGCATTGTTCGCGATGCTCATGGAAATGTTGAGAAAATTGTCGAACATAAAGATGCAAGCGAACAAGAACGTGCCATCAAGGAAATTAACACAGGGACATATTGTTTCGATAACAAGTCTTTGTTTGAAGCGCTTACACATGTATCAAACAATAACGCACAAGGCGAATATTATTTAACTGATGTCATTGAAATTTTAAAATCAAATGGCAGTATCATTTCCGCGTACAAAGCCCCATCTTTTGAAGAAACGATCGGGGTAAACGACCGTGTTGCCCTCGCTGAAGCAGAAAAAATTATGCGCGAGCGGATTTGTCGCAAACATATGATGAACGGGGTAACAATTATTGATCCTGCTCATACGTATATATCGGCTGAGGTGCGAATCGGCCGTGACACTGTGATTTATCCGGGTACGGTCATTGAAGGAAAAACGGTAATCGGTGAAGATTGTACGATTGGACCAAACTCGGAAATTAAAGATTGTTGGATTGGAAACGGCACAACGATTCGTCATTCCGTTGCCCATGACAGCGAAATTGGGAACGATGTCACGATTGGACCGTTTGCCCATATTCGTCCATCGTCGAAAATCGATGATGAGGTCCGCATCGGAAATTTTGTCGAAGTGAAAAAATCAACATTTGGAAAAGGAAGCAAAGCATCGCATTTAAGCTATATCGGCGATGCGGAAGTCGGCGTCAACGTTAATCTTGGCTGTGGATCGATTACGGTAAACTATGATGGGAAAAATAAACATATAACGAAAATTGAAGATGGGGCGTTTATTGGCTGTAATGCCAATTTAATTGCTCCTGTGACGGTTGGAAAAGGGGCTTATGTTGCCGCCGGTTCTACGATTACGGATGATGTTCCAGAAAACGCGTTATCGATTGCCCGCGCGCGGCAGGTAAATAAAGAGAATTATGTGGATCGTCTTTCGATCAAGAAAAATTCTTAATGGAGGTTTATCAATGTCTGAGTGTCACCACAAACTAAAACTGTTTGCGTTAAATTCTAACATGAAATTGGCGGAAGAAATTGCGGAAGTTATGGGAATTGAATTGGGCAAATGCTCTGTCTCCCGTTTTAGCGATGGGGAAATCCAAATTAACATTGAAGAAAGCATCCGCGGCGATGATGTTTTCGTTGTTCAATCGACAAGCGTCCCGGTCAATGAGCATTTAATGGAATTATTAATCATGATTGATGCGTTAAAACGCGCTTCCGCAAAAACGATTAATATTGTGATGCCGTATTACGGGTATGCCCGTCAAGACCGAAAAGCACGCTCCCGCGAGCCGATTACAGCAAAATTAGTGGCAAATCTTTTAGAAACAGCAGGAGCTTCCCGCGTCATTACACTTGATTTGCACGCGCCGCAAATTCAAGGATTTTTCGATATTCCGATTGATCATTTAATGGGAGTTCCGATTTTAGCGGAATAT
The DNA here is from genome assembly GCF_003064505.1 of Geobacillus sp. LYN3. NCBI lineage: Bacteria > Bacillati > Bacillota > Bacilli > Caryophanales > Anoxybacillaceae > Geobacillus > Geobacillus sp. LYN3. The sequence continues at coordinate 418,344 of NZ_QCWL01000001.1, read as the reverse complement.
TTTAAAAATAAAAATCTTGATGATGTTGTTGTCGTTTCTCCAGACCATGGAGGAGTAACGCGGACACGAAAACTTGCTGACCGTTTAAAAGCGCCGATCGCCATCATTGATAAGCGCCGGCCAAAGCCGAATGTGGCGGAAGTCATGAATATCGTTGGACAAGTTGAAGGGAAAACTGCTATTTTAATTGATGATATCATTGATACGGCCGGAACGATTACATTAGCTGCCAACGCACTGATCGAAAACGGAGCGAAAGAAGTGTACGCATGCTGTACGCATCCGGTTCTGTCCGGTCCGGCAATTGAGCGCATTCAAAATTCAAAAATTAAAGAACTTGTTGTAACGAATACAATTGCGTTGCCAGAAGAGAAGAAAATTGATAAAATTGTAGAGCTGTCAGTTGCACCGCTTATTGCGGAGGCAATTACACGCGTATATGAAATGAAATCTGTCAGTGTGTTATTTGATTAATGGAAAAGCATGTTTAGACCTTCTTGTTTTAGGATAAAGTATCAATTAGGTTCTAATTGATTCTAAAATTCTAATTCAGGAAGGTGAGGAAACATGGCTGTAGTACTAGAAGCAAAAGAACGCCCAGATAAAAAACATTCCACACTTCGACGCATTCGTTTACAAGGAAATATTCCTGGAATATTATATGGGAAAAATATTGACAATCAAATGATTTTTGTTAGTGGCGCAGCACTTGAAAAAACGATCCGCGAAGGTGGACGCCATAGCTTAATGACGCTGAAAATAGGCGAAAAAGATTATTCCGTCCTGTTGCGCGAGATCCAAAGAGATCCGCTGCGCGGCAATATTCTTCACGCTGATTTTCAAGCAGTAGACATGTCGACAGAAGTAGATATTGATGTTGATGTGCGCTTAATCGGCGAAGCTGCCGGAGAAAAAGACGGCGGCGTATTGCAACAAAATCTGCATCAATTAACGATCCGCGTATTGCCGGCGAATATTCCACCGTCGATTGATATTGACATTTCGCACCTTCAAATAGGCGATACGGTTACGGTGGGAGATATTGACACGGGCGGAAAATACGAAATTATCGATGATCCTTCTGAAGTGATTGCGACGATCTTGCCGCCACAACAGGAGGAAGAAATTCATAGCGGTGAACAGCAAGAACCTGGTCACCCTGATGCAGAAGAGGGAAGAGAAACGACTCCAGAGTCATAAATTCGGACGTAACCGTTTTCGGTTACGTCTTTTGTAGTATCTTCGCAAAGAAAGGAGACCGAGTATTGAAGCTATTTGTCGGGCTTGGAAATCCAGGAAAGGAATATGAACAAACGAGGCATAACGCTGGATTTATGGTAATTGATGAGCTTGCCAAGCGCTGGAATATTTCCTTTCAAACAACAAAATTTCATGGAATGATGGCCTCCACCGTCATTTTCGGAGAAAAAGTGGCATTATGTAAGCCGCTGACATATATGAATTTATCAGGGGAATGTGTTCGGCCGTTAATGGATTACTATCATATTGATGTCGATGATGTCATTGTCATATACGACGACCTTGACCTTCCCCCTGGGAAAATTCGCCTTCGCATGAAAGGAAGCTCCGGTGGACATAACGGCATTAAATCATTAATTCATCACCTAGGCACGCAAGAATTTAAACGAGTTCGCATCGGGATTGGGCGCCCGGCAAATGGGCAAAAGATAACCGATTATGTGTTGGGCCGCTTTACTAAAGAAGAAAGCGACGCGGTAATGGAGGCGATTTTACGCGCGGCGGATGCGTGTGAAAAAGCAGTGGTGACGCCATTTCTGCAAGTGATGAATGAATTTAACGCATGAATATTTTCCTCCTAATTGGTGCAAAATGAAGATATGGAATACGCCAATTAGGAGGTTTGTTGCAATGGCATTACATTATTATTGCCGGCATTGCGGAACAAAAATAGGGACGATTGATAGAGTCTCCATATATAGCGAACAATTAGGATTTCACCATTTGACAGAGGAAGAACGATTGGAGATGATTTCGTATCAACCGAATGGTGATATTCACGTAAAAACGATTTGTGAGGATTGTCAAGAGGCGCTGACGAGAAATCCGGAACTACATCAATATGAGAAATTTATACATTAGCAAGCTTTGGGCAACCAAAGCATTTTTGTATTTTTTTATCTTTCCTACACTAGAAAAACTTTGTCTATTTACGATCACTTTATTGAAAATGTCCGCATTTGCGCGCAAAATAGACGGATATAATAGATATAATAGCGGGAAATAAAAAACGGTTTACGTTTTTATTTTGTTGAGAGGAGGGAGAATAGGGGTGCTTTCGTTGCATCGCTATTTTGTTGAGAATCAAGATGTCCGTTCCATTATCGAAGGCGTGAAAGCTAGGTTGAAAGAACAGCTTGTTGTCGGGTTATCCGGCTCTGCCCGGTCTGTTTTCATTTCATCGTTATATAGAGAAACAGAAAGGCCGCTCTTAGTGATTGCACACAATTTGTTTCAAGCACAAAAAATATATGATGACCTTGTTCAACTGCTTGGGGCGGAAGAGGTATTTCTTTATCCAGTAAACGAAGTAATTGCCGCAGAAATGGCGATAGCCAGTCCAGAATTAAAGGCTCAGCGCTTAGAAGTGATGAATTATTGGCTGAAACATAACAAAGGTGTTGTCATTTGTCCTGTTGCCGGATTACGACGTCTACTTCCTCCTGTGTCATTATGGAGAGATCATATGTTGACATTGGAGGTTCATCATCATATAGATGTTGAACATTATAAGCAACGGTTCGTACAAATGGGATACAAGCGTGTTGCAACTGTGTCAACCCCTGGGGAGTTTAGCGTTCGCGGCGGTATTATTGATATTTATCCATTAACGGCAGAATTTCCATATCGGATTGAGCTATTTGATACAGAAATCGAATCGATTCGTACGTTTACCGCGGATGATCAGCGTTCCCGCGATGAAGTCCAACAAGTAACCATTGGACCTGCTGATGAAATGATTGTTTACGGGGAGATGCTGGAGCGGGGAATCGAACGAATTGAAGCAGGATTAGCGGAAAGCCTCAACAAATTAAAAGATGAGAAAGCCAAACAATTATTGCTAGAACATGTGTCGTCAGAGCTTGAGCAGTTAAAACAAGGGCAGGAAATTGAACAACAATATAAATATACGGCGCTCTTTTATAACGAGCCTGCTAGTTTGCTAGATTACATGCCGGAAAATGGAATATTGTTGATGGATGAAATGAGCAGATTACAAGAGATGGCAGAAAGTTTAGATAAAGAAGAAGCAGAATGGTATACAAGCTTACTTAGCGAGGGAAAAATCATCCATGATGTTCCAATTTCTCACTCTTTTTCTGAATTATTACAAAAACATCCAAAACAGCGGATTTATTTATCCATTTTTCTACGTCATGTTCCGCATACACATCCAGAAAACATTGTCAATATTTCGTGCAAGCAAATGCAAAACTTCCACGGACAAATGTCTTTGCTTAAGTCTGAGCTAGAGAGATGGAAAAAAGCAAATTATGCTGTTGTATTTTTAGCACCGAATGCGGAACGGATGAAAAAACTGCAATCGGTGTTTGAAGATTACGAAATCGATGTCGCCCCGCTAAGCGATGAAGCAATGCTGATGCACGGCAAATATCAAATGCTCGAGGGAGATTTAAATACAGGATTTGAGCTGCCGATGCAAAAGCTGGCTGTGATTACAGAAGAAGAATTGTTTAAAAAGCGGGCGAAAAGACCAATTCGCCGCCAAAAATTATCGAATGCGGAGCGGATTAAAAGTTATTCGGAGCTGCAAGTGGGCGATTACGTGGTTCATGTCAACCACGGTATCGGCAAATATTTGGGAATCGAAACATTAGAGATTAACGGTGTCCATAAAGATTATATCCATATTCAATATCAGGGCAGCGATACGTTATATGTGCCTGTGGATCAAATTGATCAAGTACAAAAATACGTTGGTTCAGAAGGAAAAGAGCCGAAAATTTATAAGTTAGGCGGGTCCGAATGGAAAAAAGTCAAAAAGAAAGTCGAGTCGTCCGTCCAAGATATTGCTGAAGATTTAATTAAGTTATATGCGGAACGCGAAGCAAGCAAAGGATACGCGTTTTCCCCGGATACAGAAATGCAGCGGGAATTTGAAGCAGCGTTTCCGTATCAGGAGACAGAAGATCAGCTGCGTTCGATTGAGGAAATTAAACGCGACATGGAGAGCGACAAGCCGATGGACCGTCTTCTTTGCGGCGACGTTGGCTACGGAAAGACGGAAGTTGCGCTGCGGGCAGCGTTTAAAGCGATTATGGACGGGAAACAAGTCGCGTTTCTTGTACCGACGACGATTTTAGCACAGCAGCATTACGAAACAGTTCGGGAGCGGTTTCAAGGATTTCCGATTAACGTTGGACTTTTAAATCGATTCCGTACGAGAAAACAGCAGGCGGAAACGATCAAAGGGCTGAAAGACGGAACGATTGATATGGTCATCGGCACGCACCGCCTATTATCGAAAGATGTGCAGTTTAAAGATTTAGGGCTTCTCATTATTGACGAAGAGCAGCGGTTTGGCGTCACCCATAAAGAAAAAATCAAGCAGCTAAAGGCAAATATCGATGTGTTGACATTAACGGCAACGCCAATTCCAAGAACGTTGCATATGTCCATGATCGGAGTGCGTGACCTGTCCATTATTGAAACGCCGCCAGAAAATCGTTTTCCGGTGCAAACGTATGTGATGGAATATACCCCTGAACTTATACGAGAGGCTATTGAACGAGAGCTGGCAAGAGATGGCCAAGTCTTTTTCTTATACAATCGTATTGAAGATATTGATGCCAAAGCGGAAGAAATTTCACAGCTCGTACCGGAAGCGCGTGTTACTTATGCGCACGGGCGAATGACAGAAAATGAGTTGGAGTCCACGATGTTGGCGTTTTTAGAAGGCCAGTATGACGTGCTTGTCACAACAACGATTATTGAGACAGGTGTTGACATTCCAAATGTGAACACATTAATTGTCTATGATGCAGATCGCATGGGATTATCGCAATTGTATCAGCTGCGCGGTCGCGTCGGACGTTCTAATCGCGTTGCTTATGCGTATTTTACGTATCGGAAAGATAAAGTGCTCAATGAGGATGCTGAGAAACGTTTACAAGCAATCAAAGAATTTACCGAGCTTGGCTCAGGGTTTAAAATTGCGATGCGTGACTTATCGATTCGCGGCGCTGGGAATATATTAGGCGCGCAACAACATGGATTCATTGATTCTGTCGGCTTTGATTTATATTCACAAATGTTAAAAGAAGCAATCGAAAAACGAAAAGGAATCAAACAGGAAGAAGCAAAACCTGAAGTAACGATTGATTTAGAAGTCGACGCTTATATTCCAGATACGTATATTTCTGACGGGTTACAAAAAATTGATATGTACAAGCGTTTTAAAGCGGTGGAAACGATGGAAGACGTGGAAGCATTGCGGGATGAAATGCTTGACCGCTTTGGTGAGTACCCGGATGAAGTCGCTTATTTATTCCAAATTGCGGAAATTAAAGTATATGCGAAACAAATAGGAGTAGAATCGATTAAACAACAGAAACAGCAAATTGAAATTTTATTTGATGAGAACGCATCAAAAGATGTGGAAATTCAGCGTTTATCGAAAATCGGCGGGCAATACGGTCGCTTATTCGGTTTTGGAATGGAAGGTTCCAAATTAAAAATTGTTTTATACATTAAAGAATTGAAGCCACAAGAATGGTTAATGATTTTATATGAAACGTTAAAAGAGCTTTCGGGCGTAAAAGGTGAAAAATCGATTATTGCATAAGTTTATGCTTCTAAAAGATGGTCGATAATGAATGATGGGTAATTTTATCTAAAATTGAAAAAATCACTTTCATCACGTATATAACTGGGATTATGAAGGATACTAATCACAGCAATGGTGAATTCTCCATAACAAGGATTCATCCGTGTATTCTTCAAATCCTAGGTGAAAGTGAGGGCATCTGTAGATGAAAGCAACTGGTATTGTTCGCCGAATTGATGATTTAGGAAGGGTTGTCATTCCGAAAGAAATTCGAAGAACGTTGCGTATCCGAGAAGGGGACCCGCTTGAAATATTTGTTGACCGTGACGGAGAAGTTATTTTAAAAAAATATTCGCCAATTAGTGAATTAGGTGATTTTGCAAAAGAATATGCAGAGGCGTTGTTTGACAGTTTAGGACAGCCTGTGTTGATTTGCGACCGAGATGTTTTTATTGCAGTAGCGGGTGTTTCGAAAAAAGAATATTTGAACAAAAATGTCGGTCCATTAGTGGAAAAAGCGATGGAAGAACGAAATTCTGTCCTTCACACAGAAGAAGGAGAGACCGAACTCGTTGACGGAGTTTCTGAAATGTTAAAATCGTATACAATTGGACCGATTGTAGCAAACGGAGATCCGATTGGCGCCGTTGTCATTTTATCAAAAGATAAAGTGCTTGGTGAAGTAGAACATAAAGCAGTCGAAACAGCTGCTAGCTTCTTGGCTCGACAAATGGAGCAATAGTAGACAATAAAAAACATGAATAAAAAGGCAGCCTGCTATGCTGCCTTTTTCTTTTGCGTTATAATAGCAAACGTTATAAGTTTGACGTGTGGAATACTGCAATTACTAGAAACCATCGATAAGACTTGTGGGGAGAATCCAACATGCGGAAGGAGAAACGCGATGAGATCGCCGGAAGAGAGAATATGGAGGGGGGGCGGCCGTCTTAGCCATTGCCGCCTTTGTGACGAAGATATTGAGCGCTTTTTATCGCATTCCGTATCAAAATATTGTTGGTGATGTCGGTTTTTATATTTATCAACAAGTTTATCCGATTTACGGCATTGTCATGTCGTTAGCGTTATATGGCTATCCTATTGTCATTTCAAAGTTAGTGGCAGAGCGTGCAGCAGAACATGACGAAAAAGGTGTTATTTCTGTTTTGCAAGTTTCGCTTTTGTTTTTATGTTCGCTCGGCTTGCTTATTTTTTCTATTCTCTATATAGGAGCGAAACAAATCGCGATATGGATGGGAGATGGGGAACTTGCTCCGCTTGTTCGCCTCCTTTCTTTTTCGTTTTTACTATTTCCGTTTATCGCTTTGTTGCGCGGTTATTTTCAAGGTAATCACAATATGATTCCAACCGCTGTTTCTCAAGTTGGAGAACAGTTTGTACGTGTAACAACGATTATTTTCTTGTCGTATTGGTTTATCAAAAGCGGACGCAACGCATATGAAGCTGGAGCAGCCGCAATGTTTGGTGCATTTGCCGGGGGATTGACTGCACTTCTTTTATTGACAGCGTATTGGATGAGGAGAAAAAATAGAGGGAAAATACATATAGCAGTGAAAAGCGCGGATACAAAGCGCATTGTTTCTTATTTGTTCATCGAAGGGTTTATTATTTGTGTTACAAACATGTTATTAACGCTCATTCAACTGGTGGACTCTTTTTCCCTATTATCATTGCTTGTTGAACGTGGCAAGGAAAGTCTCGAACAAGCGAAAATATGGAAGGGAATTTACGATCGTGGGCAACCTTTGATCCAGCTTGGCACCGTGGTTGCGACTTCCTTTTCGCTGACGCTTGTTCCGCTCATTTCCGGAGCGAGAAAACGCAATGACGAACCATTTATTTATGAAAAGACGGATTTGTCATTACGCATCGCCACTGTCATCGGATTAGGAGCTGCATTAGGATTGATGTGTCTGATACGTCCTGTGAACGTGATGTTATTTGAAAATGATCTTGGTTCACTTCCGCTGGCAATTTTGGCTGCCTCGATTTTCTTTACGACATTAGCGCTTACGCTTTCGGCGTTATTGCAAGGAATGGGGTATGAATGGATTGCAGTAGCGGGAGTATGTGTAGCGGTAGCAGGAAAAACTGCATGCAATTGGCTATTAATACCTTTATTTGGAACAACCGGTGCAGCTGCTGCTACAACGTTGTCTTATGCCGCAATGGCATGCTTTTTATATGTCATGTTGCAACGAAAGTTACATATTCGCTTTCCAAAGAAAACGTATTTATATCCTGTTATGAAATCAGCGATAGCGATGGTCGTTGTTTTGCAGTTGTACACAATGCTTGCGGAAAGGTGGATCGACAGCCGCTTGTTCGCAACTGGTGAAGCGCTAGTCGGAGTGCTGCTTGGAGGCGCTACGTATATTATAATGGTCATAAAAGGAAATGTATTCTCACAACAAGAATTATCATTTTTCCCATTTGGAAACAAACTACGTTTATTATTAGAAACAGGTGATGGACGATGAATGCGATTTATATTTTCGGTTTAGGCGCTGGTGATATTGAGCAGCTGCCGTTAGGTGTATATCGAAAGTTAAAGACGGCTTCTCCGCTTTTTTTCCGCACAAAGGAACATCCGGTGGTCGCTGCGTTAGAGGACGAGGGAGTTTCGTTTACATCCTTTGACTCCATTTACGAAAAACATGAACAATTTGAAGACGTATATGAGGAAATAACAGCCATTTTATTGGAACAAGTAAAAGAACGTGATATATTTTATGCCGTTCCTGGCCATCCGCTTGTGGCAGAAAAGACCGTGCAGCTTTTATTAGAAGCGGAGCGGCGAAAGGAATGCCGCGTCGTCATCGAGGGAGGTCAAAGCTTTTTAGATGCTTTGTTTACAACGTTAAAAATTGATCCGATCGAAGGGTTTCAGCTCATTGACGCCACATCGTTTCAAGGAGATGAATGGCAATTAACAAAGCATACGATTTTTTGCCAAGTATATGATTCGTTTATTGCCTCTGAGGTGAAATTGACATTAATGGAGCAGCTTCCTGATGATTATCCTGTCTATATCGTAACAGCGGCGGGAAGCAAGGAAGAGAAAGTAACCAAAATTCCATTATACGAGCTGGACCGCTCTGCGACATTGAACAATTTAACGAGCGTATATGTCCCGCCTGTTCGCGAGGAGAAATTGCTTTATCACCGTTTTGAAACGTTGCGGCGCGTCATTGCGACATTAAGAGGGCCGAACGGCTGCCCGTGGGATCGCAAGCAAACACATGAATCGCTCAAACGATATTTGCTTGAAGAAACATATGAACTGTTTGAAGCGATCGATGAAAATGATGATGAACATATGATTGAGGAACTTGGCGATGTGCTCTTGCAAGTCATGCTTCATGCGCAAATTGGTGAAGATGAAGGAATGTTTTCCATTGATGACGTCATTCGCGGGATTACAGAAAAAATGATTCGTCGCCATCCACATGTATTTGGTGACATTATCGTTGAAAATGCAGAACAGGTTGTAGAAAATTGGCAACGAATTAAAGAAAAAGAAAAGAAAGACCGCTCTAATTCCTTGCTTGATGACGTTCCGAAAAGCTTGCCAAATATTTTAAAAGCGTATGAATTCCAAAAAAAGGCGGCAAAAGTAGGGTTCGATTGGGATGATGTCAAACCGATGTGGGAAAAAGTAGAAGAAGAAATTGCCGAATTTAAGCGAGAGACGTTGGCGGAACGAAATACCCGTTCTCGTCTCATTAGCGAATTTGGCGATATTTTATTTGCGCTTATCAATATTGCCCGTTATTACGACATCAACCCAGAGGAAGCGTTGCACTCAACAAACAAAAAATTTTATCAGCGCTTTTCTTATATAGAAGAGCAGGCGCAAAAGCACGGCGTAGCGCTTACATCGTTGTCGCTTGCAGAGTTAGACCGTTTTTGGGAAGAGGCAAAAGAAAAAGGATGGTAAAGGGGAGAGACGTATATGCGTTTAGATAAATTTTTAAAAGTTTCCCGTCTTATTAAACGCCGCACGTTAGCGAAAGAAGTAGCGGATCAAGGGCGTATTATGATTAACGGCGCCGTTGCAAAAGCAAGCTCTACAGTGAAAGTTGGCGATGAACTAACGATTCAATTTGGACAGAAGAAGCTAACGGTGAAAGTGACTGATTTGAAGGAAACGACAAAAAAAGAGGAAGCAGCTAGTTTGTATGAAGTGATTCGAGAAGAACAGATCGATGCCACGACGAAAGAGTAATGGATAGCTTCAATTTATACGGATAGGCTTGTTCTAAAATTTCCCCTGCATTCATACATATGGTACAAACACGGATAGGAAATAGACTCTCATTTGACTCGATTTCAATATGAATGCGGGGGATGAACATGAGCCAACATTATGATTTTGGAGGCAATACGAATAAAGGTCCTGTCCAAGAGCATGACGTCATTATGCGGGGGAGAAGACTCCTTGATATTACGGGAGTCAAGCAAGTGGAAAGTTTTGATAATGAGGAATTTTTGCTTGAAACGGTGATGGGGTTTTTATCGATTCGCGGACAAAATTTGCAAATGAAAAACTTAGACGTGGATAAAGGGGTCGTTTCGATTAAAGGGAGAATTTTTGACCTTGTTTATTTAGATGACCATCAGGAGAAGGCTAAAGGATTCTTTAGCAAGTTGTTCAAATGAGTTTAACGACGCAGCTGGCGACAATGCTGGCGATGATCGGAATGGGCAGCTGGCTTGGCGCCGCGCTCGATACGTATAACCGCTTTTTAAAACGACAGGACCGCGCCCATTGGATCGTTTTTATTAATGATATTTTATTTTGGATTGTTCAAGGTTTGATTATTTTTTACGTTTTACTGCTCGTCAATGAAGGCGAGCTGCGCTTTTATATTTTTCTAGCGATTTTATGTGGATATGCTGCTTATCAAAGTTTGTTTCGTATGATATATTTAAAAGTGCTTGAATGGACGATTTGGTTTGCGGTGCGGTTATACCGCTTTTTTGTTCAGTTGTGCTATTATTCCATCGTTCGCCCGATTCAATTGCTTTTTCAAATATTATTGGCACTTTCGTTTTTTGTATGGAAATTGTTTTCCTCTTTCCTTCATATTTTGTATCAATGTGTAAAGATATTATTTGCTCCGGTTCGCTGGATTGGCTTTATGATTTGGAGAGGAATTCCAAAACATTGGAAACAGCCGCTAGAAAAAATTTTCAGCTATTTAGCAGGAATTATTCGCCAAGTGAAGAATATGAAAGATAGTTTCATAAAACGGCGAAAGTAAGGGTGGAGGTGTGAAAACAGTGAGCGTACCGCATAAAACAAATGTAACAAAGTTACAATCTTCATACATATCAGTTCAGGAAGAAAAGAGGGAGAAAGCGTCGAGAAGACGACGAATCGCCGTCGTTCGTTTTACGTTTTTTAGCGTTGTATTAGCAGCGTTATCTTCGATATTTCTTTACACCCTCCACTCTCAATCAAAGGACATTGAAGCGAAATTAGCAGATAAAAAGCAGCTTGAGCAGCAGCTAGACAAGCTCGAGAAACAGCAAAAACACCTGAAAGAGGAAATTAAAAAATTGCATGATGATGAATATATCGCTGAGTTAGCAAGAAAAAAATATTATTTATCGAAGGATGGGGAGATTATTTTTGTCGTCCCCGAAAAATAATCTTTTGTCCTGTGATGTTCGATAAATTCAGGCACCAGCTCTGAGGAGTAAAAATTCTTCGAGATAAATTGAACTTCTAGCCCCCAAATTTTGATAAATATGCGAT
>NZ_QCWL01000001.1:406255-406635 GCF_003064505.1 Geobacillus sp. LYN3 | reverse complement strand
AGTTGGACAGACAAGGGACTCAGGGCGTTTTTCAAGGCAATGATTGCCCGGATGGATGGGATTCGTCTTTTCAGACGTTGTTTAGGAGAAGAATCGTCGCATCCGGCGGAGGAAACGGCATCTACCAAACAGACGATCGTGAACAAGGCGAAACAACGCGTCCGCCGTCTTCTTCCGGAGGTAACGCGGAATAACGTGCCATATTTACAGCAATCGTCCGGGACACCGATCTATCATGCCCTGTCTGAACTCAAGGGATGGTAAAAAAAGGTATACATATCGGTCTGTCATGGCAAGGGATGAGAGTCCGAAAGCGCTTACGGATAAAATTCAAAAAAATGGTTCGCCAATCTATGACTTACACCTGTTTTCAGCGAACC
>NZ_QCWL01000001.1:386892-406245 GCF_003064505.1 Geobacillus sp. LYN3 | reverse complement strand
ATCTTGACTGACTCTCCTGTAGAAAAGCTATTGACAATCACATGTTTTATCATTATTATAAGAAATGTTGTTGCGTGGCGGCGTAGCTCAGCTGGCTAGAGCGTACGGTTCATACCCGTGAGGTCGGGGGTTCGATTCCCTCCGCCGCTACCACATGCGGCCCGTTGGTCAAGTGGTTAAGACACCGCCCTTTCACGGCGGTAACACGGGTTCGAATCCCGTACGGGTCACTATAAAAACGAGGGTGTTTCTCGAAAGAGAAACACCCTCGTTTTTTGTTTTTTCACGTTTTTTCGTGTTTTCTAACATCTGTTTGTGAATTTATGACATATTAGCAGGAAATGCGTCGAACGGTTTTTTTTGTTGCTTTTCTTTTTTTGACAAATTTTTGACTATTAAAAATGTATAATTGGGGCAAGAGAAAAACAAAGGAGTGGGATCGGAGTGGAAAGAGTAGAAAGAAGGTTTATGAATCAAATTTCAGAAGTGCCTATTCATGAGACACAGGCTGTGTTGTCGCGGTGGGTGCGCCATGTGAAATTGCGAGTCGGACATTTATTTATTCATAAGGGGTTTCTTCTTCTTATTATCGGTTTTCTGCTTGGACGAGCTCTTATTCTATCCAAGCTAACTCCATTTGCTTTACCGTTTTTTGCCGCTGTTTATATGTTGCGCCGCGATAAAGCAGCACTAGCATTTATTGCATTGCTTGCAGGTTCACTTACTCTATCGTTTGAGGCAACGTTATTTGTATTTGTCGGAATATTCGGTTTCCTGGTTGTGAATGCATTTATAAGGAAGTTTTTTAGTGAGTCGTTAAAAATGGTGCCTTTTGTTGTATTTTGTCTATCATTTTCTACAAAATTAGCCATTTTCTATTATTTGTTGGGAAATAGGACGCTATATGAAGCAATGATGGCGTTTGTCGAAGCAGGGCTCGCATTTGTATTGACACTTATTTTTATTCAAAGCATCCCGTTGTTAATGATTCGCAAATATAAACAAGCGTTAAGAGCCGAAGAAATTATTTCGCTCATTATTTTAATTGCGTCGATGTTAACGGGGATGATCGGTTGGACGTTCTATGGACTTTCACTTGAACATGTAATGTCCCGCTATCTTGTGTTAATTTTTGCGTTTGTGGCAGGAGCGACGATTGGCTCTACAGTAGGAGTAGTAACAGGGCTTATTTTAAGTTTAGCGAACGTCGGTAATTTATACGAAATGAGTTTGTTAGCGTTTGCTGGTCTTTTAGGAGGCTTATTAAAAGAAGGAAAGAAAGCCGGCGTGTCTTTCGGATTGCTCATCGCTACCTTGCTGATTGGCTTATATGGGAGCGGTAAGGCAGAAATTATTCCAACAGTGATGGAGTCGTTCTTGGCGATTATTCTATTTGCATTTACGTCTCGCTCATTGACGGAAAAAATCGCAAAACACATTCCTGGTACAGCAGAATATGCCAATGAACAGCAGCAGTATGTCCGCAAAATTCGCGATGTGACTGCACAGCGCGTTTCCCAATTTTCTCACGTATTTCAAGCGCTGGCCAATAGCTTTTCAACGAAGAGTCTAATTTCTTCTGATGAAGATTATAGCGAACGGGAAATTGATTACTTTTTAAGCGATATTACGGAAAAAACGTGCCAAACTTGCTTTAAAAAAGAACAATGTTGGTCATACAACTTTAATACAACATATGAATATATGAAGCAAATTATGCTAGAAGCAGATGCGGGAATTTTGGAACATAACCATAAACTATTGCGAGAATGGGACAACCATTGCGTAAAAGCAAGCAAAGTAGTCGACATGATTGAAAAAGACGTGACGTTTTATCAAGCGAATCGTAAACTGCGCAAACAAATGAATGAAAGCAGAAAGTTGGTTGCCGAACAGCTGTTGGGTGTCTCGCAAGTGATGGAAGATTTCGCGAAGGAAATTCAGCGGGAGCGTGAAAATCATTATTTGCAGGAGGAACAAATCTTTCACGCCTTGCAAGAATTCGGGATTGAAATCGGACACGTTGATATTTATAGCTTAGAAAAAGGAAATATCGATATTGAAATGAGCATTCCATATTGTGAAGGCCGCGGCGAATGTGAAAAATTAATTGCGCCGATGCTATCCGATATTTTAGGAGAAACGATTGTGGTAAAACGCGAAGAATGCGCCGCTTACCCGAACGGTTATTGCCGAGTAGCATTCGGCTCAACAAAAGCGTTCGTCGTAGAAACAGGCGTAGCGTTTGCGGCAAAAGGCGGCGGTCTTGTTTCCGGTGATAGCTATTCCATGATTGAACTCGGAACAGGAAAATATGCGATTGCGATCAGCGATGGAATGGGAAATGGAGAGCGTGCACATAACGAAAGCAATGAAACGTTGCGTCTTTTACAAGAAATTTTACAAACAGGAATTGATGAATCTATTGCCATTAAATCCGTTAATTCCATTTTATCATTACGGACGACAGAAGATATGTTTTCTACATTAGATTTAGCCATTATTGATTTGCAAAACGCTGTCACGAAGTTTTTAAAAGTCGGTTCCACGCCAAGCTTTGTCAAACGCGGGGATAAAGTCATGAAAATTGAGGCAAGCAACTTGCCAATCGGAATTATTAAAGAAGCGGACTTTGAGATTGTCAGTGAACAATTAAAAGCGGGCGACTTGCTTATTATGATGAGCGATGGGGTGTTTGAAGGACCGCCGCACGTAGAAAATTACGATTTATGGATGAAGCGGAAAATTAAAGAATTGAAAACGAACGACCCGCAAGAAGTGGCAGACTTAATTATGGAAGAAGTGATCCGAAGCCGTTCTGGAAGAATTGAAGACGACATGACGGTAGTCGTTGCGAAAATCAAGCATAACACGCCAAAATGGGCGACGATTCCAGCTTATATGTATACAAAAAAAGCGCAATAATGGTATAAAATCCCCATCCTCCGGCGATGCTTGTAATACATTAGCTGAGGAGGGGAAGATCAGATGCGCAAAGGAACGTTGCGGCAAATTTTGCTTATTACAGATGGCTGTTCCAATCATGGAGAAGACCCGATTGCGATGGCTTCTTTAGCAAAAGAACAAGGGATTACGGTGAATGTGATCGGTGTTCTTGACCAAGATACGATTGATGAAAGTGGATTGCGTGAAATTGAAGGGATCGCTTTATCGGGAGGTGGAATCAGCCAAGTTGTCTATGCCAAACAGCTGTCTCAAACGGTGCAAATGGTAACGAGAAAGGCAATGACACAAACGCTTCAAGGTGTCGTGAATAGAGAATTGAAGCAAATATTAGGATCGGACGTATCGCTTGAAGATTTGCCTCCGGAAAAACGAGGAGAGGTGATGGAAGTCGTCGATGAACTTGGAGAAACAGTGGAATTAGAAGTTTTAATATTAATAGATACGAGCGGGAGTATGAAAACGAAATTGCCAACGGTGAAAGAGGCACTGCTTGATTTGTCCCTCAGCCTTAATGCACGTATCGGTGATAATCGTTTCGCTGTGTTTGTATTTCCGGGGAAACGAGGAAATGTAGAAAAAATTGTTGACTGGACGCCGAAAATAGAGGAGCTTTCCACTGTTTTTCCAAAATTAACATCGGGAGGATTGACACCGACAGGACCGGCCTTGCGCGAAGCATTAACGTATTTTGAGAAAAAGCGGTCGTTAAGGGGTTTGATTCGTGATGATGAATCATACTTTGAAGAATCTATGTAACCTTCCGCTAGGGACGGTCGTGACAGGAAAGTGGCACCGCCATTCGTACAAGCTGGTAAAACCGCTTGGAAATGGAGCTAACGGGGTCGTTTATTTGGCGGAAAGCACGAAGGGGCTTGTTGCTTTAAAGTTAAGCGATAATAGCGCGGCGATCGCATCAGAGGTCAATGTATTACGTCGATTTTCCAAGGTCCAGGGAGTTGCCCTTGGACCTTCTTTACTAGATGTTGATGACTGGGTAAATCCTTTGATGAATAAAACGATTCCTTTTTATGTGATGGAATATATCAAAGGAGAAAATTTTTTTACGTTTATTCGCAAACGTGGAAAAGAGTGGGCAGTCGTTCTTTTGTTACAGCTTTTATCTGCCCTTGACCAGCTTCACCAAGAAGGATGGGTATTTGGCGATTTGAAGCCCGAAAACTTGTTAGTTGCAGGTCCGCCGCCGACGGTCCGTCTTCTTGATGTGGGAGGAACAACGTTGCAAGGAAGAGCTGTTAAAGAGTTTACCGAATTTTACGATCGCGGTTATTGGGGAGTGGGGTCACGAAAAGCAGAGCCTTCATATGATTTATTTGCTGTGGCAATGATCATGATCCAAGCTTGTTATCCAATCAAATTTGAGCGGAAAGGAGATGGACGCCGTCAGCTAATCTCCATCATTCAGGCAGATGATACGTTGCGGACATATCAGACGGTGTTGATGAAAGCGATTGATGGGAAATATAAAAGAGCTTCCGAAATGAAACAAGACTTTTTGACCGCTCTTCAGCGTTCTTATCATTCTCATTCCAACCAGCGTACTTTCCAGAGAACGATGCAAAAATCACGCCGAAATAAAAAAAGAAAACGCAGCAAAACAAAGGGAGTGTTGGAAACAGCGTTGATCGTTGCCGTACTTTTATGCGCATACGCAATATATGTATACCATCAAGTACTTCCTTGACAAATTTTTATCGCTATGATGTTTATTTTTGATAAAATAATTGGGCGAGATTTTTGAGAAAATATTGTAATAATGGTACGATGAATTTTAGAATTACGTTATTATAAAGAGGGTTTTTCCGAATGATTGCGGAAGTGTACGAGTTTATAAAAAAACATGAGCTGCTCACTCCGAATTCGACGGTCATTGTTGGCGTATCGGGAGGACCGGATTCACTAGCGCTGTTGCATTTTTTTTGGTCGATTCGACAAGAATGGAATATCACGTTGATCGCCGCACATGTAGATCATATGTTTCGCGGTAAACAGTCAGAGGAAGATATGAATTTTGTGAAACATTTTTGCGCGGCGCGCGGTATTATATGTGAGGCGGTGCAAATGGATGTTCCGGCATTCCAGCGCGAGTCCAAATTAGGTGTTCAAGAGGCGGCGCGTCAATGCCGTTACCGTTTTTTCGGTGAACTGATGAAAAAATATAAAGCGCATTATTTAGCTTTAGGCCATCATGGCGATGACCAAGTTGAAACGATTTTAATGCGGCTTGTGCGCGGCAGTACTAGCAAAGGCTATGCCGGTATTCCGGCAAAGCGCCCATTTTACGGAGGATATATTATTCGCCCGTTTTTGGCGATCAGCCGTGCAGATATTGATGCGTATTGTCGACAACATCAAATTACGCCTCGTCATGATGCTAGTAATGATAAAGATGATTATACAAGAAATCGGTTTCGCCACCATGTTATTCCATTTTTAAAAAAAGAAAATCCGCGTCTTCATGAGCGGTTCCAATCGTATAGTGAAATGGTAATGGAAGATGAGTTATTTTTAGAGGAATTAGCGAAAGATGCGATGAATAAAGTAATGGAAAAACAACATGATACGGTTGCATTAAAAATTGAACCATTTCAGGCGATGCCAAAACCTTTACAAAGAAGAGGGATTCAACTAATATTGAACTATCTTTATAAAGACATCCCTTCTTCCCTTTCGTCTGTACATATCCATAATATATTTACGTTTTTAAACCGCGACCATCCTTCAGGAAGATTAGACTTTCCGCATGGCTTAAAAGTCATTCGTTCTTATGACCGTTGCTTGTTTACATTTCGAGAGGAAAAAGAAGATATAAGCTATGCATTCGAGCTGGATATTCCAGCTGTATTGCCCCTCCCAAACAATCATGTAATCATTAGTGAATTTTGGGAACACTATCCGAAAGAACAGAAGGGAAACGATGTATTTATTATTGATCCGGAAGCGGTTCGTCTTCCGTTACGAGTACGAACACGCCGCGCTGGTGACCGGATGACGTTGAAAGGGACAAAAGGGACAAAGAAGATTAAGGAAATTTTCATTGAAGCGAAAATTCCTTTATATGAAAGGGATCGCTGGCCAATTGTAGAAGACGCGCAAGGAAATATTTTATGGGTTCCGAAGTTAAAAAAATCAAATTTTGAAGCAACAAATGTTACAAAAGCAAGCTACATTGTATTACACTATAAAGAGCAATGAACATCTAGGAGGAAAAGAAAGATGGGGATGAAAGACGATATCCAAAAAATACTTATTACGGAGGAGCAAATTCAAGAAAAGGTAAAGGAGCTAGGCAAGCTGTTGACAGAAGAATATGAAGGGCGTTTTCCGTTAGCCGTCGGAGTACTAAAAGGGGCCATGCCGTTTATGGCAGATTTGTTAAAGCATATCGATACATATTTAGAAATGGATTTTATGGATGTGTCCAGTTATGGAAACGCGACGGTATCGTCCGGCGAAGTGAAAATTTTAAAGGATTTAAATACTTCTGTGGAAGGGCGTGACATTTTAATTATCGAGGATATTATTGATAGTGGTTTAACATTAAGTTATTTAGTCGACTTATTCCGTTATCGGAAAGCGAACTCGATTAAAATTGTTACCTTATTAGATAAACCTTCCGGACGCAAGGCGGATATTCAAGCAGATTATGCCGGTTTTATCATTCCTGACGAATTTGTTGTCGGCTATGGCTTAGACTATTGTGAGAAATACCGTAATCTTCCTTTTATCGGAGTGCTGAAACCGGAAGTGTACAATAAGTAGTTTGCTTTTTCAGCCGCTAGCGAATTGTTTGTATTTATACAATTTTCTATGATACTATTGAGTATAGTGTGTTTCATATGGGAGGAGGCAAGAGATGAATCGGATCTTCCGAAATACCATATTTTACTTATTGATTTTTCTCGTTGTGATCGGTGTAGTCAGCTTCTTTAACGGAAGCAATCAACGGACGGAACCGATGACATACGATGCCTTTATTACACATTTAGAAAATGGCGATGTTAAATCGTTTTCCATGAAACCGGAGCGCGGTGTGTATGAGATAAGGGGACAGCTCAAAACGTACAGTGAGGATCAATACTTTTCCACTTATGTCATGAACAGCGATACGGTGCTGAACCGTATTGACGCTGCAGCGAAAAGAACAAGAGTGAAAGTAATGCCTGCGGATGAAACGAGCGGATGGGTCACCTTTTTCACTTCAATCATCCCGTTTGTCATCATTTTTATCTTGTTTTTCTTCTTGTTGAACCAAGCGCAAGGCGGCGGCAGCCGGGTAATGAACTTTGGAAAAAGCCGGGCGCGCTTATATACGGACGACAAGAAAAAGGTTCGTTTCCGCGATGTTGCTGGTGCGGATGAAGAAAAACAAGAGCTTGTGGAAATTGTGGAATTTTTAAAAGATCCGCGGAAGTTTGTGGAGCTTGGCGCCCGTATTCCGAAAGGAGTTCTTCTTGTTGGACCTCCGGGGACAGGGAAAACGTTGCTTGCGCGCGCGGTTGCAGGAGAAGCTGGCGTACCGTTTTTCTCCATCAGCGGTTCCGACTTCGTAGAAATGTTCGTCGGTGTCGGTGCGTCACGTGTGCGCGATTTGTTCGAAACCGCGAAAAAGAACGCGCCATGTATCATTTTTATTGACGAAATTGATGCGGTTGGCCGTCAACGCGGAGCAGGTCTTGGCGGCGGACATGATGAGCGTGAACAAACGCTCAACCAATTGCTTGTCGAGATGGATGGATTCAATGGAAACGAAGGAATTATTATCATCGCAGCGACAAACCGCCCGGATATTTTAGACCCAGCATTGTTACGTCCAGGTCGTTTTGACCGGCAAATTACGGTAGACCGTCCGGACGTAAAAGGGCGTGAAGCGGTATTGCGCGTACACGCTCGCAATAAGCCGCTGGATGAATCCGTTGATTTAAAAGCGATTGCAATGCGTACACCAGGCTTCTCTGGTGCTGATTTAGAAAACTTGTTGAACGAGGCGGCCCTTGTTGCGGCGCGACGGAATAAAAAGAAAATTGATATGAGCGACATCGATGAGGCGACAGACCGTGTCATCGCCGGACCGGCAAAGAAAAGCCGCGTCATCTCAGAAAAAGAGCGACGCATTGTTGCATACCATGAAGCGGGTCATACCGTCATTGGTATGGTGCTTGATAATGCGGAAATGGTGCATAAAGTGACGATCGTTCCACGTGGCCAAGCCGGTGGTTACGCGGTTATGCTTCCGAAAGAAGACCGCTATTTTATGACAAAGCAAGACTTGTTAGATAAAATTACCGGTTTATTAGGCGGGCGCGTTGCGGAAGAAATTGTGTTTAACGAAGTGAGCACAGGGGCGCATAATGACTTCCAACGTGCGACGAACATTGCTCGCCGCATGGTCACCGAGTTTGGAATGAGTGAGAAGCTTGGTCCATTGCAATTTGGGCAGCCGAGCGGGCAAGTGTTTTTAGGGCGTGACTTGCACAATGAGCAAAACTACAGCGATAAAATTGCATATGAAATTGATTTAGAAATTCAACGGATTATTAAAGAATGTTATGAGAAGGCGAAAAACATTTTAACACAACATCGTGATAAACTGGAGTTAATCGCTACTACATTGCTAGAAGTAGAAACGTTAGATGCAGAACAAATTAAACATTTATTCGAACATGGAACATTGCCAAACCGTGATGCAAATAATGGCAATGACAATAAAAATAATGAGGATAACAATGACGTCAAAATAAATATTCAAAAGAAAGATGAGTAAGATGTCTCTTTTTAAGGGACATCTTTTTTTATCCGAGTAAAAACAAGATATGATATGATGTAGAAAGTAACAATTTATGAGAAGTGGTGATGAAACGATGATTTTTGTGTTAGACGTTGGCAATACCAATACGGTGTTAGGAGTATATGATGGCGATGAATTAAAGCATCATTGGCGCATCGAAACGAGCCGGGGCAAAACGGAAGATGAATACGCCATGACGATCAAGGCGTTATTGAACCATGTCGGGCTTCAGTTTTCCGACATTGATGGTATTATTATCTCTTCCGTGGTGCCGCCGATTATGTTTGCGCTTGAGCGAATGTGTTTAAAATACTTTCATATTAAGCCGATTATCGTCGGGCCAGGGATTAAAACAGGACTGAATATTAAATACGATAATCCGCGAGAAGTAGGGGCAGACCGAATTGTGAACGCGGTTGCCGGCATTCACTTGTATGGCAGCCCTCTCATTATTGTCGACTTTGGTACGGCGACGACGTATTGTTATATTAATGAACATAAACAATATATGGGGGGCGCTATTGCTCCAGGGATTATGATTTCCACGGAAGCGCTTTTCGCGCGAGCTGCGAAATTGCCTCGTATCGAAATTGCCCGTCCGGATGACATTATTGGGAAAAATACTGTTAGTGCGATGCAAGCTGGAATTTTATATGGATACGTGGGGCAAGTGGAGGGCATTGTTTCGCGGATGAAAGCAAAAAGCTCTGTTCCTCCAAAAGTGATTGCAACAGGAGGGTTAGCGTCCTTAATTGCCAGCGAATCTAGTGTGATTGATATTGTTGATCCGTTTTTGACGCTGACAGGATTAAAAATTTTATACGAGAAAAACGTTGATAAAAAACAATGAAAGGTTGAGTGTGTATGTCAGACTACTTAGTGAAAGCCTTAGCTTATGATGGACAAGTAAGAGCGTATGCCGCACGAACAACAGATACCGTTAGCGAGGCACAGCGCCGCCATCAAACATGGCCGACTGCTTCCGCAGCGCTTGGCCGGGCTATTACGGCGGGGGTCATGATGGGAGCCATGTTAAAAGGAGACGATAAATTAACGATTAAAATTGATGGCGGCGGTCCAATCGGCACCATTTTGGTCGACAGCAACGCCAAGGGAGAGGTGCGTGGATACGTCACAAATCCACACGTTCACTTTGATTTAAACGAACATGGGAAATTAGACGTGGCAAAAGCAGTAGGCAAAAATGGCATGTTAACGGTTGTAAAAGACTTAGGATTGCGTGATTTCTTTACAGGACAAGTGCCGATTATTTCCGGGGAACTTGGTGAAGATTTCACGTACTATTTTGCTTCTTCGGAACAAGTTCCGTCTTCTGTCGGGGTTGGTGTACTTGTGAATCCAGACAACACGATATTGGCGGCAGGAGGCTTTATCATCCAGCTGATGCCGGGAACGGAAGAGAAGACGATTGAACAAATCGAACAGCGTTTACAAACGATTCCTCCAGTTTCGAAAATGGTTGAAAGCGGGCTAACACCGGAAGAAATTTTAGAGGAACTGCTTGGAAAGGGAAATGTCAAAGTACTTGAAACACTTCCTGTTTCGTTTGTATGTCGCTGTTCGCGGGAGAGAATTGCCGATGCGATTATTAGTTTAGGTCCACAAGAAATTCAAGACATTATGGAAAAAGAAGGGTATGCCGAAGCATCATGTCATTTTTGTAATGAAACGTATCATTTTACAAAAGAAGAGCTCGAACAATTAAAACAGCTTGCAGAAGCAAAAAATTAAAATGATTGACAATTCCATCAATAACTGATACATTTGAAACAAATTCGATAAAATTAATCGGGATTAGGGGTGGAAAGATGGCAAGAACAGTAAACTCCATTACAGAGCTTATTGGCGATACGCCTGCAGTGAAATTAAACCGCATTGTTGATGAAGATAGCGCCGATGTATATTTAAAACTGGAATTTATGAACCCTGGCAGCAGCGTCAAAGACCGTATTGCCTTAGCGATGATCGAAGCGGCGGAAAAAGCCGGAAAATTAAAACCTGGTGACACGATTGTAGAGCCGACAAGCGGAAACACCGGAATTGGATTGGCGATGGTTGCCGCGGCAAAAGGGTATAAAGCGGTTTTAGTCATGCCAGATACGATGAGTTTAGAACGTCGCAATTTGTTGCGCGCATATGGCGCTGAATTAGTGCTAACACCAGGAAGCGAAGGAATGCGCGGCGCGATTGCGAAGGCGGAAGAGCTAGTAAGAGAGCATGGCTATTTTATGCCACAACAATTTAAGAATGAGGCAAACCCAGAAATCCATCGGTTAACGACTGGAAAAGAAATTGTTGAGCAAATGGGCGACCAATTAGATGCGTTTATTGCCGGCGTCGGTACTGGCGGAACGATTACAGGGGCAGGACAAGTGCTTCGCGAAACATATCCAAACATTAAAATTTATGCCGTAGAACCTGCTGATTCACCAGTATTATCGGGCGGAAAACCAGGTCCTCATAAAATTCAAGGAATCGGCGCCGGATTTGTGCCGGACATTTTAGATACAAGCATTTATGATGGAGTCATTACCGTTACAACAGAAGAAGCGTTCGCCGCTGCTCGCCGCGCTGCTCGCGAAGAAGGAATACTTGGCGGAATTTCTTCTGGTGCCGCTATTCATGCTGCATTGAAGGTCGCCAAAGAGCTTGGAAAAGGAAAAAAAGTGCTGGCAATTATTCCAAGTAACGGAGAACGTTACTTAAGTACACCGCTTTATCAATTTGAGGAGTAAGCATCCTATTTCGACAGGGGAGGACCCCTGTCGAAATTTTTTTGTAATGATATGTTCCGCGACTCATTGTACAATAAGAATATGCATGGCTAATAAAGGGAGTGATATCGCTGTGCGGAAATGGAGAAATAGAAAGAGGCGAACGATTCCTTATTCGAAACATGATTGGTTTCGGCAATATAAGATGCTTGCCGCTGGTGAGCCGTATCATGCTCTGCTAGAAAGCGGTCAGGGCGGACGATATAGTATTATTGGTTTAACTCCTGCGGGTATCATCCAAACAAAAGAAAATCAGTTATTCATCTCTTATCGTGATGAAAAGAAGTGTTATGAAGGAAATCCGCTATTGTCGCTCAAACAATGGTTCGGACAGTTCCCGCTTCTTCCTTCGGAAAGTGAACTGCCCTTTCAAGGTGGAGCGATTGGGTATATCAGTTATGACTGCGCACGGTATATTGAAAAAATTCCTTCATATGCGAAAGATGATTTACAGCTTCCACATATGTATTTTTTAATTTTTGATGATGTATTTGTATATGATCATCAAAAGCAGCTACTGCATATGATTACTCATTATGGGGATGGAGAAGAATTAGAAGCGGAGCGGCGACTTTCCTTTTATGAGTCATGTTGGTTGGAAGAAAGGAAAGAGGATATCGAATGGGCATTCCAAAAAGAAGACGCCAGCCCATCGGTTTCGATGACAAAAGAAGAATTTGTCGAAGCGGTCAAAAAAGTACAGCAATATATTGCCCAGGGAGATGTATTTCAAGTGAATTTATCCGTGCGGCAATCAAAACCGCTGCTAGTGCATCCATTTCATATTTATGAGCAGCTGCGCATCATTAATCCGTCTCCATACATGGCATATATTCATTTTCCAGAGTTTCAAATCGTCAGCGGTTCGCCTGAATTGCTTGTCAAGAAGCGGGGAAGCGACATTAGCACAAGGCCGATTGCTGGAACACGTTCGCGCGGGAAAACAAAAGAAGAAGACAAGCAGCTGGCAAAAAAGCTGCTTTCTAACGAAAAAGAAATAGCAGAACATGCGATGCTCGTCGATTTAGAGCGCAACGATTTAGGACGTGTATGCCAATATGGTACAGTAAAAGTAGACGAATGGATGACAATCGAACGTTATTCCCACGTTATGCATATTGTGTCCCATGTGTCGGGAAAATTGCAGCAAGGAAAAGATGTATTTGATATTATACAAGCAATGTTTCCTGGCGGTACGATTACTGGTGCTCCAAAAGTACGGACAATGGAAATTATCGAAGAGTTGGAGCCGATACGTCGTGGTGTATATACTGGTTCCATCGGGTGGATTAGCTTCGATGGGGATATGGAATTCAATATTGCGATTCGCACGATGATTGCTAAAGACGGAATAGCTCATGTGCAAGCGGGAGCTGGAATTGTTATGGATTCCCACCCTGAACATGAATATCAGGAATGTTTGAAAAAGGCGGCAGCCCTTTGGAAAGCAAAAGAGCTGAGCGAAGCAGAGAAACTATTGAGAGCATGAGGTGAGATCGATGATTTTAATGGTTGATAATTACGATTCTTTTACATACAACTTAGTGCAATATCTAGGCGTGTTAGGGGAAGAATTAATCGTAAAACGAAATGACGAGATTACGATTAAGGAGATAGAGACACTAAGCCCTGATTTTCTTATGATTTCGCCTGGTCCTTGCACTCCTAATGAGGCGGGCATCAGCATGGAAGCCATCGAATACTTTGCAGGGAAAATTCCGATTTTTGGAGTTTGCCTTGGGCATCAAGCGATTGCTCAAGTATTTGGGGGAAAAGTCATTCGTGCTGACCGTTTAATGCACGGTAAAACGTCGCCAATTTTCCATGATGGAACAACCATTTTCGCCAATATTCCTAGCCCGTTTACGGCCACTCGTTATCATTCTCTTATTGTTGAAAAAGAAACATTGCCAGATTGTTTTGAAATTTCCGCTTGGACAGAAGAAAACGAAATTATGGCGATTCGCCATAAAACATTGCCGGTTGAAGGGGTTCAGTTTCATCCGGAATCGATTATGACGAGTCACGGGATGAAGCTGTTGGAAAACTTTATTCAAACATATAAAAGGGTTCGATAACAGTATGTATGTATATATCAATGGAGATGTCGTTCATAAAGACGAAGCGCGTATTTCGCCGTTTGACCACGGTTTTTTGTATGGTCTTGGTGTATTTGAAACGTTTCGTACATATGATGGGCATCCGTTTTTGCTAGACGACCATTTGGAACGGTTAAATCATAGCTTACAAGAGATGAATATTGTCAAATCCTTTACTCGCGGTGAAGTCATGGAGATACTTCGTCGTCTGTTAGAAGCAAATGGTTTGCGAAATGCTTACGTTCGTTTCAATATTTCGGCAGGCATCGGGGATATTGGTTTGCAAACGAGTGAGTATGATGAACCGACGATCATTATGTATATGAAGCCTTTTTCACCTCCGTCATTTGCAAAAGGCAAAATCGCAACAGTTCTAAAAACAAAACGAAACACCCCGGAGGGAAAAGAACGCTTAAAATCGCATCATTATTTGAATAATATTATAGGCAAACGGGAAATCGGCAGCCGTACCGATGTGGAAGGCATTTTTTTGAATGAACAAGGGTATGTTGCTGAGGGAATTGTCTCCAATATTTTTTGGGTAAAAAATAAAACGGTATACACTCCGGCGATTCATACAGGAATTTTAAATGGAGTAACAAGACAATTTGTGATTGCGATGTTGAACGTGCTAAACATTGAATATGAGGAAGGTTTTTATACACTTGACCATCTGCAACAGGCGGATGAAATATTTGTGACCAATTCCATTCAGGAAATCGTCCCTATTTATCAAATGAATGGTCGTACTTATCCAGGTGCTGATGGGATTGTTACTTCATTTTTGCAAAGGTATTACAAGCGCTTCACACCATTTTTATGGACAAGACATGAGTTGGCAGAAAGGATTGAATGAATGATGGGTACAACAAATGCAGCTTCTTTTGTACTTCGCTGCGGGGATTATGAGTTAGATTTACGGAAAAAGACCATGATCATGGGCATTGTCAATGTAACGCCAGACTCTTTTTCTGACGGCGGACGGTTTTATGATATCGATCGTGCCGTAGAGCATGCAAAACGTCTTGTTGCCGATGGGGCAGATATTATTGATATTGGGGGGGAATCGACCCGCCCTGGTGCAGAAAAGGTATCGCTTGAAGAAGAATTACGGCGTGTCATTCCTGTGGTGAAAGCAGTCGCTCAAGAAATCGATGTTCCTATTTCCATTGATACGTATAAAGCTGAAGTTGCAAAGCAAGCGATCGAAGCGGGAGCACATATTATTAACGATGTATGGGGAGCAAAAGCGGATGCAAAGATGGCAGAAGTTGCCGCTTTTTACGATGTTCCGATTATTTTAATGCACAACCGTCATGATCTTCAGTATCGTGATTTAATTTCCGACATGATTTCTGATTTAATGGAAAGTGTTGCAATCACAAAACGCGCAGGGGTGAAAGATGAAAATATTATTTTAGATCCAGGTATTGGATTTGCGAAAACATTGGAACATAACTTAGAAGTCATGCGGCGTTTAGATGAATTTGCCAAACTGGGATACCCGCTGCTATTGGGAACATCACGGAAACGATTCATCGGCCATGTTCTTGATTTACCGGTTAATGAACGAGTCGAAGGAACAGGAGCGACCGTATGCCTCGGAATCGTAAAGGGAGCTCACATCGTCCGTGTTCATGATGTATTGCCGATTGCGCGAATGGCGAAAATGATGGATGCAATGCTTGGAAAAGGAGTGGAGAACGATCGATAAAATTTATCTTCATCGAATGGAGTTTTATGGATATCACGGCGTCCTTCCCGAAGAAAATGTGCTTGGACAGCGCTTTATTGTAGACGTCATTCTCGAAACGGATTTACAAAAGGCTGGAAAAAGCGATCGATTAGATGATACCATTAATTATGCGGAAGTGTACGATATTTGCCGAAATGTTGTCGAGAAAAGGAGATTTGCGTTAATCGAAGCAGTAGCAGAGACGATTGCGGAGCAAATTTTATCTTCTTTTCCAACCGTTGCTCGTTGTACGATTAAAGTGACAAAACCAAATCCACCCATTCAAGGTCATTATGAATCTGTAGCAGTAGAAATTGTAAGGGGTCGTTAGATGGAAAATTATGCGTATATTGCTCTTGGCTCTAATATCGGTGATCGCCTATATTACCTGCGGGAAGCTGTCAAAATGTTGGATAGACATGAACAAATTTCCGTCACTGCTGCTTCATCTATTTATGAGACGGAACCGGTCGGTTATGTGAATCAAGATAAGTTTTTAAATATGGTTATAAAAATTTATACAACTCTTTCTCCTTTTGCATTGCTAGACGTCACGCAAAATATCGAACAAAAACTTGGGAGAAAAAGGGAAATACGGTGGGGACCACGAACGTTAGACCTTGACATTTTATTATATAATCATGAAAATATTGAAACAGAACAACTTATCATTCCTCATCCGCGTATGACAGAGCGGGCGTTTGTTATGATTCCGTTATTGGAATTAAATCACGATATCCATTTTCCAAATATTTCTGAACGTTTAGCATGCCTCATCGATCGACTACCTGACAAAGAAGGAGTTCGTGTATGGAAGCAGAAAAATGGGGAAGACGTATTCGCGCTTTTCGAAAGCTGAAAGGATATACACAGGAAAAATTGGCAAAAGATCTGGGGGTATCTGTGTCCATTTTAGGAGAAGTTGAGCGTGGAAATCGCTTACCGTCGGAACAATTAATAGAGAAAATTGCCGAACGGTTAAATATATCTGTAGAAGAGCTTGCACCGCCACGTTCAGAGCCTAGGGAATAAGAAAGGAGGGTAAACCGATGTTTAAAATCGGAGATGTAGAAATTAAAAATCGTGTTGTTCTTGCTCCAATGGCCGGTGTGTGCAATTCGGCATTCCGTCTCACGGTAAAAGAGTTTGGGGCAGGGCTTGTTTGTGCGGAAATGGTAAGTGATAAAGGGATCGTGTACAATAACGAAAAAACGCTAGGCATGTTATATATTGATGAACGGGAAAAACCATTAAGTTTGCAAATTTTTGGCGGAGAAAAGGAAACGCTTGTAGAAGCCGCAAAATTTGTCGATAAACATACGAATGCGGATATCATCGATATTAATATGGGATGTCCTGTTCCAAAAGTCACGAAATGCGATGCGGGTGCGAAATGGCTTTTAGATCCAAATAAGATTTATGATGTAGTTGCCGCCATTGTAGATGCAGTGGAAAAACCTGTGACAGTAAAAATGCGAATCGGTTGGGACGAAAATCATATTTACGCAGTAGAAAACGCGCAAGCTGTAGAACGCGCTGGCGGTAAGGCAGTAGCGGTTCACGGAAGAACGAGAGTACAGATGTACGAAGGAAAAGCAGATTGGAATATCATTAAACAAGTAAAAGAAGCAGTGAATATTCCTGTCATTGGAAACGGGGATGTAAAAACACCGCAAGATGCAAAGCGGATGCTTGAAGAAACAGGCGTGGACGGCGTGATGATCGGACGCGCTGCACTTGGAAACCCATGGATGATTTACCGCACAGTCCGTTATTTAGAAACAGGGGAATTAATCCCGGAACCAACGGTAAGAGAAAAAATAGAAGTATGTCTTTTACATTTAGATCGCCTCATTGCATTAAAAGGCGAGCATATTGCAGTAAAAGAAATGCGGAAACATGCGGCATGGTATTTAAAAGGGGTGCGCGGTAACGCAAAAATTCGCAATGCCATTAATGAATGTGACACTCGTGAACAGCTTGCCACCCTTTTACTTAACTTTGCCGAAGAAGTAGAAAGCAAAGAACAGGCGAATGCACAGGCTGTGTAAATGGATCAATAAAAGATTGCGGTTATTCACTGCCAGCCGTTGCTGGCAGTATTTTTCATAAAAACTTTTTTAAATGGAGTGAAGGCCATATGAGTCATGAAGAATTAAACGATCAATTACTAGTTCGTAGGGAAAAATTAAATAAATTGAGAGAAATGGGAATTGATCCGTTTGGAAAACGGTTTGAGCGCACACATAAAGCAAAAGAGTTATTTGATTTATATGGGGATTTATCCAAAGAAGAGCTAGAAGAGAAACAAATAAAAGTTGCCGTCGCCGGACGTATTATGACAAAACGCGGCAAAGGTAAAGCTGGGTTTGCCCATATTCAAGATGTTACGGGGCAAATTCAAATTTACGTTCGTGAAGATACAGTTGGTGAGGAGCAATACGAGCTTTTCAAAACTTCTGACTTAGGAGATATTATCGGTGTTTATGGAACAGTATTTAAAACAAAAGTAGGAGAGCTGTCCATTAAAGTATCTTCTTATGAGTTTTTAACGAAAGCATTGCGTCCACTTCCAGAGAAATACCATGGACTAAAAGATGTTGAACAACGCTATCGTCAACGGTACTTAGATTTAATTATGAATCCGGAGAGCAAAAATACGTTTATCACTCGCAGCCGAATTATTCAAGCGATGCGCCGCTACTTGGACAGCCACGGCTATTTAGAAGTAGAAACACCGATGATGCATTCCATTGCCGGAGGAGCAGCAGCTCGTCCATTTATCACTCACCATAATGCGTTGGATATGCCATTATATATGCGGATTGCGATCGAGCTTCATTTGAAACGTTTAATTGTCGGCGGATTAGAAAAGGTATATGAAATTGGGCGCGTGTTCCGTAATGAAGGGATTTCTACTCGACATAATCCGGAATTTACGATGCTTGAGCTATATGAAGCATATGCAGATTTCCGCGATATTATGAAATTGACAGAAAATTTAATTGCTCATATCGCGCAAGAGGTATTAGGAACGACAAAAATCCAATATGGAGAGCATACGGTTGATTTAACTCCTGAGTGGAAACGACTTCATATGGTAGATGCCATTAAGGAATACGTAGGTGTTGATTTTTGGAAACAAATGAGCGATGAAGAGGCTAGAGAATTGGCAAAAGAGCATGGTGTTGAAATAGCGCCGCACATGACGTTTGGTCATATTGTTAATGAGTTTTTTGAGCAAAAAGTAGAGGACAAGCTCATTCAACCGACGTTTATTTACGGACACCCGGTAGAAATCTCGCCGTTAGCGAAGAAAAATCCAGACGATCCGCGCTTCACAGATCGCTTTGAATTGTTTATCGTTGGTCGTGAACACGCGAATGCATTTACTGAGTTAAATGATCCGATTGACCAACGTGAGCGCTTTGAGGCACAGCTGAAAGAGCGAGAGCAAGGAAATGACGAAGCGCACGAGATGGACGAGGACTTCATTGAAGCGCTTGAATATGGAATGCCACCAACAGGCGGTTTAGGTATTGGCGTTGATCGACTTGTTATGCTATTAACAAATTCACCGTCTATTCGCGACGTATTGTTATTCCCGCAAATGCGTAATAAATAAGATATCGTGTCCCCTATGATCAAAAAATCATAGGGGACATAAAATTTTTAAAAAAGTAGTTGACTTTTATATTTATAATTGATATATTAGTAAACGTCGCTTTTGAAAAACGAATAAAACAAAAAGTGATTGACAATAAAATTTTAAAATGATATATTAACAAGGTCGTTTTAAAAAAGAATGTTCTTTGAAAACTGAACAAAACGAAGCGTCCACAACGAAAAGCGAAGGCGAGCGACACCTTCGGTGTCGGCGCCGAATTAAAGCCAATCAACTTTCTTTTTGGAGAGTTTGATCCTGGCTCAGGACGAACGCTGGCGGCGTGC
>NZ_QCWL01000001.1:330949-386792 GCF_003064505.1 Geobacillus sp. LYN3 | reverse complement strand
TCGATAGGTCCGAGGTGGAAGCGTGGCGACACGTGGAGCTGACGGATACTAATCGATCGAGGACTTAACCAAAGCGAAAAGTGGAGGACGCCCGCCTATCGGCGACACGCGCTGGAGGGCCCGTGAGGTGGCTGTTGCCGCCGCAACGGGACCGAAGCGTCGCGAGCCGATGGCGTCCGGAGCTAGACAAAGTGAAAAGCGGAGGACGCTAGGAGCTAGACAACGGAAAAGCGGAAGCCGCCTATGCAAAACGGCTTCTTCCAAACGGACGGTTATCTAGTTTTGAGGGAACGAAATCCCTCTTGACAAACGTGATGATTGGAATATAATAATAAATGTCCAATTGAGATAATTGCCTAGTGACAATAGCGGAGAGGAAACACCCGTTCCCATCCCGAACACGGAAGTTAAGCTCTCCAGCGCCGATGGTAGTTGGGGCCAGCGCCCCTGCAAGAGTAGGTCGTTGCTAGGCAATGTAAAAAGAAGCATGCCTTAATGAAAGGCA
Source organism: Geobacillus sp. LYN3 (assembly GCF_003064505.1). Lineage (NCBI taxonomy): Bacteria > Bacillati > Bacillota > Bacilli > Caryophanales > Anoxybacillaceae > Geobacillus > Geobacillus sp. LYN3. The sequence goes on along the minus strand of NZ_QCWL01000001.1, from coordinate 386,287 downwards.
TGCTTCTTTTTTTCTATATTTGCTTACCCTTTCCTTTTATTACCTAAAATCATGTTTCATTTTCGAAAAAAAAGGAAATCATATGACTAGCCATTTTTGTGAGTGGCTCTTGCATTTTTTTATAATAAACTATATAGTATAAGTAAGGTCAAATATAGTCAAAGTCAACTTGGTTTGTAAGGAGGAGGTAGAGTGCCAAACATTTCTGATATTATTGAGCAATATTTAAAACAGGTATTAAATATGAGCGACAAAGAAATTGTGGAGATCAAAAGAAGTGAAATTGCGGATAAATTTCAATGTGTTCCCTCACAAATTAATTATGTTATTAATACAAGATTTACGCTAGAGCGAGGATATATTGTTGAGAGTAAGCGCGGTGGCGGTGGTTACATCCGCATTATGAAAGTGAAGACAAAAAGTGAAGCACAGTTAATTGATCAACTGTTAGAATTAATCCAGCATCGGATTAGTCAATCAAATGCGGAAGATATTATTGATCGTCTTGTCGAGGAAAAAGTAATTACCGAACGAGAAGCAAAGATTATGCTAAGCGTAATGGACCGTTCTGTATTATACATCGATTTGCCCCAACGTGATGAATTGAGAGCACGCATGCTAAGAGCGATGTTGATATCGCTAAAATATAAGTAGGGAGGGGATAAAGTTGATATGTCAGGAATGCAATCAAAGACCGGCAACAGTGCATTTTACGAAAATTATAAACGGCGAAAAAACCGAATTTCATCTTTGCGAACAATGCGCTCAAGAGAATAGTGATATGTTTATGTTTTACGGAAATGATGACTTTTCCTTTAATAATTTATTAGCTGGCCTGCTTAATTTTTCATCTCCAATGAAAGAAATGACGTCAAGCCCGTTCCAAAGCACCGATATTTTACAATGCGAGAAGTGTGCAATGACTTATCATCAGTTTACAAAAACAGGTCGTTTCGGCTGTTCAAACTGTTACCGCACATTTGCTAGATATTTACCACCAATATTAAAAAGACTCCATAGCGGAAATACAACCCATGCTGGAAAAATACCGAAACGAAAAGGTGGAACACTCCATCTGCGCAAGCAAATTGCTATGTTAAAACAAAAACTGCAAGAACTTGTGGCGAGAGAAGAATTTGAAAAGGCGGCAGAGGTTCGTGATCAAATTCGCTCTCTTGAATATCAGTTGCATCAACGTCGAGGGGGGGAGATGTAGTTATATGTCGTTTGAGAAGTTTTTTAATACGGCGGTCAGTTCTTGGATGAGTCAAGAGGGGCCTGATTCTGATATCGTGTTAAGCAGCCGTATCCGTTTAGCAAGAAACATTGTTGATTTTCAGTTTCCAACAGTATTTAACAATGAGGAAGCACAGCAAATTGTTTCATTGTTTGAGCAAACATTTGCTCATCGTTTTTACCCGTCTGTCGGTCGTTTTGAATTGTTAAAAATGTCAGAGCTTCAACCGATTGAAAAAAGGGTATTGGTAGAAAAGCATTTAATTAGCCCGCATTTGGCAGAAGATTCTCCTTTTGGGGCGTGCTTGCTTTCAGAAAATGAAGAAATAAGCATTATGATTAATGAAGAGGATCACATTCGTATTCAATGTTTATTTCCTGGTCTTCAATTAACAGAAGCGTTAAAAGTGGCTAATGAGCTTGATGATTGGATTGAGGAACATGTCAATTATGCGTTTGATGAAAAACTCGGATATTTAACAAGCTGTCCGACAAACGTTGGAACAGGGATGCGCGCTTCTGTTATGATGCATCTCCCGGCTCTCGTTTTAACACAGCAAATAAACCGCATTATTCCAGCAATCAACCAACTAGGATTAGTAGTACGCGGAACATATGGAGAAGGCAGTGAGGCGTTAGGTAACATTTTCCAAATTTCAAATCAAATTACATTAGGAAAGTCGGAAGAGGATATTGTGGAAGATTTGAAAAGCGTTGTTCAACAATTAATTGCCCAGGAAAGAATGGCGAGGGAGACATTAGTCAAAACTTTAAACATACAATTAGAAGACAGAGTATTCCGTTCTTATGGGATATTAGCAAATAGCCGTGTTATTGAATCTAAAGAAGCAGCGCAATGTTTGTCTGATGTACGTTTAGGAATTGACTTAGGATATATTAAAAATATTTCGCGCAATATTTTAAATGAGCTGATGATTTTAACTCAACCTGGATTTTTACAACAGTATGCAGGCGGCGTGCTAAGACCGGAAGAACGGGATGTTCGACGGGCGGCACTAATCCGCGAACGTCTAAAAATGGAAGAAAGAAAAGCGATGGAGGGTGATGAATAATGATGTTTGGAAGATTTACGGAGCGGGCGCAAAAAGTATTGGCGCTAGCTCAAGAGGAAGCAATACGCCTTGGCCATAATAACATTGGAACGGAACATATTTTATTAGGTTTAATTCGCGAGGGGGAAGGAATTGCAGCAAAAGCATTAATGGCTTTAGGGCTTGGGCCAGAAAAAATTCAAAAAGAGGTAGAATCGTTAATCGGTCGCGGCCATGAAGTTTCCCATACGATCCATTATACGCCGCGTGCGAAAAAAGTAATTGAACTATCGATGGATGAAGCGAGAAAGCTTGGCCATTCCTATGTAGGAACAGAACATATTTTACTAGGTCTTATTCGTGAAGGTGAAGGAGTTGCGGCCCGCGTACTTAACAATTTGGGAGTAAGTCTTAATAAAGCGCGCCAACAAGTGTTGCAACTGCTTGGAAGCAATGAGTCTGTTTCTGGTCATTCAGGAGGCGGTGCTTCACACGTAAGTACACCAACATTAGACAGCTTAGCTCGCGATTTAACGGCGATTGCTCGTGAAGGAAGATTAGACCCTGTTATTGGCAGAAGCAAGGAAATTCAGCGCGTTATTGAAGTGTTAAGCCGTCGTACAAAAAATAACCCGGTGTTAATCGGAGAACCTGGGGTTGGGAAAACAGCCATTGCTGAAGGTCTTGCGCAACAAATCGTAAATAATGAGGTTCCAGAAACACTCCGCGATAAGCGAGTAATGACGTTAGATATGGGAACGGTAGTAGCTGGTACAAAATACCGCGGTGAATTTGAAGATCGTCTGAAAAAAGTGATGGATGAGATTCGTCAAGCAGGAAATATCATTCTCTTCATTGATGAGCTCCATACGCTTATTGGCGCAGGTGGTGCAGAAGGTGCGATTGACGCATCGAACATCTTGAAGCCAGCGCTTGCCCGTGGGGAGTTGCAATGCATTGGTGCGACTACATTGGATGAGTATCGGAAATATATTGAAAAAGACGCGGCATTAGAACGTCGTTTCCAACCAATTTACGTCGATGAACCGACGGTAGAAGAATCGATTCAAATTTTAAAAGGATTGCGCGATCGCTATGAAGCGCATCACCGTGTATCTATTTCGGATGAAGCAATCATTCAGGCAGTAAAATTATCTGACCGCTATATTACTGACCGTTTCCTTCCAGATAAAGCAATCGATTTAATCGATGAGGCTTGTTCGAAAGTTCGCCTTCGTTCGTTTACTGCTCCTCCACAATTAAAGGAGCTTGAGCAAAAACTTGAGGAAGTACGCAAAGAAAAAGATGCTGCTGTACAAAGCCAAGAATTTGAAAAAGCTGCTTCCTTGCGTGATATGGAACAACGTTTACGTGAAGAATTAGAAGAAACGAAACGCGCGTGGAAAGAAAAACAGGGGCAGGAAAACTCTGAAGTAACAGTGGAAGACATTGCGATGGTTGTATCAAGCTGGACAGGAATTCCGGTGTCAAAACTTGCACAAACAGAAACAGAACGATTATTGAAACTAGAAGAAATTTTACATTCCCGCGTCGTTGGTCAAGATGAAGCAGTAAAAGCAGTTGCCAAAGCAGTTCGGCGTGCGCGCGCTGGATTAAAAGATCCGAAACGCCCGATTGGCTCGTTCATTTTCCTCGGTCCAACTGGTGTTGGAAAAACAGAATTAGCAAGAGCGCTTGCAGAAGCGATGTTCGGTGATGAAGACGCACTTATTCGCATCGATATGTCGGAATATATGGAGAAGCACTCGACATCTCGTTTAATCGGTTCGCCTCCTGGCTATGTCGGATACGAGGAAGGCGGTCAACTAACGGAAAAAGTGCGCCGCAAACCGTATTCGGTCGTGTTGTTAGATGAGATGGAAAAAGCGCATCCGGACGTATTTAACATTTTGCTGCAAGTGTTGGAAGACGGGCGTTTAACTGATTCGAAAGGAAGAACGGTTGATTTCCGCAATACGATTATCATTATGACATCGAACGTCGGTGCGGATGCGTTAAAGCGGAATAAATACGTCGGCTTTAATATCCAAGATGAAGATCAGAAGTATAAAGACATGAAAGGAAAAGTCATGGACGAGTTAAAGAAAGCATTTCGTCCGGAGTTTTTAAACCGAATTGATGAAATTATTGTCTTCCATTCACTTGAAAAACAACATTTAAAAGAAATTGTAAAACTAATGGCAGAACAGCTTGTAAAACGCTTAAAAGAACAAGATATCGATTTAGAGTTAACGGATGCGGCCATTGAAAAAATTGTTTCCGAGGGATATGACCCAGAATACGGTGCTCGTCCATTGCGCCGCGCGCTACAAAAACATGTAGAAGATCGTTTGTCGGAAGAGCTGTTAAAAGGAACGATTGCCAAAGGGCAAAAAGTCGTTGTAGACGTAAAAGACGGAGAGTTCGTCGTTTTATCAGAGCAAGCGGTGATGTAATCGGCGTTTTCTTGATGGAAGGTATGTGGCGGCTCACTGCCCATACCTTTTTGTTTCAACGATGAAAAAGAAAGGGTTTTCTAGCGATGGGGAAAAAGAAAACAAAGTTTGTTTGTCAAGAATGCGGTTATGAATCAGCGAAATGGCTTGGAAGATGTCCAGGATGCAGTACATGGAATTCGATGGTCGAGGAAATTGAGCGGACAAAGCCAATGACAAGAGGAGTGTTTGTGCATTCCACGGATGATATCATCTCAAAACCAGTTCCAATTACTACCGTGACCACAACGCAAGAGCCGCGCATACAAACGAATATTTCTGAATTTAACCGCGTATTAGGTGGGGGAATTGTGAAAGGTTCGCTCGTTTTAATCGGTGGGGATCCAGGCATTGGAAAATCAACGCTTCTTTTGCAAGTTTCTGCGCAACTTGCTGCTATGCAACATAAAGTATTATATATATCCGGCGAAGAATCCGTAAAACAAACGAAATTGCGCGCTGACCGCCTTCACATTGCTTCCGACCAATTGTATGTATTAGCGGAGACAGATTTGGAATATATTGCAGAAGCAATCGAAAATGTTCGCCCCGCTTGTGTTGTGATTGATTCGATTCAAACGATTTACCGTGCAGATATTACGTCCGCACCAGGAAGTGTATCGCAAGTCCGTGAATGTACAGCGGAACTGATGAAAATTGCCAAAACAAAAGGAATTGCCATTTTTATTGTCGGCCATGTAACGAAAGAGGGAGCGATTGCCGGTCCAAGAATTTTAGAGCATATGGTGGATACAGTTCTTTATTTCGAAGGAGAACGTCACCATACGTATCGTATTTTACGGGCGGTGAAAAACCGTTTCGGCTCCACAAATGAAATTGGTATTTTTGAAATGAGAGATTCAGGACTTATCGAGGTCGAAAACCCTTCAGAAGTGTTTTTAGAAGAACGTTCCCGAGGGGTGGCAGGTTCAACCGTTGTCGCGGCAATGGAAGGAACTCGTCCTGTATTAGTCGAAATTCAAGCATTAGTATCTCCAACGAGTTTTGGCAACCCGCGGCGGATGGCAACAGGAATCGACCATAACCGTGTTTCTTTATTAATGGCCGTATTGGAAAAAAGGGTCGGCCTGCTTTTACAAAATCAGGACGCTTACTTGAAAGTGGCAGGGGGAGTAAAATTAGACGAGCCAGCGATTGATTTGGCGATTGCCGTAAGCATTGCCTCAAGTTTCCGCGATCAGCCAACCAACCCGTCCGATGTGATTATCGGCGAGGTCGGTTTAACTGGGGAAGTACGCCGTGTTTCCCGTATTGAACAACGGGTGCAAGAAGCAGTAAAATTAGGGTTTTCTCGCATCATTATTCCTAAAAACAATTTAGCAGGATGGAATCCGCCAAAACATATAACCGTGATCGGTGTGTCCCACGTTGCCGAGGCACTTGAACATACGTTGCAGTAAAATTTACAAGTACATGTCAAATATTTAAAAAATATTAAAAACTATGTTAAAGATTGGTTTCAAACATTGGAAATTGTTTATAATGTTAAATAGGGAGGTGAAAATAAAGAAATGGTAAAACGTATCGTTCAGTTGTTTTTTCTTGTTGTTGGAGGAACATTAGGTGTTGTTTTCTTGCCAAATTTGTTGCGCCTTATGAATATAAGCGACATTTCATTATTAAATAATTCATATACATTAGCGGTATTAGGAGCACTTATTTTCTTTATGATGACTTTTTGGCTAGTAGATTATATTGTAGATATGATTCGCTGGGTCGAGGAATCGCTCGTTAAAGTGCCTGTTGCTGATCTTTTATTTGGCAGTTTAGGGCTTATTTTCGGCCTTATTATTGCGTTTTTAGTCGTCATGCCGCTGCAATCGTTTCAGTTTCAAGTCGTCAATACGGTGCTGCCAATATTTTTGACGATCCTGCTTGGTTATTTAGGATTTCAAGTCGGATTTAAAAAACGGCATGAATTAATGAATTTATTTTCTCTTTCCAATCGAATGGCAAAGAAAAAGGGGACAGAAGAAGAGACCGGCTTATCAAAAGACAGTCCTGTAAAAATTTTAGACACAAGTGTAATTATTGATGGCCGAATTGCGGATATTTGCCAAACAGGTTTTTTAGAAGGAACGATTGTCATTCCTCGTTTTGTGCTTGAAGAACTGCAGCATATCGCCGATTCATCCGATGTGTTAAAACGCAATCGTGGCCGACGTGGACTTGACATTTTAAACCGCATTCAAAAGGAATTGGACATGAAAGTGGAAATTTATGAAGGTGATTTTGACGATATTCAAGAGGTAGACAGTAAGCTGGTGAAGTTGGCAAAATTAACATCAGGTGTTGTCGTCACGAATGATTTCAATTTAAATAAAGTATGTGAGCTGCAAAATGTGCGTGTCCTTAATATTAATGATTTAGCGAATGCGGTGAAACCGGTTGTTCTCCCTGGGGAAGAATTAAACGTTCATGTGATCAAAGATGGCAAGGAGCACAATCAAGGTGTGGCGTACTTAGATGATGGAACAATGATTGTCGTGGAAGACGGAAAAGATTATATAGGCAAACGGGTTGACGTATTGGTGACAAGCGTGTTACAAACATCAGCAGGGAGAATGATTTTCGCGAAGCTAAAGCTATTGCAAAAAGCGTTATAAACGAATGAGTAGGGGAAACAGCGATGATGTATGAGGTAGTCATTCCTGCAGCCGGGCAAGGAAAGCGAATGAAGGCAGGAGTTAATAAACAATTGATTGAACTTCAAAACGAACCGCTAATTGTGCGCACATTAAAAGTGTTTGAAAACGATGAATGGTGCCGTGGTATTATTGTTGTGATTAATGAAGCGGAAAGAACACAGTTTGAACAATTATTTTCTCGTTTCCATATTAAAAAAATCACTGCGATCGTAAGCGGTGGAAAAGAGCGACAACACAGCGTGTACAATGGACTGAAAGCGGTGAAAAATGGGGATATTGTGCTTATTCATGATGGTGCGCGTCCGTTCGTTACTATAGAGCACATTCATGAATTAGTAAAAGAAGCGAAGGAACACGGTGCGGCAATTCCGGCTGTGCGCGTTAAAGACACTATCAAAAAGGCGCGCGATCAGTTTGTTGAGGAAACGGTGGAACGCTCTAGCTTGTGGGCTGTACAAACTCCACAAGCTTTTCATGTTTCTCTCGTTTTAAGGGCACATGAGCAGGCACAAAAAGATGGTTATATTGGCACAGATGATGCAAGTCTTGTAGAGCGAATTGGCGGGAAAGTAAAAATTGTCGAAGGCGATTACCGCAATATTAAATTAACGACACCGGATGATTTATTATTTGCTGAAGCGATTTTATCAAGTTGGGTAATTTCATAACGAGAGGGGTAACTACATGTTTCGCATTGGTCAAGGATTTGATGTTCATCAGCTTGTCGAGGGCCGTCCCCTCATCATTGGAGGCGTTCGCATTCCATACGAAAAAGGGTTGCTCGGCCATTCCGATGCCGATGTATTGTTGCATGCGGTCGCAGATGCATGTTTAGGAGCAATTGCTGCAGGTGATATTGGCAAGCATTTTCCAGATACCGATGAATGCTATAAGGACGCTGATTCTGCGCTATTATTAAAACAAGTATGGGAATTAGTCAAGCAGCAAGGATACGAACTTGCTAATCTCGATTGCACGATTATCGCACAAAAGCCAAAGATGGCGCCACATATCGAGCAAATGAAAGAAAACATTGCGAATTTGTTAGAAGGAGAACTGTCACAAGTCAATGTCAAAGCAACAACGACGGAAAAGTTAGGTTTTACTGGCCGAGAAGAAGGAATTGCTGCTCAAGCGGTCGTATTATTGCAAAAAAAATAAAATAAACATCATATTGCTTACTTGTATAGCCTCAAACAATCCATTTTGAACTTTGCTCATATAAAATGTACAATAGTGGTACAAGTTTGATTAGATATTGGAGGGTTATTGACGATGTCACAAGAAGTGAGAGTGCGATACGCACCGAGCCCAACCGGTCATTTACATATTGGCGGTGCAAGAACGGCGTTATTTAACTATTTATTTGCTCGTCATCATAATGGAAAATTTATTGTACGTATTGAGGATACGGATATCGAACGAAACGTAGAAGGTGGCGAACAGTCGCAGTTAGAAAACCTAAAATGGTTAGGTATTGATTATGACGAGTCGGTGGATAAAGACGGCGGATACGGTCCATATCGCCAAACGGAACGTCTCGATATATATCGTAAATACGTGAATGAACTTTTAGAAAAAGGATATGCGTATAAATGTTTCTGCACGCCAGAAGAGCTGGAAAAAGAGCGGGAAGCGCAAAGAACGGCAGGGATTGCAGCGCCGCAATATAGCGGAAAGTGCCGCCATTTAACGAAAGAACAAGTCGCACAATTGGAAGCAGAAGGAAAGCCGTATACGATTCGTGTAAAAGTACCTGAAGGAAAAGTATATGAATTTGAAGATATCGTACGTGGAAAAGTGACGTTTGAATCAAAAGATATTGGCGATTGGGTCATTATGAAAGCAAACGGCATCCCAACATACAATTTTGCTGTTGTTATTGATGACCACTTAATGAAAATTACCCACGTGTTCCGCGGTGAAGAACATTTATCGAACACGCCGAAACAGTTAATGATTTACGACTATTTCGGGTGGGAGCCGCCGAAATTTGCTCATTTAACGTTAATTGTAAATGAGAATCGCAAAAAACTTTCAAAACGTGATGAATCGATTATTCAATTTGTTTCTCAATATAAAGAGCTTGGCTATTTGCCAGAAGCGTTGTTTAACTTCTTTGCACTATTAGGATGGTCACCAGAAGGGGAAGAAGAAATTTTCTCGAAAGAGGAACTCATTCGTATTTTTGATGTTTCCCGATTGTCCAAATCACCATCGATGTTCGATACGAAAAAGTTGACATGGATGAATAACCAATATATTAAAAAACTAGACTTAGACCGATTAGTGGAAATTTCATTGCCGCACTTGATTAAAGCCGGCCGCCTGCCGGAACAAATGAGTGAAGAACAACGTCAATGGGCGCGTGATTTAATTGCATTATACCAAGAACAAATGAGTTATGGAGCGGAAATTGTAGAGCTATCGGAGTTGTTCTTTAAAGAAGACATTGAGTATAATGAAGAAGCGAAAGAAGTGTTAGCTGGCGAACAAGTCCCTGATGTGTTAAAAACATTTTTAGAAGAAGTGAAACAGCTTGAGCCGTTTACGGCAGAAAATATTAAAGCGGCAATTAAATCGGTGCAAAAAGCGACAGGACAAAAAGGGAAAAAATTGTTTATGCCGATTCGCGTTGCGGTAACAGGGCAAACACACGGTCCGGAACTGCCATTTGCGATTCAATTATTAGGAAAGGAAAAAGTTATAAGCCGATTAGAAAAAGTAATTCATTAACCTTTTTATCCGTTTTTCATATAGTAAAAATAAAATATAGAAAAAGCGTTGACGAGGAGAAGTAGAAAACATTGGCATTCCAGAGAGAATCACCTTGGCTGGAAGTGATTCATGACCGATGTTTTTGAAATGCCCCTCGGAGCCTCCTTTCGAACCAGAGCAGAGACGTTCTGTAGTAGATAGGAGCGGAGTTTCTCCGTTATCAGATTGGAGTGAGCTAAACGAATCGTTTAGCTAAACAGAGTGGAACCGCGCCTAGAAGCGTCTCTGTGTCATTGGCACAGAGACGCTTTTTTCATAGATGTACTTTCCACAAATTTGATGAAAGTGGAGGGAGGTTCATATGTTTAAAACACTTAAGGAAGATATTGAGGTGATTTTTGAGCAAGATCCAGCAGCAAGAAGCTATTTAGAAGTTATTTTAACATACTCTGGCCTTCACGCGATTTGGGCGCACCGTATTGCTCATGCATTATATAAGCGTAAATTTTACTTTCTTGCCCGCCTTATTTCGCAAATTAGCCGCTTTTTTACAGGCATTGAAATTCACCCGGGAGCGAAAATCGGCCGCCGTTTTTTCATCGATCATGGCATGGGTGTGGTGATTGGCGAAACATGTGAAATTGGAGATAATGTAACTGTGTATCAAGGTGTAACATTAGGAGGAACAGGGAAAGAAAAAGGAAAGCGCCATCCAACGATTAAAGACAACTGCTTAATTGCAGCAGGTGCGAAAGTGCTCGGTTCCATTACGATTGGAGAAAACTCAAAAATCGGAGCAGGTTCTGTTGTGTTGAAAGATGTTCCACCGAACTCCACGGTTGTTGGCATTCCGGGACGAGTGGTTGTCCGCAATGGTGTGAAAGTGAAAAAAGACTTAAATCATACGGACTTGCCAGATCCGGTTGCCGATCGCATTAAAGAGTTAGAAGCAGAAATTGCAAGATTGCGTGAAGAAATTGAAAGTTTAAAGAAGGAAAGGAAGGTCGAAGATGAGCAGCATTCGACTTTATAACACGTTAACAAGAAAAAAGGAACTGTTTGAACCGTTAGAACCGAATAAAGTAAAAATGTATGTATGCGGTCCAACCGTATATAACTATATTCATATTGGGAACGCCCGCGCCGCGATTGTGTTTGATACGATTCGCCGTTACCTAGAGTTTCGCGGTTATGAAGTGAAATACGTCTCCAATTTTACGGATGTGGATGACAAGTTAATTAAGGCGGCGCGCGAATTAGGAGAAGATGTGCCGACAATCGCGGAGCGTTTTATTCAAGCGTATTTTGAAGATATTACAGCGCTTGGATGCAAAAAAGCGGATGTTCATCCACGCGTAACGGAAAATATAGATACGATTATTGAATTTATTCAAACATTAATCGATAGAGGTTATGCATACGAAGTAGACGGGGATGTGTACTATCGTACAAGGAAATTTAAAGAATATGGAAAACTCTCGCATCAATCTATTGATGAACTAAAAGCGGGAGCGCGCATCGAAGTAGGGGAAAAGAAAGAAGATCCGCTTGATTTTGCGTTATGGAAAGCGGCAAAAGAAGGCGAAATTTGTTGGGATAGCCCGTGGGGAAAAGGGCGTCCGGGATGGCATATCGAGTGCTCGGCAATGGCGCGTAAATATTTAGGTGATACGATTGATATTCATGCCGGTGGTCAAGATTTGACGTTTCCTCATCATGAAAACGAAATTGCACAATCAGAAGCGTTAACAGGAAAACCGTTTGCGAAATATTGGCTTCATAACGGATATTTAAATATTAATAACGAAAAAATGTCAAAATCGCTAGGTAATTTTGTGCTCGTTCACGATATTATCCAGCAAATCGATCCGCAAGTATTACGGTTCTTTATGCTTTCTGTTCATTACCGACATCCGATTAACTATAGTGAAGAATTATTAGAAAGCGCGAAAAAAGGATTGGAACGGTTAAAAACGTCCTATTTTAATTTAAAACATCGATTGCAAAGCAGCACGAACTTAACCGATGATGATGATCAATGGCTTGCGCGCATTCAAGAGCAACATGAGGCATTTATTCGGGAGATGGACGATGATTTTAACACAGCCAATGGGATTGCCGTGTTATTTGAGCTATCGAAACAAGCGAACTTATATTTGTTGGAAAAAAATACGTCCGAACGCGTCATTCATGCATTTTTGCGTGAATTTGAACAGCTGTTAGATGTACTGGGCATTACGTTGCAAGAAGAGGAATTATTGGACGAGGAAATCGAAGCGCTTATTCAAAAGCGAAACGAAGCGAGAAAAAATCGGAATTTTGCTTTAGCGGATCAAATTCGTGATGAATTAAAGGCGAAAAACATTATTTTAGAAGATACGCCGCAAGGTACGAGATGGAAAAGAGGATAAGATGCGATGAGTCTTTTACAGCCGATCAAAGATGTAAAACAACTAAACGGATTAGCGCTTGCTTACATTGGGGATGCCGTATACGAACTTTATGTACGGCATCACCTTCTTTCAAACGGAAATGTGAAGCCGCATCAGCTTCATAAACAAGCGATTCAATATGTATCAGCGAAAGCACAAGCAAAAGTGTTGTTAACATTATTAGAAAATGAATTATTAACAGAAGAAGAGCAGTCGGTCGTTCGCCGGGGAAGAAACGCCAAATCCGGCACGATTCCCAAAAACACGGACGTGCAGACGTACCGATATAGCACAGCATTTGAAGCGCTTATTGGCTATCATTTTTTAGGAAATAATGAAAAGCGAGTCGAGGAGCTTATTCGCTGTTCTTTTGCGATTATTGAAAGTGAGGAAAGGGAGTTGTAGCAATGGATTTTATTATTGGAAAAAATCCTGTTATCGAGGCATTGAAATCAGAAAGGGAAATTAACAAAATTTGGATAGCGGAAGGTGTACAGCGCAGTTCGATTCAGCCCATTATCCAGCTTGCAAAACAAAATGGGGTGCTTGTGCAATATGTTCCGAAAAAAAAGCTTGATCAAATGGTGGAAGGGGCGCACCAAGGAGTTGTCGCTCAAGTTGCGGCGTACCGTTATTACGAGGTGGATGATTTATTTGCGCGAGCATCCGAAAAAAACGAACCGCCATTTTTTCTCATTCTTGATGAATTGGAAGATCCACATAACTTAGGTTCGATTATGCGAACGGCTGATGCTGTAGGCGCCCACGGAATCATTATCCCGAAACGCCGCTCTGTCGGCTTGACGGCAACGGTCGCAAAAGCTTCGACAGGTGCGATCGAATATATTCCTGTTGCGCGAGTGACGAATTTAGCGAGAACGATTGATGAATTAAAAGAGCGCGGTGTATGGATTGTTGGAACAGATGCCAAAGCAAAAGATGACTATCGCTCCCTTGACGGAACGATGCCGCTGGCTCTTGTCATTGGCAGTGAAGGAAAAGGAATCGGAAGGCTCATTTTAGAAAAATGCGATTTTCTCATTCATTTGCCGATGAGAGGGCATGTTACGTCATTGAATGCTTCTGTCGCTGCAAGTCTTCTCATGTATGAGGTGTACCGCAAACGTTATCCGCAAGGAGAATAAATCGATGAATATTCTGATTGTCGATGGCTATAACATGATCGGTGCTTGGCCGGAGCTTCGCAAGCTGAAAGAGGAGGATGACCTTGCTGCGGCAAGGGATTTATTGATTTCCAAAATGGCCGAGTACCAAGGATTTACTGGAGATCAAGTCATTATCGTTTTCGATGCGCACCTCATACAAGGGAATGAGAAAAAATATAAAGATCATCAAGTCGAAGTTATTTTTACCAAAGAAAATGAGACAGCGGATGAACGGATTGAAAGGTTAGCAAAAAGCTTAATTAATGTGCAAACAAAGGTGTATGTCGCTACGTCGGATTATACGGAGCAATGGACGATTTTTAGTCAAGGGGCGTTGCGTAAGTCGGCACGTGAACTTTTAGTCGAAATGGAGTCTATCGAAAAGGCTATTTCGAAAAAATTACAAAATATACAAGAACAAACTCCTATGTCTAAAGTTCCATTGACAGATGAAATTGCTGAAATTTTCGAAAGATGGCGAAGAGGGCAAAAATGAGCGGTTGACGCTGTAAAAATTTGTACTGTATAATAAATTCTAGTGATTTATGCGGTCGGGGGGATCAGCGTGTGCGATTGCTTCAAAGAAAAAACATATAAAAACTATAAACATTTGGAAGATGAGCAATTAGTTGAACTTGTGCATCAAGGGGATGGAGATGCGCTAGATTTTTTGATTCATAAGTATCAAAATTTTGTACGTGCCAAAGCGCGCTCTTATTTTTTAGTCGGCGCCGATCGGGAAGATATCATTCAAGAAGGAATGATTGGTTTATATAAGGCGGTTCGCGATTTTAAAGGGGACAAGCTTTCCTCTTTTAAAGCGTTTGCAGAACTTTGTATTACAAGGCAGATGATCACTGCAATTAAAACAGCGACAAGACAAAAACATATTCCGCTTAATTCTTATGTATCTTTGGATAGACCTATTTATGATGATGAATCAGACCGGACGCTGATGGATGTCATTTCTGGAACGAAAGCGATGGATCCAGAAGAACTGATCGTCAATCGCGAGGAAGTCGATGATATCGAGGTGAAAATGACCGAACTGCTCAGCGATTTGGAGCGGAAAGTGCTTGCTTTATATTTAGATGGTCGCTCATATCAAGAAATTTCTGAAGAGCTAAATCGCCATGTCAAATCGATTGATAACGCCCTTCAGCGCGTAAAAAGAAAACTGGAAAAATATTTGGAATATCGTGAAATTAGTCTTTAGGAGAAGACTTTTATTTTCCTGAAGTCATTGACATAGGAATACGTGTATGGTAAATTTTTATGGACATCCTTTAGAACGGTGGGACATTCATGAGGAAAAAAATTATTTTAGCTTGCAGTCAATGCAATAGTCGAAATTATGTTACAATGAAAAACGTCAACCGTTGTCAAGAACGCTTTGAAACGAGCAAATTTTGCAAAACTTGCAATATGCATACGACCCACCGAGAAACGAAATAAAGCAATGTGGGCAGCTCGTACGTTTGTTGGAGGTTACTAATCATGCAACGAATAATGAATTTTTTTAAAGAAGTAGCACGGGAAATGAAAAAAGTAAGCTGGCCAAGCCGAAAAGAACTTGTCAATTATACGGCTATTGTATTGGCCACCGTTGTGTTTTTTACGGTCTTTTTCGCTATTGTTGATCTAGGTATTTCTAAATTAATTCGTCTTGTTTTTGAATAAGTCTTTTGCCCATATGATATAATGAAAGATAATAAAGCGAACGTATAGCCCGGTAACGGGTTTTTGTTTTGCTTAAAAAAGGAAACCAAACCGATTTAGGGAGGGAAAGGACAGTCAAGTCCTCATCGATGGAGAAAAATTGGTATGTCATTCATACGTATTCAGGCTATGAAAATAAAGTAAAAGCCAACTTGGAAAAGCGCGTGGAATCAATGGGTATGCAAGATAAAATTTTTCGCATCGTCGTTCCTGAAGAAACGGAAACAGATACAAAAAACGGAAAGAAGAAGGCAACAAAGAAAAAAGTATTTCCAGGGTATGTGTTAGTGGAGATGGTGATGACCGATGATTCCTGGTATGTAGTACGCAACACGCCAGGAGTAACAGGGTTTGTTGGATCAAGCGGGGCAGGTTCAAAACCAACGCCACTTCTTGAAGAGGAAGTCGAAATGATTTTAAAACGAATGGGTATGCCGTTGACGGAGATCGATGTAGACTATGAATTAAATGAAACGGTAAGGGTGAAAGAAGGTCCTTTTGCTAACTTTACCGGTAAAATTGAAGAGATCGATCTAGATAAGAGAAAAGTAAAAGTGCTTGTCAATATGTTTGGTCGCGAAACACCAGTGGAATTTGAGTTTTCACAAATTGAAAAAATATAATGGAAAACAACTTGCAATCGAAATAGAAAAGTGATAATATTTTAAAGTCAGTATGTCTCGTGAATCGAGGCAAACAATTGGTTTGCATTTGGCAATGAACTTATACAAGTTTGTATAAGGGAGCGTTTTTCTAACACGCAGATCCTCTCAACCGAAACGAGAGAATACGGAAAAGGGCTATAGTTAGCCTTATGAGTGGGAGGGACAATCCCTAATACCACATCACGGACTTAAGGAGGTGTGTCTCGTGGCAAAAAAAGTTATAAAAGTCGTGAAACTACAAATTCCTGCAGGTAAAGCAAATCCGGCACCACCAGTTGGTCCAGCGTTAGGTCAAGCCGGTGTTAATATTATGGCATTTTGTAAAGAGTTCAATGCTCGCACAGCTGACCAAGCGGGTTTAATTATTCCGGTTGAAATTACGGTTTTTGAAGACCGTTCATTTACATTTATTACGAAAACTCCGCCAGCTGCAGTATTATTGAAAAAAGCGGCCGGCATTGAATCTGGTTCTGGTGAACCAAACCGTAATAAAGTAGCGACAATCAAACGCGATAAAGTGCGCGAGATTGCCGAAATGAAAATGCCGGATTTAAACGCAGCGAGCATCGAAGCTGCGATGCGCATGGTTGAAGGTACAGCCCGCAGCATGGGTATTGTTATCGAAGACTAATGTGCATAAAGTTGGCTGAGGAGGTTGCGACTATAAGGAGAAATCCTTTTCGCAACCTTTATTCGTGGGAGGTCATTCCGCTAAAACCACAATAAGGAGGAATTTTACATGCCGAAAAGAGGAAAAAAATATTTAGAAGCAGCAAAGCTTGTGGATCGCTTCAAAGCGTATCCGATTGCAGAAGCAATTGAACTTGTGAAGAAAACAAACATTGCGAAATTCGACGCTACAGTAGAAGTTGCGTTCCGTTTAGGTGTTGATCCGAAAAAAGCCGATCAACAAATTCGCGGTGCGGTTGTATTGCCTCATGGTACAGGAAAAGTACAACGTGTATTAGTATTCGCGAAAGGCGAAAAAGCAAAAGAAGCGGAAGCAGCTGGTGCTGATTACGTTGGCGATACAGAGTATATCAACAAAATTCAACAAGGTTGGTTCGATTTTGACGTTGTTGTCGCTACTCCAGATATGATGGGTGAAGTTGGTAAATTAGGACGTATTTTAGGTCCGAAAGGGTTAATGCCAAACCCGAAAACAGGCACTGTTACATTTGATGTTGCGAAAGCGGTGCAAGAAATTAAAGCTGGTAAAGTAGAATACCGCGTTGACAAAGCCGGCAACATTCATGTACCGATTGGTAAAGTGTCATTTGATAACGAGAAACTGGCAGAAAACTTCACTACGATTTACGAGGCGATTTTAAAAGCAAAACCAGCCGCTGCAAAAGGTACTTACGTGAAAAACGTAACGATTACTTCAACGATGGGCCCTGGCATCAAAGTAGACCCGTCTACAGTAGCGGTAGCGCAATAAATATTGACTTCTTTCAATCCTTTTAGTAAAATGTTTTTTGTCTGAAAAAATGAATATCATTTGTACCGTAGACAGTAGGTGCTCTTAGGAGCTTAATATCCTACCGAGGTATTTGTACGATAGAAAAACGCGTTCAAGGTCATTTTGCGCGTTTTACGATACCTCCATGTCTACGTGGCATGGAGGTTTTTTGTTGATGCGGTATAAGTGGTGTTTTCATTTTATCTTCCACAGGAGGTGTAAAAATGAGCAGTGCGATCGAACTCAAAAAACAAATTGTAGCAGAGATAGCTGAAAAATTCCGCGCCAGCAAATCTACGGTTATCGTAGACTACCGCGGCTTAAACGTAGCGGAAGTTACAGAACTTCGCAAGCGACTTCGCGAAGCAGGCGTTGAGTTCAAAGTGTATAAAAACACATTAACTCGCCGTGCGTTAGCGGAAGTTGGCTTAGAAGGATTAAATGATGTATTTACTGGGCCAAATGCGATTGCATTTAGCAAAGAAGATGTTGTAGCGCCTGCGAAAATTTTAAGCGAATTTGCTAAAGACCATGAAGCGCTTGAAATTAAAGCAGGTGTCATTGAAGGCAACATTGCAACACTTGAAGAAATCAACGCGCTTGCAAAACTTCCTTCCCGCGAAGGCTTGCTTTCTATGTTGCTTAGCGTTCTTCAAGCTCCAATTCGCAACTTTGCGCTTGTTGCAAAAGCAGTTGCGGACAAAAAAGAGGAACAAAGCGCATAATTTCTCTTTCGTTTATGCTATAAAACCATAATGATATTAAGGAGGAACTGATGATGACAAAAGAACAAATCATTGAAGCGGTTAAAAATATGACTGTATTAGAATTAAACGAATTAGTAAAAGCAATTGAAGAAGAGTTCGGCGTCACTGCTGCTGCTCCTGTAGTAGTTGCTGGCGGTGCTGCTGGCGGCGATGCTGCTGCTGAAAAAACTGAATTTGATGTTATTCTTGCTGACGCTGGTGCGCAAAAAATTAAAGTTATCAAAGTTGTTCGTGAAATCACTGGCCTTGGCTTGAAAGAAGCAAAAGACTTAGTTGACAACACTCCAAAACCAATTAAAGAAGGCGTTTCTAAAGAAGAAGCAGAAGAAATCAAAGCGAAACTTGAAGAAGTTGGCGCTAGCGTAGAAGTGAAATAATTGTCATTCGCGCAGAAAAAGCTCGCTGAAACCAGCGGGCTTTTTTATTTATAAGAAAATGGGTACGATGAAAATAAATCAGTAAATAGAAGGGTGATGTCATTGAGCGAACATTATTACTCTTCCACTCCATCGTCGGAAAGCAATCCCCATACGTGGGCATTTACATTGCGGGGCAATGAACTGACGTTTACGACAGATAGTGGTGTATTTTCGAAACGAGAAGTTGATTTTGGGACACGCTTGCTTATTGAAACGTTTGAAGAACCGAAAGTAGATGGTGATTTTTTAGATGTAGGTTGCGGATACGGTCCGATCGGTTTATCTATTGCCAAGGCATTTCCAAACCGACATGTAGACATGATTGATATAAACAAACGTGCTCTTGAGCTGGCAAATGAAAATAAACATGCTAACCATATTACCAACGCTTCCATTTATGAAAGTGATTTATTTGCGCAAGTAGGAGATAAAAAGTTTGCTGCGATTTTGACAAATCCACCGATTCGCGCTGGGAAACGTGTTGTTCATGCCATTTTTGAACAAAGTGCTGCCCATCTTTATCCTAACGGAGAATTATGGGTTGTGATTCAGAAAAAACAAGGGGCTCCTTCTGCATTAAAAAAACTGCAGGAAATATTCTCGTATGTAGAAGTTGTGACAAAGAAAAAAGGATATTATATCATAAAGTCAAAAAAATGTTGACAGTATTCTATGGTTGTGGTAGTATTATAAAATGCTAAATATGTACATTTCATCGCAAGGATATGACGTATAATTTTATCCATAATGGGAAGAATGATAAAATCAATAAACAGGTAAAAATATGGTTTTCTATAATAGAAACCATTTTCTTTTTTTCTCCATTATAGCTGAAGGTTTACCTTCCATTTTGATTAATGTTTAAATTTTGAGGGGTGAATCAGTTGACAGGCCGACTAGTTCAATATGGACGACACCGCCAACGAAGAAGTTACGCGCGTATTAGTGAAGTGCTAGAATTGCCAAATCTTATTGAGATTCAGACTTCCTCTTATAAATGGTTTCTTGATGAAGGATTGCGGGAAATGTTTAAAGAAATTTCCCCGATTGAAGACTTTTCCGGTAATCTTTCTCTTGAGTTTATTGATTATAGTTTAGGGGAGCCAAAATATACTGTTGAAGAGGCAAAAGAACGCGATGTTACATATGCCGCACCACTTCGCGTAAAAGTACGTTTAATTAATAAAGAGACTGGTGAAGTAAAAGAACAAGATGTCTTTATGGGCGATTTTCCGTTAATGACAGAAACAGGAACGTTTATCATTAACGGGGCGGAACGTGTTATTGTGTCACAGCTTGTCCGCTCTCCAAGCGTTTATTATAGTGAAAAGGTTGATAAAAACGGAAAACGCGGTTATTCGGCAACGGTTATTCCGAACCGCGGCGCGTGGTTAGAATACGAAACAGACGCAAAAGATGTTGTATATGTCCGTATTGATCGCACTCGTAAACTACCAGTTACGGTGCTTCTTCGTGCGCTCGGGTTTGGTTCCGATCAGGAAATTATCGATTTAATCGGTGATAATGAATATCTTCGCAACACGCTTGAAAAAGATAATACGGATAGCACTGAAAAAGCGCTCATTGAAATTTACGAGCGTTTGCGTCCAGGTGAACCACCGACGATTGAAAACGCGAAAAATTTGTTAATCTCCCGCTTTTTTGATCCAAAACGTTATGACTTAGCAAGCGTTGGACGTTATAAAATTAACAAAAAACTTCATATTAAAAACCGTCTGTTTAACCAACGTCTTGCCGAAACATTGGTAAATCCGGAAACTGGTGAAATCATTGCGGAAAAAGGAACGCTTATTGATCGAAGAACGTTAAATCGAATTTTACCGTACCTTGAAAACGGCGTTGGATTACAAGTTTATAAACCTGTCGGTGGCGTAGTGGATGAAGAATTTGCGTTACAGTCTATTAAAATTTATTCACCAAACGACGCGGATGGAGAAAAAGTTATTAATGTCATCAGCAACGGCTATATTGCCGAAGATGTGAAACATATTACTCCTGCGGATATTATTGCTTCGATTAGCTATTTCTTTAACTTATTACACGGAGTCGGTGACACGGATGATATTGACCATTTAGGAAATCGCCGGCTTCGTTCTGTCGGCGAATTATTGCAAAACCAATTCCGGATTGGCTTGTCACGCATGGAGCGGGTGGTTCGTGAGCGCATGTCCATTCAAGATACAAACACGATCACTCCGCAACAGCTGATTAACATTCGTCCTGTCATTGCAGCGATTAAAGAGTTTTTCGGAAGCTCACAGCTTTCACAATTTATGGACCAAACGAACCCGCTTGCTGAATTGACGCATAAACGCCGCCTTTCTGCGTTAGGACCGGGTGGTTTAACTCGTGAACGCGCAGGTTTCGAGGTGCGTGACGTTCACTATTCACACTATGGACGAATGTGCCCGATTGAAACACCTGAAGGTCCAAACATTGGGTTGATCAACTCACTATCTACGTATGCAAAAGTAAATAAATTTGGTTTTATCGAAACGCCATATCGACGTGTCGATCCGGAGACAGGAAGAGTTACCGATCAAATTGATTATTTAACAGCCGATGAAGAAGATAACTATGTTATAGCACAAGCGAACGTCCCTCTAGCGGAAGATGGAACGTTCTTAGAAGAAAATGTGGTTGCTCGTTTCCGCGGGGAAAACATTGTCGTAAAACGCGACCGCGTCGACTATATGGACGTATCGCCAAAACAAGTTGTATCAGCAGCAACGGCCTGCATTCCATTTTTGGAAAACGACGACTCGAACCGTGCGCTTATGGGAGCGAACATGCAGCGTCAAGCAGTTCCATTGTTAGAGCCAGAAGCGCCAATTGTCGGTACAGGAATGGAATATGTGTCCGCAAAAGACTCCGGTGCCGCTGTTATTTGTAAACATCGCGGCATTGTCGAACGAGTGGAGGCAAAGGAAATTTGGGTTCGCCGCCTCATTGAAGTGGACGGAAAAGAAGTAAAAGGTGATCTTGATAAATATCGTCTTTTGAAATTCGTTCGTTCGAACCAAGGGACTTGTTACAATCAACGCCCGATTGTGAAAAAAGGCGATATCGTTGAAAAAGGAGAAATTTTAGCAGATGGTCCATCCATGGATAAAGGTGAGCTTGCACTCGGCCGCAACGTACTGGTTGCCTTTATGACATGGGATGGATACAACTATGAAGACGCGATTATCATGAGCGAACGTCTTGTCAAAGAAGACGTATATACGTCCATCCATATCGAGGAGTATGAAGCAGAATCCCGTGATACAAAACTTGGTCCGGAAGAAATCACGCGCGATATTCCAAACGTTGGTGAAGACGCGCTACGGAACTTGGACGAACGTGGAATTGTCCGCATTGGCGCGGAAGTAAAAGACGGTGATTTGCTCGTTGGTAAAGTAACACCGAAAGGAATGACGGAGCTTACAGCAGAAGAACGGCTGTTACATGCTATTTTCGGTGAGAAAGCGCGCGAGGTGCGTGATACGTCTCTTCGAGTTCCACATGGTGGCGGCGGTATTGTCCTTGATGTGAAGGTCTTTAACCGCGAGGACGGAGATGAGCTTCCGCCAGGTGTTAACCAGCTTGTCCGTGTTTATATCGTGCAAAAACGGAAAATTTCCGAAGGCGATAAAATGGCAGGACGCCATGGAAACAAAGGGGTTATTTCGCGAATTTTACCGGAAGAAGATATGCCGTTCTTACCAGACGGTACTCCAATTGATATTATGTTAAACCCTTTAGGCGTTCCGTCGCGTATGAATATCGGGCAAGTGTTCGAATTGCATCTCGGTATGGCAGCGAAGAAGCTCGGCCTCCATATTGCATCGCCAGTATTTGATGGGGCTATGGAAGAAGACGTATGGAACATTTTAGAAGAAGCAGGAATGCCGCGTGACGCAAAAACGGTTTTATACGATGGCAGAACGGGTGAGCCGTTTGATAACCGCGTATCTGTCGGTATTATGTACATGATTAAGCTTGCTCACATGGTTGACGATAAGCTTCATGCCCGTTCAACGGGACCGTACTCGCTCGTTACGCAGCAACCACTTGGCGGTAAAGCGCAATTTGGCGGGCAGCGCTTCGGCGAAATGGAAGTGTGGGCGCTCGAAGCTTATGGCGCTGCATATACATTGCAAGAAATACTTACAGTCAAATCGGACGATGTCGTCGGTCGTGTGAAAACATATGAAGCAATCGTCAAAGGTGAGAACATACCAGAACCAGGTGTGCCGGAATCGTTTAAAGTGTTGATTAAAGAGCTGCAAAGCTTAGGTATGGATGTAACCATTTTGACTAGCGACGAAAAAGAAATTAATATGGAAAACTTTGATGAAGATGATGATCATAGTGCGGATGCCATTGTTCCAGAAGTGAAGTCGACAGAGAACGAAAAAGATGTTGTCACAAAAGAATAAGCTTATTGAACGGTGATGGGGGAGTTGATCCTCCATCACTTTCAAGATGTTATGACTCACAAAAGAACGTTCACTACTAACCTTTATTTCATAAAAGCAATCGAGGCAAAACCGAGTGATAAAGAGGGAGGTATACCCCTTGCTAGATGTAAATAAATTTGAGTACATGAAAATCGGGCTCGCTTCACCGGAGAAAATCCGTTCTTGGTCGTACGGTGAAGTAAAAAAACCAGAAACGATTAACTATCGTACATTGAAACCAGAAAAAGACGGATTATTTTGTGAGCGTATTTTCGGACCAACAAAAGATTGGGAATGTCATTGTGGAAAATATAAGCGCGTACGTTATAAAGGTGTTGTCTGCGACCGTTGCGGTGTCGAAGTGACTCGCTCGAAAGTCCGTCGTGAACGGATGGGTCATATTGAACTAGCAGCTCCTGTTTCACATATTTGGTATTTCAAAGGAATCCCAAGCCGTATGGGACTCGTTTTGGACATGTCGCCACGTGCGTTAGAGGAAGTGATTTATTTCGCTTCATACGTTGTGACTGATCCAGGTGATACGCCACTGGAGAAAAAACAATTGCTTTCCGAAAAAGAATATCGTGCGTATCGTGAAAAATACGGGCAATCGTTCCAAGCCTCCATGGGTGCAGAGGCAATTAAAAAACTTCTTCAAGATATCGACTTAGAAAAAGAAGTGGCAACGTTAAAAGAGGAGTTAAAAACAGCACAGGGGCAGCGACGCGCCCGCATTATTAAGCGTTTGGAAGTGTTAGAGGCGTTCCGGAATTCAGGAAACGATCCTGCTTGGATGGTGCTTGATGTGCTTCCTGTTATTCCTCCTGAATTGCGGCCGATGGTGCAATTAGACGGTGGACGCTTTGCGACATCAGACCTCAATGATTTATATCGCCGTGTCATTAACCGAAACAACCGCTTAAAACGTTTATTAGATCTTGGTGCACCGAACATTATTGTGCAAAACGAAAAACGGATGCTTCAAGAAGCGGTCGATGCGTTAATCGATAACGGTCGACGGGGCCGTCCGGTAACAGGACCTGGAAACCGTCCGCTAAAATCGCTCTCTCATATGTTAAAAGGGAAACAAGGTCGTTTCCGTCAAAACTTGCTTGGTAAGCGCGTAGACTATTCAGGCCGTTCGGTTATTGTCGTCGGTCCGAACTTGAAAATGTATCAATGCGGCTTGCCGAAAGAAATGGCGCTTGAGCTCTTTAAACCGTTTGTGATGAAAGAGCTTGTCGAACGTGGATTAGCGCACAACATTAAAAGTGCAAAACGGAAAATTGAGCGCGTCCATCCGGAAGTATGGGATGTGTTAGAAGATGTGATTAAAGAGCATCCGGTATTACTTAACCGTGCCCCAACTCTTCACCGATTAGGTATTCAAGCGTTTGAGCCAACGCTTGTTGAAGGTCGCGCCATCCGATTGCATCCGCTTGTATGTACAGCATATAACGCTGACTTTGACGGAGACCAAATGGCCGTGCACGTTCCGTTATCCGCAGAAGCTCAGGCAGAAGCGCGATTGCTCATGCTGGCCGCGCAAAATATTTTGAACCCGAAAGACGGAAAACCGGTTGTTACTCCTTCGCAAGACATGGTTTTAGGTAACTATTATTTAACGATGGAACGTGAAGGAGCAATCGGTGAAGGAATGGTATTTAAAGATACGGATGAGGCGTTGCTTGCGTATCATAATGGTTATGTCCATTTACATTCACGAATCGCTGTTCATGCCGGTTCATTGAAAAATGAAACGTTTACGGAAGAGCAAAATAACAAACTGCTTATTACAACAGTTGGAAAACTTATTTTCAACGAAATTTTACCAAACTCATTCCCTTATATTAACGAGCCGACAACTGAAAATATCGAAGGGCGGACACCGGATAAATACTTCCTCGATAAAGGTGCAAATGTAAAAGAAGAAATTCGCAAGCGCGAACTTGTTCCACCGTTTAAGAAAAAAGTGCTCGGACAAATTATCGCTGAGGTATTTAAGCGGTTCAAAATTACAGAAACATCGAAGATGCTTGACCGCATGAAAGATTTAGGGTTCCAATATTCAACAAAAGCCGGCATTACGATTGGGGTTGCCGATATTGTCGTATTACCGGAAAAACAAGAAATTCTTGAAGAAGCACAAGCAAAAGTCGACACGGTCTTAAAACAATTCCGACGCGGTTTAATTACTGACGAAGAGCGCTATGAACGTGTCATTTCGATTTGGAGCGAAGCGAAAGACAAAATTCAAGACAGGCTGATGAAATCGCTCGATAAACGCAACCCAATCTTTATGATGAGCGATTCTGGAGCTCGCGGTAACGCATCAAACTTTACGCAGCTTGCCGGAATGCGCGGTCTCATGGCAAACCCAGCGGGACGCATCATCGAATTGCCGATCAAATCTTCGTTCCGTGAAGGATTAACGGTATTGGAATACTTTATTTCTACACATGGAGCGCGCAAAGGGCTTGCTGATACCGCACTAAAAACAGCAGACTCCGGTTATCTCACAAGACGTCTTGTCGATGTGGCGCAAGATGTCATTGTTCGTGAAGAGGATTGCGGTACGGACCGTGGTATTCTTGCAAGAGCATTAACGGACGGTACGGAAGTCATTGTCAAACTAGAAGAGCGTCTTGTTGGCCGTTATGCGCAAAAAACGGTGAAACATCCGGAAACAGGCGAAATACTCGTTCGCAAAGACGAAATGATCACCGAAGATATTGCGAACGCGATTATTAAAGCAGGCATTGAAGAAGTATGGATCCGCTCTGCCTTTACATGCAATACACGACACGGTGTATGTAAAAAATGTTACGGTCGTAACTTGGCGACAGGTGCGGATGTGGAAGTTGGCGAAGCGGTCGGTATTATCGCTGCGCAATCGATCGGTGAACCTGGTACGCAGTTAACGATGCGTACGTTCCACACAGGCGGTGTTGCCGGCGACGATATCACCCAAGGTTTGCCGCGTGTTCAAGAGCTGTTTGAAGCACGTAATCCGAAAGGGCAAGCGGTTATTTCTGAAATTGACGGAATCGTCACTTCGATTAGCCAAACGCGTGATCGTCAATATGAAATTGTCGTAAAAGGCGAGGTCGAGACACGCTCTTACATTGCTCCTTATAACGCAAGATTAAAAGTAGAGGAAGGACAACAAGTAGAGCGTGGTCAAGAACTTACTGAAGGATCCATTGATCCAAAACAATTATTAAAAGTAAGGGATGTTACGTCCGTTCAAGAATATTTATTGCGTGAAGTACAAAAGGTATATAGAATGCAAGGGGTAGAAATTAGCGATAAACATATCGAAGTAATGGTCCGTCAAATGCTTCGTAAAGTGCGCGTCATTGATGCGGGGGATACAGATGTCCTGCCTGGAACGTTATTAGATGTGCATCAATTTACGGACGTGAACGAAAAAGCGCTTCTTGAAGGAAAACGTCCAGCAACGGCTCGCCCAGTATTGCTTGGTATTACAAAAGCATCGCTAGAAACTGATTCGTTCTTATCAGCGGCATCGTTCCAAGAAACGACACGCGTTTTAACCGA
Organism: Geobacillus sp. LYN3; assembly: GCF_003064505.1. NCBI lineage: Bacteria > Bacillati > Bacillota > Bacilli > Caryophanales > Anoxybacillaceae > Geobacillus > Geobacillus sp. LYN3. Next base: position 359,463 of record NZ_QCWL01000001.1, on the reverse strand, counting down.
TGCGGCGATCAAAGGAAAACGGGATGAGTTGCTCGGCTTAAAAGAAAATGTTATTATCGGTAAGCTTGTCCCAGCAGGAACTGGAATGGCGCGCTATCGTAAAGTAAAACCGGTAATTAAGAAAGAAGCAAATGAGGACGCGGTTACTTCTAAATAATTGGTTGTTACCAGCAAAGGACGATTCCTTTGCTGGTAGCAAATTACTTAAAAATATAGTTGACAATGTCTTATGAAAGTGATAGTCTAATAAAGGTGTTCCGAAAACCTGGTACTTTGGAGGATATGTTACATGTCTTATGAAAAAGTATTGCAGGCTGGAAAAATTGTTGTAGGAACAAAGCAAACAGTAAGAGCTCTGAAAGAAGGAAAGGCACTGGAAGTTATCGTTGCGGAAGATGCTGATCCATCCATTATCGATAAAGTGATGGAAGCGGCAAAAGAAGCGAACGTTCCAGTTACGAAAGTGGATTCCATGAAAAAACTTGGGAAAGCATGCAAAATTCAAGTAGGAGCAGCTGCTGTAGCAATCATTCGTTAAAAACCGTTTTTGTGGTTTTTACTACAAAAACTTTGTTTTTGTATAAATAATGAACCGCCTGGATATGTGGGCTTGAGTTTGTATGTGAAGGGAGGAAATTTAACATGCCTACAATTAACCAACTAGTTCGCAAAGGTCGCGAGAAAAAAGTGGTAAAATCAAAATCGCCTGCATTAAATAAAGGGTACAACAGCTTCAAAAAAATACAAACAAACGTGTCTTCTCCACAAAAACGCGGTGTTTGTACACGTGTTGGCACGATGACACCGAAAAAGCCAAACTCTGCGCTTCGTAAATATGCGCGTGTTCGTTTAACGAACGGTATTGAGGTAACGGCTTATATCCCTGGTATCGGCCATAACCTACAAGAACACAGCGTCGTGTTAATTCGCGGCGGACGTGTAAAAGACTTGCCAGGGGTACGTTATCACATTATTCGTGGTGCCCTAGATACAGCAGGCGTAGCGAACCGTATGCAAGGTCGTTCAAAATACGGTGCGAAAAAACCAAAAGAATCGAAAAAATAATATGAAATAGGATTTTTGGTTGAAAGGAGGAAAAAATATGCCACGTAGAGGTCCAGTTCCAAAACGAGACGTACTACCAGATCCAATTTACAATTCAAAACTAGTGACCCGTCTTATCAATAAAATTATGATTGACGGTAAAAAAGGAAAAGCGCAAAAAATTCTTTATACAGCATTTGATATTATTCGCGAGCGTACGGGTAAAGATCCAATGGAAGTATTTGAGCAAGCGTTGAAAAACGTAATGCCTGTGCTTGAAGTTCGTGCACGCCGCGTTGGTGGTGCGAACTATCAAGTTCCTGTTGAGGTTCGCCCAGATCGTCGCGTTACATTAGGTCTTCGCTGGTTAGTACAGTATGCTCGTCTCCGCGGTGAAAGAACGATGGAAGAGCGTCTTGCGAATGAAATTATGGACGCTGCAAACAACACTGGCGCAGCTGTGAAAAAACGCGAAGATACACACAAAATGGCAGAAGCAAACAAAGCGTTTGCACATTATCGTTGGTAATTACGGTTCTTTATTGATAATCTACAAGGGAGAATAGGTGATGGTGGCTGGGAAACTTGCCGCCAATTCACCTATATTCCTATATTATTTATTATTATGATTTTGTATTAGCGAATATCACATGATACTTATTTGAAGGAAGGAGAAAATAACCACCATGGCAAGAGAGTTCTCCTTAGAAAACACTCGAAACATTGGGATTATGGCGCATATTGACGCCGGTAAGACGACAACAACAGAGCGCATCTTGTTCTATACTGGCCGTATTCATAAAATTGGGGAAACTCATGAAGGTGCTTCCCAAATGGACTGGATGGAACAAGAACAAGAGCGCGGGATTACGATTACATCTGCTGCGACAACAGCACAATGGAAAGGGCATCGCATCAATATCATCGATACACCAGGGCACGTAGACTTTACGGTAGAAGTTGAACGTTCTCTTCGTGTACTTGACGGTGCGATCACTGTTCTTGACGCGCAATCTGGTGTAGAACCGCAAACAGAAACAGTATGGCGCCAAGCGACTACATACGGGGTTCCACGTATCGTATTCGTTAACAAAATGGATAAAATTGGCGCGGACTTTTTGTATTCCGTAAAAACGCTTCATGACCGCTTGCATGCAAACGCGCATCCTGTGCAATTGCCAATCGGCGCGGAGGACCAATTCTCCGGCATTATTGACCTTGTGGAAATGTGCGCGTACCATTATCATGATGAGCTTGGCAAAAATATTGAGCGCATTGAAATTCCAGAAGATTACCGCGATATGGCGGAAGAATATCGCAACAAGCTCATTGAAGCAGTTGCGGAATTAGATGAAGAGCTTATGATGAAATATTTAGAAGGGGAAGAAATTACAAAAGAAGAATTGAAAGCTGCGATTCGTAAAGCGACGATTAGCGTGGAATTCTTCCCTGTATTTTGCGGTTCTGCATTTAAAAACAAAGGGGTTCAGTTATTGCTTGACGGAGTTGTAGACTATCTTCCTTCTCCTGTGGACATCCCTCCAATTAAAGGGGTCGTTCCAGATACAGAAGAAGAAGTAGTTCGTGAAGCAGACGATGACGCTCCATTCGCAGCGTTAGCGTTTAAAGTTATGACTGACCCTTACGTTGGTAAGTTAACGTTCTTCCGTGTGTACTCTGGTACACTAGATTCTGGTTCATATGTCATGAACTCGACAAAACGTAAACGTGAACGTATCGGTCGTCTCCTACAAATGCATGCGAACCACCGTCAGGAAATTTCGAAAGTATATGCCGGTGACATCGCGGCAGCTGTAGGTTTAAAAGATACAACAACAGGCGATACTCTATGTGATGAAAAGAACCTTGTTATACTAGAATCAATGCAGTTCCCTGAACCAGTTATTTCGGTGGCGATCGAGCCAAAATCGAAAGCGGATCAAGATAAAATGGGTCAAGCATTGCAAAAATTACAAGAAGAAGACCCGACATTCCGCGCTCATACAGATCCGGAAACTGGCCAAACGATCATTTCTGGTATGGGTGAGCTTCACCTAGACATCATCGTTGACCGTATGCGCCGTGAATTCAAAGTGGAAGCAAACGTTGGCGCGCCACAAGTTGCATATCGCGAAACATTCCGTAAATCGGCGCAAGTCGAAGGGAAATTCATCCGCCAATCTGGTGGTCGCGGTCAATACGGTCACGTTTGGATCGAATTCTCTCCAAATGAGCGTGGAAAAGGATTTGAATTCGAAAACGCGATTGTCGGTGGGGTTGTTCCGAAAGAATATGTTCCAGCAGTCCAAGCTGGTCTTGAAGAAGCAATGCAAAATGGCGTTCTTGCTGGATACCCAGTTGTCGACATTAAAGCGAAACTATTTGATGGTTCATACCATGATGTCGACTCCAGCGAAATGGCGTTCAAAATCGCAGCTTCGTTAGCATTGAAAAACGCTGCGACTAAATGTGACCCTGTGTTGCTTGAGCCAATCATGAAAGTCGAAGTAGTGATCCCTGAAGAATATCTTGGCGATATTATGGGTGATATCACTTCTCGTCGAGGACGCGTAGAAGGTATGGAAGCTCGCGGCAACGCGCAAGTCGTTCGCGCGATGGTTCCACTAGCGGAAATGTTTGGATACGCTACTTCGCTACGCTCTAACACACAAGGACGTGGAACATTCACGATGGTATTTGACCATTATGAAGAAGTTCCGAAAAACATTGCAGATGAAATCATCAAAAAAAATAAGGGTGAATAATTGATTTCTGTCTGCAGTTTCGCTATAAATACTTATGTAAGACTTGGGAGCAAATATGACAAGTGTTTGCTCCCGGGCATTCTATAATTATAAATTTAATTTTTAATTTAAAAATTAATTATTCTAATTTTAAGGAGGATACTATAATGGCTAAAGAGAAATTCGAACGTACGAAACCACACGTCAATATTGGTACTATCGGCCACGTTGACCATGGTAAAACTACGTTAACTGCTGCAATTACAACAGTTCTTGCAAAACAAGGTAAAGCGCAAGCTAAAGCATACGACCAAATCGATGCTGCTCCAGAAGAACGTGAACGCGGTATCACAATCTCTACTGCACACGTTGAGTATGAAACTGATAAACGCCACTACGCTCACGTTGACTGCCCTGGCCACGCTGACTACGTGAAAAACATGATCACAGGCGCAGCGCAAATGGATGGCGCAATTCTTGTTGTGTCTGCAGCTGACGGTCCAATGCCACAAACTCGCGAACACATTCTTCTTTCTCGCCAAGTAGGTGTACCATACATCGTTGTATTCTTGAACAAATGCGATATGGTAGACGACGAAGAATTGCTAGAACTAGTTGAAATGGAAGTTCGCGATCTATTATCTGAATATGACTTCCCTGGCGACGAAGTACCTGTTATCAAAGGTTCTGCGTTAAAAGCACTTGAAGGCGATCCACAATGGGAAGAAAAAATTATTGAACTTATGAATGCAGTTGATGAATACATTCCAACTCCACAACGCGAAATTGACAAACCATTTATGATGCCAATCGAAGACGTATTCTCGATCACTGGTCGTGGTACAGTTGCAACTGGCCGTGTTGAACGCGGTACGTTAAAAGTTGGTGACGCTGTAGAAATCGTTGGTCTTGCTGACGAGCCAAAATCTACAACGGTTACTGGTGTAGAAATGTTCCGTAAACTTCTTGACCAAGCAGAAGCTGGTGACAACATCGGTGCGCTTCTTCGCGGGGTATCTCGTGATGAAGTAGAACGCGGTCAAGTATTGGCAAAACCAGGCTCTATCACACCACATACAAAATTTAAAGCACAAGTTTACGTTTTAACAAAAGAAGAAGGTGGACGTCATACTCCATTCTTCTCTAACTACCGTCCACAATTCTACTTCCGTACAACAGACGTAACAGGCATCATCACGCTTCCAGAAGGCGTGGAAATGGTTATGCCTGGTGACAACGTTGAAATGACTGTAGAATTAATCGCGCCAATCGCGATCGAAGAAGGTACAAAATTCTCGATCCGTGAAGGCGGACGTACAGTAGGCGCTGGTTCTGTATCTGAAATTATTGAATAATATCAGCCCTACTAAAAAGCAGGTTTGCGTTTGCAAACCTGCTTTTATTTTGTTTGCGCAATTTTTTGACAAGTTGAAAATGCTCATTAGCTATGTATAATATAATAAGTGTGTAGAAAAACAAAGAAATTGCTTGCAATCTCGTTTACATATCTGTATAATATCAAATGTTGGTCTTTGACTGCGATGAAGTGGAAGGTTGCTGACACACCCGGCCGCTTTGCCATGGCGAGTGTGCAGGAAATTTCCATGGAGAATGTCTATTTTCAAAATAGGCGAAGAAGGAGGGAAAACAATGGCAAAGGAAAAAATTCGTATCCGTTTAAAAGCTTACGATCATCGAATTCTTGATCAATCCGCTGAGAAAATCGTAGAAACAGCGAAACGTTCCGGGGCAAAAGTGTCCGGTCCGATTCCGTTGCCAACGGAAAGAACTGTTTATACGATTTTGCGTGCTGTTCACAAGTATAAAGACTCTCGTGAACAATTCGAAATGCGTACACATAAACGTTTGATCGATATCGTAAATCCTACTCCACAAACGGTAGATTCATTAATGCGTCTTGACTTACCGTCTGGTGTTGATATTGAAATTAAACTTTAATTTAGCAGGAGGTGTGACGAATGACCAAGGGAATCTTAGGGAGAAAAATTGGTATGACGCAAGTATTCGCGGAAAACGGCGACTTAATTCCTGTAACCGTCATCGAAGCGACTCCAAACGTGGTATTGCAAAAGAAAACAATTGAAAAAGACGGTTACGAAGCGATTCAATTAGGTTTTGAAGATATAAGCGAAAAACGCGCCAATAAACCGCAAATCGGTCATGCTGCGAAAGCGAATACTGCACCTAAGCGCTTCATCCGTGAAATTCGCGGCGCAAATATTGATGAATATGAAGTTGGTCAGGAAGTCAAAGTAGATATTTTCGCTGAAGGCGATATTGTTGATGTTACTGGAATTTCAAAAGGGAAAGGATTCCAAGGCGCAATCAAACGTCATGGACAATCTCGCGGGCCAATGGCACACGGTTCTCGCTATCATCGTCGTCCTGGTTCAATGGGTGCGATTGCTCCAAACCGTGTATTTAAATCAAAAGAATTGCCAGGTCGTATGGGTGGCCAACGTGTAACCATCCAAAACTTGAAAATTGTCAAAGTGGATCCAGAACGCAACCTTCTTCTTATTAAAGGAAACGTACCTGGTCCAAGAAAAGGATTAGTCATCGTTAAAAGCGCAGTGAAAGCAAAAGCAAAATAATACTTTGCTAGGAAAGGAGGAACTATCCAATGCCAAAAGTAGCATTGTATAACCAGAGCGGAGAAACAATCGGAGAAATCGAACTGAACGATTCCGTATTTGGCATTGAGCCAAATAAACATGTGTTATTTGAAGCGGTTGTTATGCAACGTGCTTCTTTGCGTCAAGGAACGCACAAAACAAAAAATCGCGCTGAAGTAAGTGGCGGCGGCCGCAAACCATGGCGTCAAAAAGGTACAGGACGTGCTCGTCAAGGTTCTATTCGCGCTCCACAATGGCGTGGTGGTGGTACGGTATTTGGTCCTGTTCCGCGCAGCTACAGCTATAAGTTGCCGAAAAAAGTTCGTCGCTTAGCAATTAAGTCAGCGTTATCTTCTAAAGTTCTTGAAAACAACATTGTTGTTTTAGATAACTTAACATTAGAAGCTCCAAAAACAAAAGAAATGGTGAAAATCTTAAATAACCTTTCTGTTGATCGCAAAGCGTTAATTGTAACTGATGATGTGAACGAAAATCTCACATTATCTGCACGCAATATTCCTGGCGTTACCGTGGTTACAGCAAACGGCATTAACGTTCTTGATGTATTAAATCATGATAAACTTGTAATCACGAAAGCGGCCGTGGAGAAAGTAGAGGAGGTGCTTGCATAATGAAAGATCCTCGTGATATTATTAAGCGCCCCATCATCACGGAAAACACGATGAATTTAACGGCTCAAAAAAAATATACGTTTGAAGTAGATGTAAAAGCGAATAAAACAGAAGTGAAAGAAGCAGTAGAGAAAATTTTTGGTGTTAAAGTAGAAAAAGTAAACATCATGAACTATAAAGGAAAATTCAAACGCGTTGGTCGTTACAGCGGTTATACAAACCGTCGCCGCAAAGCGATTGTAACGTTAACGCCAGACAGCAAGGATATCGAATTGTTCGAAGTATAGTTTAAAAGCGAAGGAGGGAAACAAACATGGCGATTAAAAAATATAAACCGACGTCAAATGGTCGTCGTGGTATGACAGTTCTTGACTTCTCAGAAATCACAACAGATCAGCCGGAAAAATCGTTGCTTGCGCCATTAAAGAAAAAAGCTGGCCGCAACAACCAAGGAAAAATTACGGTACGTCATCAAGGTGGCGGTCATAAACGTCAATATCGTATTATTGACTTTAAACGTGATAAAGATGGAATTCCAGGACGCGTTGCTACAATCGAGTATGATCCAAACCGTTCTGCAAACATTGCGTTAATTCACTATGCAGATGGTGAAAAACGTTATATCATTGCGCCGAAAAACCTAAAAGTAGGCATGGAAATTATGTCTGGACCAGATGCAGATATTAAAGTGGGTAACGCATTGCCGCTTGAAAATATTCCAGTTGGTACGTTTGTGCACAATATCGAACTAAAACCAGGAAAAGGTGGACAATTGGTCCGCGCTGCTGGTACATCTGCGCAAGTGCTTGGTAAAGAAGGAAAATACGTTATTGTTCGTCTTGCATCTGGCGAGGTCCGCATGATTTTAGGTGCTTGCCGTGCAACAGTTGGGGAAGTAGGCAATGAGCAGCATGAGCTTGTGAAGATCGGTAAGGCAGGTCGCGCTCGTTGGTTAGGTATTCGCCCGACAGTTCGCGGTTCGGTTATGAACCCTGTTGATCACCCACACGGTGGTGGTGAAGGTAAAGCACCAATCGGACGCAAATCTCCAATGACTCCTTGGGGTAAACCAACACTTGGCTTTAAAACACGCAAAAAGAAAAACAAATCGGATAAATTCATTATACGTCGTCGTAAAAAATAACGGGGTTGAACTACGGTTCTTAAGAACCGTAGAGCAATCACGAAGGGAGGTTCATTTATGGGTCGCAGCTTAAAAAAAGGTCCATTCTGTGATGAGCATTTAATGAAAAAAATTGAAAAATTAAATGAAACAGGACAAAAACAAGTGATTAAAACATGGTCTCGTCGTTCCACTATTTTCCCACAATTTGTTGGTCACACGATCGCCGTATACGATGGACGCAAACACGTACCGGTTTATATCACAGAAGATATGGTAGGACATAAACTTGGCGAGTTCGCACCAACACGTACGTTCAGAGGACACGCTGGCGACGATAAGAAAACAAAACGTTAATGAGAGGAGGTTCAACACATGCAAGCTAAAGCTGTTGCACGAACAGTCCGTATTGCTCCTCGTAAGGCACGTTTAGTGATTGACTTAATTCGAGGAAAAGAAGTTGGTGAGGCAGTCGCAATTCTTCGCCACACACCAAAAGCTGCTTCTCCGATTATTGAAAAAGTTTTAAAATCTGCAGTAGCAAACGCTGAACATAACTACGATATGGATGTCAACAAATTAGTGATTACGGAAGCATACGTTGACGAAGGACCAACATTGAAACGTTTCCGTCCGCGCGCAATGGGTCGTGCTAGCGCAATTAATAAACGCACAAGCCATATCACCATCGTTGTTTCAGAAAAGAAGGAGGGATAATCAGTGGGTCAAAAGGTGAATCCGGTCGGTCTCCGCATCGGCATTATTCGTGACTGGGACTCTAGATGGTACGCTGAAAAAGATTATGCGGACCTTTTACATGAGGATCTAAAAATCCGTGAGTATATTAATAAACGTTTGCAAGACGCTGCAGTATCTCGCATTGAAATTGAACGTGCAGCAAACCGCGTTAACATTACGATTCACACAGCGAAACCAGGCATGGTGATCGGAAAAGGTGGTTCAGAAGTAGAGGCGCTTCGCAAGGCATTAACGCAATTAACTGGCAAACGTGTTCACATTAACATCGTTGAAATCAAAAAGCCAGACTTAGATGCGAAACTAGTTGCGGAAAACATTGCACGCCAACTTGAAAACCGCGTTTCGTTCCGTCGTGCGCAAAAACAAGCGATTCAACGTGCAATGCGCGCAGGAGCAAAAGGGATTAAAACGATGGTATCCGGTCGTCTTGGCGGTGCGGATATCGCACGTTCTGAACATTACAGTGAAGGAACTGTTCCACTCCACACGCTTCGCGCTGACATCGATTATGCAACTGCAGAAGCGGATACAACATACGGAAAACTTGGTGTAAAAGTATGGATTTATCGTGGAGAGGTCCTTCCGACAAAAAAGAAAACTGAGGAAGGAGGAAAATAATCATGTTAATGCCAAAACGCGTAAAATATCGTCGTGAACATCGCGGACGCATGAAAGGGCGCGCAAAAGGCGGTACGGAAGTACATTTCGGTGAGTACGGATTGCAAGCGCTAGAATCTGCTTGGATCACAAACCGACAAATCGAGGCTGCTCGTCGTGCGATGACTCGTTATATGAAACGTGGCGGTAAAGTTTGGATTAAAATTTTCCCTTCTAAACCATATACAGCAAAACCATTGGAAGTACGGATGGGTTCCGGTAAAGGTGCTCCTGAAGGTTGGGTAGCTGTTGTAAAACCAGGTAAAGTAATGTTTGAAGTTGGCGGTGTTTCTGAGGAAGTAGCACGTGAAGCATTGCGTCTTGCTTCTCACAAACTTCCGATCAAATGCAAGTTTGTAAAACGTGAAGAAATTGGTGGTGAAGCAAATGAAAGCTAAAGAAATTCGTGAACTTACCACTGCCGAAATCGAACAAAAAATTAAAGCGTTAAAAGAAGAATTATTCAACCTTCGCTTCCAATTGGCAACAGGGCAATTAGAAAACACAGCACGCATCCGCCAAGTGCGTAAAGATATTGCACGCATGAAAACGATTATCCGCGAAAGAGAGATTGCTGCGAACGCAAAAAAATAACCGTTTGAGAGGAGGTTTGCGACATGAGTGAGCGCAATCAACGCAAAGTGTACGTAGGCCGCGTTGTATCCGACAAAATGGATAAAACCATTACTGTTCTTGTTGAAACATACAAAAAACATCCGCTTTACGGCAAACGCGTGAAATATTCAAAAAAATATAAAGCGCATGATGAAAACAACATCGCAAAAGTCGGCGATATCGTAAAAATTATGGAGACTCGCCCGCTTTCTGCAACGAAGCGTTTCCGTTTAGTAGAAATCGTTGAAAAAGCAGTTATCGTTTAATCATTATCTATGTTCGGATCGTGATATAATTCCGAAAGGAGGTTTCGTCAATGATTCAACAAGAATCTCGTTTAAAAGTAGCTGATAACTCAGGCGCACGTGAAGTGCTTGTCATTAAAGTATTAGGCGGTTCTGGTCGCCGCTACGCAAACATTGGCGATGTGGTCGTTGCGACAGTTAAAGAAGCGACACCAGGTGGCGTTGTTAAAAAAGGTCAAGTAGTGAAAGCGGTAGTTGTTCGTACGAAACGTGGTGTTCGTCGCTCTGACGGTTCTTATATCCGCTTTGATGAAAATGCTTGCGTCATTATTCGTGATGATAAAAGCCCGCGTGGCACACGTATTTTCGGACCTGTTGCACGTGAATTACGTGACAAAGACTTTATGAAAATCATTTCTTTAGCTCCAGAAGTAATTTAACGGACAGGAAAAGCCTTTTAAGGAGGTGCGAACTGCGATGCATGTAAAAAAAGGTGATAAAGTACAAGTAATCTCCGGCAAAGATAAAGGAAAACAAGGCGTGATCCTTGCTGCATTCCCTAAGAAAAACCGTGTGATTGTTGAAGGTGTCAATATCGTTAAAAAACACGCAAAACCATCTCAAGCAAATCCACAAGGCGGCATTATCACAAAAGAGGCACCAATTCACGTATCTAAAGTAATGCCTTTAGATCCAAAAACGGGACTTCCAACACGTATTGGATATAAGATTGTAGATGGCAAAAAAGTACGTTATGCAAAAAGATCTGGTGAGATTTTAGATAAATAATTGTGATGTCAGAAAGGAGGTACTCTTATGAACCGCCTAAAAGAGAAGTATTTAAAAGAAGTGACTCCTGCTTTAATGAGCAAGTTCAACTATAAATCTATAATGCAAGTTCCAAAAATCGAAAAAATCGTCATCAACATGGGTGTTGGTGATGCGGTACAAAATCCAAAAGCACTTGATAGTGCTGTAGAAGAATTAACATTAATCGCTGGTCAAAAACCGGTTGTAACTCGTGCGAAAAAATCAATCGCTGGATTCCGTCTTCGCGCTGGAATGCCAATCGGTGCGAAAGTGACATTGCGTGGAGAACGCATGTATGATTTCTTAGACAAACTTATTTCTGTATCTCTTCCGCGTGTTCGTGATTTCCGTGGAGTATCGAAAAAGTCGTTTGATGGTCGCGGTAACTATACGTTGGGAATTAAAGAACAATTGATTTTCCCTGAAATTGATTACGATAAAGTAAATAAAGTTCGCGGTATGGATATCGTTATTGTTACTACAGCGAAAACGGACGAAGAGGCTCGTGAACTATTAACATTACTCGGTATGCCATTCCAAAAATAATGAATCCCATCTGTAAAATAAGGGAGGCGAAATCGTGGCTAAAAAATCAATGATCGCGAAACAAAAACGTACGCCAAAGTTTAAAGTAAGAGCGTACACCCGTTGCGAACGCTGCGGTCGTCCGCATTCGGTTTATCGCAAATTTAAACTTTGCCGTATTTGTTTCCGTGAATTAGCATACAAAGGTCAACTTCCAGGCATTAAAAAAGCAAGCTGGTAATAAACCCATGAATTGGGAAGGAGGTAAAACATATGGTGATGACAGATCCAATTGCAGATATGCTCACTCGCATTCGTAATGCGAATATGGTACGTCACGAGAAGCTCGAAGTGCCTGCTTCGAAAATGAAACGTGAAATCGCGGAAATTTTAAAACGCGAAGGATTTATTCGTGATGTTGAATACATTGAAGATAATAAGCAAGGCATTCTTCGTATTTTCTTAAAATACGGCCCAAATAACGAACGTGTAATTACCGGTTTGAAACGCATCAGCAAACCTGGTTTGCGCGTTTATGTTAAAGCCCATGAAGTGCCTCGCGTATTGAACGGTTTAGGGATTGCGATCCTTTCTACATCTCAAGGCATTTTAACAGATAAAGAAGCACGTCAAAAAGGAACTGGCGGCGAAGTAATCGCATACGTATGGTAATTCATTTTGCTAAGAATGGAGGTGTTTATGCATGTCACGTGTTGGTAAAAAGCCAATTGAAATTCCGTCTGGTGTAACAGTAACGGTTAACGGCAATACCGTTACAGTGAAAGGACCAAAAGGCGAATTGACTCGCACTTTTCATCCAGATATGACAATTAAAGTAGAAGATAATGTAATCACTGTTACTCGTCCGAGCGACGAAAAACGCCATCGTGCTCTTCATGGTACGACTCGCAGTTTGCTTGCAAACATGGTTGAAGGTGTATCAAAAGGTTACGAAAAAACGCTTGAATTAGTCGGTGTCGGTTATCGTGCGGCGAAACAAGGTAAAAAACTTGTACTGAACGTCGGTTTTTCTCATCCAGTAGAAATTGAACCGGAAGAAGGATTAGAAATTGAAGTTCCTTCACAAACAAAAATCGTTGTAAAAGGTGCAGACAAACAACGTGTCGGCGAACTTGCAGCGAATATTCGCGCTGTGCGTCCACCTGAACCATATAAAGGCAAAGGTATTCGCTACGAAGGCGAAGTCGTACGTCTTAAAGAAGGTAAAACTGGCAAATAATGCAGCTTAGCGAAATGAAAGGAGTGACATAAATGATCACAAAAGTTGACCGTAACGCAGTTCGTAAAAAAAGACATGCGCGCGTTCGCAAAAAAATATTTGGAACTGCTGAACGTCCACGCTTAAATGTGTTCCGTTCTAATAAACACATTTATGCGCAAATTATTGATGATATGAAAGCAGTAACGATTGTCAGCGCTTCTACATTAGATAAAGAATTTGACTTAGAATCGACTGGAAATATCGAAGCAGCAAAAAAAGTTGGCGAATTAGTCGCAAAACGTGCGTTAGAAAAAGGAATTAAAAAGGTCGTTTTCGACCGCGGCGGATATTTATATCATGGACGTGTAAAAGCACTTGCTGATGCTGCTCGCGAAGCTGGCTTAGAATTCTAATTATAAAGGAGGGACAATGATGCGTCGTATCGATCCAAATAAACTTGAACTTGAAGAGCGCGTAGTAGCGGTGAACCGTGTTGCAAAGGTAGTAAAAGGTGGACGTCGTTTACGCTTTTCCGCATTAGTGGTGGTCGGCGATAAAAACGGTCATGTCGGTTTTGGTACAGGAAAAGCACAAGAAGTTCCTGATGCGATCCGCAAAGCGATTGAAGATGCGAAGAAAAATTTAATTGAAGTACCGATTGTTGGAACAACGATTCCTCACGAAGTGATCGGTCATTTTGGAGCAGGGAAAATCATTTTGAAACCTGCATCCGAAGGTACAGGGGTTATCGCTGGTGGTCCTGCTCGTGCTGTACTAGAGTTAGCGGGTATTAGCGACATTTTATCTAAATCTATCGGTTCGAATACGCCAATTAACATGGTGCGCGCTACTGTTGACGGATTAAAACAATTAAAACGTGCAGAAGATGTAGCGAGATTGCGCGGTAAAACAGTTGAGGAACTGTTAGGATAAGGAGGGAAATACAATGGCAAAAAAATTGGAGATTACCCTCACTCGCAGCGTCATCGGTCGTCCAGAAGATCAACGGATCACAGTGAAAACGTTAGGTTTACGCAAAATGCACCAAACCGTCGTTCATAATGATAATCCTGCGATTCGCGGGATGATTAACAAAGTCGCTCACCTTGTCAAAGTAAAAGAAATTGAAGAATAATGATCATAAGGAGGTGCTTCGCGATGAAACTTCATGAATTACAACCAGCACCAGGTTCCCGCAAAGAACGCACTCGTGTGGGCCGTGGTATCGGTTCTGGTAAAGGTAAAACGTCTGGTAGAGGTCAAAAAGGTCAAAATGCACGCTCTGGCGGTGGGGTACGCCTCGGTTTTGAAGGTGGTCAAACTCCTTTATTCCGTCGTCTTCCAAAACGCGGTTTTACCAACATTAATCGCAAAGAATATGCGATCGTCAACCTTGATAAGTTAAATCGCTTTGAAGACGGTACAGAAGTAACGCCTGAATTGCTGCTTGAAACTGGCGTAATCAGCAAATTGAAATCAGGTGTGAAAATTTTAGGAAAAGGCCAAATCGAGAAAAAGTTAACGGTAAAAGCTCATAAATTCTCTGCTTCTGCGAAAGAAGCGATTGAAGCTGCTGGCGGTAAAACTGAGGTGATTTAATGTTTCGGACAATCTCCAACTTTATGCGCGTCGGTGATATAAGAAAAAAAATTATTTTTACTCTTCTCATGCTCGTTGTGTTCCGAATTGGGACATTTATTCCTGTGCCGAATGTGAATGCGGATGTATTAAAAGTGCAAGACCAAATGAACGCTTTCGGTGTTCTGAACATATTCGGCGGCGGGGCATTACAAAACTTTTCCATTTTTGCGATGGGCGTCATGCCGTATATTACAGCATCCATCATCGTGCAGCTTTTGCAGATGGATGTTGTTCCTAAATTTACGGAGTGGTCAAAGCAAGGTGAGGTTGGACGACGTAAATTAGCTCAGTTTACCCGCTATTTTACGGTCGTTTTAGGTTTTATTCAGGCGCTCGGAATGTCATACGGTTTTAATAACTTGGCTTCAGGAGCGCTCATTAAAAATCCTGGAATACCAACATACCTGTTAATTGCAACGGTGTTAACAGCCGGAACTGCATTTCTAATGTGGCTTGGAGAACAAATTACTGCTAAAGGTGTTGGAAACGGCATTTCGATCATTATTTTTGCCGGGATTGTCTCCGGTATCCCTGCCGTGTTAAACCAAATTTATGCTCAACAATTTGAAAACGTCGGCGAAGATTTGTTCTTACGAATTGTTAAGCTTCTGCTTGTTGCGTTAGCGGTAGTTGTTGTTATCGTTGGCGTTATTTACATTCAACAAGCATTCCGGAAAATTCCGATTCAATATGCAAAACGACTGGAAGGACGCAGCCCAGTTGGCGGGCATTCTACTCACTTGCCGCTGAAAGTAAATCCAGCGGGAGTGATTCCAGTTATTTTTGCTGTGTCGTTTCTTGTTGCTCCACCAACAATTGCATCGTTTTTTGGTTCGAATGATGTAACATTGTGGATTCGGAAAACATTCGATTATACACATCCAGTTGGCATGGTTATTTATGTTCTATTAATTATTGCGTTTACGTATTTCTATGCATTTGTCCAAGTCAATCCGGAACAGATGGCGGACAACCTGAAAAAACAAGGTGGTTACATCCCAGGAATACGTCCAGGAAAGAATACACAGGAATATGTAACGAAAATTCTTTACCGGCTTACTTTCGTCGGTTCGCTATTTTTAGCGGCTATTGCAATTCTTCCTGTTTTCTTTGTGGAATTTGCTAAATTGCCGCCTTCCGCTCAAATCGGTGGAACAAGTTTGCTCATTGTTGTCGGTGTTGCACTTGAGACAATGAAACAACTTGAAAGTCAGCTTGTAAAACGTCACTATCGTGGTTTTATTAAATAAAGAGGTCAGGGGTACCCTAACCTCTATAGAGCTGAGGGGGAGCGAGGATGAATTTAGTACTAATGGGATTGCCGGGCGCTGGGAAAGGTACTCAAGCGGAGAAAATCGTTGAAACATATGGGATTCCGCATATTTCGACTGGCGACATGTTTCGTGCTGCCATTAAAGAAGGGACGCCATTAGGACTGCGAGCGAAAGAGTATATGGACCGCGGCGATCTAGTTCCTGATGAAGTGACGATTGGGATCGTTCGCGAGCGTTTAAGCAAAGATGACTGCCAAAAAGGGTTTTTGCTAGATGGGTTTCCGCGGACCGTTGCTCAAGCGGAAGCATTAGAAAACATTCTAGCGGAATTAAATCGTTCGATCGACTATGTCATCCATATTCAAGTCGACAAAGATATTTTAATGGAGCGGTTAACTGGAAGAAGAATTTGTAAAAACTGTGGTGCAACGTACCACCTCGTGTTTAACCCACCAGCAAAGTCTGGTGTTTGTGACAAATGTGGCGGTGAACTGTACCAACGTGCAGATGACAATGAGGAAACGGTAGCAAACCGTCTCGAAGTCAATATAAAACAAACGCAGCCATTGCTTGAGTTTTATGAAAAGAAAGGGTATTTACGCCATATTAACGGACAACAGGACATTGAAAAAGTATTTGCGGACATTCGTGAACTTCTTGGGGGATTACAATAATGATTATTTGCAAAACTCCGCGTGAAATTGAAATCATGCGTGAGGCAGGAAAAATTGTTGCTTTGACTCGCCAAGAGTTAGAAAAACATATTCGTCCTGGAATTACGACAAAAGAGTTGGATGCGATTGCTGAAGCAGTTATACGGAAACATGGGGCAATTCCTTCGTTTAAAGGATACAACGGATTCCCTGGCAGCATTTGCGCTTCGGTAAATGAAGAACTCGTTCACGGTATTCCTGGTGACCGGGTGTTAAAAGAAGGCGATATTATTAGCATTGATGTCGGGGCCCAATATAATGGTTATCATGCCGACTCTGCATGGACGTATCCTGTTGGGGAAATTGCGGAAGAAACGAAAAAACTTCTTGAAGTAACGGAAAAATCCTTATATATAGGATTAGAAGAAGCAAAACCAGGTGCCCGTTTGTCTAATATTTCCCATGCTATACAAACGTACGTCGAATCCCATCATTTTTCGATTGTCCGCGAGTATGTTGGGCACGGAATTGGTCAAAACTTACATGAAGACCCACAAATACCGCATTATGGTCCGCCAAATAAAGGGCCACGTTTGAAACCAGGAATGACGCTATGTATTGAACCGATGGTAAATGCGGGAAGCCGTTATGTTAAAACACTTGCCGATAACTGGACGGTCGTTACAGTAGATGGAAAGATGTGTGCTCATTTTGAGCATACGATTGCCATTACAGAAAATGGCTATGAAATTTTAACAACTCTCTAATATAATCATGATGGAGACTGGTCGTGTAGCAATTCGTAGATATAGTATGCGTTCGGTTTTTTCCTAACACTATGTTACTCATTCGAAGGAGGGAGAGCCGTTCGATGGCTAAAGACGATGTAATTGAAGTGGAAGGCACCGTTGTCGAAACATTGCCCAATGCCATGTTCCGTGTGGAATTAGAAAACGGTCATACGGTATTGGCACACGTTTCTGGCAAAATTCGCATGCACTTCATTCGAATTTTACCAGGAGATAAAGTTACGGTAGAATTATCTCCGTATGATTTGACTCGCGGTCGGATCACGTACCGCTATAAATAAAGGACTCCGCATCAATAAGGAGGTTAAAGGACATGAAAGTAAGACCATCTGTAAAACCTATTTGCGAAAAATGCAAAGTTATTCGTAGACGTGGCAAAGTTATGGTAATTTGCGAAAATCCAAAACATAAACAAAGACAAGGGTAATCTTTAAGGAGGTGTATAGTATGGCACGTATTGCAGGTGTAGATATTCCTCGTGACAAACGTGTAGTCATTTCGTTAACATATATCTACGGAATCGGTAAATCTACTGCTAAAAAAATCTTAGCGGAGGCTGGCGTTTCCGAAGATACACGCGTTCGTGATTTGACAGAAGAAGAACTAGGAAGAATTCGTGAAATCGTTGGTCGTTTGAAAGTAGAAGGAGATCTTCGTCGCGAAGTATCGCTAAATATCAAACGTTTAATCGAAATCGGATGCTATCGCGGTATTCGTCATCGTCGCGGCTTGCCAGTTCGCGGTCAAAATACGAAAAACAATGCTCGTACACGTAAAGGTCCACGCCGTACAGTAGCAAACAAGAAAAAATAATTAAGCAAAGGAGGTAATTCCACGAATGGCACGTAAAACAAATACACGCAAACGCCGTGTAAGAAAAAATATTGAGACTGGTATTGCGCATATCCGTTCAACATTTAACAATACGATCGTAACAATTACTGACGTTCACGGTAACACGATTGCTTGGTCAAGTGCTGGAGCATTAGGTTTTAAAGGCTCTCGTAAATCGACGCCGTTTGCGGCACAAATGGCAGCAGAAGCAGCTGCAAAAGCCTCCATGGAACATGGAATGAAAACAGTAGAAGTAAATGTAAAAGGCCCTGGTGCTGGTCGTGAGGCAGCGATTCGTGCATTACAAGCAGCTGGATTAGAAATTACAGCAATTAAAGACGTAACTCCTATACCGCACAATGGATGCCGTCCGCCAAAACGTCGCCGTGTGTAATACCCCTGTATAGAATTTGTATCCTTGTCAATAATGGGATATGATAAGTATTAAATTACAGGGAAGTTTTGCTCAGCCATTCGCACATTTGGGAACTTATTCATGGGGGAATTTCGATTAGGCGTTTATCGTTTGGTCGGGGTTTCGACGTTTTGAAGGAGGGTATAATAACTAATGATCGAAATTGAAAAACCGAGAATCGAAACGGTTGAAATCAGCGAAGATGCCAAATATGGCAAATTCGTTGTCGAACCGCTTGAGCGTGGATATGGTACAACTTTGGGTAACTCCTTACGTCGTATCCTATTGTCTTCACTCCCTGGTGCTGCTGTGACATCGGTTCAAATAGATGGTGTGCTGCATGAGTTCTCAACGATTGATGGCGTCGTAGAAGATGTGACAGCAATTATTTTAAATATAAAAAAATTAGCGTTGAAAATTTATTCTGACGAAGAAAAAACGTTGGAAATTGATGCACAGGGCGAAGGAGTTGTCACAGCTGCTGATATTACTCACGACAGCGATGTAGAAATTTTAAACCCGGACCTTCATATTGCTACGTTAGCAGAAGGCGGGCGCTTACGCATGAGAATGACAGCAAAACGAGGGCGTGGGTATGTTCCAGCTGAGGCCAATAAACGCGAGGATCAGCCAATAGGCGTTATCCCTATCGATTCGATTTATACACCGGTTTCACGCGTTTCTTATCAAGTAGAAAATACGCGTGTCGGTCAAGTGACAGACTATGATAAGTTAACGATAGATGTGTGGACAGATGGGAGCATTGGACCAAAAGAAGCGATTGCTCTCGGCGCAAAAATTTTGACCGAGCACTTAAATATTTTCGTTAGCCTAACAGACGAAGCACAAAATGCCGAAATCATGGTAGAAAAAGAGGAAGATCAAAAAGAAAAAGTGCTCGAAATGACAATTGAAGAACTTGATCTTTCTGTTCGTTCCTACAACTGTTTAAAACGTGCTGGTATTAACACCGTTCAAGAGCTTACGCAAAAAACGGAAGAAGATATGATGAAAGTGCGCAATCTCGGTCGCAAATCTCTCGAAGAAGTAAAAGCAAAGCTTGCTGAACTCGGTCTCAGTTTGCGTAAAGATGACTAGTTAACGTTTGTTTAACTAGTATTTTCATGTTACTAGATACATGAACGCTTACGTTTCTAAAAATAGACGTGATCGTATAAAGTATCATTTCTGAAATGAGATTTGTAGTGAAAATGCTAAAAAGGAGGGGACACTTCATGTCATACAGAAAATTAGGACGTACAAGCGCTCAACGCAAAGCATTGCTTCGTGATTTAGCAACAGATTTAATCATTAATGAGCGTATTGAAACAACAGAGGCGCGCGCAAAAGAATTGCGTTCTGTTGTTGAAAAAATGATTACGCTTGGTAAACGCGGTGATTTGCATGCACGCCGTCAAGCTGCTGCATTTATCCGTAAAGAAGTAGCAAATAGCGAAACAGGTCAAGATGCACTTCAAAAGCTATTTAGCGACATTGCACCGCGTTACCAAGATCGCCAAGGCGGTTACACTCGTATTATGAAACTTGGTCCTCGTCGTGGTGATGGGGCACCAATGGTGATTATCGAGTTAGTATAAAACGATTCGGTTGGCTAACAAGGGCGAGACAGTTTGTTTTGAACTGGATCTATGCCCTTTTTTTATTTGCCCTTTTTTAGTAGAGTAGAGATGAGAATGTCAGAGACAAGGGGAAGAAATGATGGAAGAAACCATTTTATCCGTAGAAAAACTATACTTTCGATATCCGAATCAATCAGATTACGCGGTACAAAACGTTACCTTTCAAGTGAAACGCGGGGAATGGCTAGCGATTGTCGGTCATAACGGTTCAGGAAAATCAACGATCGCTAAATTGCTTATCGGGTTGTTAAGACCGGAAAGCGGTGTGATTAAACTATTTCACACTGTACTCGATGAACAGACGGTTTGGGAGATTCGTCGCCGTGTTGGCATGGTATTTCAAAATCCCGATAACCAGTTTGTTGGAACAACGGTAGAAGATGATGTCGCTTTTGCTCTTGAAAATAATGGAATTCCTCGCGATGAAATGGTCAAAAGAGTGCATGAAGCTATACAGCTAGTTCGTATGGAAGAGTTTTTGCATCATGAACCGCATCACCTTTCTGGTGGTCAAAAACAACGTGTTGCAATTGCAGGCATCCTTGCATTGCGGCCAGATCTCATCATTTTAGATGAGGCAACATCGATGCTAGATCCGAAAGGAAGGCAGGAAGTATTAGACACGGTCCGTGATTTAAACAAAAAGCAACGTATCACTGTATTGTCCATTACCCATGATTTAGAGGAAGTCGCTAAGGCCGATCGCGTTATTGTTATGAATAGGGGAGAAATCATGGCAGAAGGAACGCCGAAACAAATTTTTGCGCTTGGGACAAAACTAGAACGAATTGGTTTAGATTTGCCGTTTGCGGTAAAAGTAAGAGACCGGCTGAAGCAGTGCGGAATCCCGCTATCTTCAAGCTACTTTACGATAGAGGAGTTGGTAGAAGAATTATGGACATTATATTCCAAAAGGTAGAGCATGTATATAATGCCAACTCACCGTTTGCCCGCCGAGCGTTGTACGATGTAGACATCATGATTGAAAGCGGCTCTTATGTGGCGGTTATCGGCCATACTGGTTCAGGAAAATCAACGCTGCTTCAGCATCTAAACGGTTTGCTTCAGCCGACAAGCGGAACAGTGATGATAGGAAATCAAACGATTACGAATAAAAAACGACAAACGGACTTAAAACCGCTCCGCAAAAAAGTTGGCATTGTCTTTCAATTTCCGGAACATCAACTGTTTGAGGAAACGGTGGAGAAAGATATATGTTTCGGACCAATGAATTTCGGCGTTTCTGAGGAGGAAGCAAAAAAGAAAGCAAAGGAGCTTATTAAGTTAGTCGGGCTTTCAGAAGACGTACTAACCAAATCACCATTCGATTTAAGCGGCGGGCAAATGCGCCGTGTTGCGATTGCCGGAGTGCTTGCGATGGAACCTGATGTGATTGTGTTAGACGAACCAACTGCTGGCTTAGATCCACGCGGCCGCAAAGAAATTATGGAAATGTTTTATCGCCTTCATCGTGAAAAACAGCTGACGACTGTGTTAGTTACTCATAGTATGGAAGATGCTGCCGCATACGCAGATTATATGATTGTCATGCATAAAGGAACAGTGTGGAAAACGGGGACACCACAGCAAATTTTTCAAGATAGCGATTCTTTGGCGGAAATTGGGCTCAATGTACCGGAGACAGTGCGGCTAAAAAAAGAATTGGAGAAAAAGTTAGGGATCACCGTGCCGTCTCCGTGTTTGACGATCGAGCAGACCGTAGACGCCATTCAAAAATTATTTTCCAAGGTGAACGCCCATGATGAATAGCATGATTATCGGCAAATATGTACCAGGCGATTCCGTGATTCACCGCATGGATCCGCGCGCGAAACTGCTAATCATCTTTATATACGTATTCATTGTTTTTCTAGCGAATAATAGTGCTACTTATGCTGTTTTAACGATATTTACGTTTAGTCTTTTAGCATTATCGCGCATTCCGTTATCGTTTGTGATTAAAGGTTTAAAACCGATTATATGGGTTATCGTCTTTACTTTTTTGCTGCATGTCTTTATGACAAAAGAAGGAGATGTGCTGTACCAAATTGGTTCCTTTTCGATTTACGAAGGCGGCGTCAAGCAAGGAATTTTTATTTCGCTGCGTTTTCTGCTGCTCATTATTATTACTACTTTATTAACCTTAACAACCACCCCGATCGAAGTGACTGACGGAGTGGAAAGCCTACTGGCGCCGTTGAAGAAAATGCGCGTCCCTGTCCATGAACTGGCGCTAATGATGTCTATTTCGCTTCGCTTTATCCCGACGTTAATGGAAGAGACGGAGAAAATTATAAAAGCACAAACCGCACGCGGTGTCGACTTTACAGGGGGGCCGTTTTCTGAAAGAATCAAGGCAATCGTCTCCTTGCTTGTTCCATTGTTTATCAGTTCGTTTAAACGTGCCGAAGAATTGGCGACCGCGATGGAGGCACGCGGTTACCGCGGCGGCGAGGGAAGGACGAAATTTCGCCTGCTTGTATGGAAATGGACAGATACAGCTTTTTTAGCGGCAGTGTTATTATTAGCAGTTGTTTTGTTTATACTACGCTCATAACAGGGTGAGAAAAATGAGTAAACGGATCAAATGCACGCTTTCCTATGACGGTACACATTTTTTCGGTTACCAAATTCAGCCTGGCAAACGAACGGTGCAAGGCGAGTTAGAACGAGTGCTCGAACAAATGCATAAAGGGAAAGCGATTCGTGTTACTGCTTCAGGAAGGACAGATGCGGGTGTTCATGCATACGGGCAAGTAATTCATTTCGATACGTTCTTATCGCTTTCTCCAGATCAATGGAAAAAAGCATTAAATGCCCAGTTACCGGATGATATAGTGATTAAAGATGTACAAGAAGCAGATCCTTCTTTTCATGCGCGTTTTAGTGCCAAAGCAAAAGAATATCGATATAAAGTACGAATTGCCCAAGAACGTGACGTATTTTTACGTAATTATTGCTATCATTACCCTTATCCACTTGATATGGAAGCGATGAGACATGCATTGCGACTTATAGAGGGCACGCATGACTTTACTAGCTTTTGTTCAGCAAAGACGGATGTTGATGATCGTGTACGCACGATTTATAAAGCAGATATGGCGATGCATGATGATTTATTGGAGTTTTGCTTTATTGGCAACGGGTTTTTATATAATATGGTGCGGATTATCGTTGGAACGATTTTGGAAGTTGGGCAAGGAAAACGGAGTATAGATAGCATCTCACACGCTTTTGAGGCAAAAGATCGCCAGTTTGCTGGCAAAACGGCTCCACCGCAAGGATTATATTTATGGAAAGTATATTATGACAACTAGTCCTGGTGTAACATTTTCTTGACATTGATATGCTAAAGAGATATTATATCATATGGTATGTATTTTTCCACGATTAGCCCCGGAAAGTAATCGTGTTGAGATAAATAGATGATGTTCGTTGATTTTTTATTTAGGAGGGAAAAGTATGCGTACAACTTATATGGCGAAGCCGAATGAAGTAGAACGTAAATGGTACGTTGTCGACGCTGCTGGTAAAACGTTAGGACGCCTTGCAAGTGAAGTAGCAGCCATTTTGCGTGGCAAACATAAACCAACATTCACACCACATGTGGATTGTGGTGATCATGTCATCATTATCAATGCTGAGAAAATTGAACTAACTGGAAAGAAATTAACAAAGAAACTATACTATCGTCATAGCTTGCATCCAGGTGGATTAAAAGTAAGAACGGCGTTAGAAATGCGTACAAATTATCCAGAGCAAATGCTTGAAAGAGCTATACGCGGAATGCTTCCAAAAGGCCGCTTAGGTCGTCAAATGTTTAAAAAATTGCACGTATATCGTGGAAGCGAACACCCACATCAAGCACAAAAACCAGAAGTTTATGAACTTCGCGGATAATCAATAGAAGGAGGGCTTTATTTTGGCACAAGTACAATATTATGGCACAGGCCGTCGTAAAAGCTCTGTCGCACGTGTGCGCCTCGTTCCAGGCGACGGACGCATTGTGATTAACGATCGTGACATTCGTGACTATATTCCATCGGAAGCGTTGATCGAAGTTGTGAAACAACCGTTAGTATTAACAGAAACGTTAGGAAATTACGATGTGTTAGTAAACGTAAAAGGCGGCGGATTCTCTGGCCAAGCAGGCGCGATTCGCCATGGAATCGCTCGTGCGTTATTGCAAGTAGATCCAGATTACCGTCCAGTATTAAAACGCGCAGGTTTATTAACACGCGATGCTCGTGTGAAAGAACGCAAAAAATACGGTCTTAAAGGTGCTCGTCGCGCTCCACAGTTCTCAAAACGTTAATGGTATTTTTCCAAAAATCCCAGCCGATATCGGCTGGGATTTTTTTCTTTTCTCCCTCTTTTTTTATTCACGCATGTTTAGGATGAATCGTTAAAAACTACATCCTAAAGGGGTGTGAAAGAACATGAGTGTGATCACTTCATTTAAAGAAAAGAAGCAGGAAAAACAAATGTTATATGAACGAAAAATGTTGCGTGAGTTGTCTTTCGAAAAGCTGAAAACAAAGGCGATCAAGCATTTTAGTCCTTTTTATCCAATGTACCGTGCATTCCCATCCGTCATTGAAGAAGGATGTATCGATATCGCTATTGAAGCGTATTTACTTGGTGCGAACTACAGTCGATTCGGTTACTATGGAGAACCAGCAGAAAGTGTAAGACGACGGTGCGCGCAAGAAGAAAAATATTTCATTGATACATTATTTGATTTTCTTTGCTTTTGGGGAAACATTGATGATGGTTTAGCCAATGAGTCGCTTTATTATGCCTGTGAACATTACGTTGTTTATTGGTGGACGGAAGGATTTGAAAGAGGAAAAAAACGTCGACGACTGAAACTTCACTAAAAAGTTCTATTTTTGCCTCTTGTCCCATATAAGATAGAGAAGGGGAAACGCAGGAGGAGAAACAATGAAAGTAAAATGGTTGGGTGCTCTCATTATTTCCATTATTGTTATTGTTCTTTTCCAATATATCTTTGCGAATACGACTTCAACTAAATCGTGGAACCTCCCTCTCTCTGGAAGGATTATCATTTTAGATCCTGGTCATGGCGGGCCGGACGGAGGAGCTGTCGGCGGTGATGTGGTAGAAGAAGAAGTGACGCTGAAAGTGGCGGAGAAATTGCGAGACTACTTGCAGCAGCAAGGTGCGCTCGTGTTGATGACAAGGGAAACGGACAGCGACCTTGCCGATAAAGACACACGTGGCTATAGCCGTCGAAAGGCGGAAGATTTACGAAAACGTGTTGCGTTGATTAATAAATCGGAGGCAGATTTATTTATTAGTATCCATCTTAATGCCATTCCCTCTCCGCGTTGGCGTGGGGCGCAAACGTTTTATTACGGCTCGCTGATCGAAAATGAACGGATCGCTAAGTTTATCCAAGCGGAATTGCGGCGCAATCTTGAAAATACAAATCGTACTGCCAAAATAATCGATACCGTTTATTTGTTGAAATATGCGAAAAAACCAGGTGCGCTTGTCGAAGTGGGGTTTTTATCTAATCCAGAGGAACGGGAACTTTTAGCTTCTGATCGTTATCAAACGAAGCTAGCGGCATCGATATATAAAGGGGTACTGCGATATTTTTCGAATGAAAAAAATCCTCCTGAATAGGGAGGATTCCTTTTTTTTACACGATAGATACGCAATGGTTATATATGTTATAGTAAAAGTATGAAAGGGAATACATACATAAGGATTGGTGATGGCCGATGCTCACAGAAAATGATGTAAGAGGATTGTTAGAAAATATAAAAGACCCATTTTTAAACAAGACGTTTAAAGAAACAAATGCGATTCAAGAAATTAAAATCAAGGAAGATAAAAAGCACGTCAGCGTCAAAATCGCATTAGCAAAAACAGGGACAGCCGAGCAGCTTCGCATCCAAACAACGATTGTTCAGCTACTAAAAGATGCTGGCGCTGCTTCGGTCGGTTTGCGATTTGCGCAGCTCCCTGAAGAAGTAGTAGCAAAATATCAAGGGGAAACATCGAAAACGACATACATTGCGATTGCTAGCGGAAAAGGCGGCGTTGGAAAATCGACCGTTTCCGTGAACCTTGCTGTTTCTCTCGCTCGTCTTGGGAAAAAAGTAGGGCTGATTGATGCCGATATTTATGGGTTTAGTGTTCCGGATATGATGGGCATTGTCGAACGACCAACCGTGCGCGGCGATAAAATTATTCCGGTTGAACGATTCGGCGTAAAAGTTATTTCCATGGCCTTTTTCGTCGAAGATAACGCTCCTGTTATTTGGCGCGGTCCAATGTTAGGAAAAATGTTAAACAACTTTTTCAAAGAAGTCGAATGGGGCGACTTAGATTATTTATTATTAGATTTGCCTCCGGGAACGGGGGACGTTGCGTTAGATGTACATACCATGTTGCCTTCGTGTAAAGAAATCATTGTTACTACCCCGCATCCGACAGCGGCGTTTGTCGCGGCGCGCGCAGGTGCAATGGCGCTTCGCACGGAACACGAAATCATCGGTGTGATTGAAAATATGTCCTATTTTGAAAGCCGCAAAACAGGCGAAAGAGAATATGTATTCGGCAAAGGCGGCGGCGAAAAGCTTGCGAAAGAGTTGCAAACGGAGCTTTTAGGGCAGCTGCCACTCCAACAACCAGATTGGAACGATGAGGATTTCGCTCCATCTGTTTATGCGGAAGATCATCCTATTGGGAAAATATATATGGACATTGCGCGAAAAATTATTGAAAAGTGTTAAAGAAAAAAGGAGCATATCTCGCTCGGAGATAGCTCCTTTTTAACTTCCTCCTTGCCCTTGCTGATCGCCGCCGCTTTCCTCTCCTTCTCCTCCCTCTTGATTTTCATTTTGTTTTTTTGTTTCCTGCTGAATGTTTTCAGCGGATTTTATTAATATGTCTTGAATTTTTGCCTGGAATAATGGACTATTCAGCGTTTCTGTTATGACTTGTTGAAGGTGCTTGCGAAATTCTTTACTTTTTAGCACGTCCATCATCGCTTTTTCCATTTCTGGATTTTTTAAAATATCTATCATCATCCCTTGATATTCAGGGTCTTTCATTAACGCTTTGATCGTTTTTTCTTGCCCTGTTTTTAAACTTTTTGCAAAGCTTTCTGCAAACTTTGGATCTTGCAGTGCTTTTTCCCAAAATTTTATTCCTTTTTCCGACGTTAACACTTGTTCGAGTGTTTCTTTGACAACGGTTTGCTCCATTACTAATTGTTGTTTCACTTTTTCATCCGTCATAATTTCCTGAATAGCCTTTTTCCCCTCATCTGTTTTTAAAATATCAACGACCATTTTTTTCGTTTGATCGTAATCCGGGGGGGGTGGGCTAATTTCTTGAGGAGCACAAGAGCTAAGGATAAGGAAATAACTAAATAATAGGAGCAATGCGCTTTTTTTCATGTGTAAATAAGCTCCTTTCTGCAAAAATCCCTTACCCTTAATATGAATTTCTGTCAAAAAAATATGCATTTGCTTTATTCCTAAGTCGTTGATAAAATTTAAAGCGAATCGAATCATGTTGAGAATAATGGAGGTATAAGCAGTCTGTTAAACATCTATAAAATCATGTAAATATCTCCTGCTATTGGACGTAAAGAGGCAGATGTTCTCCATCTTTTCTATCGTCTCCTGTCTGATGATAAAAAATCATCTCCCCTTCCTCATGTAAAAAGGAAAGGAAGAAGATTTAGCGAATATATGTTCTTAAGGATCCAAACAAGGGGGAAGGCAAGGGGATGAAAACGGTTCGGGTGATGAAAATTGTTTCCAATGATGAAACACACCTTCGCTCATTAGATGAGTTGATGCGCGTCTTTGGTTCCGCGAAGCGATACGCGTTCAACCGTTTGCTGGAGGGAGGGAACGCCAAAGACCTCATCCAGCACCTTCTGCGCCAATTTCAGCTCAACAAACGGTATGCCGAAGATGCGGTCTTGCTTGCACAATCGTTGATTTCTTCCCAACGTGAGTTGCTTCCAATGCGCTTAGAGGATGTGCAGGCGAAAATCGAAAAAACCGAAAAGAAAATCGATGACTACCAACATGGAAGAAAAACACCGAAAAAAGTCGATCTTCAAACGTGTTTAGACGGATTACACCGACGATTAGAAAAATGGAAATCGAAAGAAGATGAGCTAAAGCACCATCTCGACCAAGGGACGATTCCACGTGTGATTTTTGGCGGAAAACAAAACTTTTAC
>NZ_QCWL01000001.1:328255-330939 GCF_003064505.1 Geobacillus sp. LYN3 | reverse complement strand
ACGAACGAAGAATGGAAAGATTTGCGCTCGAATCAGTTATATGAAAAAGTATGGGTTATCCGTTCATGAAAGTGCCGCTTTGGTGATTGGCAGACGGGGGTTAGGGCATCAGGAACGATTGCCAAAAGAACTCATGGACATCATAAAAACGAAAGTGAAGCGTCATTTGATTGCCGTGTTAGGGTCGATGGAAGAATCCTACAAGCAATCGAAAAGCGGCAAGAAACAACGCCAATATTTAATCATGATGTTACAAAAAATCGAAAATTTCAAACAAGAACATGAATGGTCGTTATGGAACATCTTGCACAAATTCTGCTGGATGAATCAGTATCAAATTCAACTAAGGGAGGTGTAGACCTGGTTGCTAAAATCGTTGTCGTGTACTGACCGATGGAAGGAATGGTGCACGACAGATGCCGTCGCTGACAGCGAGCCACGGGGTGTCTTTTACAATAGGTGAATGACAAGGGAATTTCCCTTCCTGATGGAACTCAGGTGTTCCCTGAGCGGCAAGCTGTTTTGCTGGTTCCATCGCGATGAGTCGTTTTTATAGATTTTAGTAACCAGGATGAAGCTGTGAACAGCCGTAAATGGGTGCGTTTATTTTTAACAACATTAGCTATTGGAGGAATAACAACAGCGATTATAGGGATTATACTTAACTGGAGTGAATACGAGAAACTGTTTTTACGATCGGACGTATTGGAAATTATTGCGGTGTTAGTGTGGCACATTGGTGTTGGCTTTATTTTTAGTGTCATTAGTCAAATGGGGTTTTTCGCCTATTTAACCATTCATCGCTTTGGACTTGGGATCTTTCGTTCTGACTCTCTTTGGAACTCAGTACAAGTTGTGCTAATTTTGTTTGTGCTTTTCGATTTAGTATATTTCCGCTATCAAGTGTTTGCTGTGGAAGGGGAGTCTATTGTCAGTTACATACTAGTCGCTTTATTTATTTTGATTGTCGGGCTTATTGTTGCTTATATAAAAAGTGCACAAACGAATAAAGGGGCGTTTGTACCAGCATTATTTTTTATGGTTGTCGTAACGGTTATTGAGTGGTTTCCAGCATTGCGTATTAACAATGAAGATTGGCTTTATTTAATGTTATTTCCATTATTAGTTTGTAACGCTTATCAGCTTCTTATACTGCATAAACTAACAGGTGTTCCAAAGTCATAAAGGGGAGGAGGATACCTCCCTTTCTTTTGCGTGTGCTTATGTTTACAGGATAACTAACCACGAAAGTCCGCGACTTTAGTCACGCGGAAATTCAGTTTAGTTTATTTCTTTACTATTTACATCGCCATTAGCGATCAGTTGTGAAACGCTAACATTACGGTAACCGTTTTCCTTCATTGCTTCAATAATTTTTGGAAGTGCTTTTGCTGTTTGGTTAGCAGAATCTGATGCGTGAAGTAAAATAATATCTCCGGCTTCCATGTCGTTTACGACATTTTCAACAATTGTCTTTACTCCAGGGTTAAGCCAATCTTTTGAGTCAATACTCCAATGAACGACGGTATAACCTAGCGAATCAGCAATCTTTAATACATTCTTATTAAAATTGCCGCCCGGAGGCCGCAATAATGTAATTTCTTTAATTCCGAGCGTGTCAAATACTTTTTTTGCCTGCATAAGATCTTGACGTATTTTCGGGCTTTCTAACTCTGTGTAGTTAACAAAGTTATATCCCATGCTTCCGATTTCATGACCGTCTTCTTTAATTCGTTTCACAATATTCGGATGACGTTCCGCCCAAGAGGCAGATAAAAAAAATGTTGCATTTTTTATGCCATTTTGTTTTAATACATCGAGGATGTGTAAGGCGTTTTGATCCCCCCAGCTGATATCAAATGTTAGTGATACCTCATGCTTGCTTTTTTCTATTTTATAGACCGCCCTTGGCCCAGTAGAGAGAGACAGCGTGGGATTATTGATTCCTTGGGCATATAAAATAGTGGCTGTAAAAAATGCAGATAGAACGATAATAAGTGCCTTTTTTAAGGAACGTCCATTTAATGCATAGAAAAAACTCACTATTTTTCCCCCTTTATCCTAAAGTTGTTCTGTCACCATCTTATGCTTGTCACCCCAGATGTTATGAAAAATATTTTCAAACCATGTTTTATTGTCGGTACCGATAAACATATTAATAAAAAATACATAAAAAGTATTGACAATAAAAATTTGCTATGGTAAATTGTTTAACGTCGCTAAGTGATAGCGAAAATAATATTGACATCTTATTAATGAATGTGTTAGCATAAAAAGGTCGCAAAAAGAGGGAAATGTTCTTTGAAAACTGAACAAAACGAAGCGTCCAAAATAGAAAAGCGAAGGCGAGCGGATAACGCCGAAAGGAAAATGTTCTTCCGACGAGACATGCTTGCATGTCGACGGAGGAAGGTTATTTTCCGCAAGGCGTTGCGAGCCGGAGCTGGACAATAAGAAAAGCTGAAGCGCCGCGATCAGCTCTCGAAGCCAAATGTTCTTCACCCGCTGAAGTGCTTGCACTTCGAGGGGGAAGGTTATTTGGCACAAGAGAGCTAGGCGCTGAAGCTAGACAATACGAAAAGCGAAGGCGACTTGACACCTTCGGTGTCGGTGCCGAATTAAAGCCAATCAACTTTCTTTTTGGAGAGTTTGATCCTGGCTCAGGACGAACGCTGGCGGCGTGC
>NZ_QCWL01000001.1:327655-328155 GCF_003064505.1 Geobacillus sp. LYN3 | reverse complement strand
GGCCCGTGAGGAGGCTGTTGCCGCCGCAACGGGACCGAAGCGTCGCGAGCCGATGGCGTCCGGAGCTAGACAAAGTGAAAAGCGGAGGACGCTAGGAGCTAGACAATGGAAAAGCGTAGGCCGCCTATGCAAGACGGCTTCTTCCAAACGGACGGTTATCTAGTTTTGAGGGAATGAAAATTCACTCTTGACAAGCTTATTTGTTTGGATATAATAATATTTGGCTGATAACTTGCCTAGTGACAATAGCGGAGAGGAAACACCCGTTCCCATCCCGAACACGGAAGTTAAGCTCTCCAGCGCCGATGGTAGTTGGGGCCAGCGCCCCTGCAAGAGTAGGTCGTTGCTAGGCAAGTTGAATATTCCAAAGCAGCTCAGTGGGAAGCAACGAGCATAAGCTTCTATGAATAAGCTGCGAGTTGCCTCGACGCATCCAGCTTCTTTGAAAAAGCTTGTAGAGGAAGAGGCAACGAAAAAATTGAGTATAAACCAACAACCCG
>NZ_QCWL01000001.1:327083-327645 GCF_003064505.1 Geobacillus sp. LYN3 | reverse complement strand
CAGTAGCTCAGTGGTAGAGCAATCGGCTGTTAACCGATTGGTCGCAGGTTCGAATCCTGCCTGCGGAGCCATGCTTCCATAGCTCAGTTGGTAGAGCACTTCCATGGTAAGGAAGAGGTCACCGGTTCAAGCCCGGTTGGAAGCTTTCGTATTGTGATTTTTTGGCCCGTTGGTCAAGTGGTTAAGACACCGCCCTTTCACGGCGGTAACACGGGTTCGAATCCCGTACGGGTCACTTTCTTTTTGTGGAGGATTAGCTCAGCTGGGAGAGCACTTGCCTTACAAGCAAGGGGTCGGCGGTTCGATCCCGTCATCCTCCACCACGACATTTTTAATGCCCGCTTAGCTCAATTGGTAGAGACGAGCCTAAGCTTCCGTGAATTCCCTGCGAGTTGTTCCGACGCATATCACTTCGCTGAATAAGCGAGAAGAGGAAGGGACACAAAAAATTAAGTATATATGTCAATACTTCTTTCTTATGCCGGCTTAGCTCAATTGGTAGAGCAACTGACTTGTAATCAGTAGGTTGCGGGTTCAAGTCCTGCAGCCGGCATCATAATAT
>NZ_QCWL01000001.1:326535-327073 GCF_003064505.1 Geobacillus sp. LYN3 | reverse complement strand
CGAAGTGGCCAAACGCGGCGGACTGTAAATCCGCTCCCTTTGGGTTCGGCGGTTCGAATCCGTCCCCCTCCACCACCTTATACATAGAGTAATTAGCTGAAATGAAGTATAATTTTTATGTTATGTGAAATAATATTTTTCGGTAGCATTAGGTACTCCAATATTATTGGGCTATAGCCAAGCGGTAAGGCAACGGACTTTGACTCCGTGATGCGCTGGTTCGAATCCAGCTAGCCCAGCCATAATCTCACTAATTAGCTCAGCAGGGAAGCAATGAGCAAAGCTTCTATGAGTTCGCTACGAATTGTCCCGACGCATCCTGCTTCTGTGAATTAGCTAGAAGAGGAAGGGACAACGAGCAGGAGAGTTGATTACCAGTTGCCTCGACACATCCAACATCTTTGAATTGGCTAGCAGAGGAAGAGGCAACAAAAACATGGAGTGTTTTCATTTACTACACGAGCCATTAGCTCAGCAGGTAGAGCATCTGACTTTTAATCAGAGGGTCGGAGGTTCGAGTCCTCCATGGCTCATTGTC
>NZ_QCWL01000001.1:317587-326525 GCF_003064505.1 Geobacillus sp. LYN3 | reverse complement strand
GCGGAAGTAGTTCAGTGGTAGAACACCACCTTGCCAAGGTGGGGGTCGCGGGTTCGAGTCCCGTCTTCCGCTCTTTTACAACAAGATAGTTTGGGGCCTTAGCTCAGCTGGGAGAGCGCCTGCTTTGCACGCAGGAGGTCATCGGTTCGATCCCGATAGGCTCCATTAATATAACATCCCACTTCGTTTTTTCCGAAGTGGGATTTTTTGTTTATTGTGATTGCAGACTGTTCTTTTTTTATAAGAATAAATATTCAAAAAACTGTCGAGTTGAGTCAATATGATATTTTCGTCTACAATAATGAAGTAGCACATGGGAAGGGGGAGGACAACATGAAGAAAATATCGATTATTGGTGTACCGATGGATTTAGGGCAGACACGTCGTGGTGTAGATATGGGGCCGAGTGCCATGCGTTATGCAGGAGTAATCGAGAGGTTAGAACGTCTTCATTATGAAATTGAAGATTTAGGCGATATTCCAATTGGAAAAACAGAACATCCTGATGATGAAGGATCACAGCCCAACTTACGAAATTTGAAAGCGGTTGCAGAAGCGAATGAAAAATTAGCAAAAACAGTGGACGAAGTGATCAAAAGGGGGCGCTTCCCTCTCGTGTTGGGTGGTGATCATAGCATTGCCATTGGTACATTAGCTGGTGTCGCAAAACATTATAAAAATTTAGGAGTTATTTGGTATGATGCCCATGGCGATTTAAATACGGCGGAAACTTCACCATCGGGAAACATTCATGGCATGCCGCTGGCTGCAAGTCTTGGTTTAGGACATCCGTATTTGACGAATATCGGCGGTTATAGCCCAAAAGTGAAACCTGAAAACATTGTTCTTATTGGCATTCGCTCTCTGGACGAAGGGGAAAAGCAGTTAATCCGTGAAAAAGGGATTAAAGTATATACGATGCATGAAATAGATCGTCTCGGCATGACGACAGTAATGGAAGAAACGATTGCATATTTAAAAGAACGAACGGATGGAGTGCATTTATCACTTGATTTAGACGGACTTGATCCGAACGATGCACCGGGAGTGGGTACGCCAGTTATCGGTGGTCTTACTTATCGTGAAAGCCATTTGGCAATGGAAATGCTCGCAGAGGCAAAACTAATTACATCAGCGGAATTTGTAGAGGTGAATCCGATTTTAGATGAGCGCAATAAGACTGCTTCTGTTGCTGTAGGATTGATGGGGTCCCTTTTTGGAGAAAAGCTAGTGTAACGGTGTAAAAACAGCAGATTTTACAGAATCTGCTGTTTTTATTTTGCTTAGGAAAGATTAGGCGGATATGATAAAATAAATGGTGCATGTTTGCATGAAACTTTTTTTATTTGTGAACGTAATACACTGTAGCCGCAGTGAGCGGGGGTACGTATTATTATGGAGATATTTGTGAAAAAACGTATAAAAGCGGTCAAAAAAGGCGATCAAAATGCCTACGCTGATATTGTAGATCTTTATAAAGATAAAATATACCGTTTATGTTATCGTATGCTAGGAAATCGCCATGAGGCGGAAGATGCTGCGCAAGAAGCGTTTATCCGCGCTTATGTTAATATTCATACGTATAATCCAAATATGAGGTTTTCCTCGTGGCTTTACCGAATTGCCGCCAATTTGGCGATTGATAAGATTCGGAAGAAAAAACCGGATGCCTATTTAGACGAAGAGATAAGCGGTACTGATGGGCTTACAATGTATTCACAGCTTTCCTCTAGCGAAGCTTCTCCGGAAGAAACATTAGAAAGTTTGGAGCTACAGGAAACAGTACAGAAAGCAATTGAACAACTTCCAGAAAAATATCGTAGTGTTATTGTATTGAAGTATATAGAAGGGCTATCATTACAGGAGATTAGCGAAATTTTAGACTTGCCGCTCGGCACGGTAAAAACGAGACTTCACCGTGGCAGAGAAGCGTTGCGAAAGCATTTGGGTCATTTATGAGAGGGTGAAGAACATGAAATGTCCGCATAACATTGTAAACCTTATGCATGATTTTTTAGATGGTGATATTGGGCCGCATGATGAAAAAATATTAAGGGAGCATTTGCAGCAATGTTCAGCATGCGCTGATCATTTTAATGGACTAGAGAAAACAGTCGCGTTCATTCAGCATGCGTCCCATCTCACCCCTCCTTCGGATTTTACGGCCCGTGTGATGGCACAGCTACCGAAAGAAAGAAAGATGATTCGTGTTAGAAGGTGGCTGCAAACCCATCCGTTTATTACCGCTGCATCGTTATTTATGATGTTGACGATAGGCAGTCTATTTACCACATGGAACGCACAGAAACAATTTTCTGTTTCCACACATGAAAATGTCATTATTCGCGGTCATACTGTCATTGTTCCGAAAGGAGAAGTCGTTCAAGGAGATATTGTCGTTCGCAACGGTTCTATAAAGATAGAAGGGAAAGTCGAGGGCAATGTCACCGTGATTCATGGAGAAAAATATTTAGCTTCTGCAGGACAAGTAACAGGAGAAATTGAAGAAATTAACCAAGTATTTGAGTGGATTTGGTATAATATTAAGGAACGAATCAAGGATGCGGTGGAAGCGTTCGAATAGAGAGCCATCTTTTTTGATGGCTTTTTTATATGATATGTTATAATAGAAGGGTTGTTTCAATAAAATTATGTTTGAATTAGAATGATAAAGGAAGTGTGAAAATGCCTTTCGGAGAGCTCCCGATTTTAAGTTATTTAGGCAAGGCCGTCGATATTCTTGTTGTTTGGTATGTTATATATAAATTAATCATGATGATTCGCGGGACGAAGGCAGTCCAGCTTCTAAAAGGAATTATTCTTATTATACTAGTGCATATTGTTAGTAACTTTCTCGGTCTTAACACGCTGCAATGGCTAATGGATCGAGCAATCACATGGGGGTTTCTCGCTATTATTATTATCTTCCAGCCGGAATTGCGGCGTGCGCTTGAGCAAATAGGACGGGGAAAGCTGTTTTCTCGAAGCAGTTCGAATGAGGACGAAGAGCAAGTAAAAATGGTTGAAGCGATTATTAAAGCAACGGAATATATGGCAAAACGGAGAATAGGCGCGTTAATTTCCATTGAACGGGAAACAGGAATGGGAGATTATATTGAAACAGGCATTATTTTGAATGCCCGTGTTTCCTCTGAACTATTAATTAATATTTTTATCCCTAATACTCCGTTGCACGACGGGGCTGTTATTATTCAAAAAAACCATGTTGCAGCAGCGGCCTGTTACCTGCCGCTTTCAGAAAGCCCTTTTATTTCGAAAGAGCTTGGGACTCGGCATCGCGCTGCATTAGGAATTAGTGAAGTGACAGATAGCATAACGGTTGTTGTATCAGAAGAAACCGGTGCGGTATCGGTCACAAAAAACGGGGAGCTACACAGAGATTTAACCCCGGAGCAGTTTCGGGAGTTGCTTACAAAGGAGCTAGTGCCATCCACAAAGGCGACTTCCTCATCCCGTTGGCAATGGAGGGGGAAGAAACATGGATAAGTTAATGAACAATCATTGGTTTATTAAAATATTTTCTTTACTGTTAGCGATTATGCTTTATATGTCGGCGAATATTGAGAAAGAAACAAAATCGGGAGTGATTACCCGCAATACGGTAGGACAAGAGGATACGGAAACAATGACAAATGTTCCTGTAGTGGTTTATTATGATGAGGAAAATTTAGTTGTCTCCGGTATTCCAAAATATGTGAATGTCACTTTGCAAGGGCCCGCAAGTATTGTTAAGCCGACTGCTTTACAGCGCAATTTTGAAGTGTATATCGACTTAACGAATTTACCATTAGGAACGTATACCGTTCCAATTAAATATAAAGATATATCTGATAAACTAAAGGTCAACATCCACCCTTCAGTCGCAAAAGTAACGATTCAAGAAAAAGTTTCTAAAAATTTCCCTGTCGGGGTTGATTTGATCAATAAAAATAAAGTGCCCGAAGGCTATTTGATTGAAAAGCCGATTGTCAAACCAAACGCCGTTACTATTACGGGTGCCAAAGAATTAATTGAAAGTATATCATCGGTAAAAGCTAGAATTGATTTAGATAGGGCAACAGATACCGTAACAGAGGAATCGAGCGTAACCGTTTATGACAAAAGAGGCAACGTACTTAATGTAGATGTCCAGCCTTCCGTAGTAGAAGTAACCGTTCCGATTAAAAGCCCTAGCAAAACGGTTCCACTGAAAATTAATCGGACAGGATCACTGCGAAAAGGATTAAGTATAGTAAAAATAGAAACCATCCCAAATCAAGTAACTATTTTTGGCTCAAAAGAAAAAATCAATTCCATTGAATTTATTGACGGTATTACGATTCATTTAGATGAAATTACAGAAGATAAGACATTGGAAGTGAATGTTCCGTTGCCTGCAGGAGTAAAAAGTGTGGATCCTTCTAAAATAAAAATAGTCATTGATGTACAAAAAGAAGAATCGAAAACATTAAAAGATGTACCGATTCATGTAGTAGGATTAGGAGATCAATATACGGTTGATTTTGTAGATCTGCAAGAAGGGGCGATGGATGTTCAGCTTTATGGGGCACCGAATGTATTAAGCGATATAACAAAAGACGATATTCAATTATATATAGATGTTAGTGATTTAGGTGTTGGTGAACATGAAGTAAAAGCGGAATTAAATGGTCCACAAAATATCAAATGGCAATTACCGAAAGAAAAAGTAAAAATTAAAATTAATGAACGATAATTTCATTTGCGTAAGGAGAGAGTGTATAATGGGTAAATATTTTGGCACTGATGGTGTTCGTGGAGTAGCGAATCGTGAGTTGA
The DNA here is from genome assembly GCF_003064505.1 of Geobacillus sp. LYN3. NCBI lineage: Bacteria > Bacillati > Bacillota > Bacilli > Caryophanales > Anoxybacillaceae > Geobacillus > Geobacillus sp. LYN3. The sequence continues at coordinate 321,707 of NZ_QCWL01000001.1, read as the reverse complement.
CGCCAGAACTGGCATTTAAAATAGGCCGCTGCGGCGGTTATGTATTAACAAAAAGCGAAGAACGGCCAAAAGTATTAATTGGTCGTGATACACGTATTTCTGGTCATATGCTTGAAGGAGCGCTTGTCGCTGGGCTGCTTTCTATCGGGGCGGAAGTGATGCGCCTCGGTGTGATTTCTACACCAGGTGTTGCTTATTTGACAAAAGCGTTGGGAGCGCAAGCGGGAATTATGATTTCCGCATCACATAACCCTGTTCAAGATAATGGAATCAAGTTTTTTGGTCCAGACGGCTTTAAACTTTCCGATGAACAAGAACAAGAAATTGAAGCGTTGATTGATAGCCCGGAAGATATGTTGCCAAGACCGATAGGAAAAGCATTAGGACAAGTGAACGATTATTTTGAAGGCGGTCAAAAGTATTTGCAGTATTTAAAACAGACCATTGACGAAGATTTTTCCGGATTGAAAATTGCGCTCGATTGCGCGCATGGAGCCACTTCATCTCTTGCTACCCATTTATTCGCCGATTTGGAGGCGGATGTTGTTACAATGGGTGCATCACCGAACGGTCTTAACATTAACGAAGGAGTTGGCTCGACACATCCAGAAGCATTAGCGGCGTTTGTGAAAGAAAAAGGAGCAGATGTTGGACTTGCCTTTGACGGCGATGGGGATCGCTTGATTGCGGTAGACGAATACGGAAATATTGTTGATGGCGACCAAATTATGTACATTTGCGCGAAATATTTAAAAGAAACTGGCCGTCTTAAACATCAAACCGTCGTTTCCACTGTGATGAGCAATCTCGGATTTTACAAAGCGCTTGAGGCGCAAGGAATTCAAAGTGTACAAACAGCTGTTGGCGACCGTTATGTCGTAGAAGAAATGAGAAAAAATGGTTATAACTTAGGCGGAGAACAGTCAGGGCATATTATTTTCCTCGATTACAATACAACAGGAGATGGATTGCTAACGGCATTGCAGCTTGTGAACATTATGAAAGTCAAAGAAAAACCGCTTTCTGAGCTTGCCAGTGAAATGAAAAAATATCCGCAACAGCTGGTAAACATAAAAGTAGCGGATAAGCATAAAGTAATGGAAAATGAAAAAGTAAAAGCTGTTATTCAAGAAGTGGAAGCAGAAATGAACGGAAACGGCCGGGTTCTTGTTCGTCCGTCTGGAACGGAGCCGGTTGTACGTGTGATGGCAGAAGCGCCGACGGAAGAAGCATGCCGGAATTATGTCGAACGGATCGCCTCTGTCGTTCGCGAAGAAATGGGAGTCGAATAAAATAAAACGCTTATAACTAACCTATGTATAAATGGAACATTCTGTTCTATTTATGCATAGGTTATTTTATGAAATAATTCTAACAGTTGACGCTTTTAAAGACGTACTGTAATATTATTTTGTTGTTATTTTAAAAAAGAAAGGTGGGTAGAGGTTTTTCATTTGCATTTTTTAAAAAAGCGCCTGGACTAAGCGTGGACGGAAAAACGCTTAGTTGACGAGGAGGAGGTTTATCGAGGTTTCGGCGGATGCCTCCCGGTTGCTGCGATTACAACCGCAAGTCCTTTCTTAAAACAAAGAGGTGACTCTTTGGACAAAGGGAAGGATATAATCGCAAAAATACGGAAATGGGGAGTCTGTCCGCGCAAAAGGGGTCAGACACCTGACAACGTTCCTTGACAAAAAAATAATAGAGGAATTCCTTTGTGCGACAGTCTTCCTGAATATTAAGGAGGATACGGATCTATGTGTGGAATTGTCGGTTACATCGGTCAACAGGACGTAAAAGAAATTTTACTGCGCGGATTAGAAAAATTGGAGTACCGCGGATATGACTCTGCAGGCATTGCGGTACTAAATGATGAAGGAATTCACCTTTTTAAAGAAAAAGGACGGATTGCCGATTTGCGGAATGTCGTTGATCCGAGCGTAAGTGCTACTCTTGGAATCGGCCATACACGCTGGGCAACACACGGTGCTCCGAGCCGCATCAACGCGCACCCGCACCAAAGCGCTTCTGGCCGCTTTACATTAGTGCACAATGGAGTTATTGAAAACTATGCGCTTTTAAAACAGGAGTATTTACAAGATGTAACGCTAAAGAGTGATACGGATACGGAAATTATCGTGCAGCTTGTTGAAAAATTTGTAAACGACGGTCTTTCTGTCGAAGAAGCGTTCCGCAAAACATTAACATTGTTGAAAGGTTCTTATGCCATCGCAATGATTGATGCGGAAAATCAAGAAGTTATTTATGTCGCAAAAAATAAAAGCCCGTTGCTTGTCGGACTCGGCAATGGTTTCAATGTTGTGTCGAGCGACGCGATGGCGATGCTGCAAGTGACAAAACAATTTGTCGAGCTTATGGATAAAGAAATGGTCATTGTGACAAGAGAAAGCATTACAATTAAAAACTTAAACGGTGACATTATCGAGCGCGCTCCATATACAGCGGAGCTAGACGCAAGCGATATTGAGAAAGGAACATATCCGCATTACATGTTAAAAGAAATAGATGAACAACCGTTTGTCATGCGCCGCATTATTCAAAAATATCAAGACGAAAATGGTCAGCTTACGATTGATCCAGAAATAGTCAAAGAAGTGATCAATGCGGATCGTTTATATATTATCGCTTGTGGTACAAGTTATCACGCGGGGTTAGTCGGAAAACAATTGATCGAGAAATGGGCGAAAATCCCTGTCGAAGTGCATGTTGCAAGCGAGTTTTCGTACAATATGCCGCTGTTGTCTGAAAAACCGCTATTCATTTACATTTCTCAAAGCGGGGAAACAGCGGACAGCCGTGCGGTGCTTGTCCAAACGAAAGAACTTGGCTACAAAGCGATTACGATTACGAACGTACCAGGTTCTACTCTTTCCCGTGAGGCGGATTATACGTTATTGCTTCATGCCGGCCCGGAAATCGCTGTTGCATCAACAAAAGCATATACGGCCCAAATCGCTGTGCTTGCGATTTTAGCGACAGCTGCGGCGAAAGCAAAAGGCATTGCGCTTGACTTTGACTTGAAAAAAGAGCTTGGTATTATCGCCAACGTAATGGAAATGTTGTGCGATGCAAAAGAAGAAATGGAAAAAATCGCTCTCGAGTATTTATCAACAACGCGCAACTGTTTCTTCATCGGCCGCACCGTTGACTATTATGTATGCTTGGAAGGCGCGTTAAAATTAAAAGAGATTTCTTACATTCAAGCAGAAGGATTCGCTGGCGGAGAATTGAAGCACGGTACGATCGCTCTTATCGAAAACGGCACCCCAGTAATCGCCTTGGCGACACAAGAACACGTCAACTTAAGCATTCGTGGCAACGTTAAAGAAGTTGTTGCCCGCGGCGCCAACCCTTGCATCATTTCGATGAGAGGCTTAGAAACAGACGAAGACCGCTACGTCATTCCAGCGGTTCATCCAATGCTTACACCGCTCGTTTCCGTCGTGCCGTTGCAGCTCATCGCCTACTACGCGGCACTGCACCGCGGTTGCGATGTCGACAAACCGCGCAACTTAGCAAAGAGCGTGACGGTGGAGTAAAAGGTAAAAACACGGGTCCTGTTTTTGTTAAGTGACAAAAAAGTTGTATACTGAACAAAAAGTCGTATACTCGACAAAAAAGTTGTATACTCGCTTTTGATTAATTAAAAAGGTTTTTAGAGCGACTATTTGAGTAAAGTTATGCCTCTAACGTTTTAGCGTTAGAGGCTATATTTTTTAGGAGGAAGGTCTAAGATTGAATAAAGGGAAATTTTAGCTCTCTGTCAAGATGAATACGTAAATGATTTTTAGAAATAATGGCGTTTATTTATAAGAGATGGATCTTGATAAGGCTATGTCAGTCTTATTTTTTTAACCATATCAGCTCGATTTGATGTTTGTCTAGAGTAAATTCTCTCCCTAATTACGTGCAGTTACATGGATTCATTCTGAATTACAGAGGACAGCAGCTTATAACGACTGTCGTTTATTTTTTAGACAGACGCAAAGGTTTATCAACAGCAAGCCAAATTCTAAACTTTAATATGTATAAATTGAAATAAAGGTTTTCTCCCGTTCCACGGCGAATAAATAAATAAAAGAGAAAATAGGGGAACGGA
>NZ_QCWL01000001.1:285192-317487 GCF_003064505.1 Geobacillus sp. LYN3 | reverse complement strand
TTTTACCAACTGTGGATAATTTGAAAATCCCTATTTTGACGAAAAACTTTGAAATATACTCTTCATAGCTGCAGCTCTATTGCTTTGGTTGACGAAATAGCGAAAAAAATGTAATATTAAAAAAGTTTCAATTATACAAAGATAATAAATTTTGATGTAAACTGAGATAAAATAATTGTATTTTTAAAAAAATTACAAAGACCATATGTGGGAGGGCATCTTAGATGAAGAAAAAAGACATTTTCTTTACGGGGTTAATGCTTTTTGCCTTATTTTTCGGGGCAGGGAACTTAATTTTTCCGCCGTATCTTGGCATGGAAGCAGGGAAAGCGGTTTGGCCGGCGATTATCGGGTTTGTCGTTACAGGGGTGAGTTTGCCTATTTTGTCTGTTGCCGCTATTGCGCTAGCCAAAGATGGGATTCAATCGATTGGAAATTATGTTCATCCTCTGTTTAGTTTATGCTTTTCGCTTATCATTTATTTAGCGATCGGTCCGTTTTTCGGCATTCCGCGGGGAGCGGGTGTCACTTATGAAATGGGAGTAAAACCGTTTCTCAGCGGGAATAGCGGCGCGTTCTCGCTGCTTTTATTTACCATTATCTTTTTTGTGATCGTTTATTGGTTAAGCTTAAATCCGTCGAAGCTGGTTGATCGCATCGGGGAAATATTGACGCCGATTTTGCTTCTTTCGATTGCCGTTCTTTGCATCGCAGGGATCATTCAGCTGCAAAACCCGCTGCAAGAACCGGCGGAAAAATATGCTTCCGCTCCGTTTTTTAAAGGATTTATGGAAGGATATTTAACGATGGATGCGATCGCGGCGCTTGCGTTTGGGATTGTCGTGGTGAACGCTTTAAAAGATAGAGGCGTGCATCAGCAATCGGCAATGATAAAAGCCACTATTCAAGCAGGGTTGATCGCTGGAGTGGGTTTGGCGTTAGTTTATATAGCGACTGCGTTGGTTGGGGCAAAAATGGCTGTAAACGGTCCATTTGCCAATGGCGGGGATTTATTGTCCAGTGCGGCCGCGCTTTTATTTGGAAGCGGCGGAAAGCTTTTGCTTGGCGTCATTGTCGCTTTGGCGTGTTTAACGACTTGCATCGGGTTAACCTCGGCATGCGCGCAATATTTTCATAAAATAACTCCAAACATATCGTATAAAACTTATGTGACGATCATTACGATGTTTAGTTTAGTCGTTTCTAATTTAGGATTAAATCAACTGATTTCGATTTCCGCTCCGGCGTTAACGATGATTTATCCATTAGCCATTGTGCTTGTGGTCATGTCGTTTTTCCATCGCTTGTATAAAGGTTCTACGAAAACGTATGGAATGGCTTTGTTGTTTACCTCGGTGTTCAGCGTATATGATGGCTTGAAGGCGTTTGGTGTGGATACGCAATGGTTAGAGCCGTTATTATCTTGGTCCCCATTTTTCTCGATGGGATTAGGTTGGGTGGTTCCTGCCATCATCGGGGCAATCATCGGCTTTGTGATGGACAACATCGTCTTGAAGCAGCATCGGACAGCGTAAAAGCTGGAGAATTGGGAACGGCAGCTTTGCTTCGGCATGGCGCTTGCCGTTCCCGTGTTGTTATAAGGAAAAGAAAGCCGATCACGGCAGACATGATGGCCTGTTTTATTAAAAGCGAAGAAGCGGAATGCGGTAATATCGTGGGAAAAGACAGTTCGATTTTAATTTTTTCTTTATTAACGGAAAGGAAAATCAATCCTCCCTTCGAAATATATAGTAAGCGAAGTGGTATTTGGTAAGAAGGGAGAATAATAGATTGAATAGGCTGCGGATGAGATCGTTAGTGTTTCTTATATGCATGACAGTGATTCTCGCCGCGCTGCCGACGTCTCAGGCGATGGCGGCAAAACAAACGGCAGTGGTGACGGCGAAGCAGGTAAATGTGCGGCAAGGGCCGGGAACGCTTTATCACGTTGTGATGAAGGTCGATCAAGGGGAAACGTATCGAGTCGTTCGTGAAAAGGCAGGCTGGGTGCAGTTAGAAATAAAGCAAAATCAGACCGGATGGGTCGCCCAACAATACATCGCCTATGTCCGCAAACAGGCGATGGCAACAGAGGATAGACTGCGAGTACGGACCGTCCCGAGCTTGAACGGCAAGGTCGTTGGCTATCTTTCTCAAGGACAAGCCGTTGAGGTGATAGAGAAGGAAAACGATTGGGAGAAAGTGGTGACTCCTTCGTTTATTGGCTGGGTTTCTTCCACTTATCTTGCTTCGAATGATGATAAGAAAACATCGATGAGGCAAACAGGATGGGTAACGGCGGATTCATTGAACGTAAGGGCAAGACCGTCGCTGCAGGCAGAACGTGTGGAAAAAGTTACATACGGCCAACAAGTGCAAATTATGTTCAAACAAGGACAATGGTATCAAATTGCCACAGAGAATGGAAAGATTGGCTGGGTGTCCAGTGAGTATATTGCCGCTGTTTCTCCAACGGCTTCGCAATGGGTGAAGGTATTGTATAATGATGTGAATATTCGTTCGGCTCCTTCGCTGGATGGAAACATAAAAACAACAGCGCAGTATGGAGAACGTTATCGGGTGCTAGGGAAGATTGGCAATTGGTATGAAATTGAGATTCCAGGATGGGGCATTGGTTATATTGCCGGCTGGCTCGTTTCCGCTGGTGCGGATGGCAAATCGGAGTCCAAAACCTTAAAAGGAAAAACGATTGTGATCGATGCTGGACATGGCGGAAAAGACAGCGGGGCCATTAGCCATACCGGGATGATGGAAAAAACGCTGACATTGCGGACAGCGCAGCTTCTCAAAGGAAAGCTGGAAGCACAAGGGGCAAACGTGGTGATGACGCGTTCGAGCGACCGGTATGTTTCGTTGTCGGAGCGCGTGCAAACGGCGTATCGCTATCACGCCGATGCGTTTATTAGTATTCATTATGATAGTGCGAAGGATCAAAATGCCAAAGGAGCAACGGTATATTACTATGATATGTTTTCCGACTATTTGCTTGCATTGTCGCTGGAACATCCGTTTTCCCGCATGATGTCGATTCCGTTTCGCGGGGCGAGTTTCGGAGATTATTACGTGATTCGCGAAAACGAGCTCCCGTCCGTGCTAGTAGAATTAGGATATTTGAGCAATCCGACGGAAGCGAGCATCATTGCGACAGATCGTTACCAGCAGGAAGTGACAAGCGCGATTGCCAATGGTCTTCGCAATTATTTTGAATAATGAACGAAAAGGCAGGGTGTGGGAGTATCCTGTCTTTTTCTATCTTTAGAAGCAAAGAGACAACATTTCTCACTGGCCTTACGGAAGAGGAAGTGCGAAAGTGGATGAAATAGTACCGGTGTAGCGCATTGTTTCTTTTCGAGTTTTGCCAAAGAGAAGGAGAGCTTGCCACAGTCAGAAGTGGACGGCTCTCCTTTTTCATAGAGCAATCTGTACGAAGCAATTCAATTATAGCGCATATGTTCGTTATTTTTTATCACAAGGCGATTCATCTCCCGCTTTCATTGGACTACACCCTGCCCGTTTAGAAGCGAGAGTCTTCTCGCCTATTTAAGATAAAAAATGAAATTAAAACAAATTTCGAAAAAATTAGACATATTTTGTTGCAATATGGTAAAGTAAAATAGGCTGGAGACTGTTTCATCTCATTGATGCGTTTTACAAACAAAAGGGAGAGCGTCATTACTCTCCCTTACCACCTTTTCTCGGTATGGCACCACGCACCGCTAGGTCTAGGGCGCAGTGAGTGGAAACCACGAAATAATAAATAACGTGTCGCTAGGTCTAGGGCGCGACAAGTTATTTATTAATATATCCTTCCTTATAAATACATTATGTATGAACGATTACGTTTTGTAAAGAGGGAATGGATATGGAACAACCATTTAGCGTTCTGGATATGATGGTATTCTTTGACGAAAGCGGAAACAATCAGGTTAAGCCGCATCTAATGGCTGGTTTAGCAATTCCGACTAAATACTATAACAACGAAAATATTCAACAACTGAATGAAAAAATCAAGGCCACAAAAATCCATTGGACAGAATATAGTGGTGACAGTAAAGAAAGAAATACCATTTGGAGAATAATTAATACCGTTATGGAACACCATTACTTGCTGAAAATGAATGTAATTTCTTATAATCAATCAAAAATTGAGGAATCTTCCAGAAAAATAAAACATGTAATAGACGATATAGCGGATCAAACGATTTTTATGAAGTTTCCAGAACGAATTGTTTACGGTTTATTAAGAAGATATGGTGCTTATGTACACATAAATACGAAAATATATATTGAGGATAACACTAAGTATCATAACAAAAAATATGACCTCAGAACTCAGCTGTTTCAACAACTTAACATTCAATCCATCTATCGCGGCGAACGTTTCACCGTTACCGAATGTTTTTTAGGTCAATGTCTGAAATCGTTACTGCAGAATGTAAATACTCCAAACTATTCAACTAGATAATTTGTTAGAAGGCAATACAATTTCATCATATAGACAAGACCGTTCTTCGCTGACACATCCTCCCGTCTGTGCGACTCTTGTTTCGTCTCGAGGATCGATCAAGTCTTTGCTCCATCCCTGTTCGTAAATCTCCTATAAAGCCCAATACGTGTTATGGATTAGACAAATGATTGTAAAAATCACTTGGATGAATGCGCTTGATTGGTCCGATTTGAGCCGGAAATCGTCGATGGTTGGTCGTGAGTATGTAGTTACACTCTTCTTGAATTGCCGTTATCCAGACGTGAAAATCCTCCTGGTCAAAACGATAAAGTGGTTCAGACATTTCTTGCGAAGAAACAATTTGTTTTGCTGTTTCGTGATCGCAGCCACTTAACTCGACCAATACTTCTCCAATGGGTCGATTCTCTCTTATGACGGTTTCGACACTATATCGGCCAACCAAACTATTAACGGGCAGATTCGTATAGTATTGAAAAATCGGATCCAAAAATTCGTTTAAAAACGCTTCGATTTCTTGTTGGTTATACACAACCCTCTTGTCCCCTTTTCCAAGTCCTTGAGAAGCATTTCGAATAAATTCAAATAAACATACCCTTGATACGATTGGTTGAAATAAATGAGGGAAGCGAGCCGCTTTAAGAATTTTTCGGTTCACCCCGTCGACTCGCAAGGCACCACATAGAATCGTTGTATCGATAAATACTTTAGGAGGACGCGGGGCATCATAGATCAAATTCATCTACATCCCCCGCTTTCTGATTCTTTATATCAATTCGTTTAAGTACTTCTTCCGTTCGTTTATCTTGTTCTGATGTCGTAATGAAGATCTCTTGTGGAATTCTCCAATGACCTCCATCGGTTTTATAGGCTCCTGGAAATTTTCCTTTTTCACACATTCGTCGAATGGTTTGATCGCTTAGCCCTAATTTTTTGGCTACTTCAGTTGTGGTGTAATAAGCCGTGGCGACTTGCTTGGATAGGAGAGGTGCTGAAGAGGAAGATAGTCGGTACTTTTTAGGTTTTCGTTTGTGATGTTCGGCTAATAAGGAAGCCAACAGTTTTTTTCGAACCGCAAGCGGATTATCTTCCGCCATTTGACTCAATTGTTCGATATAGTCCACCAAATACTCGTAAGCTTTCTCTTTCTCTTGATGTGCGTAGGCCTCCCTCATTTTCTTTTCGATTCGGCGGAGTTGGGAAAGACGATCTGTGTTTGGTACAGACAAAGGAATCGTTGAAAAAATAGGGGAGGTTATACCGAGTTGCTGCAAGGATTTTTCAATCGTGACCTTGAATACAGATTTGGCTTTTTCGACATTGATTTGCGAAAGAATTTGCACGCTATCCCACAGGTTTTCTTGTTCTTGATCAATCAATCGTGTCACTTTCAACCACCTCTTCTTGAAATTATTTTATCATTCGAACCAAACAAAATCAACAAATCAAACAAAATCAACAAAAACCAATGAATTTCGTCATAAATAGGTAAATCGAATAAACCTTTAGAACACTCACATGGAATTCCATATGATGGATCTGCGCCCGCATACACAATCATGGAAAATGCAAAAAAGGTTCATTATCAGTTATAATAACTTCATATATGAATGAGAATATCATGGACGAATGCGAGTGTTTGGCAGAAATGATGTTTGATTATCTATGATTTCTCCTATCATGAAGCTTGTTTAGGAGCAGAGTAAACAATCAAAGGTGTGATGAAATATGGATATTGCCGTAGCGGGTGTAGGATATGTCGGACTAGTCACGGCCGCGTGTTTGGCGGAAAAGGGACATAAGGTGGCGTGCGTGGATGTCGATGTGGAAAAAGTGGCATTGCTTCAGCGAGGGAAATCTCCGATCTATGAACCTGGGTTGGAGGAGTTAATAAGAAAAAATCGCGAGCGGTTGTTGTTTACGGCTGACTATGCGGCGGCGTGCCGGCGGGCAGATGTGATCATCATCGCTGTTGGCACCCCGGAAGAGCCGGATGGATCCGTGAATTTGCAATATGTATGGGAAGCGGCAAAGCAGATTGCGCAGACGGTGGAAAAAGACTGTGTAGTGGCGGTGAAATCTACCGTTCCCGTTGGGACAAGCGATCAAGTGGAACGTTGGATATATGAACACCGGAAGCACCCCGTTCATATTGAGGTTGTGGCGAATCCCGAGTTTTTATCACAAGGGACAGCAATCAAGGATACGCTGCATGCGTCAAGAATTGTGCTAGGGGTAGAATCGCCGCATGCGGAGAAGGTCATGAAAGAAGTGTATGACCCGTTTTATCTTCCTTATGTCGTGACAGATCGAAAAAGTGCGGAAATGGTGAAATACGCATCCAATGTTTTTCTCGCCTTGAAAATATCCTATATTAATGAAATTGCGAATTTATGCGAAATGGTTGGCGCCAATATCGAAGACGTGGCGGAAGGAATGGGAATGGATCCGCGGATCGGGAGCCGTTTTTTGCGCGCCGGCATCGGTTATGGCGGGTCGTGTTTTCCGAAAGACACGAAAGCGCTGCGTTGGCTTGCCGATGGTTGCGATTATGAACTGAAAACGGTGCAAGCCGCAATGGAAGTGAATGAAAGTCAAAAAGTGAAATTGATCGAAAAGGCAAGAACGTACGTGAGCCATTTTCGCGGGCTGGAGGTGGCGGTGTTAGGTCTTACGTTTAAGCCGGGAACGGACGATATAAGGGAGGCCCCTTCCCTTGCTAATATCGCGGTATTATTGGAAGAAGGCGCAAATGTAAGGGTGTGGGACCCTGTTGGGATGGAAAACGCAAAGCGCGTATTTCCAAAGGAAATCACCTATTGTTCGACGATCGAAGAGGCGGTTGCGAACGCCGATATTTGTTTTATTTTTACGGAGTGGCCGGAAATCCGGCAATTTGACGTCCGTCAATATGCGAATTTAATGAAAACGCCGCTTGTGTTGGATGGGCGGAATTGTTACAGTCTAGCCAGTGCGCGCGAGGCAGGAATCATTTACGAATCGATCGGCCGAAAACGGGTGTGTCCAGCGGAAGACCACTACCGTCTGCGTGAACACGAGGATGTGTTAAATCGCTAGGCAAACAGGTTGTACCGTTATTGATCGCTTGTCATCGATGGACAAGCGTCTAGCGGGGCATAGTGCATATTCCCCATTCGCCGCCATGGATGAGGACGGCGCGAATGGGAGTGGTGGATGCGGCTTATAGAAGAAAACTTTTTTGTTTACATAAGAGGGGGAAGACGATGAAAATCAGCGACTTTTCGATACGAAGACCGGTTTTTACGCTCGTTTCGATGATTTTAGTGTTGATTTTAGGAGCGGTATCACTGTTCAATATCCCGATGAAGCTGATCCCGGATATTAATCCGCCAGTCGGGGTGGTCGTGACGAGCTATCCGGGGGCGGGACCGAAAGAAGTGCTTGAGAAAGTCACGAAGCCGCTGGAGGCGAATTTGTCGACATTGCCTGGGCTAAAGTCGATCACATCGACATCGCAGGAAGGTTCTAATTTGATTTTGCTGGAGTTTTCGTGGTCGACATCGATTGATGATGTGCAAAACGATGTATTGCAGCGGATCGATCAGACGGCGCTTCCGGATGATGTCAACAAGCCGCGGTTTTTGAAGTTTGACCCGTCACAGTTCCCGATTATTCAGCTAACATTAACATCGAAGAAAGGGAACGAGGAACTTTTAAAACAATTAGCGGATCAGCTGCGAGCAGAGCTGACGAAGGTAGAAGGGGTCGCCAGTGTGAATGTTTCCGGCACGTTGACGAAAAACGTGCGGGTGCTGTTGGACCAGGAGAAATTAAAAACGTATAAGCTGAGCCAGCAAGATATTGCCAACTTTATCTCCGCCAACGATATTTCGCTTCCAGGCGAGACGGTCGTGATCGATGATAAGCAGTTAACGACCCGGATTATCAGCACGATCGACTCCGTTGATACGTTAAAACAGCTCGTTGTCACGGTGAATCCGCTCAACGGCGAAAAAGTTCGTTTGCAAGATATCGCCGATATTGCGATTGTGCCGGAAAAAGAAGATACGATTACGCGCACGAACGAGAAGCCTTCTGTATTATTAAGCGTGCTGCAAAAAGCGGATGCCAATACAGCAGAAGTGTCGAAAGCGTTCCAAAAACGCTTGAACGAATTGTTGGATACGAAAAAATTTTCGGCGGTTCATGCGGATGTTTTGTTTGACCAAGGCGATTTTATTCAGCGGACGATTCAGAACATTTTTCAATCGCTCGTTCTTGGCGGAGTATTCGCGATGCTGGTGCTGTTTTTATTCTTGCGCAGTGCAAAAAGCCCGCTTATTATCGGCATCGCGATTCCGTATTCGGTCATCGTGACGTTTGTGTTAATGTATTTTGCTGATTTTACGTTAAACATGATGACGCTTGGCGGTCTTGCGCTCGGTATCGGAATGCTCGTCGATAACTCGATTGTCGTGATCGAAAATATTTACCGCCATTTATCAATGGGGAAAGATCCGAAACAAGCGGCAAGAGACGGGGTAAAAGAAGTCGGCGCTGCGATCACTGCGTCCACGTTGACAACGGTGGCCGTGTTTATACCAGTCGTTTTCATTACGGGATTAATCGGCGATTTGTTTACCGAATTTGCGTTAACGATTTCGTTTAGCTTGCTTGCGTCGTTGTTCGTGGCATTGACGGTCGTGCCGATGCTGGCGAGCCGCTGGTTAAAACCGCCTCGCGAAAACATCGAGGAAAAACGCCAGTCTTCGCGCATGCTTGTCGGTCTGGACAAGATGGTGAGATGGTCGCTGCGCCATCGGATCATTGTGTTGGTGATTGCGATCGGTACGTTAGCTTTCGGGTTATTTGGCGTGACGAAAGTCGGCATGCAGTTTTTGCCGAATACGGATGAAGGCTTTTTCTCCATCCGCGTGAACCTTGCCAACGGCAGCGCCCTCCGCGAAACGGAAAAGGTTGTTTCTGCCATTGAAGACGAGTTGAAAAAAGTAAAAGAAATTGATGCGTATGTCAGCTTAATCGGCTCGACGCAGGAGCAGGCGTTCCGCGGTACATCGCAAAGCAATGTTGCTGAGATATATGTGAAAATGAAAGACTTGGACGAGCGAGACCGTTCCGTATTTGACGTTGTCGATGACATAAAGAACGATATGGAACAGGCAGCGAAAAAAGCGAATCAAACGGCGGAAGTATCGATCAACTTGCAATCGACTGCAGGAAGTACGCCGAATACGCTTGTGTTCAGCGTGAAAGATACGAATGAAGCGCGGCTGGAAAAAGCGGTGGAAAAAATATACGACCGCTTAAGCAAACTCGATGAAGTGAACGAACTGACGACCGATATTTCGGAAACGGTCGACGAAATTCAAATCAAAGTCGATCGCGAAAAAGCGCTCGCGCAAGGGTTTACTCCAGCGCAAGTGGCGACGATGGTCAACGATATGACACGCGGTGTGACGGCGACACGCATGCTTGATAAAGAGTCGAATTTGTACAATGTTAACGTCGAATACGACGAATCGGTGAAAAACTCGGTCGACAATTTGAAAAAACTGCTGATCAAAAAGCAAGACGGCACATTTATTCCGCTTGGCGACATCGCGGATATTACGATCGGGAAAAGCCCGGTTCAAATTCATCGCATCGACGAGCAATACGCCGTTCAGTTTACATTAAAATACAAAAACACGACGAATTTAGGGGAGATGTCCGCGATTGTCGATAAAGAAATCGCGAAATTGCATCTTCCGGAAGAGACGGAAATCGTCTTTGGCGGCGACCGCGAATTGTTAGAATCGGCGTTGGGTGATTTGCTGCTTGCCTTTGCCTTAGCGGTTACGTTTGTGTACCTTGTCATGGCGGCGCAATTTGAATCGTTGAAATATCCGTTTGTCATTATGTTCACCGTGCCGCTGATGGCCATCGGTGTCGCGCTTGGCTTAATGGCAACGAAAACGCCAGTTAGCGTTATGGCGATTATCGGCGTCATCGTACTTGCGGGTATCGTCGTCAACAACGCGATCGTGATTGTTGATTACATTAATCAAATGAAAGAAAAAGGTTTGGCGAGCTACGATGCGATTGTCACATCGGTGAAATTGCGCGTCCGTCCGATTTTGATGACGGCCTTGACAACGATTTTAGGGTTGCTGCCGCTGGCGTTTGGCATTGGCGAAGGAGCGGAAATGAACCAGCCATTGGCCATCACCGTCATCGGCGGCTTAATTAGCAGCACCTTTTTGACATTGTTCGTCATCCCTGTCGTATACAGTTTGTTTGATAAGGAAACGAGAAAAATGAAGCATAGCGGTTAAAGAAAACGATCTCCCAGCCTCGATTGGGAGGTCGTTTTTTATGGAAACGTACAAAGGAATTTCATATTATATGAAGAAAGAATTGTAATACATTTCCGTTTTGCACTCCGCAAAGTGCTACTTGCTTAGAAAAAGCGGAGATATTACTATATATTTTTGGATCGTTTGTTCAAAAGAAAATATGGCATGATGCGGTTTTTTCGCTAGCACCTTACTTGATTCTTGATGCCAACTTGTTAATATATCTAATAAACATAAACATCTTCATGCACCAGACTTTGCAACTGACTTAGCATCCAGATGAAGCATTATATAGATTTGGGAGGAGTTTTAGGAGGAGTTTTATGTTATCGAAGAAGGCCAATGTCAAAACTTGCGAGATGCTATTAAAAGAGTTTGAGCAAGGGCCGAAGCCGTTTAGTCCGGAGAAGTTGGTTTTTACAGGAGTGGGAGAACGGGATGTATATAATATCTCGGCACCGTTTGAAGACGAGGGAGAATTTGTTATCGCTGGTCGAGTAGAGCCAAGAGATAGTGAGCATTCGGAAGTGTATTTCTTTGTGAACCGTGGAGAAGAATGGGTGCCAAAGGAAGGAGCGCCAGTATTCACGCTCCAAGACCCGTTTGTTTCGAGAATTCGCGGGGAATTGATCTTCGGTGGAGTACAAACTTTTCCACATCCATCCATAGAAGGCACCTTAGGCTGGAGAACGATTTTTTACAAAGGGAAGAATATCTCTAGTTTAAAAGAATTTGCAAAAGGCCCAGATGGGATGAAAGATATTCGATTGATTGAGTTAAAAGATGGATCAGTTGGTGTGTTTACACGTCCGCAAGGGGAAAAAGGCGGACGAGGGAAAATAGGTTTTACACGAATCGATTCATTAGATGAGTTGACAGTGGAGATCATGGAAGAGGCTCCTCTTTTGGATAATCAGTTCGTAGATGACGAATGGGGAGGAGTCAATGAACTTCACTTGCTTTCGAATGGACTTGTTGGTGTTCTTGGGCATATTGCTCGTTTCGGTGAAGATGGCAAACGCCACTATTATCCGATGGTATTTGTGTTGAATCCGGATACAATGGAGCTTTCCGATATCGAATTAATTGCGACAAGATCGCATTTTTTGGAAGGTCCTGCGAAACGCCCAGACCTCGTTGATGTGGTATTTAGCGGCGGGTTAATTCGGAAGGAGGATGGCACTGCAGATTTTTACGCGGGAATTAGCGACGCGGAAGCACAAAAAATTACTGTCATCGATCCATTTGTGAAATACGAAAGACTAGGAGATGGCCGTGAACATTTTGCCAAAACTAGGTTCGCCTAGTTTTGGCATTTTTTTATACAAATTTGTATCAGTAAATTTAGAAATTTTATATGTTTTTGCGATAGAAAGCGAGCGCTTTTTGGTAGAATGATAATATAGAACAAAGAAGTGGAGTGATAAAATGAAATCGGACAAAAACGCCCCATATTCTCGCAGAAGTGGGAAGGGGAACATTGTTTCCATACAAACCGCAGTGGATCAACAATTAACGGAATGCATGCATGATTTATTATGGTATGCGACCGAAGAATATGCGGATGAGTTGTTAAAAACCATCGGCGATCCAGGAGAATGGGAACAACATGGGGAAATCGGAGAGGCGATTAGTTTTTTTATAGCAAATTGGACTATTTTTTGCGTTCCAGTGGCGCCGCGGGGCGAAACGATCATTGAGCGATATGTAAAGTGGAGAGGTTCGTTATGGCGGCCTTCCACTCGCTCCATTCTTGCGTCATGGATTGGAGCGGCGCCGTCTTTTGATATAGTGGTAGAGCTTCAAGGAGAACGGCGTTTCGTCGTTCAAGATGTGTTGACATTGGAAAAACGAGTCGTGCGCATTTTTGACAGTGAGCCATTGCCGCAAGTGCAAATAGGAGATTTGCTAATGGGGATTATAGTGCCTGCCGGAGAGGAATACACGTATTTTACCACCTTTTTTTCATTTCCAAATATGATCGCCCATGAAATTGCATGTTCGCTAAAAGAGGATTGGGAAGCATACGGACCGGAAGATGCGCGTGCATTTTTGCGGACATCCTTTCCAAGCGCGTGGATGACGGCCGTTCGTTTGCTCGTGTCATTCATAGCCGATCCGTTCGAATGGGAACATCCGAATTACGCAGCGGTGGTTTATGAATTAGAAAAGAAAATGCCGCAAAGTATGAATTTGAATATGGCAAAAGCGATTTGGCATGAATATTGTGATACCTGCCAACCTGTTATTCGCAGCGTTCCTTTGCATGCGGCTGCTTTGCATTATTTTGTTTGTCGGATTTTGCGCGGCGAGGCAGTAACACAGACGGATTTGGCGCATCTTTATGGCGTTTCCGCAAGCAGTATTTCCAAGAAAGTGAATGAGATGATGGATTATATGACAGATCATCTCCTATCGGAAGATTTCGAAGAGGACGATGATTTCATCGAGGAATGGGATGATGACGAGTATTGGGATGAGGAAGAGCCATACCCTGTTAGCGAACTTGTGGAGTCGATGCTCGATAAACTTGTAAAAACAGGATATATATTTGGAAAAGAACAAAATCGGCAGGAGTTAAATCAGCTTGTTAATGAAGCGGTACGTGAGTTTTTCGAAGTGGAGGAAAATAAAATATACGATCGCAAAGAAATTCGCGCCATCGCCGAAAAGGTCATCGCTGATTTACTGGACTGAAGAATGGGCTGCATGCGCAAACGTTATTTGACAACAAAGGGGATTTTGCGGCTCTGAAAAGAGAAGGGAATTAAGGACGATTATTCAAAACATTGCAAGCAGCGGAGGCCGCTGGTGAAATGAATTCATATCCGCACGGATGCCCAAGAAACATTTACTTTGATAGCGGACATGCCATTGGTTCGCTATTTTTTTATAAATGGAATTATTCATGGTCATAACCGACATTCATCTGTGAATAGTAATCGTAGTGAAGGGGGAAGCGAAGTGATTAATGCAGATCGGCTTTGGAATCGGCTGATGGAATTAGGCGAGATTGGAAAACAGCCATCAGGCGGGGTTACTCGTTTATCGTTTACAAAAGAGGAACGTGCCGCAAAGGAGAAGGTCGCTTCGTATATGAAGGAAGCGGGGCTTACTGTGTATGAGGATGCGGTCGGAAATTTGATTGGACGTAAAGAAGGAAAGGATCCGGAGGCCGCTGTCGTGCTGGTCGGTTCGCACTTAGACTCCGTCTATAACGGAGGAATGTTTGACGGTCCGCTCGGAGTGCTTTCCGCGGTGGAAGTGTTACAAACGATGAACGAACGAGGGGTGGAAACGAAGCATCCGATTGAAGTCGTTGCCTTTACCGATGAAGAAGGAGCACGCTTTAGTTACGGTATGATCGGCAGCCGTGGAATGGCGGGAACGTTGTCGGAGGAAGAGTTAGTTCATCAAGACAAAAATGGGGTTTCGATTGCCGAAGCGATGAAAGCAGCGGGGCTTGACCCCAGTGAAATAGGCAAGGCTGCGCGGCGAAAAGGATCAGTAAAAGCTTATGTCGAGTTACATATTGAACAAGGCCGTGTGCTGGAACAAGCGAATCTTCCTGTCGGAATTGTCACAGGGATCGCCGGGCTTGTATGGGCGAAATTTACGGTGGAAGGAAAAGCGGAACATGCCGGGGCAACGCCAATGCCAATCCGGCGCGATCCGCTTGTTGCGGCGGCACAGATCATCCAAATGATCGAGCAAGAGGCGAAAAAGACAGGAACTACCGTGGGGACCGTTGGGCAAATGAAAGTATTCCCCGGAGGAATTAACATCATTCCAGCAAAAGTCGAATTTTCCTTGGATTTGCGGGATATTGATGCGACAGTGCGAGATCACGTATTACAATCGATTATCGAACAAGCGCAAAAGATTGGTAAAGAGCGAAACGTACAAGTTAACGTCGAGCTATTGCAGGAGATGCCTCCGGTATTATGTTCCGAACTTGTGCAAAACGCGGCGAAAGAGGCATGCGGGCAGCTTGGTTTGGATATTTTCTCCCTTCCGAGCGGTGCTTCCCATGATGGAGTACAGCTAGCTAGGCTTTGCCCGATTGGGATGATTTTTGTTCGTTCAAAAGATGGGGTTAGCCATAATCCAGAGGAATGGAGCTCGAAGGAAGACTGTGCGGCTGGGGCGAACGTATTGTACCATACCGTATTGCGTTTAGCGATGGGAGAATGAGGAGGAGAAGGGGGAAGAAGTGATGACAAACACGGAAATTAAACAGCTTGTCGATGAAATCAAAGAAGAAGTCATCGCATGGAGGCGGCATTTGCATGCAAATCCGGAGCTATCGTTTCACGAAGAAAAAACGGCGCAATTTGTTTATGAAACATTGCAATCGTTTGGGAATTTAAAGCTTTCGCGCCCGACAAAAACGAGTGTTATGGCGCGGTTAATCGGGGACGAGCCGGGAAAAGTGGTGGCCATTCGCGCGGATATGGACGCATTGCCGATTCAAGAGGAAAATACGTTTGAGTTTGTTTCGAAAAATCCAGGCGTGATGCATGCATGCGGGCATGATGGACATACGGCGATGCTTTTGGGAGCGGCGAAAATTCTTTCGCGGCTTCGTCATCAAATCAAAGGAGAAGTCCGCTTTCTTTTCCAACATGCTGAAGAGATATATCCAGGCGGTGCAGAGGAAATGGTGCAGGCGGGCGTGATGGACGGCGTCGATGTCGTGATTGGCACCCATCTTTGGTCCCCATTAGAAATTGGCAAGATTGGCATTGTGTATGGTCCGATGATGGCTTCCCCAGATCGCTTTTTCATTCGGATTCATGGGAAAGGCGGGCATGCTGCTTTGCCACACCAAACGATTGATTCGATTGCCATCGGCGCGCAAGTGGTGACGAACTTGCAGCATATCGTATCGCGCAACACAGATCCGCTTGAGCCTCTCGTCGTATCGGTGACGCAATTTATTGGCGGAACGACGCACAACGTGATTCCAGGAAGCGTCGAAATTCAAGGAACGGTGCGCAGTTTTGATAAAACGCTTCGCCAGAACGTACCAAAATTAATGGAACGGATCATCAAAGGCATTACCGAAGCACACGGCGCAACATACGAATTTAAATATGAATTTGGCTATCGTCCGGTTATTAATGATGAGAAAGTGACCCGCGTCATTGAGGAAACGGTGCGGGAAGTATTTGGCGAAGAATCGATTGATCATATAAAGCCAAATATGGGCGGAGAAGACTTTTCGGCATTCCAGCAAAAAGCACCAGGAAGCTTCTTCTATGTCGGCGCTGGAAATAAAGAAAAAGGTATTGTATATCCGCATCACCATCCGCGTTTTACGATCGATGAAGATGCGTTAGAAATTGGCGTGCGCTTGTTTGTCCATGCGGCGTTTAAATTATTGGCGGAAGCGTGATGGCGCTTCCGGTTCATTTTTTTATTTAAGATTTAAATGACTCTTGTTATATTTCTATTTTTGTTTTATACTATATGTAACCGGTTACATATATAAGGTGGAAAAAAATATGGCAACAATTAGAGATGTGGCAAAGTTAGCAGGTGTATCTGTGGCGACTGTTTCGCGCGTGTTAAATCAAAATGGTTATGTGAATGAAGAAACCGAAAAGCGCGTGAGACAGGCGATGAAAGAATTAAATTATAAACCGAGTGAAGTGGCGCGGGCGCTGTTTAAAAAGACATCGAAAACAATCGGGTTAATCGTGCCAGATATAACAAACCCGTTTTTTCCAGAACTTGTCCGCGCTGTGGAAGATGTGATGAATATTTATGATTACACCGTGATTTTGTGTAATTCGGATGAAAAAACAGATAAAGAAAAAGAATATATAGAAGTGCTAAAGCAAAAATATGTTGACGGTATTATTTTGACGACTAATCAGCTGCAACTAGATGAAGTATCGGAATGGGATATCCCCGTGGTGGTGCTAGACCGTCCCCTAAGTCGCAGCTATCCGTCAGTGATTGCTGATAATTATGGAGGAGCGCGGCTAGCGACAAAACATTTATACGATATTGGGTGCCGCAAAATTGCTCATATCCAAGGACCACCTCATGTTGTGAACGCGATAGAGCGCTTTCGCGGCTATCGAGATGAAATGATGGAGAGGGGACTTTGGGACGAGAGGCTGATTATTTCTGGAAACTATCAGCTAAAGCAGGCGAAAGAAGCGGTGATCGAAGCATTAAATAAATACGATATCGACGGCATTTTTGCCGGAAATGACGCGATGGCGGTGGGAGCGCTGAAAGCGGTTCAACAGCTAGGGCTGCGGGTTCCAGATGACATTGCGATTATTGGATATGACGGCATTCCGCTGACGGAAATGACGACACCGGAACTATCGACCATTTCCCAACCGATTTATGAGATGGGCGCAATAGCCGCAAGAATTTTAATCAAAAAGATAGAAGGAAAACCGCTTGAGAAGCTTCATTATGTGCTTCCGGTTGAACTAGTGGTACGACAATCGACGCGTAGGGGGGAATGAAAATGACAAAACCAGTGATTACTGTAGTCGGCAGTATCAACATGGACCTTGTGACGATCGCTTCCCGCTTTCCATCACAAGGAGAGACGATTTTAGGGGAGGAGTTTCATCTCATTCCTGGCGGGAAAGGAGCAAACCAAGCGGTGGCGGCCGCGCGGCTTGGCGCGGATGTGCATATGATTGGCGCAGTCGGGAAGGATGCGTTTGGAACGGAGCTGCTTCGCTCATTGGAGCGGGAAGGTGTTCATATCGATAATGTGAAACCGGTTACAGATAAAGGGACCGGCATTGCTTCGATTACGATTTCGGAACAAGATAACCGAATTATCGTTGTTCCAGGGGCAAACCATGCGCTTCGTCCAGAAGACATTGATCGATGCGAAGAAATGATTGCCAAAAGTGACGTATGTGTACTCCAGCTGGAAATTCCGCTTTCCGTTGTAGAAAGAGCCGCTTTTTTAGCGAAAAAGCATGGAGTGCGCGTCATTTTAAATCCTGCGCCAGCGCAGCCGCTGCCTCAGAAGCTTATAGAGCAAGTCGATTTTCTTACGCCAAACGAACATGAACGGGATATTATTTTCGAACAAGTCGATGCGGACGCGTTTGCCGATAAAGTGATTGTCACGGAAGGGGCGCGCGGCGTGACGATTCGGAAAGATGGAAAACAGATGCTCATACCAGGCTTCCGCGTTCCGGTCGTGGATACGACAGGAGCGGGAGATACATTCAACGGCGCGCTGGCGGTCGCGTTAAGCAAAGGAATGAGTTTAGAAGAAGCTTGTCTGTTCGCCAATGCAGCGGCGGCGCTATCAGTGACAAAGCTAGGCGCGCAAGGCGGAATGCCGACTGAAGAGGAAGTGGAGAAATTTTTGCAGGAAAAGGAAGGGTGTTCATCATGAAAAAACGGGGCATTCTGAATAAAGAATTAAGCACGTTATTGGCTTCTCTCGGTCATACCGATACGATTGTCATCGCAGACTGCGGCCTGCCGATTCCAAATGAGTCAGCCCGCATTGATTTATCACTGGTGAAGGGGTTTCCACCATTTTTATCGGTGCTGGATGCGATTTTAGAAGAGTTAGAAGTGGAAGCGTTCACATTGGCGGAAGAAATCAAAATAGAAAACCCCGTTATGTATGAAAACATTCAGCAAAGATTGGCCAGTGTTCCGATGCAATTTGTTCCACACGAACAGTTTAAAGAGATGACCAAATCCGCGAAAGCAGTCATTCGTACAGGGGAAGCGACACCTTACGCCAATATTATTCTTCGCTCCGGTGTGAACTTTTCGTAGTGTTCATTTTCAAAAAAGGAGGGAGAGAGAGCGATGACCAAACCGTTTATTGTGATGCGGGGCATTAAAAAAGCGTTCCACCAGCATGTCGTCTTAAATGGCGTCGATTTTGAAGTACTTACCGGTGAAGTGCACGCGCTCATGGGCGAAAACGGAGCCGGAAAATCGACGTTAATGAAAGTATTAACCGGCATTTATGAGCGAGATGCCGGGACGGTCTTGGTGGATGGCCGAGAAGTGCATTATCGCCATCCAAAGGAAGCGGAACGTGATGGGATTTCTGTCATTCATCAGGAACTCACCATTATTCCTACATTGACGGTAGCGGAAAATATTTTCCTAGGGCGCGAAAGCACCATCGGCCGTACAGGAATCATTCGTAGTAAAGACATGGAAAAGCAGGCGAAAGTTTATTTGGAAAAACTCGGCATCGATATTGATCCGAATGAGTTGGCAGGCAATTTGTCGGTAGGAAAACAGCAAATTGTCGAGATTGCAAGGGCGCTTTCTACAAACGCCAAATGTTTGATTATGGACGAGCCGACCGCCGCGTTGACGGAGCGGGAAATTCAAACGTTGTTTGAAGTCATTCGCACCTTAAAGCAGCAAGGAGTTGCGATCATTTATATTTCGCATCGCATGGAGGAAATTTTCACGATTTGCGACCGCATTTCTGTACTCCGAGACGGACAGTTTATCGGCATGAAGCGCATCGCCGAGACAAACTTTGATGAGATTGTTCACATGATGGTTGGTCGGCAAATTGGAGAGCGCTTTCCAAAACGAAATGCGGTCATTGGCGAAGAACGGATGCGCGTAGAAGGTTTGACACAGGAAGGCGTCTTTGAAAATGTTTCGTTTTCAGTGCGCGCTGGTGAAATTCTCGGTGTAGCCGGATTGATGGGATCAGGACGCACCGAAATAATGGAAGCGATTTTTGGAGCGAGAAAAACGAACGCGGGAACGATTTATATTGACGGCCAACCAGTTCGGATTACATCGCCGCGACAAGCGATTGAGCGCGGCATCGCAATGATTACAGAAGATCGCAAACAAAAAGGGCTCATTTTAAATATGAGTGTGCGGGAAAATTTAACACTTCCAAAATCAGAACAATTGGCGAAAGCCGGTGTTATTCAAACGACGAAAGAGCGGGAGTTAGTTTCAACGTTAATTAAGAAACTAAATATTAAAACGGCGTCTCCAGAATTAGAGGTAAAAGCGTTAAGCGGAGGGAACCAGCAAAAAGTCGTATTCGGAAAATGGCTGGCAATGGAGCCGCGCATTCTCATTTTAGATGAACCAACGCGCGGGGTTGATGTTGGCGCCAAAAAAGAAATTTATGAAATTATGAATGAACTGACGGCTCAAGGGGTCGCCATTATTATGGTATCGTCTGAGCTCCCGGAAGTACTTGGGATGAGCGACCGAATTATGGTCGTCCATGAAGGGAAAGTTCGCGCTATTTTGGAGAATGAAGGAATTGATCAAGAAACGATTATGCGCGCGGCAACAGGGGGGAACGCATGATGGAAAACAAACGGAATTTTGATATAAAAAAACTTGGTCCGCTTATCGGCTTCTTCTTGTTATGTATTGTGCTGTCGATATTGAGTGACAGTTTCCTAACGGTCAATAACTGGATGAACGTTTTACGCCAAGTGTCGATTAACGCGTTAATCGCGTTTGGTATGACATTCGTTATTTTAACGGGAGGCATCGATTTATCTGTCGGTTCTGTGTTAGCGCTCTCAAGTGCGATTACTGCCGGAATGATGGCAAGTGGAATGAACGGATTTACCGCGATCATCATCGGATTGCTTGCCGGATTTCTCATGGGTATACTAAACGGCATTGTGATTACGAAAGGACGCGTTGCTCCGTTTATCGCGACATTGGCAACGATGACGATGTTTCGTGGATTAACTCTTGTTTATACAGATGGTCGTCCTATAACTGGTTTTGCCTCGGACGATATTTTGTTTCAAATGATGGGACGCGGGTATTTTCTCGGCATTCCGGTTCCGGTTGTGTTTATGATTGTCGTGTATGTGGCATTATATTTTGTATTAAAGAAAACGACGTTTGGCCGCCATACGTATGCGATTGGCGGAAATGAGGAAGCGAGCCGTTTATCCGGAATTCGCGTCGATCGCCTAAAAATTTGGATTTATTCTTTAACCGGCGGATTATCCGCATTAGCCGGAATCATTTTAACCTCTCGCTTAAACTCGGCGCAGCCAACGGCGGGAACAGCGTATGAATTAGATGCGATTGCTGCTGTGGTGCTTGGAGGAACAAGCTTATCGGGTGGCCGCGGCTGGATTTTCGGAACGTTGGTTGGCGCGCTCATTATTGGTGTATTGAACAACGGGCTGAACTTATTGAATGTATCTTCATTTTATCAGCAAGTCATTAAAGGGTTAGTCATTCTTCTTGCGGTGCTCCTTGACCGCCGCAAAGAAGCTTGATGAATAAAACATTATACAAGGAAAGGAAGAGAGCAATGAAAAAGTTAGCTAGCATGTTGTTGGCGTTTTTGTTGGTTATTGGTGTCTTAGCAGGTTGTTCGTTAGATAACGGCACAACCGGCGACAAAAAAGAAGAAGCAAAGAAAGACGGAAACATGAAAATTGGTTTATCGATTTCAACGTTAAATAACCCATTCTTTGTGACGTTAAAAGAAGGTGCTGAAAAGGCGGCGAAAGAAGAAGGTGCGGAATTAATCGTTGTCGATGCGCAAAACGATTCTGCGAAGCAAATTAATGATATCGAAGATTTGATTCAGCAAGATGTTGATTTGATTTTAGTGAATCCAACTGATTCCAGTGCGGTGACATCGGCAATTGAATCGGCTAACAGCGCGAATATTCCTGTAATCACGGTGGACCGCAGCGCAGATGGAGGGAAAGTAGTTACCCACATTGCTTCCGATAACGTTGCAGGCGGAAAAATGGCAGGAGAATTTATCGTTGAACAACTAAAAAATGGCGGCAACATTGTAGAGCTTGAGGGTATCCCTGGTTCGTCTGCCGCGCGTGAACGTGGGGAAGGATTCCATCAAATCATCGATAAAGCGTCCAATATAAAAGTCGTAGCGAAACAAGCGGCTGATTTCGACCGCGCCAAAGGATTATCCGTCATGGAAAACATTTTACAAAGCCATAAGGACATTCAAGCTGTATTTGCTCACAATGATGAAATGGCGCTAGGGGCATTAGAAGCGTTAGAGGCGCGCGGTATGAAAGATGTAATCGTCGTTGGCTTTGACGCAACAGAAGACGCGGTGAAGGCGGTTAAAGAAGGAAAAATGGCGGCAACTGTTGCTCAAAAGCCAGAACTTATTGGAGAGAACGCAGTAAAAACAGCGTTGAAAGTATTAAAGGGAGAAAAAGTGGATAAATTTATTCCTGTTCCGTTGGAGTTAGTAAAAGGAAATAAATAATCGATTGATTTACCTTCTGTCCATGTACGGGCAGAAGGTATTTTTTATTGCCACAGCTTCATAAAGATAGTAAGGTAAATAACAGGTGATGTGTATGAAAGAAAAAATCCAACGCTGGAGCCTTGTCGTGATCTGGTGTATCGTCATTTATTCCTTTAGTGAATCTTCGCTGTTTACCGGTGAAAATACGAAGCGCATATTAGAAGCGGTGTTGTCGTATTTGCCATTTAGCCATGACGGGGATGATGCATCGTCTCCGTTAAATTTTATTGTTCGGAAGCTGGCGCATTTAACCGAATTTGGCATACTGGCGGTGCTTGTTTGGCGGGCGCTTGAACGAGGGCGTATGGCGTATGTTGGCGCATGGGTCTTTGCGACGGTATACGCGATGACGGATGAGTGGCATCAATCGTTTGAGCCGGGGCGCACCGCTGCGCCGACAGATGTGGCGATCGACTCGTGCGGAGCGTTCCTTGCCTTGCTTTTTGTCCGTTTGTATATGTATTGGAAAAGGAAAAAGAAGGATGTTTCCGTATAGATTGTTGCTGAAAAATGTGGATGATGGATTACAAGAAGTCGCCGCAAAGCATTTAGACGATTTGACTTGAAATGGGCAAAAAAAACAGCATTTGATGAACGAGTCAAACAAATGCTTATTTCTGCTTGTCGAATATAACAACTTGAGAAGTGTTTAGGGGGATGAGCAATCGAACTAATGGCTAACTCCGTGCCCAGATATCTTTATTTTTTTCTTGCGTTTTTTGCCTAATAGAGCCGTTGCGATGGCACTAAAGAAGTTGCCTAAAGCTTCGATCATTTTAGCAAAAAACACCTCCTACCTTAATATCCCTTTATTTACCACATATAACAATACTATAGAAAAACTATGAAAAATGACAATCTTTGTGAAAAGATCGAAAAAGAATATACCGTCGTCATATCGCGGCCTCTCCCAAGTATCGTTTTTGGCAAATATGGAAATAATGATAAAAGAAAGTTTGCTAGAATCAAAGAGGGGAGAGGTCTTTATGTTTGCTTTTATCGCCGGAGTATTCGTGGGGTCATTGGTGATGCTTGTTGTCATGAGCATGATGTTTGTCGCCAAACAGGCAGATGAGCATAGCGCCAATTGGCAGAAGAAATGAGAAAGCTTC
The DNA here is from genome assembly GCF_003064505.1 of Geobacillus sp. LYN3. Lineage (NCBI taxonomy): Bacteria > Bacillati > Bacillota > Bacilli > Caryophanales > Anoxybacillaceae > Geobacillus > Geobacillus sp. LYN3. The sequence continues at coordinate 294,279 of NZ_QCWL01000001.1, read as the reverse complement.
CTGCAGACATGCAGGAAGCTGTTTTTACTCGTCAGCAGGAAACACGATTCCCGTTTGTTTGCGGGCCTCTTCCATCAAGGCAATCGTCAGCAACGAATGCTCATGTGAATTGATTTCGGATTCGCGTTTTCCGTTTTTGATCAGCTTGATAAATTCCTTCGCTTCATAATACATCGGAGGCTGTTCTTGCGGGACGGTAATATCTTCTATGCGCCCGTCGCGGTAGCGAATTTCCACTTTTGTCGGCGTATGGATCGCATCGATCAGAATGCTTCCTTCTTCCCCTTGAATTTCCGATGGAAGATAAGAGTTGGTGATTTTTGAGTACATCACCATCGCATCCATGTCGCCGTAATCAAAAATAATGCTTCCTTCTCCGTCAACGCCGGATTCGAGTTTCAAGCTATTTGCTTGGAGGCGATGCGGTTTTCCGAATAAGACGACCATCGGGTAAATACAATAGACGCCGATATCCATTAGTGAGCCATTGGAAAAGGCGGGATTGAACGCGTTCAAAATCGTTCCTTGTTTATACGCATCATAGCGTGATGAATATTGGCAGTAGCTGGCGAAATAGCGGCGTATTTTCCCGATTTTATGTAAATGTTCGCGAATCGTTAGAAAGTTCGGAAGCATCGTCGTTTTCATCGCTTCCATCAAGACGACATCATTTCGGCGCGCCGCATCAATCATCGCTTTGACTTCTTTTGTATTCGATGCCATCGGCTTTTCGCATAGCACATGTTTGCCGTGGTTCATAAGCAAAATCGCCTGTTCGGCGTGCAAAGAATTTGGGCTTGCGATATAGACGGCATCGATATCTTTGCTTTTCGCCAGTTCCTCAAGGTTTGTAAACGTCTGTTTGGCACCTGTTTTCGCCGCAAATTCCTTCGCTTTTTCTTCCGTCCGCGAATATACCGCGGTTAATGTGAAGTCTTCTACTTTTCTTGCCGCTTCAATAAATGCTTCCGTAATCCAGTTCGTTCCGATCGTGGCAAATCGAATCATGGCGGTCCCTCCTTATTTGTCGTAACTATACCATTTTATCGTTCATACAATTCAATCGGCAACTCATCGGGATCGCGGAAAAACGTGAACCGTTTCCCCGTAACTGGGTCGATCCGGATCGGCTCCGTAGCGATGCCTTGCGTTTGTAAGTATGCGACAGCTTCATCGATATCGTCAACTTCCAAGGCGAGATGGCGCAGCCCGCACGCTTCCGGATAGCTTGGCCGCTTTGGCGGATTTTCAAAAGAAAACAGCTCAATTTGTGTATGTTCGCCGACTTGCAAATCTAATTTATACGAATTTCGTTCTTTTCGATATTGCTCGTGAATAATGTTGAAACCGAGGATATTCGTATAAAAATGTTTCGACCGTTCGTAGTCGGAACAAATAATCGCGATATGGTGAATGCGGGTGAATTGCATAAGCTCCTCCTTTAGCAAGGCAAATGAATTTCTACTAGAAGTGACATTATTTTTTAAAAATAAAAAATCCAATTCTGCATGAATATTGACGTGGAACAATATGTATATTATCATAAAAACCAATAGATAATAATATTCAAAATATTCATATATTTATATTTTACTCATAAAACATCACCTCTAAAAATTCAACATTTTTGAAAACGCTTACCAACCTGGTTTTTTCGTTCACCAATTATTGATTCCTCACGAATAGCAGCTCAAGAATGTCTACATCCTGTTTTGCCCACATATTATGATACTACACTATTTTTCTATGAAACAGAAAAGGAGAAGGTACATATGCGCTACGAATTCAAATTGCCAGACATCGGAGAAGGGCTGCATGAAGCGGAGATTGTGCGTTGGTTTATTCAAGAAGGAGACGAAGTTTCTGTCGATCAGCCGATTGCGGAAATTCAAACAGATAAGGCGATGGTGGAGATTACGACGCCAGTAGCGGGAAAAGTAGCAGCGCTTGCCGGGCCGGAGGGAGCGACGGTAAAAGTCGGCGAACCGCTTATTATCGTTGACCAGCAGGGAGGCGGCGCGCATGCAAAAGCGGTCGAAGAATCAAAGCCTGAGCAGCGGAAAAAGCGGGTGATTGCCGCTCCTTCCGTAAGAAAACGGGCAAGGGAAATGGGCGTTCCGATTGAGGAAGTTGAAGGAACCGGAGAAGGCGGAAGAGTGACGCTTGCCGATTTAGAGCGATATGTAAAAGAGCGCGAATCTGCATCAGCGGCGGCAGCACCAGCGCTGGAAGCCGCCGAGACGCCGGCGGTTCATAAACCAGCGGTAAACGAAGAGCGCATCCCGATTCGCGGGCTGCGGAAAAAAATCGCCGAAAAAATGGTGAAATCGGCGTACACCGCTCCACATGTGACGGGGATGGATGAAATCGATGTGACGAAACTGGTGAAAATCCGTACAAGTCTTGTGAAACAGTTGGAGACGGAGTCGGTCAAACTGACATATTTGCCGTTTGTCATTAAAGCAGTGACGCGTGCGCTAAAAGAACATCCAATATTTAATGCAACAATAGATGAAGAAACAAACGAAATCGTGCTAAAGAAAGAATACCATATCGGCATTGCCACGGCGACGAAAGAAGGGCTTGTCGTCCCAGTGATTAAGCATGCCGACCAAAAATCGATTCGCGAGCTGGCGATCGAGCTTGCCGAGCTTTCGGAAAAAGCGCATCGCCATACGCTGCGTGTCGATGAGCTGCAAGGAAGCACGTTTACGATCACAAGCACCGGGGCAAACGGCGGCTGGTTTGCGACACCGATTATTAACTATCCGGAAGTGGCGATTTTAGGCGTTCACTCGATTAAGCGGAAACCAGTTGTGATTGGCGATGAGATTGTCATTCGCGACATGATGGGGATGTCGCTCACGTTTGATCATCGCGTCATTGACGGGGAACCGGCAGGCCGGTTTATGAGAACGGTAGCGCAAATTTTAGAACATCCAGAGCAGCTCCTGTTAGATGTTCGGTAAGCGAAGGGGGAGGAAACGATGTTTGACCAAAACCAATTGCCGTTTGATATGGTACAGCTATTGGATGAAAACGGGAACGGGGATGAGGAAGCATTACAACAATTTTCCGATGAATTTCTCGTCACACTATATAAATGGATGCGAAAAGCAAGAGTCGTTGATGAACGTTTGTTAAAAATGCAACGGCAAGGGCGGATCGGTACATACGCGCCATTCAGCGGGCAGGAAGCGGCGCAAATCGGCAGCGTGCTCGCGCTTGAGAAAGAGGACTGGATTTTTCCAAGCTACCGGGAAATCGCTGCTTGTTTGGCGCATGGGCTGCCTCTTACGCAAATTTTTCATTACGTGAGAGGCCATGTGCTTGGCGGCAGAACGCCGGAGCATTTAAACATTTTCCCGATTCAAATCATTATTGGCGCGCAGACGCTTCATGCGACAGGGTGCGCATGGGCGGCAAAACTGAAAGGAGAAAAGCAAGTATCCGTCTGTTATTTCGGCGATGGCGCGACATCAGAAGGCGATTTCCATGAAGCGATGAACTTTGCGTCTGTTTATCAAGTTCCAGTCATTTTTTTCTGCCAAAACAACCAATACGCCATCAGCGTTCCGGTGCATAAGCAAACGGCAAGCCGGACGATCGCGCAAAAAGCGATCGCATACGGAATGAAAGGCGTGCTTGTCGACGGCAACGATGCGCTTGCCGTGTACAAAACGATGAAAGAGGCGGTGGATGCGGCGCGAAACGGCGAAGGACCGATGCTAATTGAGGCGCTGACGTATCGACTGGGGCCGCATACGACATCGGATGACCCGACAAAATATCGAAGCGCGGAAGAAGCGGAACAGTGGAGACGGAAGAAAGATCCGCTTCATCGCTTGCGGGTGCTGTTAGAAAAACGCGGGCTTTGGACGGAAGAAAAAGAAGAAGCATGGGTAGCGCAAGCAAACGACGAAATCACGGCGGCGTATGAAGAAGCGGTGGCGGCGGAGACAGGATCGATCGTCGATGTATTTGACTACGTGTACGGTAAGCCAAGCAAGCTCTTACAAGAGCAGCAACAAGAAGCAGCAAGGAGAAAGCAAGGGAAAGAGGTGAAATAACATGGCGGAAAAGACGATGATTCAGGCGATTAATGAAGCGATGCGGCAAGAAATGGAACGCGACGAGCGCGTGATCGTACTAGGGGAAGATGTCGGGAAAAATGGCGGCGTGTTTCGCGCGACAGATGGATTGTTAGAACAATTTGGGGACCGCCGCGTATTTGATACACCGCTTGCCGAATCAGGCATTATCGGCACATCGATTGGCTTGGCGGTGAACGGATTTCGCCCGATTGCGGAAATTCAGTTTCTCGGCTTTGTCTATCAGGCGATGGATCAGCTTGCGGCGCAGGCAGCGCGCCTTCGCTTCCGTTCGGCGGGACGGTTTACATGCCCGCTTGTCGTACGAAGCCCATACGGCGGAGGAGTGCGCACGCCGGAGCTTCATTCCGATGCGCTAGAGGCGCTGTTTACGCATTCACCTGGTTTGAAGATTGTCATGCCATCCAACGCCTATGACGCAAAAGGGCTGCTTATTTCAGCGATTCGCGATGAAGACCCCGTTTTATTTTTAGAGCCGATGAAATTATACCGCGCCTTGCGCATGGAAGTGCTGGATGAGCCGTACGAAATTCCGCTTGGAAAAGCGCGTGTCGTCAAAGAAGGGGAAGATGTGACGATCATTTCGTGGGGAGCGGCCGTTCCGCTTGTTGCGAAACTGGCGGTAGAGATGAAGTCGCAAGGAATTGACGCGGAAGTAATTGACCTTCGCTGCCTGCAGCCATTAGATATTGATACCATCGTGGAGTCGGTAGAAAAGACAGGACGGGTGATGATTGTCCATGAAGCGGTCAAAACGAACGGGTTCGGCGCCGAAATTGCCGCATTGATTAGCGAACGGGCATTGTTTACGCTATCGGCGCCAATCGTGCGCGTGACCGGCTATGATACACCGTATCCGGTGCCGTCGGTCGAGGATGATTGGCTGCCGAACGCCGCTCGTATTTTCGAAGGGGTACAAATGTTAATGCGCTATTAATAAGCACGAAAGGGGATCGCGATGGGACTTTATGAAGATTTATTAGAACGGATTGGTGACCGTGAACGGGTGACGGTGAACGAAACAGTTCTTGAACAGCATAGCAAAGGGATGGCCTATCACGAACCGAGAAAGCCGGATGTCGTCGTCTTTCCAAAAACGGCGGCGGAAGTGAGCGCGGTGTTGTCCTACGCCAATGAGCGGCGTGTTCCGGTGACGCCGTTTGGCGCAGGAAGCAGTCTCGAAGGCCATGTGATTCCGGTCAAAGGCGGCATCACACTCAACTTTACGATGATGAATAATATTATTGACATTCGCCCCGACGATTTTTTGGCCATCGTCGAGCCAGGGGTAACGCGGATGCAGCTGAATCAAGCATTGAAAAAACATGGACTGTTTTTCCCGGTTGATCCGGGAGCGGACGCAACGATCGGTGGGATGGCGTCAACGAACGCCAGTGGTACAAACAGCGTCAAATACGGAGTCATGCGCGATCAAGTGCTAGGCCTTGAAGTCGTGCTCGCCGATGGGAAAATCGTTCATACCGGCGGAATGGCGGTGAAATCGTCGGCAGGTTATGACTTAACGGGGCTGTTTGTCGGTTCGGAAGGAACGCTGGGTGTATTTACGAAGATTATTGTCCGTCTTCAGGGCATTCCGGAAGCGACGAATGCGATTAAAGTAAGCTTTCCTACGTTGGCGGAGGCAGCGCAGGCCGCAGCGTCAATTTTAAAAGCGGGCGTGTCTCCGGGGAAAATAGAGCTTGTGGATGAGCAAACGATTCAAGCGGTCAATCAATACAAACAGACAGACTATCCAGCGGCGCCGACGCTATTTATCGAACTAAGCGGCAGCGCATCAAGCGTAAAAGACGGAACAGAGCTTGTCAAAGAGTTGTGTGTTGCGGAAAACGCGGTTTCGTTTGAAATGGAAGAGGATTCTGTCGCGCGCGCCAAATTGTGGGAAGCACGGCATCACGCGGCATTTGCCATTCAAGCGGCATATCCAGGGAAAGCGATGTTATCGACCGATGTATGTGTGCCGATTTCCAAAATGCCGAAAGCGATTGCCGAAACGCGGAAGCTTGTCGATAAATATGGCATGACGGCCGCGATTCTCGGCCATGTCGGCGATGGAAACTATCATACGGTGCTGGCATTTGACCCGAACGATGCGGAGGAAACGAAACGGATCGAAGAAGTAAACGCCCGCATCGTTCGCTACGCCTTATCGCATGGCGGCACGTGCACGGGCGAGCATGGAATCGGCATCGGAAAGCGTCATTTCTTATATGAAGAACATCGCGATTCCGTTCCGCTGATGAAAGGGATTAAACAGCTGTTTGATCCGAACGGCATTATGAATCCGGGGAAAATTTTCTTATCATGATACTACCCCACTGATTGATACTCAGTGGGGAATTTTTTTGAACTATTCAAGTAACATCTTGTTACGCGTAGGAAACAAATTTTTTTCGTTTTGCGCGAATTACGAAACTTGGACAATATGTTTACTTTTTATTGAAAAACTCGTTTATTTAATAAGTAGAGAATGATGAAGAAAAGGAGGAGCAAGAGATGGAACATCAACAATTACGCCCATTCCCAGATCATTTTTTATGGGGCTCTGCTTCGGCGGCCTATCAAGTGGAAGGCGCATGGAATGAAGACGGAAAAGGGCTGTCGGTTTGGGATGTTTTTGCCAAACAACCAGGCAAAACGTTTAAAGGAACGAACGGCGATGTTGCGGTCGACCATTATCATCGCTATAAAGAAGATGTGGCGTTAATGGCGGAGATGGGGTTAAAAGCATATCGCTTCTCCGTGGCATGGAGCCGCGTGTTCCCAAATGGGAAAGGCGAAATCAATGAAAAAGGGCTGCAGTTTTACGACAATCTGATCAATGAACTGTCAATTCACAATATTGAGCCGATTATTACACTATATCATTGGGACGTTCCGCAGGCGTTAATGGACGAATATGGCGCATGGGAGTCGCGGCAAATTATCGATGATTTTCACAACTATGCGGTGACGTTGTTTCAGCGCTTTGGCGACCGTGTCAAATATTGGGTGACGCTCAACGAACAAAATATTTTCATCCCATTCGGCTATCGCCTCGGGCTTCATCCACCAGGTGTGAAAGATTTGAAACGAATGTATGAAGCAAACCATATTGCGAACTTAGCGAACGCGAAAGTGATTCAATCGTTCCGAAACTATGTACCAGACGGTAAAATTGGTCCGAGTTTCGCCTATTCACCGATGTACCCATACGATTGCCGACCGGAAAACGTGCTTGCGTTTGAAAACGCGGAAGAATTTCAGAACCATTGGTGGATGGACGTATACGCCTGGGGCACGTATCCGAAAGTTGCTTGGAATTATCTTGAACAGCAAGGACTGGCCCCAACGATTCAAGAAGGAGATTTTGAACTATTAAAAGCAGGTAAACCAGATTTTATGGGTGTCAACTACTATCAAACAAAAACGGTAGAGTACAATCCGCTAGATGGCATCGGCGAAGGAGTCATGAACACGACCGGAAAAAAAGGAACTTCGACCGAAAGCGGTGTTCCGGGATTGTTTAAAACGATCCGCAATCCTCATTTAGAAACGACGAACTGGGATTGGGAAATTGATCCTGTTGGTCTTCATATCGGATTACGCCGTATTGCCAACCGGTATGGGCTGCCGATTTTAATTACAGAAAACGGTCTTGGTGAATTTGATACGCTCGAAGAAGGCGATATCGTCAACGACGACTACCGCATTGACTATCTCCGCCGCCATATTCAAGAAATCCAGCGTGCGATCACCGACGGCGTGGAAGTGATTGGCTATTGCACATGGTCGTTTACTGATCTTCTCAGCTGGCTGAACGGCTACCAAAAGCGGTACGGTTTTGTATATGTGAACCGCGATGATGAATCAGAAAAAGATTTACGCCGCATTAAAAAGAAAAGCTTTTATTGGTATAAACAAGTGATCGCTTCTAATGGGGAACAGCTGTAATAGTTTCAAACAAACTAGTTCATTAGACGATACATTTCTTTGGCCAAGCTTTCCAACAAATAAATGACGGGGATTTGTGTGGTTACGTTTGTTTGTTCGATAAACTCTGTATTGACGTAATACGTTAAGTTGTAATCCGATATTTTCGCTAGTGAGCAATGTTTACGGTTTGTAATGCTGATAATGGTGCTACCTTTTTCCTTTAACCGATGCACTTGGGATAATGTATAGGACGTTTCGCCCGATACGGACAATGCAATCGCTACGCAATTATTGAAATAATGACCGTAAATCGGAAAAAACGGGTCTTTGATATAAACGGAAAACTTTTTAAATGCGGAAAAGTAGCGGGAGCCGTATTCCGCTAAAATGCCGGAACTGCCGGAACCGACGAAAATGACATGATCTGCGTTGGCGATCGCGGCTGCCGCTTCGCGAATCGTCTGTTGGTAATCGGTTTTTAATGTTCGTTCAAAAAATTCTGTGAGCATCTCTTGCGCGTTGGTGACAAAGGAACGGTGGTTTTGTTGCAAGTACAGTTTTAACTTCGTTTTGAACTCGGAAAAGCCGTCACAGCCGACCTTTTTGCAAAAGCGCAGAATGGTCGGAGGGGAGACATGAACGGCTTCTGCTAATTCGCGAATGCGCATGTATACCACTTCATTGGCGTGTTTGGTAACATAGTTGTAAATCATATAGTCGAGTTCGGAAAAATTGGCGATTTGTTCAGGCGTAAACATATGAACACCCCAGCTTTATCGATGGAACGAGTCGATGAGATTATTCATCATTATACCATGCGAAGGCCATTTTTCCGAAAGCAAGCGACAACGGTAGATAACTAGTCTTTACTAGAGATTGGCACAAAAGGTGGTTAAAAACGATCTTTTCAAGCCAGCCTCTTTTTTTTCGTTAGACGGAGTGCGGGAAAAATATGTACAATAAAGTTGTATAATAACCCGTGGTGCTAGTTGAGCGTCAGCGCTCAACCAGCCCTAGTGTGACCAAGGAATAAGCCAACAAG
>NZ_QCWL01000001.1:265028-285092 GCF_003064505.1 Geobacillus sp. LYN3 | reverse complement strand
CTGTAGATGAGCAAATTCACTGACATAAATTGACAACTAAACAAAAAAGGAGACATGAACCGGACTCCTTGGGTAAAATAGATGTGTTCAAAACCCATTCACACAAGGAGGTTCATGTCTCATGAATAGATTAGCACATCACCAAGGAATCCACAAGTTTTTCTTCACGCTGGGGTTGACGCTGCAGCTTTCCAAACCGGTCATCAAGCATCTCATTCATATTGTCGATGCCTTGACCACCAAGGGATTCTCGGGAACATTGACTGATATTCATTACTGGAGCTTTCATCCGAATCATCGAACGACGCTCAGTCACTTTTTCACGAAAAGCCCTTGGAACGAGGAAAGGCTGCTTGGGAAGCTTCAAGAGTGGATCCTTTCCCAGGTCGAACGACTGGCCAAACGGAAGAATCAACCCCTTTTTGTTTCGATTGATGATACGATTTGCCAAAAAACAAAGCCTTCGTCACGGGCTGTGCACGCCATTCAAGGGTGCGACTGGCACTACTCGCATAAAGATCATCAATCGGTCTGGGGGCATTCGCTCGTTTGGCTGATGGTGCACACCTTCACGCAGGCGTTCCCATTTGCGTTCCGCCTGTATGACAAGAAAGCGGGAAAAAGCAAGATCGACCTGGCGATCGAGATGCTTTCCTCGCTCAAGGTGAAGCGGGCTCAGCCGGTGTATGTGCTCATGGATTCGTGGTATCCGTCCAAAAAGCTCATCGAAGCCTGTCTGAAACAGGGATTCCATGTCATCGCGATGCTCAAGACGAACCGGATTCTCTACCCGAAAGGCATCGCCATCCAAGCCAAGCAGTTTGCCCGCTATATCGAGTCCAAAGACACCCGCCTCGTCACGGTGGGGCAGGAGCGTTATCGCGTGTATCGCTATGAGGGGGCCATCCATGGCCTCGATGACGCGGTGGTGCTGCTGGCTTGGAAGGCGGATCAGCCGATGGCGCCGGAACATCTTCATTGCATCTTGAGCACCGACCGGGAACTCGGGGACGAAGACATCTTGCGTTACTACGCCCAGCGCTGGACGATCGAGTGCTTTTTCCGGCAGGCGAAAGATCAACTGAAGCTGGATGGATACCGCGTTCGCCACATTCGGGCGGTGAAACGGTATTGGGCGGTGGTGCTGTTGGCCTGCGTGTACAGCATCGCCGAATCCCGACAAAACCTCTCCACCGGGCTGGAGCTTCTTCGGTCGCGGAAAGACCACAGCGTCGTCGAGTTCATTTATGACGCTGCAAAGCAAGATATTCCCATTGATGTGATCAAAAAACAGCTCCGTATCGCGTAAGGGGTACCCTGTTTGTCTCTCTAACCATGGAAATTATTGTAATGAAAAATGCTCATCTACAGTACTATCATAAAGTTTGTAGGTTAGAAAATTCCGAATATTAATTGGGTGCTTTGGTAGAAAAAACGATTCTCACCGCATCTATTGTAAGCGCTTAACTGTTGTGTTTCCTCATGATTTCCACACCATCGATGCTGCACCATTGTGTTTGTTTCCAATCGCAACATGAGAAGGAGAGGAAGGGGATATCGCTATGATCTATGAATTTAAGTTGCCTGATATTGGCGAAGGGCTGCATGAAGCGGAAATCATCCGCTGGCTTGTCCGGGAAGGGGATATGGTCAAGGCGGATCAGCCGATTGCCGAAATTCAAACGGATAAGGCGATGGTGGAAATGACGACGCCGGTCGCTGGCAAAGTGGTGGCGCTTGCCGGGCCGGAAGGGGCGACGGTGAAGGTTGGAGAGCCGTTGATTGTCGTGGAAACCGAGGCGGCGGTGGCGGGGGAAGCCGCGCCCATCGAAGATTCGGTTCGGGAGCCCGTGCCTGTTCTGCATGGAGAAACGCCTCGTCCTGCGCGCAAACGGGCGATTGCCGCGCCGTCTGTGCGCAAGCGGGCGCGGGAGTTGGGCGTTCCGATCGATGAAGTGGAAGGAACGGGCGAAGGCGGTCGGGTGACGCTCGCCGACTTGGAGCGATATGTCCGCGAGCGGGAAGCAGCCGTGGCGGTGGCAGAGCTACGTGAAAGGAGCGGGGCCGCGGTTTTGCCAGTTGGGGGCACGGCGATAGAGCAAAAGGCGGACAAAGCTGCATGGACGTCCATCGCCAGCACGGAGCTTGTGGTTCCAGAAGAAGAGCGCATCCCGCTTCGCGGCTTGCGCAAAAAAATCGCCGAAAAAATGGTGAAATCGGCGTACACGGCGCCGCATGTGACCGGGATGGACGAGGTGGACGTGACGAAGCTCGTCGAGATCCGCAAAAACTTGGCCAGCGAGCTGGCCAAGGAGCAGATCAAGCTGACGTATTTGCCGTTTATTATTAAAGCGGTGACAAGGGCGCTGAAGCAATATCCGATGTTTAATGCGGTGCTGGATGAGGAAACGAACGAAATCGTGTTGAAGAAACGGTATCACATCGGCATCGCGACGGCGACGAAAGCCGGTCTCGTCGTCCCCGTCATCCGTGACGCCGATCAAAAATCGATCCGCGAGCTCACCGTTGAGATCGCCGAGCTGTCGGAAAAAGCGCACCGCCAGGCGCTTCGCCTTGACGAGCTGCAAGGAAGCACGTTTACGATCACGAGCACCGGCGCGGGCGGAGGGTGGTTTGCGACGCCGATCATCAACTATCCGGAAGTGGCGATTTTCGGAGCGCATGCGATCAAACGGCGCCCGGTTGTCGTCGGCGACGAAATTGTCATCCGCGATATGATGGGAATGTCGCTCACCTTTGACCACCGCGTCATTGACGGCGAGCCGGCCGGGCGGTTTATGCGGACGGTGGCGCACTATTTGGAAAATCCGGAAGTGTTGCTCTTGGACGTGCGGTAGGCGGCGCTCGGTTAGGAGGACATGTCTTCGTGCTGGAAGAGAGCGAGCGCCAAAGAGAAGCAGCTGGGCCGTGATGAAAAAATGATGAGGAGGGAAGCCCATGTTTGATCCGGACCAATTGTCGGTCGAGGTCGTGCAAATTTTGGACGAAAACGGAAACGGCGACGAGAGGCAGCTGGCGGCGTTTTCCGATGAATGGCTGCTTCGCGCCTATCGGGAAATGCGGCGGGCGCGCGTCATTGATGAGCGGCTGTTGCGCATGCAGCGGCAGGGGCGGATCGGGACGTATGCCCCGTTCAGCGGCCAAGAGGCGGCGCAAATCGGCAGCGCCCTTGCGCTTCATAAAGACGATTGGATTTTCCCGAGCTACCGCGAAGTGGCGGTATGCTTGATGCATGGCATGCCGCTTGAGCAGTTTTTCCATTACGTGCAGGGCCGCTTGTCAGGGAAACGGATGCCGGAGGGAGTGAACATTTTCCCGACGCAAATCATCATCGCTGCTCAGACGCTTCATGCGGTCGGCTGCGCGTGGGCGTCGAAATTGAAGGGCGAACCGCACGTATCGGTGGCGTATTTCGGCGACGGGGCGACGTCAGAGGGCGATTTTCATGAAGCGATGAATTTTGCCGCGGTGTACAACGTGCCGGTCATCTTTTTCTGCCAAAACAACCAATACGCCATCAGCGTCCCGTACCGGAAACAGACGGCCAGCCGGACGATCGCGCAAAAAGCGCTCGCTTACGGAATGAAAGGGGTGCTCGTTGACGGCAATGACGTGCTGGCGGTGTACGAAACGATGAAGCAGGCCGTCGAAGCCGCTCGCCGCGGCGAGGGGCCGATGTTGATCGAGGCGCTCACCTATCGGCTCGGGCCGCACACGACGGCGGATGACCCGACGAAATACCGCCGGCCGGAAGAAGTCGAGACATGGCGGGCGAAAGATCCGCTCCGCCGTCTGCGCCTGCTTTTGGAACGGCGCGGATTATGGACGGAAGCGCAGGAAGACGCGCTTGTCGCCCAAGTGAATGATGAAGTGACCGCGGCGTACGAGGCGGCCATCGCCAGCAAGTCCGGTTCGATTGTCGATGCATTCGATTGTGTGTACAGCGAGGCGCCCAAATTGCTGGCCGAGCAAAAAGACGAAGTGATGCGGCGCAAACAACGGAGCGGGGTGAGATAAATGGCGGAATTGACGATGATTGAAGCGATCAATGAAGCGATGCGCCAAGAGATGGAGCGCGATCCGCGCATCATCGTGCTGGGCGAGGATGTCGGCGAAAACGGCGGCGTCTTCCGGGCGACGGACGGGCTGCTTGCGCAGTTTGGCGAGGGGCGCGTGTTTGATACGCCGCTTGCGGAATCGGGCATTATCGGCACGTCTATTGGACTGGCGATCAACGGCATGCGCCCGATTGCCGAAATTCAGTTTCTCGGGTTTGTGTACCAGGCGATGGACCAGCTGGCGGCCCAGGCGGCGCGCATCCGCTTCCGCTCGGCCGGACGGTTTTCGTGCCCGATCGTCGTGCGCAGCCCGTACGGCGGCGGGGTGCGGACGCCGGAATTGCACTCCGATGCGTTGGAGGCGCTGTTTACCCATTCGCCGGGCTTAAAAGTCGTCATGCCGTCCAATCCGTACGATGCGAAAGGGCTATTGATTTCCGCCATTCGCGATGAAGACCCGGTTCTGTTTCTGGAGCCGATGAAGCTGTATCGGGCGTTTCGCATGGAAGTGCCCGAAGAGCCGTACACGATTCCGCTCGGCCAAGCACGGGTTGTGAAAGAAGGAGACGATGTGACGATCATTGCTTGGGGGGCGACCGTGCCGCTTGCCGCCAAAGTCGCCGCCGAGATGGGAGCGAAAGGGGTCAGCGCGGAAGTGATCGACCTTCGCTGCCTGCAGCCGCTTGATATCGACACCATCATCACTTCGGTGGAAAAAACAGGACGGGTGATGATCGTCCATGAAGCAGTGAAAACAGGCGGGTTTGGCGCGGAAGTGGCGGCCTTGATCAGCGAGCGGGCGCTCTTTTCTCTATCAGCTCCAATCGTGCGTATCGCCGGCTACGACACGCCGTATCCGGTGCCGTCGGTGGAGGATGATTGGCTGCCGAACGCCGAGCGGATTGCGGAAGGAATTGAAACGTTGCTCCGTTACTAAACGAACCATGCCATCCGGGTCGATCGATCCACCATCAGAGTGCGTCAAGAGAAAAGGCGGCGCATCGATGGGTGGCGCCGCTTGATCCGATCGGGTGAGGAGGAGAACGATGAACGTATACGAATCACTGCTGGAATTGATCGGCGACCGCGAGCGGGTGAGCATCAATGAAACGGTGCTCGAACACCACAGCAAAGGCATCGCCTACCATGCGCCGCATGCGCCAGATGTCGTCGTGTTTCCGAAAACGGCGGCGGAAGTGGGCCGGGTGATGGCGTTTGCCAACGAGCATCGCATTCCGGTCACACCGTTTGGCGCCGGCACGAGCTTGGAAGGGCATGTCATTCCAGTTGCGGGCGGCATCAGTTTGGATTTGACGTTGATGAATAACATCATCGACATTCGCCCGGACGATTTTCTCGCCATCGTCGAGCCGGGAGTGACGCGGTTGCAACTGAATGAGGCACTGAAGCGATATGGGTTGTTTTTCCCGGTCGATCCGGGGGCCGACGCGACGATCGGCGGCATGGCGGCGACGAACGCGAGCGGCACGAACTGCGTGAAATACGGCGTCATGCGCGATCAAGTGCTCGGATTAGAGGTGGTGCTCGCGGACGGTTCAGTCATTCAGACGGGAAGTTTGGCGGTGAAATCGTCGGCCGGCTATGACTTGACCGGCTTGTTCGTCGGATCGGAAGGGACGCTCGGCGTCTTCACCCGCCTTATTGTCCGCCTGCACGGCATTCCGGAGGCGACAACGGCCATCAAAGTGTGCTTTCCGTCGCTTGAGGCGGTAGCGCAAGCGGCGTTTGCCGTGCTGAAAGCGGGCGTCGGCCCCGGCAAAATCGAGCTCGTGGACGAGGCGACGATCGCCGCGGTCAATGCGTACAAAAAAACCGATTACCCGGTGAAACCGACGCTGTTTATTGAACTGAGCGGCAGCCCGTCAAGCGTCGAGGACGGAACAAAGCTTGTCAACGAATTGTGCGAAGGGGAGGGCGCCGTTTCGTTTGTGGTCGAGACCGACTCGCTCGCCCGCGCGAAGCTGTGGGAAGCGCGCCACCATGCGGCGTTTGCCATTCAAGCCGCCTATCCAGGCAAGGCGATGCTCTCCACCGACGTGTGCGTGCCGCTGTCCGAACTGCCCGGCGCCATCGCCGATACGCGTCGGCTTGTTGATGAGCAGAACATGACCGCCGCCATTTTCGGTCATGTCGGCGATGGCAACTACCATACCGTGCTTGCCTTTGATCCGAATGACGCCGAGGAGATGGCGCGGATCGAACGCGTGCACGCCCATATCGTCCGCTATGCCTTATCGCGCGGCGGCACATGCACGGGAGAGCACGGCATCGGCATTGGCAAACGGACGTTTTTGCGCGAGGAAAAAGGCGACGCCGTCGTTTGGATGAAACGGTTGAAACAGCTGTTTGACCCGAACGGCATTCTCAATCCGGGGAAAATCTTTTTGCCGTAACGCTTCATCTGTATGGCGGCTCGATGGATTAGGTTGAATATTTCTCCCAAACATAAATGGGCTGAAGACGGGCCTTTATGGGGAAAAGGGTGCTCTCAATGGAACGGAGCACCTTTTTCTTCTTGTGTTTTTCTACAAGGATGGAGAGTGCCGTTGCTCGCATTTCATGAAACGTCCTCACGGTTGCTTTTTGCATACTGCGCGCTTGCTTTTCTTATCCTTTTTGTAACAGCTTGTTACTCCGAAGAAACAATTGTTTTTCACGTTCGTCTCGTTACAAAAAGCCGCCGCGCCCTTTACTTTTTTCGCCAAACACGGTTTATTGGTGATAGAATGATTCATCGACGTTGTTGCGAGAAAGGAGACGATCTGAATGGAGCATCGCCATCTGAAACCGTTTCCGCCCGGGTTTTTATGGGGTGCAGCATCAGCTGCGTATCAAGTCGAAGGGGCGTGGAACGAAGATGGAAAAGGATTATCGGTATGGGATGTGTTTGCCAAACAGCCGGGCCGAACGTTTAAGGGAACAAATGGTATCAGCGTGTGATTGAGACGAACGGTGCCGAGCTGTAGCCTTGTCACCGCCCGCTCGGCCCGCGGTCAGTCTGCGCCGGCAGCAACCGGTACATTTCCTTCGCGAGCCGCTCAAGCAAATAAACGACCGGCAGTTGTGTTGTCACATCCGTCTGTCCCATCCGCTCGGCGGTGGCATAATACGTCAAGTTGTAGTCCGAGATGCTCGCGAGTGTGCAATGTTTCCGGTTGGTGATGCTGATGATCGTGCTGCCGTTTTCCTTGAACCGGTGCACTTGGGCGAGCGTATATGACGTCTCTCCAGACACCGACAAGGCGATCACGGCGCAGTTGTGGAAATAATGGCCGTAAATCGGAAAAAACGGGTCCTTGATGTAGACGGAAAACTTTTGAAAGGCAGAAAAATAGCGCGATCCGTATTCAGCCAAAATGCCGGAGCTGCCGGAGCCGACAAAAATCACGTGATCCGCCCGGGCGATCGCGGCTGCCGCATCCAGAATGGTCCGCTCGTAATCGGCGGTCAGCGTCCGTTCGAAAAATTCCTTAAGCGCCTCTTGACTGCTGATGATCGCGGTTCGCTTTGTCTCGCGCAAATACAGCTTCCATTTCGTTTTAAATTCACTGAACCCTTCGCATCCGACCTTTTTGCAAAAGCGGAGCACGGTCGGCGGCGAGACATGGACGGCCTCGGCGAGCTCGCGAATGCGCATGTACGCGACTTCATGAGGATGTTTCATCACATAGTCGTAAATGGCGTAGTCGAGCTCGGAGAACTGGGCGATTTGTTCAGGAGTGAACATCGGGACACCTCGCTTTCATGGGACGGAACGTGCGATAGCTGGGAAAGGATGGCGCTTCCAAGCCCACTGGTTGATTCCTACATTGATTATACCATGCCCAACAGGGCGAAAGGGGAAGAGGAGTATGGATAAACGATTGAAAATGGCGACGATCGGCGGCGGGTCGAGCTACACGCCGGAATTGGTCGAAGGGTTGATCAAGCGTTATCATGAATTGCCGGTCGGGGAATTGTGGCTTGTCGATATTCCGGAAGGCAAAGAAAAACTCGAAATCGTTGGCGCACTGGCCAAACGGATGGTCGAAAAAGCCGGTGTGCCCATTGAGATTCATTTGACACTAGACCGCCGCCGGGCCTTGGAAGGAGCAGACTTTGTTACGACGCAATTTCGTGTCGGCGGCCTAGAGGCACGGGCGAAAGACGAGCGCATCCCGCTCAAATACGGGGTGATCGGCCAGGAGACAAACGGCCCGGGCGGATTGTTTAAGGGATTGCGGACGATTCCGGTCATTTTGGACATCATTCGCGATATGGAAGAGCTTTGCCCTGATGCATGGCTGATCAACTTCACGAACCCGGCTGGGATGGTGACAGAAGCCGTTTTGCGCTACACGAAACAGGAAAAAGTGGTCGGGTTGTGCAACGTGCCGATTGGCATGCGCATGGGCGTCGCCAAGCTGCTTGGCGTTGATGCCGACCGCGTGCACATTGATTTTGCCGGCTTGAACCATATGGTGTTTGGCTTGCACGTCTATCTGGACGGCGTCGAGGTGACCGAAAAGGTGATTGATCTCGTCGCCCATCCAGACCGCTCCGGTGTGACGATGAAAAATATCGTCGACCTTGGCTGGGAGCCGGATTTCCTAAAAGGGCTGAAAGTGCTGCCATGCCCGTACCACCGGTATTACTACCAAACAGACAAAATGCTCGCCGAGGAACTGGAAGCGGCGAAAACGAAAGGAACCCGCGCCGAAGTCGTCCAACAGCTCGAAAAAGAGCTGTTCGAGCTGTACAAAGACCCGAACTTGGCCATCAAGCCGCCGCAGCTCGAACAGCGCGGCGGGGCGTACTACAGCGACGCCGCCTGTAGCTTGATCAGCTCCATCTACAACGACAAGCGCGACATTCAGCCGGTCAACACGAGAAACAACGGCGCCATTGCCAGCATTCCGCCAGAATCAGCCGTTGAGGTCAACTGTGTCATCACAAAAGATGGGCCGAAACCGATCGCCGTCGGCGACTTGCCGGTCGCGGTGCGCGGGCTCGTCCAGCAAATCAAGTCGTTCGAGCGCGTCGCAGCCGAAGCGGCGGTCACCGGCGACTACCAAACGGCGCTCGTCGCCATGACGATCAATCCGCTTGTGCCGTCTGACACCATCGCCAAACAAATGTTGGACGAAATGCTTGAAGCGCATAAAGAACATTTGCCGCAGTTTTTTAACTTCCCTCCGAAAGAAGTCTCCTACTTCTAAACGTGAAGGTGCGCCAGCACCAGTGAAAGTGGGAGATGAATTTCGGTTGGCGTTAGCCAACGAATATGATAGAATATAGCTAGAACGGACACCTTCGGAACGAAGGGAAGCGTAAAGGGTTCTTGTGTGTGGCTTACCGTTCAGCGAACACACACAAGTCGCTTGAAGCCCCCACCTCTAAGCGAAGCGTAGGTGGTGGGTAGTTCACACAGGCCAAAACAGTAGCTGGAAACTAAATCGTTTGGAAAAGCGATTGACAAAGCCGCCTGTCGCCGGGGCGGCTTTGTCATTTCATCGTGAAAAGCCGCACAACACAAGGGCTTTCTTCCCGTTCACGTTCCCCTTATTTTAGACAAAATCAATGCTTTTCACCAGCCTTTTCGGCAGGATTTTGCCTAAGGCGCGGCGAAGAAAATAAAGGAAGTTCAAATATCACAAGGAGGGAGACCGTGTCCGAAACGCGAATCGACCATGATCGGCTGTTTAAGGAGTTGTTGTCGACGTTTTTTGAAGAGTTTTTGCTTCTGTTTTTCCCGCATGTGTATGAACAAGTCGACTTCCGCCACATCTCCTTTTTGTCCGAAGAGGTGTTTACGGATGTGGCAGCCGGCGAAAAGCACCGTGTGGATCTATTGGTGGAAACAAAATTGAAAGGGGAAGATGGGCTGATCATCGTCCATATCGAACACCAAAGTTACACGCAGCCGACGTTTCCCGAGCGCATGTTCCTTTATGTCAGCCGTTTGTTTCAAAAATACCGCCGTCGCATTCTTCCCATTGCCATCTTCAGCTACGACGAACACCGCGATGAACCGTCCTCGTTCACCATCCAGTTTTCGTTCCTAACCGTTGTCGATTTCCGCTTTCTTACCGTTGAACTGCGCAAGTTGCCATGGCGCGAGTACATTCGCCGCGATAACCCGGTCGCCGCCGCCTTGTTAAGCAAAATGGGGTATAATGAAAGTGAAAGAGTGGCCGTGAAAAGAGAATTTTTGCGCATGCTCGTCCGTTTGGAGCTTGATGAAGCGAAACAGCGGCTGTTGTTTGGCTTTTTTGAGACGTATTTGCGGTTGTCCGAACAAGAGGAACTCGAATTGCGAAACGAGGTGAACGAAATGGAAACGAAGGAAGCGAAAAAAGTGACGGATCTCATCGTGTCGTATGAGCAACGGGGGATGGAAAAGGGAATCGAAAAAGGCAAGATGGACATCGCGAAACGGATGTTAGGGAAAGGATATGATGTGCCAACGATTTGTGAGTTGACCGGACTGCCAGTGGAGGCGGTGGAAAAGTTGAAAGAGTAAAAAATGGGGAGACGCCGTTCCAATGCAGCCAATCTGTTTCGGAACGGCGTTTTTTTTTTGCTCGCTCTGCACTTGATGATGGGCATGGCCACCGCCGCATGGCGAATGATGACGGCCAGACTGACCCCTATTTGTATTTCATATAGATGCAATTTGAAGATTGACCATTTGCAGCTTTTATCGACTGTCGGGCGACCGAACAACGCCGCTTCCAGACCCATAGATGGGTCTGTGAAGCAGGTGGTTGTTCGGTCTTCCGTCACGCCTTGGCGTGACGGGGCAAGCCTTTGGCTTGCCTTCGACAGTCGAAAATGGACAAACCGCTTTTCCGTCAAGGATCTGTTCACCTTCTTCGTTGCATCTATATCTATACAAGCTTTTGCTGTCATCGAGAAGCAGCGGAGCTTGACCGGCTCGTGAAAGAACTTGAACTGAAAAGCTTGCAAAGCCAGATCAATCCGCACTTTGATGGGCGACTGGGCCAAAGGCTATTTCGTCAACGACCTAAAATTAAAAGTGAACGAAGATTTCGGCTACGTACCGACACCGAACACCGATGGCAAGTTTATGGTCATCACCGATACGTTCGGCTTGCCAAAAGGCGTGAAAAACCCGGACGATGTGAAGAAGTTTTTAGCGGTGCTTGGTTCAGTCGAGGGGCAAGATGCGTTTAACCCGCTGAAAGGCTCCATCCCGGCTCGCATTGACGCTGATCCGTCCAAGTACGATGAATACGGCAAGCAAACGATGCAAGACTTCAAGACGGCGGAGCTGGCGCCGAGCTTAGCGCACGGTTCGGCAGCGCCGGAAGGGTTTGTCACGAAGGTCAATCAGGCCGTCAACATTTTCGTCACGCAAAAAGATGTGAATTCGTTTACGGACACCCTTGTTTCGGCAGCGGCGGAACTGAAGAAGTAATGAATGGAAAGGGGACGGGAGCCATTCTCTTCCCCTTTTCGTCATCATGAGGAGGGATGATGGTGGAAACGGTCAACGTCACAACGGCGGAGAAGGCAACGGCGGTTCCGACGGTGCGGAAAAAGCGAAAATGGACGGCCGACCATTGGCTGGCCGCCGTGTTTTTGGCGCCGTCTTTCATCTTGATTTTCCTATTTGTGTATGGATTTATCGGCTGGACAGGATATGTTTCGGTCAGCAATTGGAATTCGCTCGTTCCGGATTGGTCGTTCGCTGGATTGAAAAATTACCAGTATTTGTTCCAAGACTTTCGCTTTCAAGCTGATTTGCGCAATACGCTCGTATTTACGGTGTTGTTTATCGCCGTCGTGATTGTGCTCGGCCAACTGCTCGCGATTTTGCTTGACCAAAAGCTTCGTGGGGAATCGCTGTTTCGCAACATTTTCTTTTTCCCGATGGCCTTGTCTTTTGTCGTCACCGGGGTCGTGTGGCAATGGCTGTTCAACCCGTCAACGGGCGTGAACTTGTTCTTAAAACCGCTTGGCTTGGATTCCAAATGGTATACGGATACAACGATTTTGGGCGGATTTCAATGGGGCAAAATCGAATTTGGCGTCCCATTGGCCATGATTGCGGTGGTGGTCGCAGCAGTCTGGCAAATGACCGGTTTTGCCGTCGCCATGTATTTGGCTGGCTTGCGCGCGATTCCGGATGAGGTGCGTGAAGCGGCGCGGATGGACGGGGCGACCGAGTTTCAATTGTATTGGAAAATCGTTTTGCCGCTGTTGCGGCCGATTACGGCCAGTGTCATCATCATTATGGCGCACATTTCACTCAAAATTTTTGATTTGGTTTATGCTATGACCGGACCAGGGGCGAACTTTGTCACCGATGTGCCTGGGGTGTATATGTTTGAAACGACATTCCGCGGCAACTATTATGCGAACGGGGCGGCAATCGCCATTGTGATGCTGCTGTCGGTCGCGATGTTTATCGTTCCGTATCTCGTCTCGAGCCGCAAGGGGGGATCATAATGGCGAAACCACTATGGGCGCGGCCGTTTTTGTATATGCTCGCACTGGCGATGAGCGCATTTTTTCTATTGCCGGTATATGTCATGATCGTGACAAGCTTAAAACCGCTCGATGAAGTGACGTTGGCGGACATGTGGAAGTTGCCGTCAACGGTCGATTGGAGCAGCTATGCGACCGCATTTGAAAAGCTGGCCCCGAACTTTTGGAACTCGATTTTGCTCGTCGTGCCGGCGACGCTGCTGTCCGCGCTGCTGGGGGCGCTCAACGGCTACGTGCTGTCGAAGTGGAAGTTTAAAGGGGCGGACACGTTATTTACGCTCATTTTGTTTGGCATGTTCATTCCATATCAAAGCATCTTAATTCCACTCATTCAGTTTTTGCGTGAAATCGGGCTGTACAACACGATTCCTGGGTTGGTGTTCGTTCATGTCGTCTACGGCATCCCGATTACGACGCTGATGTTTCGCAATTTTTACGCCGCAATACCGGATGAGATGATTGAATCAGCGAAAATCGACGGCGCTGGGTTTGTCCGCATTTTTCGTGATATTATGCTTCCCTTGTCCATCACCGGATTTGTCGTTGTGGCAATCTGGCAGTTTACGAACATTTGGAACGAGTTTTTGTTTGCCGTGACGATTACGACCTCGGACAAACAGCCGATCATGGTCGCACTGCAAAACTTATCCGGCAGCCAAATCGTCCAATGGAACGTGCAAATGGCAGGCGCCTTGCTCGCCGCGCTGCCGACTTTGCTTGTGTACATTTTCCTCGGCAAATACTTCGTCCGCGGCTTGCTCGCGGGGTCGGTGAAGGGGTGAGCCGATCAGCGGTGTAGATCAACAACCCCGGCGGACAATAGAATCGATTTCCCTATGTTTCAAAAAGCCGCTGATCCGCGGCTTTTTGCCATTGATGTCCTCTCCCTTTTTCCAGTAAAATAGATACAACAAAAGAGCAGATGAAGAAAGAGAGGCGTACATATGATTTTGGGAGCCATTGAAGCTGGAGGCACGAAATTTGTCTGCGCCGTTGGCGATGAACACGGCAACATCCATGAACGGGCGGTGTTTCCGACGACGACGCCGGAAGAAACGATGCGCCATGTCGTCGATTTTTTTAGCCGATATGAATTAGAGGCGATCGGCATCGGTTCCTTTGGTCCGATTGATTTGCATCCCGATAGTGCGACATATGGCTATATTACAAGCACGCCGAAACAAAAATGGGCAAATTTTAATTTTGTCGGTGAAATGAAACGGCATTTTCAAGTGCCGATCGGATTTGACACGGATGTGAATGCGGCCGCGCTCGGTGAACGGCGCTGGGGTGCCGCAAAAGGGATGCGAAGCTGCATTTATATTACGGTTGGAACCGGAATCGGCGTCGGGGCGATTGTCGAAGGGAACCTGCTCCATGGTCTTATGCATCCGGAAATGGGGCATATTCTCATCCGCCGTCATCCGGAAGACACATTTGCCGGTGTTTGCCCATATCATGGAGATTGTTTAGAAGGAATGGCGTCCGGACCGGCGATTGAAAAGCGCTGGGGGAAAAAAGGAGCGGAGCTGGCTGATCGCTCGGAAGTATGGGAGTTAGAAGCATTTTATTTAGCGCAGGCGATTGCCAACTACATCTTAATTTTATCGCCGGAGAAAGTCATTATCGGCGGCGGTGTCATGAAGCAAAAACAGCTGTTGCCAAAAATCCGCCGCAATGTTCAGGAACTGTTGAATGGGTACATTCAGCAAGAAGCGATTTTGCATGATATCGATCAGTACATTGTGCTTCCAGGTCTTGGCGATAACGCTGGCATCTGCGGGGCGCTTGCCCTCGCCGAACAGGCGCTTGCACAATGATCCACTGACCGCTTGTTCAAACAGGCGGTCTTTTTATATTTTTAGCCAAAATAAAAAAGAAGTAGGGACCTACTTCTTAATTTCTGTGACTGATGGGTCATAATTTATATAGAATCATGTTATAAAATAAGTTGATAAATATATACCGCTGTTTTATAATATTTTTGACTGTCTAGTCATATTATCGTTAGGAGCGAAGTCCAATGAAAAAGGAAACGAATTATCAACGAATTGTTCAATGGCTTCGGCAGCGCGGCGTGCGTGCGGAAATTGCGAAACCTCGCATCTCATTGCCATCGTATCGGCAATGCATCGAGCCAGGTATTTCGAAAAGTTCCTCTTTATAGGAGATGACGGGCATGACAGCAGGCCGGAGAGTGCAATTTATCGAAACAGCGATGAAATTGTTTGCTGAAAAAGGATACCATTCGACATCGATTCAAGATATCGTCGATGCGTGGGGGATTTCGAAAGGAGCGTTTTATCATCACTTTTCGTCAAAAGAAGACTTAATGCTCGCTATCATACGGCACTATTTTGAAAAAATGATGGCAAACATCACCGCCATTTCACAGGATAGCAGTTCAGAAAAAGAGCGGTTTATTCAGCAAATCGCCGCACATTTTGCGAATATGCATGAGCATAAAGACTTTTTGCAAATGATGATGAACGAACAGCTGCCAAAAATTAGCCACGATATTCACCATTATTTATTGAAGCAGTATGCTAACATCTTTTCTTGGTATTGCGACCGTCTCATCGAAGTATATGGAACAGAGGTAGAGCGGTACGTGTTTGATGTGGCGACGATGTTAAACGGCATGATTCGGCAATATATATTTTGTTTCATTTTGCAGGCAAATAAGTTTCATGCCGAAGAATTAGCGCGTTTTCTCGTACGGCGTTTGGATGCGATCATTGCGAGTTTTTCGCATGAAGAATCGCCGATTTTAAACAAAGAAATGTTAAAGCCGTTGATGGAAATAGAAGAAAAAGAACGCCGTGTATTGCGAGAACAGATCAGCGCCCACATTGCCCATATGCAAAAAAAGATTTTATCGTTTTCACTCGATAAAAAAATACAGCACGAACTTCATGACGCGCTTGATGCGTTAGAAGCAGAGTTAATGAATGAAGAGTCGGCACCAAGGAAATATGTGGTGAAAGGAATTTTATTATATATCGAAAATCAACATATTCCGCTATTAGCTGATGATTTAGCATCGTTGACAGAAGTTATCCAACAATATATGACAGCGAATAGATGGGAGAGACGAAAATGGAACAAGTAAATGAGTTTGAAATGCAATCGAACACCGTTCGGCATCGAAAGATATTAATTACTGGCCTTATGATTGCCATGCTTTTTGGAGCATTGGAAGGAACGATCGTCGGAACGGCGATGCCGCGCATCGTTGGAGAGCTTGGAGGATTAAGTTTAATGATATGGCTGACGACCGCTTATATGTTGACATCGACCACGATCGTGCCGATTGCCGGAAAACTTGCGGATTTATTAGGCAGACGAGTCATTTATGTGACAGGACTCGTCATTTTTATGGTTGGCTCCGCTCTTTGCGGCATGGCGGATAATATGACAGAGCTCATTATTTACCGCGGACTGCAAGGAATCGGCGGGGGAATTATGATGCCGATGGCAATGATCGTCATCGGAGATGTGTTTACGGGAAAAGAACGTGCGAAATGGCAAGGGGTTTTCGGTGGATTATACGGCCTTGCCTCCGTCATCGGCCCGCAAGTTGGCGGTTTTATCGTCGACCATTTAAATTGGCGCTGGGTATTTTACATTAATCTTCCTGTCGGGATTTTAGCAACCATTTTTATTGCGATGGGATTGAGCAAATATAAAGCCGAGGGGCCAGTGAAATTTGATCTTGCCGGGATGTTTACGATGGTTGTCGGCGTGGTTAGCCTGCTTTTAGCGTTAACGTTTGGCGGGGATAAGTATGAATGGACATCATGGCAAATCATTGCCTTGTTTGCGGCGGCGCTTGTCTTTTTAACGCTGTTTGTATTTGTAGAGAGGAAAGCGGAAGAACCGATTTTGCCGATGCATTTATTTAAACACCGCACGTTTACCGTATTAAATGGAATTGGCTTTTTAATGAGTGTCGGCATGTTTGGGGCGATTATGTTTGTTCCGTTTTTTATGCAAGGGGTTGTCGGAGTAAGTGCAACCAAATCCGGCACGATCATGACGCCGATGATGATTACGATGATTATCGGAAGCATCGTTGGTGGCCGAACCGTTTATAAAATTGGTGTAAAATCACAGCTATTCATTGGCATGGCCATTATGGCGGCAGGGTTCGGTTTATTAAGCACGATGGATGTGGATACGTCCGAATGGACCGCCACGTTGTATATGATCATTTTAGGGCTTGGAATGGGGTTAGTGATGCCGCTTTTAACGCTCGCTTTGCAAGAGAGTTTTCCAAAGTCTGAGCTTGGTGTCGTCACTTCCTCAAGCCAATTTTTCCGTTCGATCGGCGGGACGTTCGGAATGACGATTTTAGGGGCGATTATGAACCATCGATCGAGCCAGCTGCTTGACGACCGCCTCATGCCAATGCTTCAGTCGCTTCCGGTGCAAGCAAAAGGAATGGTGGACCGGTTTGCCCATATGATTCATGATGATCCGCAAGGGCTTTATTCGATTTTGCTTAGCCCGGAGGCCTTAGAGAAAATACCGCCGCAAATGAGAGAAACATTTGTGCCGATTTTAAAACAGTCGCTCGTGGATTCGCTTCATTCGGTTTTCCTATTTGGACTTATTTTTGTCATTGGTGGAACAGTGCTCGTATTTGGGTTGAAGAATATCAAGCTATCTGATAGACAACAGTTGCAAGAAATGGCCGAAAAGGAAAAACTGCCGCAGAGCTAAACCTCCGCGGCAGTTTCTTTTTGTGGAAGCGATGGGTAACGGTTAGTGGGAGGTTTTTTGCTAAGAAGGAAAATGTGGTGTTGTTGACGGTGTGCTGGTGCGTTTTGTCGCTTTATTTACGAAGCGGTGATCAACTGTCAAACACTTTTGAGCGTGTGTGAAAACGGACGCCTTCTGGACCTTCTAACGAAAACATGCCGCCGCGCCCCGGAACGACGTCGATAATGAGCTGCGTATGTTTCCAATATTCGTATTGCGCTTTCGAAATGTAAAACGGACAGCCGCCGATTTCGCCAAGCAATACATCGGAATCGCCGACGATCAGCTCGCCTTGCGGGTAGCACATCGGTGAACTTCCATCGCAACACCCGCCGGATTGATGAAACATTAACGGTCCGTGTTTTGCTTTTAACTTTTCAATCAGCTCCAAAGCGGCCTCTGTCGCGATTACTTTTGGCTGATTACTCATCGCAATCTCCCTCCTAAAATAAAAAAGATGGATGGCAGGAAAGGCAGCGTGAATGACACGCTGCCTAAAAATTAGAAGAGTCCTAGTTTTTTCGGTGAATAGCTGACAAGCAAGTTTTTCGTTTGTTGATAATGTTCAAGCATCATTTTATGTGTTTCGCGGCCGAATCCGGATTGCTTATAGCCTCCGAATGCTGCGTGTGCAGGATACATGTGGTAGCAGTTTGTCCAGACGCGTCCTGCTTGAATGCCGCGGCCAACGCGATAAGCGGTATTAATGTCGCGCGTCCATACGCCTGCACCTAAGCCATACAATGTGTCATTGGCGATCTCTAATGCTTCGTCCATGTCTTTAAATGTAGTGACTGCAACGACTGGTCCGAAAATTTCTTCTTGGAAAATGCGCATTTTATTGTGGCCTTTAAAGACGGTCGGTTTTACGTAATATCCGTCTTTTAAGTCGCCTTCTAGGATATTCCGTTCTCCGCCGGCAAGCAATTCGGCGCCTTCTTGTTTGCCGATATCAATGTACGATAATATTTTTTCTAATTGTTCCGAAGATGCTTGCGCGCCGATCATCGTTTCCGTATCGAGCGGATTGCCTTGTTTAATTTGTTTTACACGCTCTAACGCGCGCTCCATAAATTTGTCGTAAATGGATTCATGAATGAGAGCGCGGGAAGGGCATGTACATATTTCGCCTTGGTTTAAAGCAAACAACGTAAAGCCTTCGATCGCTTTATCGAAAAATTCATCATCTTTTGCCGCCACGTCTTCGAAGAAGATGTTTGGCGATTTTCCTCCAAGCTCCAATGTGACTGGAATAATGTTTTGCGATGCGTATTGCATGATTAGACGTCCTGTTGTCGTTTCGCCAGTGAAAGCAATTTTAGCGATGCGGCTGCTTGAAGCAAGCGGTTTTCCAGCTTCTACGCCGAATCCGTTCACAACGTTGACAACACCTGGAGGAAGGATGTCTTGAATTAACTCCATTAAAACAAGGATCGATGTCGGTGTTTGCTCTGCAGGTTTTAAGACAACGCAGTTTCCAGCTGCTAACGCTGGAGCGAGTTTCCATGCTGCCATTAAAAGCGGGAAGTTCCAAGGGATGATTTGTCCGACAACACCAAGAGGCTCTTTAAAGTGATAGGCGACCGTATCGTGATCGATTTCGGATAAAGTGCCTTCTTCCGCACGGATGCAGCCGGCGAAATAGCGGAAATGGTCGATCGCAAGCGGAATGTCGGCATTCAACGTTTCGCGAATCGGCTTGCCGTTTTCCCATGTTTCTGCAACGGCGAGCATTTCCAAGTTTTCTTCCATACGGTCAGCAATTTTGTTGAGGATGCGCGCGCGTTCGGCAGGGGAAGTACGGCCCCATGCATCTTTCGCAGCATGAGCAGCGTCCAATGCTAGCTCGATATCCGCTGCTTTGGAGCGCGGCACTTCACAATAAGGTTTTCCAGTGACTGGAGAAATATTTTCAAAATACTCCCCGTCGACAGGAGGGACCCATTTGCCGCCAATGAAGTTTTCATAACGTTTTTTGAACGTGATGAGTGAACCAGGCTGCCCAGGTTGAGCGTAAATCATCCAATATTCCCCCTTTGTATTTTTTTGTATACGCTTACAAGGAAGCGTATGCCATATTATGAAGTGACCTGAATCCGTGACAAAACATCTTTACAATGGTCGCAAACCGTTGATACGATAAGGGAAAACGACGTTGACNGTTGACGATTCTTCATCAAGTAGGTGATATGATGAAAGATTTCCCGATTCGGTTTGTATTGACAGATGAAGCGATTACCCCAAGTGCTGGGCTTGCTCTCGTTGGCTACTTACTCCATCGAACGAAACTGGATAAACGGGTAAACGCACTTCGGCTTCCAACGGTTCGTCGAGAAGTGCACATTTCCCATAGCGATGTCATTCGCTCGATGATTGGCTTGCTTGCCACAGGAAAAACGGATTTCGATCATATCGAAGCGTATCGTCAGGACGATATCTTTTCGGCATCGATGGGGATTCAGCACGTACCTTCCTCTCCAACCTTGCGACAGCGTCTCGATCAGCTCGCTTGTCTTCCGATGACCGAAACCATCATTTGGGAGG
Organism: Geobacillus sp. LYN3; assembly: GCF_003064505.1. Lineage (NCBI taxonomy): Bacteria > Bacillati > Bacillota > Bacilli > Caryophanales > Anoxybacillaceae > Geobacillus > Geobacillus sp. LYN3. Next base: position 265,191 of record NZ_QCWL01000001.1, on the reverse strand, counting down.
AATCGATGCGTCTGTTGGTTCGACAACACGCTACCTTGTCCCCTTGTTGGACGAAAGGGAAAACGACATGGCTTCCCCTTGATATAGATGCTTCCCCATTTGACAACTCCGATACGAAAAAAGAAGGAGTCAGTCGAACGTATAAAGGATTTGACGGTTTTAC
>NZ_QCWL01000001.1:264778-265007 GCF_003064505.1 Geobacillus sp. LYN3 | reverse complement strand
TGCAGGGAAGGAAGGGTATCTCGTTCATGCCGAGTTGCGTCCAGGGAAACAACATGTGCAAGACAACATGCCCTCGTTTTTAGTCACCGCTATCCGTCGAGCTCGTCAACTGACTTCATCTCGTCTGCTTGTTCGCATGGATGCAGGAAACGATGCAGAAGCGAATGTGCACGTATGCCTAAAGGAAGACGTGGACTTTGTCATCAAGCGAAACTTACGCCGAGAATCG
>NZ_QCWL01000001.1:264530-264731 GCF_003064505.1 Geobacillus sp. LYN3 | reverse complement strand
GTCATCAAGCGAAACTTACGCCGAGAATCGAAAGCGCTTTGGTTCCAGATCGCTTCGCAAAAGGGCAGACGCGTCGATGATGGACAAACAGAAGGAGTCCAAACCTATGAGCTATGCCTTCCACAGAAGGCAGCGATCGATGGAAACACGTATACGTACGTTCAAGTCACCCAAGTGACGGAACGGACGATGGAACGCAAT
>NZ_QCWL01000001.1:259628-264430 GCF_003064505.1 Geobacillus sp. LYN3 | reverse complement strand
ACCATCCTATCACGCATCCACCCCGAAGGGAAAACAGGAAACCCCCACTTCGATAAGTGGGGGAGGTTCATAATCGGAATTAGTGCGGCTCACAGCGCAAAAGGTGCGGCCGGATGATTTAGATTACTTATGCGCCAACTGTTCGTGGCTTCCGTATGGCGTGTGTAAAGAAGGAATTGCCAATGTGCAAAATGGCAATGTGGCGCAAAAGTAAGTACCGGCAGAAAATCATTTTCGCAGCAATACCGTTTTCAGAATTCATAAAAAATAATGACACCATTGATAAAAAAGTGTGGTATGATAAACAAATATAAAAGATTTTCAGACAGAAAGGGTTATGGAATATGAAAGTGGCAAAATTTGGAGGAAGTTCGGTCGCAAGCGCCACACAGTTTCGAAAAGTCGCCGATATCGTCAGCTCTGATGTGGAGCGCCGCATTATTGTTGTATCGGCGCCGGGGAAACGATTTAAAGAGGATATAAAAATAACTGATATCCTTATTCAATTGGCGCAAGCGGTTATGGACGGAAAAGCATGCGATGAGATCGTTCAGGCGGTAGTAAAACGATATGCAGAAATCGCCAAGGAGCTGGAATTACCGGCAGATGAATTTACAGCAGAGCTAGAAAAGGATTTGCGTTGGAAAATGAACGAATATCGGCATGATCCGTGCCGCTTGATGGACGCGATAAAAGCGAGCGGGGAAGATCATAACGCTAGATTGATGGCGCTTTATTTACAGGAGATAGGGTTAGAAGCAAGCTACGTCAATCCGCGGGAAGCAGGAATTATTGTAACGGATGAACCGGGTAATGCGCAAATTTTGCCGGAATCGTATGAAAAGCTATATCATTTACGAAAACGACGCGGCGTATTAGTGATTCCGGGATTTTTTGGCTACTCATTGGAAGGGAATATCGTCACATTCCCACGCGGAGGTTCAGATATTACCGGATCGATTGTAGCAGCCGGGGTGAAAGCGGATGTGTATGAAAACTTTACGGATGTCGATTCGATTTATTGCGTTAATCCTTCCATTGTCGAAAACCCACGCCAGTTAAAAGAAATTACATACCGAGAAATGCGCGAACTTTCTTATTCCGGATTTTCCGTGTTTCATGACGAAGCGCTGGAACCAGTTTATAAAGCAGGCATTCCTGTTTGTGTGAAAAATACGAATAACCCTGCCGCTCCAGGCACTTGGATTGTCGCCAAACGCAACCATCATGACGAACCGATTGCCGGCATCGCTAGTGATACGGGATTTTGCAGCATTAACATCAGCAAATATTTAATGAACCGGGAAATCGGATTTGGCCGCAGACTGCTGCAAATTCTAGAGGATGAAGGAATTTCGTATGAGCATACTCCTTCTGGCATTGACAACATGTCCGTTATTTTACGGGAAAATCAATTAGAAGGAGGAAAAGAGCAGCGCATTTTAGACCGCATTCAAACGGAGCTGGAAGTCGATGAAGTTCATATCGAACATGGACTTGCGCTGATTATGGTGGTTGGCGAAGGCATGGAACGCACCGTCGGGATGGCGGCAAAAGCAACTGCGGCGCTTGCGAAGGCAAACATTAACCTTGAAATGATCAACCAAGGTTCATCGGAAGTAAGCATGATGTTCGGCGTAAAAGAAGAAGTCGTGGCCGATGCGGTTCGCGCGCTTTATGAAGCGTATTTTCAAGAGGCTTCCGTAGGAAACGAAGTATAAAATACATAAGAGGCGGAACGAAAAGTAATCCATTACTTTCGTATCCGCCTCTTTTTATATGTTTTTATACATAAGACATAGAAGTTCGGAAAATACTACCAATGTATATATTTTATGAGGGAGGAAACGGCATTGAAACGATTTTTCTTCGCCATCATCGCATGTTTCGTTTTCACCATCGCCCATGACGGACCGCATGCATTTGCGCAAATCCAAAAGCAAGAACTAGAGCAGTACATAAGCAGCATCGGCTGGACGATGGAAGATTTACTAAATTATTTAGATGATTACCAGATGACGGTCGCAGATTTTCAGACGATGGATGAGCTAAAGCAGTGGCTCGGTACACCGATTACAGAAGAAAATTTCCATCAGCTGCTTACACGCTATCAACTGACACAAGAAGAATTAGAAGCATTGCTTGGCCAGTTTGGAGAAACGGTTCAAGATTATACGTTTATTGATGACTTGGATGCGGCTGTTGGCTTTTATTTGCGACATAACGAACAAATGCAGCAAATTAATGATATGCTTGGGGCGATTGGGTTTACAGAAAAGGAAGCGAATCGTTTATTTGCGCATATTGCATCGCTTCATCACCAAAATTTGAAGCAACAGTTAGAAGCATTGAGCGCGCGCATACAACCGTTTCTTCAAGTGGAAGATGCAACACAGCTAACGAAGCAGCAACAGAAACAATTGTTTTCCATTTGGGAAGATGTGCTGGCTGCGCTGGAAATACAACCGAAATTTTACCTAGAGAAAAACGGGGACAAGCAGGAAGTATCTTATCGCCGGCTTTTGTCAATGGATACGCTCGGTGGTCGGGATTTACGGGTCGAGCTATACAATCAAAAAGGAGAATTGCTTTCCGATGTCCAGTTGTCGGAAGAAATGTTTACTTCGGGATATGTGTTCCGAGCAGGTGAAAAATTGATCGACGCCAGCGCATTAGCAAGTGAAATGAAAGAAAAAATGTATGGCGAAAAAATGCCAGATACCGCTTCTCCGTATCTTGCCAATATGTTGCTTGGTCTTCTGTTTGTTTTGCTTGGCGCTTATGTTTATTGGCGCGCAAGAAGCAAATTAGCGGAGTGAGACATATGAGCGGGCGGTGGAAAACATATCAAACGTACGGTGCGTTGGTTTGTATAATGATAGGATTGGTGTTGGCACTTTGGAATGGATATTCCTATTGGCTCGGGTACGATGCTGTAAAACCGTTGGAAGAGAAAGGAAAAACGCCTATTGCTCGGCAAATGACTATAAATACGGCCGCCAAACCGGAGATTGGCGAGCAAATCGGGATGTTATCGATTCCAAAGCTTGGCGTTTCTATACCAATTTATCATGGAACAGAAGAGCGGCAATTGCGAAAAGGAATTGGGCATTATCCAAAAAGCGCTTTGCCGGGAGAACGAGATAAGAATAATATGGTGCTATCCGGTCATCGTGATACTGTATTTCGGCAATTGGGCCAAATCGGTGTTGGCGACAAATTAATTGTGGAAACAACAATGAAGCAGTTTATTTATCGAGTAAAAAAAGTCCGCATCGTGGATGAAAACAACCGTACGGTTCTCGTCGAAAAGCCTCGTCCAACATTAACGGTGACGACATGCTATCCGTTCCATTTTATTGGCAAAGCGAAGCAGCGCTATGTTCTCATTGCGCAGCTTGTTTCCACCATAAAGAAAAAGGGCTAGATGCGTGATTCTAGCCCTTTATGGTTGATTCATTGTTTTTAAAGCCGCGGCGCTCGTTCAATTGCTGTTTAAATTCCTTCAACAATGCTTCTCCTTGCAGCCCTTTTTTTACAAGACCCGCAAGTACCACTTCCGCTAAATCTGTTTTGCTTCGGATTAACAATCCATCCATAAGCACGCTGATATGGTCGTTCATTCTTGTGATGGAACGAACAGTTGCGAGCATATTGGCGGGATCGTTGCTTCGGTTTGTAATCGTTACTTGAAGACGGAATTCGTCATTTCTTTTTTGCAGTTCTGAAAATATCGATTCATATTCTTTATCTAAATATGTTTCGATTAGCCAGCGATTTTGTCCGTCTTCTTTATTAATAATCAGTCCATCAATAAACGGGATTTCTTGTTGGTGCAAATCATCGTAAACAACGGAGAGCCCCACAAGCTTGAAGGTCTTCATTCCATCACCTCGTCAACATTGTCCTTGTAGAAATTATAGCATATTCCAACGACCGAGGGAAAATGTATCACGTGCCCGTTATCTATTTAATATTTTACCCAATTGCAACCGTATCGATGTGGTGAGCTGTCATTTTATGGTTCGATAAGTCTATTTTTGATGAGAATATAGAAAAATTGAATTTTGCTGTCGATTTTACGTCGTTCAGACCGTATGACCATCATAATTGCGGAAACAAACGGTATGTAAAATTAAAAAATGATGATTTTACGAAGAAATAGAAGTCCATTATGATGAATATGCATCGAAATGGAAGGGAGGGATGTGTCGAAACATGATTAATCAAGTCGTGCTCGTCGGCCGGTTGACAAAAGATCCGGAACTTCGATATACCGCCGATGGAGCAGCAGTCGCTAACATTACGTTAGCGGTAACAAGAAATTTTCGCAATGCGGAAGGGGGAATTGATACCGATTTCGTTCAATGTACACTTTGGCGGAAAGTGGCGGAGAATACAGCCAATTACTGCCGGAAAGGTTCGATTATTGGCGTCATGGGGCGGATTCAGACAAGAAACTATGAAAAGAAAGATGGGCAACGAGTATACGTGACAGAAGTAGTGGCTGAATCCGTGCGGTTTATGGGCGGCAAAACGAATGAATGGATCGAACATGCGTAAATTTCCTCTATGATTCCCCATTCTTTTCCTTCCAACCTTTTCCCCAAAAGAAAGAGAGCGTGTTTCCTCGTAACATCCCCAACTTTGCGCTAGCAGGAAACGTTAGCGCTTTTTTTTGTAGATATCGAGCGTTTTCGTTGCTTGCACCGTGCAAAGCGAATAGCTGGATGTCAACTACCCAACGGCTAAAGCCGTGGGCTTGCAACTAGCCTAATTGGCTGCCGCGTTCGGCTGGTTGA
>NZ_QCWL01000001.1:215372-259528 GCF_003064505.1 Geobacillus sp. LYN3 | reverse complement strand
CTTTCTAAATCCAGTGTACTTATATTGAACGAAAAATTCAATATATACTAAAAATATAAACCCCGCCTTCCTTCCACAGCTAAAGCAGTGGGCTTCCGGCGGATGTTCTCGTGATTATTTGATGGCATCGGAAAATTCTTTTACTAGCTTAATGATGATCGATTCTAGATGTCTTCGCTTTTTGACCGGCAATTGGGTCAGCGAGTAAATCGTTTTTTCCATATTTGGGTTTTGTCTCAAATAGTCAATAATATCCAACATTTTTTCATCAATACGATCCGTTTGATATAGAAGGTTTACCTCTCGCAGCAACTCTTTTTTTGTCGTATGCTTCCCAATTAAAAAATCGACGCTCACTTTGTATAAATTGCTTAGTTTTTGCAACGATTGCACGTCCGGAAGCAAATCCCCGTTTTCCCATTTGCTGATTTGTGAGCGCGATATATTGAGATGTTGCGCCAGCTGTTCTTGTGTCCAATTATGCTGTTTGCGCAAATATTTTAGTTTTTCTCCTAAATTCATGATCATTATCACCACGCTCAAATAAAATCCATCAATAACTTAAAGATAGGAGAGCGTGGAAGAGGTTTGTGTTCTGTTTAGGAACGTTTGTTTATTTGTTCCCAAAAAGATCAAACTTTTCCACTTGTCAATGTTCGACATCTTTGTCCGTTGACTGTCATCATGGTACAATAAGCGAAAAATGGATAAATATTTACTATAACTAGGAAAAAGAGGGATGATGGTGAATATTTATCTCGCGGATTTAATGGTAAGTGAGCGGAAAGGTTTCAAACGAAAGAAAGGAACGTATCGGGTATTTATCAAAGAAATGCGAAGCCCATTTTCGATCAAATTGAAAACGATTGCACCAACTAATTTTACGGATTCATTGCGGTTTTTAAAAAGCAAGGAAAAACATGACCGTTTCTTGGGGGAAGAAGCGCGGTTTCGCACCATTGCGTGTTCTTGTGATGCTCAATTGTATTTCGTATTTAAATCGATCAATCAACTATATATGTTTATCGTAAAGCTTGATTTACAAAAACAAAAGTTCGAAATTGCCCTCTATGAGTGGAATCAGTTCCAACAAAAATATCTCCGCCTTCACACCAATGAGCTATTAACCATTGAGAGGCAGCTTATTTATTACATTTTGCAGTCGCTTTATATTTTGGACAACAATCGTATTTCTTATTTATTTATGTGCCCGGCAAGAAAAAACAATAAACGGTTGTAGCTGTTTTATGATCGCCTCAAGAACTTCCCTCGTTTGTTCTGCTTTTCCTATGGTATTTTGGATGAGGATTGTACGTTAAGCTGCAGATATTCAATACGATTTGATCCTTGCTTAAATAGGGTATTCCCTATTATTTTTTTAAAAGTTTTCCAGTTCCCCGCCGCGATTATTCTGGTTTGGATGGCAGCGAACATGGCTGTTTTTTCGTAAAGATTATCTAAATTTTGTATAAAAAAACAAAAATGCTCTTTCTATGGGAAGGGAAGTTTCGCTATACTAATGATATACGTGACTAATTTTCACACCTTTTTGCATGTCGAAAAATGGAATCTGCCTAAAAAGATGTCGTATCTCTCAGACTATTAGAATGGGCAATTTCAATAGATTCCTTTTTTCGACATTGTTGCGATGTAGATTCAGCCACGGGGGAGAGCGAAAAGGTGTTGAGTTGAGCTGAATTAGCATTGATTCAAGGCGGCAAACGTTGTACAAAGCGGGAGAAACAATAAGGGAGAGGTAGATGATTGTGAATCGGAAACCAAGACAGATCGTGTTAACGTCCGCTTTCGTCTCTGCGCTGTTTCTGATGCCGGATGATGGAAAAGCAGCGGAATGGAAAGTGGGGATGAGCTCGCCGCAAATAAAGGAGCTTCAGCAACTGCTAAAGGAGAAAGGATTTTTTACATATCCGACTGCTACCGGTTATTTCGGAACGATTACCGAGCAGGCAGTAAAAGTGTTTCAAGCATCCGTTCGTTTGCCGGTCACGGGCATCGTCGATGACGCTACATACGCCAAGTTAAAAGGAACAGTTGTCTATAGTACTTCGGAAATGAAAATCGGCTCGCGCGGAAACAATGTAAAGGTGCTGCAGCAAAATTTAAAGTTGCTTGGCTATTTCCGATATCCGGAGATCACTGGTTATTATGGAGTGATTACGCAAGATGCGGTCAAGAAGTTTCAACGAAATAACGGCCTTTCCGCAACAGGAGTCGCAGATGCGCGCACTGTACAGTTGATTCAAAACGCGGTGAATAAGCAATCTAACAAAACTTTGCAAGCAAATGCATTAAAAATAGGTTCAAGAGGGACGGAAGTAAGCAAATTGCAACAAAAATTAAAGCAGCTCGGTTATTTTACATATCCGGAAATTACGGATTACTATGGAACGTTTACGGCGGAGGCGGTCCGCAAATTTCAGGAGAAAAACAAACTTCCAGTTACCGGAGTGGCTGACAGTGCGACGCTAGCGAAAATAAACGAAGCGATAGCCAGCTCCGAACCGCAGCCGTCCGCACCGAAAGCGGGCATCTATTTAACAATTGGATCGACTGGTTCTGAAGTAAAAGAAGTGCAAACAAAGTTAAAACAGCTTGGCTATTTTACATATTCGCAAATCACTGGCTATTATGGAACCATTACAGCAAATGCAGTCAAGAGTTTTCAACGGGATGTTAATCTGAAGGCAACAGGTGCTGTCGATGCAGAAACATATGAGCGTTTGATGGGAAAAGCACCGCAACGAAAGCTTGATGTGATTGAACTGGTTGCCGATGCTTCGCAACTTCTTGGCAAACCATATGTTTGGGGCGGGGAGACGCCGCAAGTAGGTTTTGACTGCAGCGGATTTATCGTTTATTTGTTTAAAAAACAAGGAATCTCTTTGCCTCGCACCGTAGCGGCGATTTGGAGCGTCGGCACGCCGGTTTCCTCCCCTTCGGTCGGCGACATTGTCTTTTTTGAAACGAGCCGTTCTGGTCCATCCCACGCAGGCATTTATATCGGCAAGAGGCAATTTGTTCATAGCGGCTCTTCCACTGGCGTCACCATTAGCAGCTTGGATAATTCTTATTGGAAAGCGCGTTACTTGGGCGCAAAACGATACTAAATTAGGGAAACTCTAACAGAGGGAATTTATAAAATAAAGGGATGGCTTGGGAGTTTCCAAAGCCGTCCCTTTGTTTTAGCAGATATATACGCGTGTGGGGAAGAAAGAGGTGAGTGTTTGCCATCTTAATGTTACTCATTTTTAAGCATAATGAGATGGATGTACATGAACATTGTCTTAATTGCACAAGCTTTTTTCACCACTTACTCTTCTCTAACAAGGGCTCCCCTCCATCCAATAGTTTATGGAAGTTTTTGGTTTTGTGGGGAGGGGCATGTGTTAACGGTTGAGGAAATAGAACGGTTATGATAATGTAAGGAATGAAGTTTGCATCGGACTTTAACATTTTGGCATTGTAGGTGAAAGTATGGCTGATAAAATTAAAGTAATGACTATTTTCGGCACAAGACCGGAAGCGATTAAAATGGCGCCGCTTGTATTGGAGCTGAAAAAACATTCTGAGTTCATTGAACCGATTGTCACCGTAACGGCGCAGCATCGGCAAATGTTGGATCAAGTTCTAGAAATTTTCGATATAAAGCCCGATTATGACTTAAATATTATGAAAGATCGTCAAACATTGACGGAAATTACCGTCCGTGCCTTAGAAGGACTCGATGACGTGATGAAAAAGGTGAAGCCGGATTTAGTGCTGGTACACGGAGATACGACAACCACGTTTGTCGCCAGCCTTGCGGCGTTTTACAATCAAATCGCTGTTGGACACGTCGAAGCTGGGTTGCGCACGTGGAATAAATATTCACCATTTCCGGAAGAAATGAACCGTCAGCTTACCGGTGTGATCGCCGATCTTCATTTCGCGCCAACGAAAAAAGCGTATGAAAACTTAATTAATGAGAATAAAAAACCGGATTCGATTTTTATTACGGGAAATACGGCCATCGATGCGTTAAAAACGACAGTGACAGAAAATTACAAGCATGATATTTTAGAGAAAATCGGCAATGACCGCATGATTTTATTAACTGCCCATCGCAGAGAAAATCTTGGCGAATCCATGCGCAACATGTTCCGCGCGATTAAACGCATTGTTCAAGAGCATGAAGATGTGCAAGTAGTCTATCCTGTCCATTTAAACCCGGCGGTGCGTGAAGTAGCCGATGAAATTCTTGGCAATGATCCGCGCATCCATTTAATCGAGCCTTTAGGGGTGTTTGACTTTCATAATCTTGCTGCGAGAGCGTTTCTTATTTTGACCGATTCCGGCGGTGTGCAGGAAGAAGCGCCTTCGTTAGGCGTTCCGGTATTAGTGCTTCGCGATACGACAGAACGGCCGGAAGGCATTGAAGCGGGAACGTTGAAATTAGCGGGAACCAATGAGGAAACGATATACAACATGACCCGCGAGCTGTTGAATAATCGAAACGAATATGAAAAAATGGCGAAAGCTTCGAATCCATACGGAGATGGGCAAGCTTCTAAGCGCATTGTGGAAGCAATTCTTTATTATTTTGGCAAGGTGACACAGCCGCCTGCACCATTTTCCGTTTAAGTTCTGGGAATCTCTATCCTTTTAAGGAAACACGGGAGTTTTTGGAATTAGCGCGATACGGTGTAGAGACTGCAAATAATGAAAATAACTTCTTTTCGTTTCTGTCTTGCTTATGGTAGAATCAAATATTAGGGGTCTATTGGCCCAAAAAAGAAAACATACGGAGGGTTTTTAAGTTAATGTTGAAAAATCTTCCCCGTTCTGTAAAAATTGGAATAACACGTTCTATTACTCGTACATTTGAAGCGTATATGCGGGATATTGAATGGAATGAACAGCGATTTGATCCGCGTGTATTTATGCAACGGTGGCGCGATTATATTGAGCATCACTCCAGTTGGTTTCATTCCCTCGATGATCGCCTGAAAGCAAATCCAGCGTTTCATGAGGAATTAGCCGATAAAATTAATTCCGTTATCGACAAAGTGCTGTCAGAAGCACCGACGGAGGAGCAGCTTGCCAAAATCGAGAACTTGGCAAAACAACATGGTGTAGAAGACATTCCCGTTTCTTGCAAAGCGGAAGCGGATTATCAGATTGAACGCCTCGAGCGCCTTGGGAATATGAACAAAATAGAAGAATAATGACATGCCATATCAAGATATTTTGGCATGTTTTTTATTTAGTTTGCGGAAGAACGGCATTATTCAAAACGGTAACACGGATGCATGTATGGCGGATTTGGTTTTATATATGGAAAAGTATACATTTAAAATTTGTTTCAGTATATTGAATTTCCGTTACAATAAAGACAAATGATATGATTTTTTGCTATAATAAAGTTTGGTTGTAAAAAAGGCATCTTGCATAAAAAAGGAGAGAAAAACTTTCTTATGAGTAAAAAAATTTGCGTCATTGGATTAGGGTATATTGGATTGCCGACAGCAGTGATGTTTGCCAATCACGGCATCCAAGTGCATGGTGTCGACATTAACGAAAACGCAGTAAAGATGATTCAAAACAAACAGCTGCACATTGAAGAACCGGGATTACAGGAACGCCTTAACAGTGCGATTGATAGCGGGAAATTTACCGTTTCCACCACACCGGAGGAAGCGGATGTATTTATTATTGCTGTTCCATCTCCTATTAATGAAGATAAAACAGCAAACTTAGATTATGTGCGTGATGCGACAAAATCGATTGTCCCTTATGTCCGCAAAGGGAATTTGGTCGTACTCGAATCAACGGTGCCGCCGCGCACGGTAGAAGATGTCATGCTTCCTATTTTAAAGGAAACAAATTTAGAGATTGGGACGGAATTGTTTGTCTCACATTCTCCAGAGCGTGTCATTCCAGGAAGAATTTTTGAAGAATTAACCAACAACGATCGCATTGTCGGCGGGATTAATGAGGAATCTTCACGTTTAACAGCGGAATTATATAAAACGTTTGTCAAAGGAACGATTCACATTACTGACGCGACAACCGCTGAATTGGTGAAAGTAATAGAAAACACGTATCGGGATGTCAACATCGCGTTTGCAAATGAATTGGCAAAAATAAGCGAGAAAATTGGCGTCAATGTGTGGGAAGCAATTCGTCTTGCTAATTTCCATCCACGTGTAAACATTCATTTGCCTGGTCCAGGGGTTGGAGGTCATTGCATTGCGGTAGACCCTTGGTTTTTAGTGGAATTGCAGCCAGAATTAGCGAAGATCGTTAATCTCGCTCGTCATACAAACGACAGTATGCCGGAGTATACAGCGTTAAAAATTAAACAAATTCTTGAAAATGAAAATATCCATCATGGCCGCGTTGCCGTATTTGGTCTAGCGTTCAAAGGAAACGTTGACGATATGCGGGAAAGCCCATCGCTTGAGGTTATTCATCATTTAGAAAAGCTTGGATTTGATTATACTGCTTACGATCCACATATCAAGGAAAATAAAGTGGAGCGCCAGACGCAGCAAATCGAAGAAGCAGTGGCCCATGCGGATATCATTGCCATTTTAACCGATCATAACGAATTTAAAACGATGAATCCGGAAAAGATCGCTTCTCTTGTACGTACTAAAATTATTTTGGATACAAAAAATTGCATTGACCGGAACGAATGGGAGAAGCACGGATTTCAAGTATTCTTGCTCGGGGATGGCAAAAATACTCTAAAATAAAGCAAGATGACGTTTCGAATTAGGTGATAGGATGAAAGAAACATTTTTAGGTGTCCATGTTTGTGGATACACGTATGAACAGCTTGTGGCAAAATTAATGGAAGACATTGATCATAACCGTAAATCGTTTATCGTTGCGATTAACCCTGAGAAAATTATGAAAGCCCAGCGAGATGACCGATTGCGGGAATTGCTGAATCAAGCGACATACCCTATCCCGGACGGGATAGGGGTGGTTTTCGCTTCCATCTTGAAAGGTGGAAGCATTCGGTCGCGAGTAACGGGAATTGATATGATGCTCCGCTTATGCCAAGAAGCGGCTGCCCGAGGAAAAAAAATTTTCCTTTACGGGGCAAAGCCGGGAGTAGCCGATGAGGCAAAGCGGAGATTGGAAGAAATGTTTCCGGGAATTCAAATTGTCGGAACCATGCATGGGTATGAGAAAGATGAACAGGTAATCAAAGACGCAATCAATCAATCGGGAGCAGACATTTTGTTTGTCGCGTTAGGAAGCCCTGCCCAAGAATATTGGATCGTCAATCATATGCATTCGCTGGCCCCAAAAGTATATCAAGGAGTTGGTGGGTCTTTTGACGTCATTTCTGGAAGGTTAAAAAGAGCTCCTCACCTCGTTCAAAAGCTAGGATTAGAATGGCTGTACCGCTTGCTGAAAGAACCGTGGCGTTGGAAGCGGCAGCTTGCGCTTCCGAAATTTCTTATTAAAGTGATTAGGGAATAGAAGGGATAGTATGTCAAAATTACGCATTGCGAGCATCCTGTTTTTGCTATCCACCTTTTTCTTGAAATTTTCGAGCATGTTTCGTGATATGATCATCGCCAAATTATTCGGCAACTCTTATGTCACCGATGCTTATATCGCGGCGATGACCATCCCCAATGCGCTTATTTTGTTTATGTTGACAGGGATGAAAGATGCCTTTTTGCCTAGCTATTATAAGTACTCTCAGCTAGGGAAAGGTTTTTCTCATTTAACGAATATCGTAAAGGGAACATTTTGGATTTCGTTTGTCATCTCTGTCGCCGGAGCGCTTCTTTCGCCATTTGTCATTCCAAAGCTATATCCAGATTTTAATAGCCATGGAACACAAATTGCTATATGGACGGCAGTCATTTATTTTCTGTCAGTGGCCCTTGTCGGTGTCAATGCGGTTTTTGAAGGATATTTTGATGCCCAAAAAATGTTTTCATTTTCGACATTTTCCCAAACGATTGTAGTGCTATGTACGATTGGCGGCGCGCTGTTTCTTCATCACCAAATGGGGATTTATTCCGTGCCGTTTGGCTATTTTGTCGGAACGGTTTTCTCTTTCTTAATCAAGCTGTTTTATTTAGGACCTCGCCGGTTTATCGACTGGAAGCAGCCGATGGATCGAGAAGAAGTTATCTCGTTTTACCGTATATTTTTGCCAATCGGACTAACGATCGCGGTCGGCCAAGTAAACTTGTTTGTGAATACATTGTTTGCAGCTCGTCTTGGCGAAGGGGCTGTATCTACTCTAAACTATGCGTTTCGCCTCGTAAGTATTCCGCAGGCGATTTTTGGAGTGACCATCGCTACGATTGTGTTTCCGTTGTTAGCGGAGGCAAGAACGAAAAACGACATGGCTCTGTTTAGAGTCGGTATCGAAAAAGGACTTACGTACATGTTTCTATTTTTGGCGCCGACGGTAGCCGGGATGCTCGTTCTGATGAAAGAGTGCGTCCAGATTGTATATGAACGGGGCGCGTTTACGGCGAGTGCGACCGCCCAAACAAGTGAATATGCGTTTTTATATATCGGTTCTGTTCTTTTTTACAGCATTCAAGCTGTCATAGCGAAGGGTTTTTATACGTTGGAAAAAGGGCATTACATGTTGAGGGCAGGAATTGTTTCGATTATTGCCAACATTATTTTTAATGCGATTTTTTCCAGCACAATAGGAGCGGCAGGTTTGGCTTTATCTGCGTCCTTTGTCGGTTTAGTATATTCGATGATTACGTTTACGACGCTTTATAAGATTTCAGGTGGATTTCGCCTTTCGGTGATTGGGAAGGAATATGGAAAAATTACACTTAGTACGCTCGCAATGGTAGCTGCACTGCTTTTTATGAAATACGAATTGCATACCGATCGGCTTGCTATCATACCGTACTTAGCGGTCATGATTGTGTCGGGGGCAGCGATATACTTTGTGGCATTATGGGTGTTTAAGGTACAGTCCGTTAAAGAAATTTTGGTGAAAAGGAGGAGTAAAGAAGTTTCTTAGAAGGAAACTGAAGAGCTATGAAACGACTAGGGATGCTGCGAAAGTGGAATAACGAGATTGATTCATTTTCACCATATTTTTTCTTTCCTTTTATTTTGATTCTTTATTTTTTTGTTAGTTTATTTGATTTTGGAAAAATAGAATATTTCGAAGCAAACCGGAATATTTTATGGGCCATTTTAGTCGGGATGCTTTCTTATTTAGCAGCTGTTCATATTGTACAAAAGAAAAATTGGATGTTTCCTTCCTTGGGGCTGGCCTTTTTAAAGGGAAAAACGAAGTATTTTCTGTATTTCCTTGGCTTCATCGGCTTAGTTAGTTACATTATTATGCTTGCAACAGGACAAATTGGGATTACGGATGAATCGGTGCGCAGGCATTTAGATCCGAAGTTAAATTTTTTAAGTTCGTTTTTATGGTTTTCTGTTCTGTTTCTTATTTGTGACCGCGCCGTTCGCGAGTATCCGCTTACAAAGAAGCAGATGCGCATGTATTTTTTTGTGTTGGCCGCCGTTTTACTGCTTTTAGTGTTAATGGGATATCGGACACCGATTGCCATTATGTGCTTTACATGTTTGATTGTTGTCCACTATACGATTCGGCGCGTTAAGCTGTCATGGCTGTTGGCATTTTTATTTATTGTTGGTTTGTCTCTTTCATTATTCGGATTTTTCCGTGTCATTACGGAGGACCAGTCGAAAAAATTTAACAGCCATGAAGGGCCAAATGTGGAGTTAAACGAAGAGCAAATGAGCAGAGATGAGGCTCTTCGCCGCAAAATTGATGAAACGCCGAAATGGGTTCGCGGTTTAACGGAAGTGAGCGTAACAGGTCGAATTGTGTTAAGCAAATTAATGGAATATGCCGATAAGCATGGATATATGTATGGAAAGCTTCATAAAGGAATATTTTCCACGGTTTTGCCGGGTGAGCAGCTATCGCCTCGCATGCAGATCACAGAAATGGTAAATTCGCTTACGGTAGATAAAGGAAAATATGTGACGCGCCCGGGAAGAACCACCACGCCGACTTTGCTTGGACAATTTTATGTCGAGGCAGGCTATTTGGCGATTATCATTGGATTTGCCCTGTATGGCTTGATTTTGTCGATGTTGTATAACCAGATGAAGCAGTCGGGATTTGCCTCGTTTCAAACGATTGCGTATGCGTTTATCACTACGATTTTTATGATTTCCATCCATACAGGTTTGCTAGATTTATTGTTTTTGTTGATGATTGGCTATGCTATTGTTTCCAGCGCAATTGAAAGAACGAGGACAAACATCTAAAAAAGTCATTGTTATATAAAGACGTCAATGGTAAAATATACTTATAAGAAAGAAAATATTATTTCCTTCTGTAGCAATATACAACAGAGACCTCGGTTGGTAGCCTCTGGAAAACCGTCTATCTTTAGATAGACGGTTTTTTCTATGAATATATTTGTTTTCATCAAAAAAGGGCTCTCTATACGAGAACCCCTTTTTTCTTTACGATTGTGAAGAAGAAGACGGCAATGATACTTTCCATGAACGAAAATCCGGATTTTCCTTCGTGACTAGCGATTTTGGGAAAATAAACGTCCACGGCTTGCTTGTATTTGCTTTCACTTCAAAGTTATCAAGGGAAAATGCGCCGCTGGCGACGATATCCCCGCTTGCATCATGCACTTGCAGTGGTAACTGCTGAATATGAATGTTTTTGTCGCTTCCATTGCGAATTAGCAATGTGACATGAAGATCTCCTTGTTCCGTCTGCCGAATTTGCAGCCCCATAAAATTGACTTCTCCTGGTTTAGGAGGCTGTATGGATTGAACGAGTGATTGCAATTTTTCTTTGTCTTCCGCCGCTAAACTTTTCTCCCAGCTTTCTTCTAAATCGAGGGAGTGGCGTTTTTGTTTTGGCAATTCGAAGGCGAGCTTCCAATCGACAAGCGGTATTTCGGAAGCTTGGATCGTTTCTTGCTCAAATAAAAACTTCCATGGGCGGCTGCTGCGCGGCGGAATTTCCCCAAGTTCCGACAAGTCGAACACCTTACGGGCAAGCACTTCGTTGTTTGGGCCAAGCAATACAAGCGGAGTTGGTTCGAATTTAATCGGACGGGACAAGCTGTTCCGGACAAAGGCGGTAACGACATATCCTTGCGGCACCTG
The DNA here is from genome assembly GCF_003064505.1 of Geobacillus sp. LYN3. Taxonomy (NCBI): domain Bacteria; kingdom Bacillati; phylum Bacillota; class Bacilli; order Caryophanales; family Anoxybacillaceae; genus Geobacillus; species Geobacillus sp. LYN3. The sequence continues at coordinate 248,350 of NZ_QCWL01000001.1, read as the reverse complement.
TTTTATATCAATGCCGGATAAAGAAATTTGGTTTTCTTTCAGCGGCCGTTGTTCATTATTCAAAAATTGATAATAGTAGCGTTCTTCTACGCTTACGTTCCACGATGGATGGAATGACAGCTCGGTTTTGACTTCTTCAGCGCCAGAGCCTGAGTCTGTATCGCTGCTTCCTAATAGCTCGCTTGCTTCCACGATGCTGTCACGTTCGTCTTTTTGCTGTTTTTGTCTTTTAAAAAATGATAGCATAATAAATTCCCTCCATAATAGTTTAGGGTGTTTTCCGGCACTTTAGCTGGAGGTGATTTTTGGCGCGACCTCCTGCGCGAGACGGCGGCAAACATCCGCTTCAATTTGACGATACGTATATACGAAAAGCTCGAATCCTTCGCGCTGATATTGACGAATTGGATCTTCCTGGCTGTAATGGCGCAGGCCGATTCCTTCTTTTAAACGCTCCATCGCATCGAGATGATTCAGCCAGTGGTAATCGACAATCGAAAGCAAGGAAGGTCTGATTTCCGACAATACTCGTTCGGCGTCATCCATTGTCTCCAAATAATGAATATATTGTTCTAATGAGTGCTGGACGCTGTTTTTTACGTCTTCTATATCATTAATGTTTTCCGAAAGACAAACGGCAGGAAAAGGAATGATTTCATGAAGCCGTTCGGAAAGCTCTCCCAAATTCCATTCTTCTGGAAGCATCTCGATTGGGCAATGCTGCTCGATTTCATATGGAACGTATTCACGAAGCATATCAATCATCAACGGAATCAGACGGTCGTTTTCGAGAATGCGGTTGCGCAATCGGTAAATCGCTGTTCGCTGGTCGTTCAACACATCGTCGAGCTTTAAGTTATATTCGCGAATCGAGAAGTTGGTTCCTTCGCAAATGCGCTGAACGCGGTCGACAAACTCATGAATGTCTTTATTTAAAATTTCGCCATTTTCATCTGTTTTTGCTTTTTTGATCCATTTTTCCGTTTCTTCTTTGGCAAAACGGCGGAACATGTCGTCCTCTAAAGAGATGAAAAACTGAGAACGTCCTGGATCTCCTTGTCGGCCGGCCCGGCCTTTTAACTGATTGTCAATGCGCCGCGACTCATGGCGTTCCGTACCGAGTACAAACAGCCCGCCAAGTTCGGCCACTCCTTCGCCAAGCATGATGTCTGTCCCGCGGCCCGCCATGTTTGTCGCGATGGTGATTTGCCCTTTTTGTCCGGCCAACGCGATAAGCTGGGCTTCTTGTTCGATTGTTTTCGCGTTTAATAGGCGAAACGGCAGATTTTCTGCTTCTAAATATTTGGCGACTTTTTCCGACTGCAAAATGGACGTTGTTCCAATTAAAATCGGCTGGCCTGTCGCATGAACTCGTTTTGCTTCTTTCGCGACCGCTTTATACTTTTGATCGATCGTCAAAAAGACGCGGTCCGGCTCATCGACGCGGATGACCGGTTTGTTCGTCGGAATTTGCACGACATCCATGCCATAGAGTGTTTGAAATTCCTTTTCTTCCGTTTTGGCTGTTCCCGTCATGCCCGATAAAATCGGATAAAGACGGAAGTAGTTTTGAATCGTAATCGATGCCTGTGTTTTATTTTCTTCGGTTAGTTCGAGCCCTTCTTTTGCTTCAATCGCCTGATGAAGACCGTTGCTTAAGCTTCGTCCTTCCATCGGCCTTCCGGTGAACATGTCGATTAATATAACTTTTCCGTCTTTAACGATGTAGTCGACATCGCGCTGAAATAAAACGTGGGCGCGCAATGCTTGAATAACATAATGATATAAAGTTTGATGCTCTAAATCATACAAGTTGTCGATGCCAAAGCCGCGTTCGATTTTGGCGATTCCTTCTTCCGTCAAGTTCGTTGCTTTTGTTTCTTCATCATAATAATAGTCGACATCGCGTTGAAATGTTTTGACAATGCGGGCGCATAAATAGCTTAGCTCGGAGCTGACTCCCGTTTTGCCGGCGATAATGAGAGGAGTTTTTGCTTCGTCAATAAGAACGCTGTCGATTTCGTCAATAATCGCGTAGTGAAACGGCCGCTGTACACGCTGGGATACGTCGTAAACCATGTTGTCGCGCAAATAATCAAAGCCGAATTCGCTGCCGATGCCGTATGTGATGTCCGCTTGATATGCCGCTTTTTTCTCTTCCGTTTCCATCATTGGAAGGTTCAGCCCGACCGTCAGCCCTAAAAATTCATGAATTTGTCCAATCAATTCGCGGTCGCGTCTGGCTAAATATTCGTTTACAGTAATGACATGCACTCCTTTTCCTTCCAAAGCGCGCAAATAACTCGGCAATGACGCGACGAGCGTTTTTCCTTCACCTGTCGGCATTTCGGCAATGTTTCCTTCCGCCAGCACAAGCCCGCCGATCAGCTGTACATCGAAATGGCGCATGCCGAGCACCCGTTTCGATGCTTCACGCACCACCGCGAACGCTTCTGCCTGAATATCGAATACCGTTTTTCCGCTGGCGAGTTCATTTTTAAAATAAGCTGTTTTTTCTCGCAACTCTTGATCAGATAGTTTTGCAAACTTTGGTTCCAGTGCGTTAATATGATCAACGATTTTATAGTAATGCTTCAACCGTCTCTCATCACTGTTGAATATCTTTTTTACATAAGACAACATTCTGCTTGTCTCCTCCACACATGTCGAATAATCACTTATCTAGTATATCATTGTTCGTTTTTCGTTTCACCCCAAACCTTAATCCGTAACATTGTAGAATTGTAACCCCAACTTCTAAAAGATTTAGATGTTCAGAATCCAAAAACAGTGATCATAGACAGTACAGCCCTTTATACGATTCCTCTCTGATTTAAATGGTCTAAACTGCATCTTTGTGCCTCCGCAAAAATTTTTTGTTGATTTTGTTTGATTTGTTGGTTTTGTTTAGTTTAAATGATAAAATAATCTTAAGAGGAGGTGGTTGAAAATGACACGCTTGATGGATCAAGAACAAGAAAATCTGTGGGATAGCGTGCAAATTCTTTCGCAAATCAATGCAGAAAAAGCCAAAGCTGTATTCAAAGTCACGATTGAAAAATCTTTACAGCAACTTGGTATAACTGTTCCTGTTTTTTCAACGATTCGTTTGTCTGTACCAAGCACAGATCGTCTTTCCCAACTCCGCCAAATCGAAAAGAAGATGAGAGAAGCCTACGCGCATCAAGAGAAAGAGAAAGCTTACGAGTATTTGGTTGATTATATCGAGCGGTTGAGTCAAATGACGGAAGATGATCCGCTTGTGGTTCGAAAAAAACTGTTGGCTTCTTTATTGAACGAACGTTACAAACGAAAGCCTAAATGGTCAGCAAAAAGGTACCGGCTATCTGCCTCTTTAGCACCTCTCCTATCTAAGCAGGTTGCTGCGGCTTACTATACCACGAGTGAAGTAGCCAAAAAATTAGGGTTAAGCGATCAAACCATTCGACGAATGTGTGAAAAAGGAAAGTTTCCAGGGGCCTATAAAACCGATGGAGGACATTGGAGAATCCCGCGAAAGATCTTCATTACCACACCGGAACAGGATGAACGGGCGGAAGAGGCGCTCCAGCAAATCGATATAAAGAATCAGAAAGCGGGGTATGTAGATGAATTTGATCTATGATGCCCCGCATCCTCCTAAAGTATTTATCGATACAACAGTTTTATGCGGAGCTTTACGAGTCGATGGAGTAAACCGGAAGATTCTTAAAGCGGATCGCTTCCCTCATTTATTTCGACCGGTCGTATCGAGGGTATGCTTATTCGAGTTTGTTCGGAATGCTTCCCAAGGAATTGGAAAAGGAGAAAAGAGGGTTGTGTACAATCAACAGGAAATCGAGGCATTTTTAAATGAGTTTTTGGATCCGATTTTTCAATATTATACAAAACTTCCAGTCAATAGTTTGGTTGGTCGATATAGCGTCGAAACCGTCATACGAGAGAATCGCCCCATTGGGGAAGTGTTGGTCGAGTTAAGTGGATGCGATCATGAAACAGCAAAACAAATTGTTTCTTCGCAAGAAATGTCTGAACCACTTTATCGTTTCGATCAAGAGGATTTTCACGTCTGGATAACGGCAATTCAAGAAGAGTGTGACTATATACTGACAACCAACCATCGACGATTTCCGGCTCAAATCGGACCAATCAAGCGCATTCATCCAAGTGATTTTTACGAACATTTATAAAACTATGAAACTTTTTCTTATACTTGTACGTCATAATAAATAAATGTAAAAAAATTATAGAAATGGGGGACTTCAATGGGAAAAGGAAAATGGAAAAAAACCGCCGCTTCACTTGGGCTTGCTTCCGCGCTTGTTTTGCCTAGCTTTGCCCAAGCGTCCACGATGCCGCCGGTGGAGCAGTGGAAAAAGCAGTACCACCAGCAGCATGTCTCAAAAGCGCCGCTGGCTTACAAACAGCTGAAAGAGGCGCAAAACCAAATTAGCGAAGATACGCTGATCGTAAAGTACAAGGAGAAAATTCCTGCCAGCGTCCATCGCAGCCTCGGCGCAACGGTAAAAAAATCGTTTCCGCAGTTAGGCTATGATGTCGTCACACTACAAAAGGGAAAAACGATGCAAGAAGTGGCGCGCGCCTATGCCAAGCTAAAAGCGGTTACGAGCGTCACGCCTAGTTTTACATACAAAAAGCTTGGCACGAACGATCCGAAAAACAACAAAATGTACCCGCTTTCGTTATTGCAGATCGACAAAGCGCTTCAGCTTGCCGGCAAACATAGTGTAACGGTGGCTGTCATTGATACCGGCGTGGATATGAAGCATCCAGACTTAAAGGCGCAGCTGCTTCCATCGTATAACGCGGCCAATCCGGCAAGCCCGGGCATCAAAGATATTCATGGAACACATGTTGCCGGGATTATCGGAGCGTCAGCCGATAATGGCATCGGTGCGCATGGAATCAATCCGAACGTGAAAATTTTGCCGATTGACGTGTTTAACGGCGGCTGGGGAGCGAGCGATTATGTCATCGCCCAAGGAATTTTATATGCGATTGAAAAAGGCGCCAAAGTCATCAACATGAGTCTTGGCGGCTACTTTGACTCCCCGATTTTGGAAGATGCCGTGAAAAAAGCGATTGACGCCGGCATAACGGTCGTTGCGGCAGCGGGCAACGAATCAACCGATATGTATGCCATACCAGCATCGTATGAAGGCGTCATCAGCGTCGGAGCTACCGACAGCCAAAACCGTTTAGCAAACTTTTCGAACTATGGTCCGTCCGTGGATATTGTCGCACCAGGGGTTGACGTCTACAGCACCGTTTATGACCCGACAAAAGGCGCATCCTTTGCGGAATTAAGCGGAACATCGATGGCTTCTCCGGTTGTCGCGGGCGTGGCATCGCTCATTTTATCGAAATATCCAAACTTAAAGCCATATGAAGTGGAAGCAATTTTAGAAAAAACCGCAACCGACCTTGGGGAAAAAGGCTATGATTTAAAATACGCGAACGGTCTTGTCAATCCGGTTGCCGCGCTAAATTTTGATATAAAGAAATTGCCGAAAAAAGAAACGTGGAACGATGAAACGATTCTAGCCAAAGCGCTTCCGCTGCAATTGACAGATAAGCCGTTTACGAAAACGGGAAGCTTCACAACACCGGAAGAAATCCATTGGTTGAAGGTGGACTTGAAAGCAGGGGAAAGCGTCCAGTCAGTTCTTGAAGGAGCCAAAGATTACGATTACAAGCTTATATTGCGCTTCTATCCTGAGGGCAAAAAGCAATCCGAAAAGCCAATCAATGTCAATGACACACGCGCTGGAGAAGTGGAAGGAAAACTGTTTACAGCAAAAGAAGACGGCACGCTTGTCATCGGTGTCACGGACGCAAATGGCAACTATAGCACGCAAGGAAAATCGAAGTACACACTAACACTGCAAAAATTGGCAACGTTAGCTGTGGACAATTCCACGAAAGACAATCCAATTGTAATGGAAAAGCTTCCATTTGACAGCGACCAGACAGAATTCGCACCGCTTACTTTTGTTCCGGAAAAAGAAGGGGAAGCGGATAAAGATTACTTTACGTTTAAAGTAGAGGAACCGACGACGGTGAAACTAAATCTTTCGCCAGTTCCAGGCATCGATTCAACGATCAACGTTTACTTCGCGGAAGAATTTTATCATTCCGATGAAAAAACAAAAGAAGACTATGGTCCGTATCCAATTGTCACTGCCAATAATAACGGCAACGGAAAAGGCGAGACAGTCACGTTTGAAGCAGATCCGGAAATGGAATATGTCATTGAAGTGGCAAGCGAACCGCCGCTCGATTTTTGGTACTATGGCTTGTTCCCGCAATCCTCCGGCGCAAATGGTGATACGCCAGCGTCCGCCATTCCGTACCGTTTAACGGTGGAGCCGGTAACCATGCCGCCGGATGAAGATGGATATCCGCTGGCAGATGATGAGGAAGAACCGGCGCCATCGGAAGAGACGACTCCGGCTGAAGAAGCGCAGCTAAACAAAAAAGCGAAAGAAAAGAAAGATATTATAATAATAGAAGATAACGGCCCGTTGTCTTTCGAAAAAGAAGACATACAGCACATAAAAGAAAATGCGCTTCCTTACAACCTTGGCGATAAACAGTCGGCGTATATTCAATTTGGAGAAGACCGCGATTTTTACAAGCTGTCTGCCGTCGATGACACAGCGATCTATCGATTTACGTTTGATGCGCCGGATGATATGACGCCGCAGGCGACGATATATGAATATGACCCGAAAAAAGACGAATTAAATCCTGTTGCCGATTATTACGGTTATGACTACTTTACAGGCCAAAAGACAAACAAGCTCACGTTATTTTTAGAAAAAGGAAAACAGTATTATTTATCGATTGCCAATGAACGCTACCAACCGTCTGCTGATCCATATACATTTACGTCAGAAAAACTGATGAACGCGCCGAAAGACGCGAATGAAAACAATAATGAGCCAATTCTCGCAACAGTCGTTCAGCCGAACAAAGTCGTGACAGGCAACTTCGCATTGACCAATGATGTGGATGTGTACTATTACAAGCATCGCGCCAATGACGAGATATTCGCATTCTTTGCGCGTCCAGAGAAACTGGAAAACAAAGCAAGTTTGCCAAACGACTTGCAAGGCACGTTAGTTCCATTTGTCATAGTGTTCGAAGATACGAACGGAAACATGTCCATTGATGATGATGAGGCGGGAAAAGCGGTTGAATTTGGACCGACTGGATTCAACCCGATGTATGATGTGAACGGTTCGTTTAAAGCGAAGAAAAACACAGGCTATTTCTTTGTAGCAATCAACTTCTTGTACGATGGATTAACGCTTCAATCATACCGCTTCGGCATCGAAACGCTGCCGAAAAAAGATGAAGATGCGGGATCTGTGGTGAAAAACAACGTGCCATCTAAACCGCTCAGTTTGAAACAGTCGGGAAATACGTTCAAAGCGACCGGCTATTTGAACGCGTCCGTCGATTACGGCGATAAAGACTATTATGTGTTTACCGCGGCGAAAGACGGCAAATTTACCGTCCAGCTTAGCGGCGGTGCTACGATGGATGGCGTCATCTCCATTTATAATGAAAAAGGCGGGCTTGTGCAAACATTCGACTATTATGGCGAAGGCGACAGCGAAACTGCTGTTGTTACTTTGAAAAAAGGAAAATATTATATTGTCGTAGAAGACAGCTTTGCCCGCCCGAGCGCGCAGCCATATACGCTTTCGATTTCACCTGTAAAATAATAATAATGAAGAAAAAAGATGCTTTGAAATGCAAAATGCATTTTGAAGCATCTTTTTCTTTTTAAACGATTTTCTCTGTATCCCATTTTCGAATCTATGTTACTATGAAAATAGTAAATCACAAAGGAGAAGAGGCATATGCGCAAGTATTCTTTCATGCTTTTTTTCTTTTTCATGACATTTATCTTTGGAGGAAAAGCCGTTGATGCCCATGTCATTGACCTCAACAATAAAGTCCAAGTGCAAAGCAATTATGAAGACTTTTATCCGCTTATTGCCCGCTATAAGGGACAAAGCGGAGTGACAATCGAAAGCTACAGTCCAAAATGGCGGACGACAGCGCAATTAAAAGCGCTTGAGGCGGAACTTTTGGCGAACAAGCATGGTTCTGAGCTTTCCCTTCTTGGGAAAATCATGATTTTTCCTGATTATCCGGCAGGAGAGAATGTGCTTGGGCAATACTTTGCCGAATATCAACAAATAGGAAAAACGCTGTCGCTATTGCCTAACCGAGTCATTCACTTATACGGCGGAAACGATTTTACAACCGTTGCGGAAATGGCTACAACGCTTGCCCATGAATACGGGCATCACTTTACCTATTATTATTTGATCAACAAAGAGCAGCTCCCTGCCGAAGATTGGCTGCGATCCCGCTACGCCGCGGCGCGCGAACTGTTTCGCTATCCGTCCGTACACGCTGATGGAAACGGCGCATACGAATGGTCCCTCGCAGAAATATTGGCGGAAGATTATGTCCAACTGTTTGGCTCGCCGCTTGCGGTAAAAGGACATATGCAAATGAACGTCCACATTCCGACGCCGTTTGAGCTTTCCAGCTTGCAAGAATATTGGAAGCAGCGGCTTGGAAGCAGCTATGCCGTCCAATCCCCACTGCCGCTTCGCTTAACGGGCTATATGCCGGATTCGGCAGATGCATCATACTATGCGTTGCGCCTTTATTTATACAGCCCGAAAACACCGGTATATATTAACGCGCAAGACGGTGATGGAAAGTACGCTTCCGTTTACGTCGATACGCGGCCAGCGGGTGTATCGGAAAGATGGTATCATCCATCCAAGCTGTCTGATGATGTCTCATGGCTCTTTCAAAAAGACTGGAACGACCGTGTATTATTCCGCGCTGTTTTGCCAATGTCAAAGGGGTTTAATCGCGGCTCGGAAACGCTCGTGGTCAATTACCGTGACATTGCCGCAAGCGTCAGTCCCCGTCCGCTGTTTCCAGACGTGGAAGACGAAGAAACGAAGCAAGCCGTGAAACTATTGTATGACCGCGGAATCATCACAGGCTATGCGGACGGCACGTTCCGGCCAAGCGAAAAGCTGCTGCGCCGCCACGCTGCAAGCATGCTTGTCCGCGCATTCAGCCTGGCATTGCCGGAAGGATATAAAGTGAAGGCAACGGATATGAAAGAAGGAGACATTGGATACAAAGAAATGGCCATTGCAGAGGCACACGGGCTGCTTGGACAAGGGGGAAAGCTCCGGCCGAATGAGTATATGACAAGAGCACAGATGGCGGTTGTGCTTGTCCGCGCTTACTCCGATATATACAAACAACCGGAAACATTGCGTTCATTCCGGGACGTTCCGCCGTCGTTTTGGGCGTACAACGAAATTCAGACACTCGCCTATAACGGCATTACCGTCGCCGATCCGTTCCGCCCGAACGAGATGATAACAAGAGGGCAGTTTGCTTTATTTTTAAAACGGACGCTGGAAAAGAAATAGCCGCAAGGAGGCATCCCTTGCGGCTTTTTGTGCTACTGATGCATAGCGCGGTACAAAAAGGCGGCGAATTGCACGCGGGTGACAGGATCGTTCGGGCCAAACGAGCCATCTGTGCGCCCCGTCGCAATTCCTGCTGCCGCCAGTGCTTGAATGTCGCGAAACGCCCAAAAGCTTGGCGGCACATCGGTAAATGATTTTGCCGCAGCTGGCGGCTGTAAGCGAAATGCTCTCGTCAGTACCGCGGCCAGCTGCGCGCGCGTCAACGTGTCTTCCGGATGAAATTTTCCGTTGCTTCCGTTCATAATCCCTTGTTTTTGCACCGCCCGAATCGCTCCAAGCGCCCAGTAGCCGTCCGGCACATCATTAAACGGGACCGAGCGGTCAGACAAATTCAAATCCAGATACTCTGCCAAATACGCGGCGACTTCCGCGCGGGTAATCGGCTCGTCCGGCTTAAAGTAGCTGTCTTCATATCCGATGACAAGCTCTTGTTCCGACAGGGTGCGCACCTCATCGAACGCCCAATGGGACGGGGAAACATCTTGAAACTGCCCTGGCGCCAAGCGGTACGCTAGCACCCGCTTTGCCCCGATATATGTTTTTTTCCAATATGAATCATTCAGTGATGAAATCGTCACACCTTTGGAAGAAGAAGAATGAATAAACCGGTTGTTTCCTATGTATATTCCCGCATGGGAAACTCCTTTTCCGCTCGTATTGAAAAAGACGAGATCACCGACGCGCAAAGCGCTTTTGTCGACACGTTTGCCCATCCGGTACATATCGGCCGCCGTCCTTGGCGTATCAATGCCGATCGACTGGTAGACATGCCGGATGAATCCCGAGCAGTCGAATCCCTTAACCGTCGTGCCGCCCCACCGGTATGGGACGCCGATGTACTGCTTTGCCGCCGGAACGATGTGGTCGTAGTTCACGCTCGCTTCTGCTTGCTCGGCGCGAGCGCCTGCCGCGAAAACGCTCCCGCCGAGCAACAGAGCCAGGACCAATTGCCTGCGCATTTTCTCATCTCCTTTACTCGGGCGAAATTGTACGAATTTTGTCACTATCGCTAGTGTATCATAATCATTTTTTCTGAAACGTTACAGTTTCTTCTCGGAAACATTACAATTTTGTAACAAATTTTCAGTCATACCGTCTGCCAGCATCGCATATAGTAATCTTGTTGAAACGAAGGCGCATGATTTGAAAAAAACTCTTGCACGATATGTTATTTTTAGTAGAATATTAGCTAGGAAGAGAATTTTGTTTCTGTTTCATAGAAATAAATCGGCAGGAATACATTGACAAGATGCCTATAAAAAACTATACTAGTAATTGTTTAGTAGCTAAATTTAAGAGGGTTATGGGAAAAGTGTACATACAGCATGTCTCTTAAATTTAGTTTCTTATATGATAAATTCATCAGTTACACCATAAAAAGGGGAGGAAATAATACAGATGGCTTACCAACCAAAGTCTTACCGCAAATTTTTGGCTGGTTCTGTATCTGCTGCATTAGTTGCAACAGCGGTAGGTCCAGTTGTAGCCAACGCTGCATCGTTCAGTGACGTAAATCCGAACGATTCTCACGCAGCGAACATCAACGCTTTAGTGGAATTAGGTTACATTAAAGGGTTTACAGATGGCACGTTCAAACCATACCAAAGCATCACCCGCGGCCAAGTAGCAAAAATTTTCGCGCGTATCTTGACAGACCAAGGCTTTAAAGCGCCTGACAAAATCGAACAAGTATTCGACGATGTGCCGCTTGACGCAAAAGACCAAGAATTAGTTAAAGCAGCGGCAATCGTGAAAGCTGCTGGCGTTATGACAGGCAGCCAAGGTAAATTAAACCCTGCTCAAAACATCACTCGTGAGCAAATGGCGAAAGTGCTTGTTGAAGCATTTGATTTAACACGCCCAGCAGATTTCAAATCCAAAATCACTGACTTAGACAAAGCTGATCCGTCATTCCGTGACTACATCCAAACATTAGAAGCAAACGGAGTAACGGTTGTTACTGAATACAGACCAAAAGACAGCGTTACTCGTGCAGCATTTGCTTCGTTTGTAAAACGCGCGTTGGATGTTTCCAGTGTAGTTACAGCAGATGACATCACAGCAGTAAAATTCGTCGATGAAAACACATTAGAAGTAACATTCAACGGCGAATTAAAAGATGTTAAAAAAGAAGACTTCTCAATCGAAGGTGTTGAAATCGACTCTGTTTCTATCAAAGCGGCAGCAGCAGCTGAAAGCAAAACAACTGTTGTTGTCATCAAAACAAAAACGAAATTAGAAGAAGGCAAAACTTACACTGTTTCATACAAAGGCAAAACTACTGACAAAACAAAAGTAGAAGTGCCTGTAGTAACTCCAAAAGTTGAAAGTGTAAGTGCGATTAACGCTAAAACTTTAAAAGTAACTTTCAACAAAGCTGTTGATGACACTAAAGCTAAGTTTGAAGTGAAAAAAGGTTCTGTTACTGTAAACGTAGCAAAAACTACTTTCTCTGCGGATAAAAAATCTGTTGAACTTGAACTTGCTAGCAAATTATTTGAAGGCGAGTACACTGTTAACGTAACTGGTCTTGCTGATCAAGCTCTTACAGGTTCTGTTAAAGTTGAAAATGAGAAAGTAGCTAAAATCGAGCTCCTTGGTGAAGTTGCTCCAGTAGTTGTTGAACAAGATGGTGATAAGAAGACTAAGAAGAAAGCGACAGTTGCTTACCGTGTGTTTAACCAATATGGAGAAGATATTACAAAATCTCCACTTGCTGCCTCTATTAGTTGGACAGCATCTAACGGTGTTGATGCTCAAGATGATGATAAAGGTGTTTTAACTTTAACAAACACATCTGATTTCAAAATAGGAGATAAAGTTGCTATAACAGGTATTAATGTTTCAACAAATACGGTAGTTTCAGGTGTTGTAACTATTAGCGATGCTTCAGCTACAGATACAGTTGAATTCGTTGGTATTTATAACAAAGACGGAAAAGAATTTTCTGGTGACTTAGCTGTTGGTGACTTCGTGTTGTTATTAAATGCGAAAGACCAGTATGGTAATGATGTTAATGCATCAAAAGTAAATGACGATGTTGTGTTCACTTCTTCAAATCCGTCAGTTTTAGCAATTGATAAAGCATACGATGGTCAAGGTAAGGATAAGGATAAAATTGGTTTGAAATTTACTGCTGGTCCGAATTATGCAAATGGTGGAAAAGTCATTATTACAGCCATTTCTAAAACAAGTGGTAAAGTAGCCCAGTTTGAAGTAAACGTGAAAGCCGCTCCAGCACTTGATACTTTCACTTTAGGTACACCAACTGAAATCGTAGCTGCTGGAGAAACTGTGAAACTTCCGTTTACGGCCGTTGACCAATATGGAAATACAGTTACAAAATACGAAGCGTTGGAAGATAAAGTTACCTTCAATACTGAAAAAGCTAAACTTGTAAAAGATGCGTCTGGGAATGCTGTCCTTGAGTACACTGCACCTGATACAAAAGGATTGCAAGTGTTAGTGGCTACAGTTAAAGGAAGCGGGAAAGTTTCCCAATTAACTATCGATGTCAAAGAAGCTGCATATGCAGCAACTATTGAGTCTCTTAAAAATGTCACAACTACCGTAGCCAAAGATGGTAAAGTAGAAATTAGTCTTTCTAACCTTGTTGTTAAAGACCAATACGGTCGTACTTTTGATTTGAAAGACAAGTTAACAAATACAGAAAATGAAGCTAACCTCGGAAAATATAAAATTGTTGTAACTGACTCTACAGGCGGTGCTGTAAAAGTTGAAGGAAATGGAACTGAGGCTGAGATTACTGCCAACGATGGTAAGATTACTATTACAGGATTAGAAAAAGGTTCAGAAGAAGTAACGTTCAAGTTACAACGTGTTGAAAAGAATGCGGACAATACTTACAAATTTAATGATGTAGCAACAAGCCCATTAAAAGTAACATTTAATACTGTTGACAAGTCTGCATTTACTTCATTTGAAATTGGCGAAATTGGAAAATTATATGCTGATGGCAGTGCAAACACTCACGCAAAAGCCCTTAAAGTATATGGCGTAAAGGCAGACGGTACGAAAGTTGAGTTACCTTCAAATTATTATAATGTAATTGTTGATGATGAAGTTCTTGCATTCACAGGCGGTAAACTTGATGTTAAATTAGATGCAAAATCAGAAAAGTTCGGTACAAAAGATGAAATTACAACGAAAGTAACTGTTATCGTAGAAGGTGCAGAAGATCCTGTAACACTTTCAAAAGATATTGTCGTTTCTAAAGTAGCACCAAAAGCGGATAAAATTGAATTCACTGACGCTGTAAAGAATGGCACAGCTTCGATTGCTGTAGATAAGTTAAAAGATGATACTGACGCTGCTGCTTTGAGTGCAGTTCTAAAAGTTACTGATCAGTATGGTGTTGAAATCACGGATCTAAAACCAATTATTACCGTTACAAATGTAAAAGAGAAAACTGTAGATGCAGATCCTAATAATCGATTCAATGTTGTAGGAAATGGATCTAATACAATTGATATTCAAAATGCAGAGGCTGGAGATACATTTACTGTAACTTACCTGTTAGACGGTAAAACAGCGACTGTTAAGTTTACCGTTGTTGCTGATAAAGCTGAAGCTGATAAAGCTGATAAAGCTGAAGCTGATAAAGCTGAAGCTGATAAAGCTGATAAAGCTAAAGCTGATAAAGCTGAAGCTGATAAAGCTGATAAAGCTAAAGCTGATAAAGCTGAAGCTGATAAAGCTGAAGCTGATAAAGCTGATAAAGCTGATAAATAATTTAAAAGCTATTACTTCGAAAATGTCGAAAAGCTCTGCGGAGAGAAATCTCTGCGGGGCTTTTCTTTTTGCCCAAATCTGTATCAAGCATGATTTCAAATATATATTATGATTTTGAACCTATCGTCAAGCCTCAATTCCTTTCGGGGAATTGGGGCTATTTTTGTTTTAGGAGGGAAAAGGATGAGCAAGTACCAAACCGTTAACCACCAGCAGCTAGAGTTGCTAGAAAGAGAGGTGTCTGCCAAGCAGCCAGCGAAGCGCGTCAATATTGTGAGCCTGAAGCTCGTTCGTGAGTCTAGCGTGCTGTACAAGGAGCGTCAAATCAAATCTCCGGAAGATGCGTACAAGCTGCTGAAGCTGTTTCTTGTGGAAGCCGACCGTGAGAAGTTTGTCGTTGTCTGCCTTGACACGAAAAACCAGCCGACTGCCATCAACGTTTGCCATGTCGGAAGCCTGAACGCTAGCATCGTGCATCCGAGGGAGGTGTTCAAATCAGCGATTCTATCGAACTCTGCTTCGATTATTGTGGCCCACAACCATCCATCGTCTGACCCGACTCCTTCAAGGGAAGACATTGAAGTGACAAAAAGATTAGTCGAAGCAGGAAGAATCGTTGGCATTGAATTGCTAGACCATCTGATTGTTTGCGAAGAAAAGTTCGTTTCACTAAAAGAAAAAGGCTACATTTGAAAGGAGGTGAGGACATGGAAGAATTCGTAGAGTGGTTTGTGCACATGATGAAAAGCAAGTTCGGTGTAGAAGTGCAGCCTGAAAGGATAGGTTCTGAGTCTACGGAATTGTACCATGATGAAATTGACGAGGCGTTGATTCCACCTAACCATTTAGAGAAACTTCCAGATCCGCTGTTGTTTCAAACTCTAATCTACATCGATGAGGAAGAGAATGAATGGATTGCAGGAATCGTTATCAATGAGTTTTCAAAAGAATGGCTCTATATTGTTTGGCTGAAAAATGGAGAAGCCGTTTCTTACAGCTTCCTAGATTAGAAGAATGGAGGAAAAGAAGCAATGCCGAAATACCATCGCATTATCATTGACGGAGTATCGTACTACCGAGAATACAGCTATGGGTTAGACAGCTATGGTGAAATGCTTAGTGAGGATGAGCTTGTTCAACTGTTGTTGGACGAAGTGGTAGAGGAAGAGATTGAGATTAACGAAAAGGAAATTGAAGCCGCTTTGCGCCGAATTCCGGACCGTGAGGATCGCAACTTACTACAAAACTACATTCGCTACTTAGAGAGAATCAGTGGGGAATAACGAATAACTCACGACATTTCTTTTGGGAATTTCACGACATAACTAAATCGTACTCGGTATGAAAAAGCAAAACCTAGTCGTACCATGGAAAGCTGACTAGTTAGGCGCAAAAAAACTCACGTCATAATTATATTTCTGTCGTGAGTAGCGACACTCACCTTGAAAGGAGGTGAGGAAGAGTGTGGGAAAAAATAATCGTGTCGGTGCTCGTTGCCATAGCCGCAGAAGTAGCGAAAGAACTCACAAAGGATGATTGGACATAACACCAAACGCTAGAGAAAGGAGCGAAAAGGATTGAAAATCTTTCCGTGTCCATATCTGTGCAGTCAACTGTGTACAGATTGCATGATCAAAACAATTATCGACATCATCAAAAAGTAAGAGCCATTGGTGCCAATGCAAGCATCAATGGCTTTTTTGCGTTTTAGGGAGGTGCTTCCATTGCAGGAATTACTCGATGCGTTTAAGCAATGGCTCACAGAGGAAGGAAAGGCACCAAAAACGATTGAGTCTTACGTGGGAGACATCAAAAGCTACCAGCGATTTTTGGGTGAGAAGGCTGTGTCAGACCAGCAGCCTCTCTCTCGCTTTTCCTTTGTGAGATACAAGCAACATTTACTAGACGAAGGATTTGCCGTTGCGACCATCAACAAGAAAATCAATAGCCTAAAGGTGTACAACGACTTCTTGCAAAAGAAAGGAATTGTCAGTGAAAGTTACATTCAACTAAAACGTGACCGGGTACAGATTGCGGCAGGAAGTGAACACGTTGTCACTGCCTTGTCAGAGGAAGAAGTAGAGAAACTGCTGTTTTACCTAGAGGATCGCACCAAAGTCAGTCTCCGAAATAAGCTTATTGCCTACTTGCTTTTGTACACTGGTGTTCGAGTGTCGGAACTCGTCAATATCAAACTTACAGACATAGATGTTCTTACCGCTACTTTGATGATTCGCGGAAAAGGTGGAAAAGTTCGAGAAATAAGCTTACGTCAGGATTTAGTTCAGCTAATAAAAGAGTATCAGATTGGAGAAAGGCAAGAATCCCGCTTTCGTGAAAGTGAATATCTTCTCGTTAGCCAGCGAAGCAAGAAGATGCACCGGGACGCTGTTCGAAATTGGTTAGCGAACATCTCAAAAGATATCGGAATCAAGCTCCATCCGCACTTGTTTCGTCACACGTTTGCAACCAGGCTGCTTCGAAAAGGAGTAGACTTAACCACTGTTAGCAAACTAACAGGGCATTCAACGGTCAACATGACGGCTAAATTCTACATTCAAACCACAAGAGAAGAAAAGAAAGCAGCTGTAGAGCTGTTGTAAGGGAGAGAAGATGATGAAGGTTATACAATGTCTAACAGATATTGAAATGCTCAAGGCGACTGGCCATCTACCGTTACCACTCATACAAGTGATAGAAGAACAATTCATCCTCTTTTACGAGTCAGTAGGGACTGAGGAAGCAATCACTCAGTTTCGCCTATCAACACATGAAGCCATTCTAGTACTAGAAACGAATCAAGAAGTGTCCTTACTGAGGCAGAACATTCTAGACATTGAATTCGTTGAATTTGAATCAGTAGGAGACATAGAGTACTACCGCATTGGAAAAAGAAACGATCAAGAAATCCAGCTCTGCTTTGCTATGAGAGGAGCATTTGATTATCGAAATGAACAATGGTTGGAAGAACAGGCAATGAAAGGGGGATGGGGATATGTTTGAAGCGAGCAAACCAAGATACATGACTAGTACTATTGCTGAAGAACTAGACGAAGAGATACAGAGAATCCTTTGGTCCATCATTGATCAAAGACGAGATCATCAAGAGGAACTAGACTACCTGCAAGTTTTTGAACTTACAGCCAAGAGTGATCAACTAACAATCATCAACAGGCAGGAGCAGCCTCCAATTAAACGAAAGTACCAATATCCATATTCAAACAATAAGAGAATCCTAAAAACGGTCTGGATCATAGAAAGTGGTGACTATTGCATAATGCTCGCTCCATCCGACTACTAGTTTTTCCATAATCAATAGTAAGCTAATAACAATTTTCGAAACAAAGAAGGAAGTATGATGAAAAAATGACTGTTTTCGGAACCATTGTCGGAGAGGTTATAAAAATAGTTTTGGATGAAGCAACTGAAAAGAGTTGAGAAAAGCGGGGGAGTGTAAGTTGTCAATACCACTCTCCCTCATTTTTTGCTAGTTCTAATTATAAGCAATTTTAGAGTACCATAAAAAAATCAAAGGAGAAAAGGTGTATATCATGGGGATTCGGAAGGTGAGTGTTACATGATGATGCTTGCTTGAGATGATGGACATCATATTCAAATTATAGAAATTATGATAAAATACAGACTAAAAGCGATTAAATTGACAGGAGGAAGAAGATGAAAAACTACTACACCATAAAGGATATAGAAAACATTGCAAGCGAAGTTGAGGGGTCTACATTTAAAGGGAGGGCTAACGAATTTATAAAGCAATTAAGTGAAGATTTTGGAATCACTTTCAATAAAGGATTGAATGAGAGGAAGGTTGAAGAGTATCAGTTTTCCGAAGAGGAGAAAGACCTTTTAGTTCTCTTATTGAAGAATAAAAGAAGACATCCGATGGCACATAAAAATACGAAGAAGAATAATGTGACTCTCGAGCAAGTAAGACAGTATCAGCAGTATCTTTTAGAGGATATTGCCAAGTTACCTGATCCGTTAGGCGAAGAATTGGCAGCAGATATAAGAGTAAAACAAGTCGTTGATATTCTAATGACTTTCGATTCTATCAATAAATTAAATGAGAGTTTGGAGTTCTTGTTTTACATGTTGCCAACAGAAAAAGCGATTTCTCTGTTGAAGAAAAGGGAGAAACAAATGAAGGAGCTAGAGAACGAGGCGTTTCTTATGTTGAAAGATTCCATTATTGAAGAAAAACAGCAAGAGCATAGCCAAAAAGGCAAAGACAACCCAACTGAAAAACAGTTACAAAGGTATCTCCAAAAAAGGGCGAAAGAAAAGATCGAGAAAATCCAAAAAGGAATTGATCCCGAAGTACATCTATTGGATCACTTAATATGTCAAAAACTGAAAGAATTAACGGAACGGAATCGAAAAAAGTAGTATCAAAAAATTTGATACTACTTTTTTATTTTTGCGAAAAAGCGAGTAAGGTCAAGTGTTCGAATGATGTAAAAATAATTTGTTATTTTTACACCTAAATACAATCTTCTGATTTTTTGATAGACTCTAGGCAGTTGCTAGCAATAACAAATCAGGAACTAGTTCCTAATCAAATTTAAGATTGGGAGGAAGTAAAGAACATGTCAAAAGAGAATTTCGCAGCAAAAAGAGTGGAAGAAACAGAAGTTGTAGTAGGTGAAAAAACGAATTCACAAGCGCAAGAAGTAGACCTTAGTCGTTTTAGCCCATCGATCAGCAACGGTTCCATTACTGGTACAGGAGAAGCAGGAGTTCTATCGATTATCAACTCAAAAAGCAATGGCAAAAGAATCACACTCTCAAGTCAGTTATTAGAGAAACTCGGTTGCCCACGTCGTGTTCAATTCTCTTTTAGCGATGATGAGATTGCCGTTGGAGAAGAGTTACCTGAAAATACTCACAGCTTTAACGTTAATAAGTATGGTGCTAAAGGTGTCATTTACTCTGCCGGTCTCGTTCAAGAAATTACGGAGCGATTCGATCTAGATTTTACTTCGAGAGTTTCCATTACCTTTCGAGATGTACGTTACGTACCAATTGGTGATAAGAACGTAGCCATTATCACAGTGAGAGAGTAATGGATTATAAGAATCGTGACAGTACAGAGAGGCGGAGGGAAAAGATATGAAAAAATTAGACTTCGATGTTTCCCTAGGTGAGTGGGAAAACGAGTATGAAAGACAATTAGATAAAGGCAACGTGAATGTTGTTGGCTTTGAACTTGTTTTGGTTCAGATTAACTCAAACGATGAGAAAAGATTAGCAGAGATTGCACGTAACAATCCGAAAGTATTGAATAACAGAATGCAATTTGGGTTTTGTGGTGGATATGATTACGTGTTTTACTACGATCTCGAGGAACCAAAGAGAGTACAAGGAGAAAGCGAATTACTAAAATGCCTGATAGAAATTGAAAATGAGATACTCGTTCGCCCATTCTTTGGTTACAACGCTTTTATCAAGCTTGTTACCGAAGTGATAGATCCCTTTCATCCGATGGGGCAACACGTTCACGATGTAACGGTTCGAGTGCTTCGTAGAGGGATTGAAGAGATCATTCTAAAAACACTCAGACTCTTTCCGTTCGGTAACGAAGCGGAAGGAGGGATTCACGATGCGGAAGCCATCAAAGCCCTCTTTTGATAAAAAAATCTCGACTAAAGCTGCCCAAACGATTGAGAGGTACGGCAAATATACATTAAAGAATAATAAGCTATACGTTACGAAAATAGAGGATGGAGAGGAAGTTGAGTATGAGGTTGGAGAATACGTAAAAATCAAAGAAGTAAGACAAGATATCGAAACAAAAAGTGTTTCGCTCATACTCGAATACAGATTTAAAGGGAAAATGCATGAAATCAGCATTTCTCGAAAACAGTTAGAAGTTGCAGAGCTTAAAAAGCTTCTGGAAAAAGGGGTGGATGTCCACGACCATAAAGTAAGAGAAGTGGCGAAGTTTCTCTCCATTCAAGAATCATCCGCTCCCTTTACGCAGGTTCATACAAAACTGGGATGGGCTGTTCATGAAGAACAGCTCATCTACAAACATTATAAAGCAATAAGTAATACAACGTTAAAATCAACCTACGAGGGAGAGCTAGAACTTAAATCCAAAGGAACGCTTGAAGGTTGGATAAAAATCATTAACCAAGAGGTAATCGGAAAAGCTGAGTTAGAGCTTGCTTTGGTGTTAGGTTTTACCGCACCTACGGTTGGAATGGTAGGAGAGGAACTGGATTTGGATACCTTAGTTTTTCACATCTACGGCGATGCAGCTAAAGGGAAAACAACTGCTGCTCGATTAGCTGTTTCAGCCTTTGGAAAGCCAAGTACAAGAAAAGGGGGATTAATTCACTCCTGGAATGGAACGCAAAACGCCTTAATTGGTAGGCTTGCAGATAATAGAGGAGTCCCTGTGGTCTTGGATGAAGCTTCCATGAATCGCATGAAAGATTTTACTGCAATGATCTACCTTATTGCAGGGGGGAAAGAAAAAGACCGAATGACGAAGGAAATAGGCCTTCGTGAACAAAGAACATGGTCAACTTCTGTTATATCAACCGCTGAACATTCTCTTTTGCACAAATCCAATCGAAACATTGGGTTAATGATGCGTTTGTTCGAGTTTGGAAACATTACGTGGACCAAGGATGCTCGAAATGCAGAAGCACTGAAAGAAGGATTGCTGGAAAACTACGGGCATGCTGGTGTAGAGTTTGTTAAATACCTTCTCAAAGTTGGTAAGGATTACGTCTTAGAAAAATGGCGAGACTGGGCAAAGAAATGCTATGATAGCATGCCTCAGGTCGATCACTTCACATCTCGTGTTTCTAACAAACTAGCATTTATCATGGTGACCGCTGATTTAGTTAACGAATCATTAAAGCTAGGACTTAACTTAGATGGGATTATGCAACTACTTGTAGAGCAAGAACAAGAATCAATAGGTAACCGTGATCTTGGAGAAAATGCTTACGATTATTTCAAAGAGATGGTGGTTCAACACCGTTCCAAATTTGTAAGTGATTACTTCCGTGAGAGAAGCTATGAATGTTGGGGTAAGATCACCACAAATGGTTCTTACGTTGAGGTGAATATCTTGACGGAGCCATTTAAAAAGTTAATGGCGGAAGGTGGCTTTGATGATCATCGGATTGTCCTAAAAAGCTGGAAGGATAAGGGTTACCTTATCCATGAACCGAACAAAATGACTCAAAGAAAGCGAATTTCGGCACTCGATAACGAAAAAGGTGTGAAAACTGATCGTGCTGGAAGGGCAACCACCTACTGCGTTCGGTTCAAAAAGCAGGATCTCGATTTTGAATAATCCCGCATAGAAGCAAGGGAATGTCAAGAACCATCAGCACCAGGTCCATTTGCTGTTTTAACAAAGAGTACCTTCTCTGAAGGTACTCTATCATATAAAGGAGGAAATCACATGCTGTTCGTTGAAGCTCGTCAAAAGTTTCTAGTGGGCTTAGTAGCTCAAGACAAAAGTCAAGAAACTATTAACGGATATGACAAAGATTTAGGAATGGTTCAACGATTCCTTGAGTCCAAGTATAATTGTCAAATCTACTTGGAGGACATCAAAACCCAAGACATCGAAGATTACTTGTTGATGTTAAAAGAGGAGAAAGGATACCAACCTGCAAGTAGAAATCGGCATTTGAATACGCTTCGTTCCTTCTACAAATACGCCACTAAAAAAGGATGGGTAAAAGACAATCCAACTCTACCCTTAGAACAAGTCAAAGTACCAAGGAAGGAACGTCAATATTTGACAGAAGAAGAATTTTTTCAACTTCTGGAAGTTATCGATCACCAGCTTATTCAGCTTGTAGTTCGCTTTTTGTACTTTACGGGTCTACGAATCTCAGAATGTCTCAATCTAACCATCGACGATGTCAACCTTGAAGAAGGATGGATACACGTAAGACAAGGAAAAGGGAACAAAGAACGTTTTGTTCCAATTAGTTCGAAACTTAAACCATACCTTGAAGATTATAAAGAGAACTGGAGAGTGGAAACGGACTCTAACATTTTCTTTGCGACAAAGAAAACAGGAAGGCTCTCTGACGTGTACGTTAATCGAGTTCTTGCAGAGGCAACTGCCAAGCTTGGATGGAAAAAGAAAGTAACGTGTCACATCCTCAGACATAGTTTTGCATCGCAGCTCGTTAAAAAGAACGTGAATCCAGTTAACATTCAAAAGCTGTTGGGGCATGCGGATCTAAAAACGACATCCGTCTACGTCCATGCTAACCAAGAACAACTAGCAGAAGCCGTAAATGTACTGTGACTTCCATCGTGAAGTCACTCTTTTTTACAAATAACAAGAAGAAAGGATGGAATAAAATGCTTGTACCTGAAAACGAAAGACCGATCTATGACGAACGAGTAAAAGAAATTCTAAAGGGACTTGCGGAGGGAAAAACAAGGGAGCAACTCGCAAAAGAATTAGGATATAAAAATATGAAATCAATGGATGTAGTGATTAGACGAAAAAACTTTGTGTGGGATAGCCGTGAGCAAAACTACGTACCGAAGATTAAAAAGGGGGTCAACAAGGAGGTAACGTTAGTCGATTCTTCAAAGGCTGGTCAAGTAGTTTCTTTGCTTTCAAAGGAGGGGGCAGATCTAAGAACGATTGCACAGAGGTTAGGTTTTAAAGACCACATGGAACTTGCAAAATACATGACTAGTAGAGGGTACGAATGGGATTCCGAACAAGGAAACTACGTCAAAAAGTTTGGTAAAGTTCAATCCGAAACCGAAAAGGATGAGCCTGTTAAGATCGAACAAGAAAGTAATACAAGCCCTAACCTCAAGGAAGAGTTGGTGGGAAAAGGTGGTTTGGAGCGGTTTCTACCTCTCTTAGAGCTGTTAGAAAAGCATAAGGATAAACTACTAGACCTTGTGATTCCTGGGTCAGAGAAAGGGAAGATACCGAGATACATTGTTCCTGGAGTAGCTAAAACGAAGACGGTTCAGATGATGAATACACTTGATCAACTGGTAGTGGACTTCTCACGCGAGAAAAACATCAGTCAGCGTGAAATCTTTGAGGTAGCCCTGATCGAGTTTTTCAGAAAGTATGGATACGAATACGAGATCGAGAGTTTGTTAGGGGGAATGTAAAACAGCGGTGAAACATCCCGCTGTTTTTTGTCCCCAGTGCCCCTAATGCTTGCCCTAAATTGGAAATTAGGAAATCTCTTGGGGGACAAGGAGTTTCGCGGATTGCCCCTAAATCCCTAGTTTTGGGACAGAGAAAAAAATAAATAAGAGAAAGTGAAAAAGGCAAAGCTAAACAAAACAATGTAAAACTCGGTTATATCTCTTGCTCTTCACTAGTAAGTTGTAAGGGTATAGGGGGTTATCCTTATTTGTTAACTTTTTTTGTTTGACTATTGATAATTTGGGGAATTCATTCTTATATATACAAAGGAAATTTTCAATATGGTAAGGCTCCAACTGTTGAAGTTCTGAAGGGAAAGCATCAATCATAAGATATGGAAATTCTTTATTACCATTTAGAAAGTTTGAATACTTTTGATTTTTACGGGGTTTGTAATTATTACAATTATAAGTAGCATAATTTTTCCTGGACATTTAGAGAATTCCAATTAAGGAGGTTGGACAACCGACTTACTTTTCAAAAGTAGGGAAATCACGTTTTATCGATTGTGCTCTCAAAATTTTCACATGGGCAACTGGGGCGTTTTCATCGTTTTGTTGAGGGACATGGAATGCTGGCCTCCCACTTTATGGGGATTGCTGAGGGTGGGATGGGCAAAATTGAACGGAACTATTTTTCTACCCTCCAATCTCTTTTTGGTTTGAGAGCAGCAATTAGATCTTCGAGTTTGTCCTAAACTCTTTTTGAAACATTCGTGTCTAACACCTTTCTATTGTCGATTTACTGGAAACCTACTTATTGAGCATCTTTTTTATTTTTTCTATTCATTTTCTACTTACAGCAACTTCTCAACTTGATTTTCTATTGAACAACAATTGTTTCGACAACACGCTTTCCAAACTCCTTGAGTCACATGGGTTTTTATTATGGAAGAAAGTCGGATTCTTGAGGTTGCTTTTGTGCGATTGGTGCTAAAAAGTTAGAAGTTAAATTCAACAAAGCTGTTGACACAACAAAAGCTACATTTGAAGTGAAAAAAGGTTCTGTAAAAGTTAATACTGAAACCATCACATTTAATAATGAAAAAACTGCAGCCGTTATTGAACTAACAGGAAAATTAACAGCTGGCGAGTACACTGTGAACGTTACTGGCTTAACTGATCAGGTTTTAACAGCTACTACAACTGTTGAAAATGAAAGAGTTGAAACTGTAAAAATTCTAAGTGAAAATGCAGTTTTGGATAAAGATGGCGAAAATGTTACCGTTGGTTATAAAGTAGAGAACCAATACGGTGAAGATATCACAGCTACAACTGCGTTAACAGCAACTGCAGCTGGTACAGTAGTTAACGGCAATGCAAATCCTTCAAAAGGTGTAGTTACTATACCTGTTAAAAAAGATGGTGTTAAAGAAGGAGATTCAATTGTTTTAACACTTGTGCATGCTGCTAGTGGAAAATCAGCTTCAGCAACGGTAAAAGTATCACCAAAAGCACAAGTTTCTGAAATTGCTATTACTGGTCTTTACAACAAAGATGGTAAGGCTCTAACTGAAACAACTGATCTTTCAAAAGATGCATTCTACTTATTGGTAGAAGGTAAAGATCAATATGGTAATGTAGTAGATGAAGCTGCTCTTGATGCTTCCAATGCTGTACTGATTAATAACACGAATCCTTTAATTGTTAAGGTAGCAACTGATTTTGAAACAATTAAAGTAAATGGAAAAGATGTAACAGCATTGAGACTAAATGGTCCAGTTACAGCTGGCGAAACGACTGTTATGCTGATCTCTACTGCGAGCGGTAAAAATGCTACATTTAAAGTGAAAGTAGCAGAAAGTCAACGTACTGATACAGTAACTTTTGAAGTTCCAGATTTAGTTGTAGCTAATGAAAAACTATTTGTGCCAATCCAAGTTCTTGATAAAGAAGGTAATCTTGTTACAGATGAAAAAGTTCTAAACGATGCAACAAGAGGTATTAAAGTATCTGGTCTTACAAATGCAGTTGTTAAAAAAGTAGATGGAAAAATTGGCGTAGAAGTTCCTGCTGAAAATGTTAAAGAAGGATACATTTCTTTAGTAGCAGTATCTTCTACTGGAAAATCTACTATTGCAAACATTCAAGTTAAAGCAGAAGCAAAACCTGTCCGGGTTGAAGGTGTAACATCTGACATTAAGACAACAGTTCTTACAGGTTCACCTGCTCAAACACTTTCTGTAGATAATGTGAAGATTATTGACCAATATGAGCGCGAAATGTCAGCCGACCAAAAAGCAAAATACTTTACTGGTGACAAAGCTAAATACTCTTTAGTAATCACAGATGAAAACAATGAAGGTGCAGTTAACATTGTTGGGAACAAAATTCTTCCAATTGCTAAAGGTACAGAAAAAGTTACAATTTCAATCAAAGATAAAGAAAAAAATGAGGTACTTACAGGCAGCGAAAAATCAGTTACCTTCCGTGTAACAGATGGCACAGAGTATAAATCATACGAAGTGAAACCTGTCGGCACTGTGTATGATGAAGTAGCTGCTGGTAAAACTGATAATGATGCATATGATAAAGCAGTTGAAGTATATGGTGTGCTTGATGATGGAAGCAAAGTAAAGCTAACACATGGGGTTGACTACACTGTTTCGTCTACAAATGCTAAATTAAATGCTGATGTTGCTGATGGAAAAATTGATGTTGATAAAGCATATACAACATATGGTGATGCAAAAGAAATTAAACTTCCATTAACAGTTACAATCAATGCTACTGGTGAAAAACTTACACAAGAAGTGACAATTTCTAAAGAAGCTCCAAAAGTAACAAAACTAGAAGTTGTGGCTAATGGTAAGGCTGCTGATTTAGCTGCTGGTAAAACAGTTGCTGCACTCGAAAATGTTTCTTATGATGCGGCTAAGGTAAATGCTCCATTTGACTTCTCTGTTTTAGCTGGAGATGTTGCTGATATTGTCGTAACGGATCAATATGGCGTACAAGTTGTATTGACTGGAAATAACGATAAATTCCCTGATGGAACTAAATTTGTAAGCACGTTGACATTCAATAAAGTAGATGGCGAATTGGTATTTGTAAACAATGGTACTGCGTCTGCTAAAGTAACTGAAATTCCAAAAGACTCTGTGTTTAACGTAGTAGTATCTGCAGGTACTTTAACTGCAGGACCAGTTAAAGTAACAGCTACATCAACTTATTCATCAGCTCAAGCTGCTGCACAAAAAGTAGTTGATGATGAAGCTGCTAAATATGAATCTGAAGTGACAATTTCTAAAACTACCAAAGCTGATGAAAATATTACTGCAGTTGTACAAAAATTGAAAAAAGATCAAATAAAAAACGATGGTGTAACTGTTGCTGTTAAATCAATTAAAGAAGATAAAGGTAAGTATTTAACTCTTACTGATGGAGTTCTAAAATTAGCTAAACAAGCTGCTAATGGTGCTACTGATAATACAGCTGTAATCGTATTAAGCTTTACTAAAGATGGTAAAGAAGCTACTAAAGAGGTTACTGTTAAAATCGAACCTCAAGATCAAAACAACGTAACTCAAGGTCAAAACTAATAATTTTGTAGGTTGGGTATCCATCACTGTCTGAGACGGTCCGAATAATGATGAAAGGTCTCGCGGAGAGAAATCTCTGCGGGGCTTTTCTTTTTCCTTTCTTCAATTAAAAGAAAAGGCAAAGCGACCATGGCTTTACCCTGAAATAGATGATATCTAGTCATCCGAAACCTTAATCAACACCTCTTCTCGTTTCCTTTTTATTTCGCTTCTAAAGATACGGACCGCTGAAGAATAAGCACACTCTTAGCCTATTTACTTTTAACTGCTCTTTCCCAGCCAGACTCCAGTTGGTACGGGTCACTACTCGGAAAATGTCAAAAGTCCTGCATAAAATTCCCTCTGCAGGACTTTTTATTCTCTTATACGATGCTATGCCTATGCCACGCCACAAACTGCTTCTTCCTTCTTTTTATTTCTCTCGATCCCATTCCTTCCCACAGTCAGGACATTGCCATTTAATTATTCGATCTTCCTCTAGACTTGATATGCCAATGGGATAGGTGCCTGTCACCGCCCGAAAAATGTCGAAAGGTCTCATAGGGAGAAATCTCTGTGAGGTCTTTCTTTTTTGCGCCTAGAGCTGAAGGGTGC
Source organism: Geobacillus sp. LYN3 (assembly GCF_003064505.1). Taxonomy (NCBI): domain Bacteria; kingdom Bacillati; phylum Bacillota; class Bacilli; order Caryophanales; family Anoxybacillaceae; genus Geobacillus; species Geobacillus sp. LYN3. The sequence goes on along the minus strand of NZ_QCWL01000001.1, from coordinate 220,716 downwards.
TTGTTGGTAAAAGTACAACCTGAGTAAGTGCCAAGATGCTTGGTAGCTATCCAGTAACTCTGGAGAAATCTTAAGGTTGAAGCCTAGTGACAACGTAACTCCTTATGGAGTGCTTGCAAATAATGGCATGCGTGCCTGTCACCACTCGAAATTTGTCGAAAGATTAAGAATTGAAAAGGAAAAGAAGAAGGAATAGAATAGTATATAAGAACTAATGTTCTGTTTTAAGGAGGAATGAATGAGTGACAGTTAAGATTTCAAGTATTGGATTAAGGGGATTAGAAGGGTATCGTGTGCAGGTGGAGGTGAAGGAGGTGCCGGGGCTTGCGGCGATGGTGATTGTTGGGTTGCCGGATGCATCTGTGAAAGAAGCGAAGGAACGCGTTCTTGCGTCACTTTATTCTTTTGGCTGTGATGTTTTAGATAGGAAAATCATTGTTCATTTGTCTCCACCAGAGCGGAAGAAGCATAGCCCGATGTTTGATTTGGCGATGGCGATCGGGATTTTAAAGGCGAAAGGTCAGATCAAAGAGCTCATTTCTACGGATGATGTGTTTTTAGGAGCTTTATCGTTAGATGGAACGGTTCAGCCGATAGATGGCATGCTTCCTGCTGTATTAGCGGCAAAGAAGCTTGGTTTCAAAAGAATTTATCTCCCCTATGATTCCACACTTCGATTCCACACTTCCTCTTCATCATTTGAAAGATTTCAATTGTGTGTTTGTGCAGACGTTAGAAGAAACGGTTCAATGGCTGCAAGGACAACATGTTCTTCCATTATCTCCGCAACAAACGACTCCCGAACATTTTCATTCTCCATTAAAGAATGATCGAGATTTTCGACATATTATTGGTCATCATCAAGCAAAGCGAGCATTAGAAATCGCTGCGGCAGGCGGGCATAATGTGTTGATGATTGGACCGCCCGGCTGTGGGAAAAGTTTATTAGCGGAAACGTTTCCTACGATTTTGCCGGAGCTTTCCAATGATGCGCAGTTAGAGGTAATCAGTTTGTATCAGCTGGCAGGAGAACCATGTATGAATGGAGGGTATCCACCATTTCGGCATCCTAAATAGGAGGGTGCCTGTCATTCCCTGAATTTTGTCGAAAGAATCGAAAAAAGCAAAATATTGTCAGGTATTAAAAAAATGTTATGATTATCAAGGACAGCCACGATTAAGCAAAATAATCATGGCTATTTTTGTTTTTATTTAATATTAAGAAAGGGGATGATAGTTTTGACTATTATTAGAACAGGTGGTACTGTTGAACAATCTGGAATATATAAATGTACGAAATGTGGAAATGAAATAACGTGCGTAAAAGGTGAGCGTGTACCGCCTTGTCGAAATTGTGGTAATACGGTATTTCGTCTAGTTCGAGCGACTAGATAGGCAAGAGTGGGGGCCCATGTCCATAGCCATCAAGTTAAGAATTTGATCTTTTTTCAGCGCCAAAAACATGGTATCCTTTCTAACGAAAATCATCGTTGGAAAGGATTGTTTTTTGATGGCAAAAAAGATGAAGGCATGGATAAAAACGATTCGTCAACTCTTCTCCTCTGAAGAACTGACCCGTCTGGCCCGGAAAGTCGGATTCATTCAGCGGCAGCGTTCATTAACAGCGGAAGCCTTTCTGACGCTATGTGCTTGGGGAGACGGATCGCTCGCTTGTCAGTCGCTTCAGCGGTTGTGTGCCGATTTGGCGCTCTGGCATGATTGCTCTCTCTCGAATGAAGGACTGAATCAGCGGTTTACGCCTCGTGCCGTGGCGTTTTTAAAAGAGGTCTTTTTTACTCTCCTGATGCATCAACGTCCGGCACTCTCTTCCATCACCGAGACGTATCGCGCTTGTTTCACCCGTCTGCGGATCTTAGACTCTACCAGTTTTTTACTTCCGACCGACTATGGTGAGGACTATCAAGGTTCGGTTTCATCTGGCGCCAAAATCCAATTTGAGTATGAGCTGTTATCGGGCACCTGTCTTCAGCTGTGCGTCCAACAGGCCAATGATTCCGATGCCCGCTTTGCTTATCATACCCAGCACACGATTTTACCCGAATGACCTTTGCATTCGGGATCTGGGGTTTTTTTCACTCGCCACGCTGGCGGAGATCGATGCTCGAGGTGCTTATTATATTACCCGGTTGCGTTCCGATATCAAAGTCTATATCAAACAGGACGGGGAGTGGCACGAATGGGATTGGGAATCGATAGGAAATCGATTGGGCGAGGGGGAAGCCGTGGAAGTGGAACACGTGTATATCGGACACCAACGCCTGTATGTTCCGCGTCTGATTTTTCGCCGTCTCACAGCGGAAGAATGGGAAAAACGGCTGGCGTACGTGCGGAAAAAGGAAAAAAAGAAAGGGAAGGCGCTGTCACGCCAAACCCTTGAACAAAAGAAATATCACATCTTACTGACCAATTTACCACAAGAATCGTTTGATGCGCAACAAGTTTATGAGCTGTATTCGCTGCGCTGGCAAGTGGAGCTGTTATTTAAGGGCTGGAAATCCTTATTTGACCTTGACCGTGTCAAAAAGATGAAGAAGGAACGATTCGAATGCCACTTATATGGGACATTGATTGCCATTTTAGTCACGCAGACTCTTCTGTTCCAAGCCCGAAGGTATTGGCATCAACGGGAGGGAATCGAGATCAGTGAATGGAAAGCGCTTAACATCCTCCAATCGTATTGGCATCGGTTTCTTTTGCATCCCCAAGCGATGGAAACCGCCTTCCATCTCTCCTGTCTCTGTTAAGGAAACACGCGAGGAAAGACCGAAGGAAAGGAGAGGAAACGGTATCGGATCTTTTAAAGAAATTGGGGATATGGTAGTGTGGGTTATGGATATAAATGCCAAATAACCCTCTTCTTGAGGGTTATTTGGCATGCCCAGCATTTGGTTTTCTCTTCATCCTTTGATTGATTTTTCGAACATGCGTATCATCCTAAAAAATTTTATACCGCTAACTTGACGGGTATGGGGGTGATTCCCCCTGATTTATACATAATAATTGGTCGTAGAATTACCATTCTGCGATAAGTAACATTCTAATCAGTTCATAATTGTTCGCAGAATTATTTAAAAGCTTAATTAAAATTGTTCGCATAATTTTTTTCAAAACACTGCTAAAGAATGATGTTTATTAATGTACATTTGATTTTAATATGTCAACCCCAAGCGATAACAGTATCTTCTTAAAAGTATTTGTTTATGGAGGTGTGCCGTGCAACAGTTTATTGACCCATTTGTTCGTTATTTATATGAAGAAGCAAAAGATAAAAAAACAATTGCTTCTTATCGAACAACGGTGGCCCATTTTCTCGAATGGTATGAACAGCGGGAAGGGAACATTATAATAGAAGAAACTCGTCCAGTCGATGTGAAGGAATACATAAGCTACTTGAAGCATCAATGCAAACGAAAGCCAGCAACCATCAACAAATATATTGCTGCACTAAAGGTGTTCTTTTCTTATTTGACTGAGGTAGGCTTGGTAAAAGATAACCCAATGACCAGAATCAAAACGGAAAAAATCGAGTATGCTCAAGGTTCTAGCCAAACAAAATGGTTAACCAAGGAAGAACAAGAACGGTTTATAAGCTATGTTGAGTTAGAGAAGAATGAGTTTAAGCGCCTCCGGAATCTTGCGATTATCGACTTAATGATTTATGCGGGTTTGCGGGTCAACGAAGTGGCATCCTTAGAATTAAGCGATATTCAAGTCAAAGGAAATGATGTTGAAATTATTGTTCGCCAAGGGAAAGGTAATAAATATGCCTCTGTTTTGCTCGTTCAAAAGTATTCAAGAAACCTGAGAAAGTGGTTAAAATACCGTCAAAACCTTGAGAAGAGCACTCATAAAGAATCTCAACGCTTATTCGTATCAGAAAGATCCATGTTTCTAACAGAGCGGGCCATTCAAAAAATGCTAACTAAATACGCGGATTTAGCCAACATGAAGAACATTACCCCGCACCGCTTCCGTCATAGTTTTTGCAAAAACCTAGCCAATGCCGGAACGCCCATTGAAATTATTAGACGGCTTGCTCGGCATGAAAGCATTCAAACAACAGCCATTTATGTAGATGCATCGAAAGAGGAACAGGTGCAAGCATTAAGGAAAATGTAATTATAAATTATTGCTTTTCAGTAGCATAAATGCTATCATATGTATAATAATAATTATTAGTAAAGGGTAGAGGATGTTGTTTGAGGTAATATACACAGGAAATGTAAAGGAATTTGAAAATTATCTATTGAGTAAGGCAGAGCAAGAACTTAGACAAAAAGGTCGTCCGGGTATATGGTGTCGTGTTGCTGATGTATATGCAAGGCAACTTACGATTATTCAACATAATCCATATCCGTCTGATCCGGAGGACAACAGCGTTCCGGACGATATAACTCCTCCGTCATTAAAACATCTTAGCATGAATACTCGTTATGATAATTTTTACAGATGGGGTATAAAGGGTGGAAAAACTGGAAATCACAGGATTATATTTGCAGTTCACAATTTTTCAAAAGTCATATTGCTTCATTATTTCAACAAGCAGTATAACGGAACGATAAGACGAGAGGATATTGAGCCTGCCGAATCAGCATATGAAAGTTATTGCGCTTTTGATCCTTACCTTTATTGATCAACTGGGAGGGAAAAAGAATGAGTGATTTTTTTAAGAAATATGCAGCTATTCGAGGCGAGCAGCATGTTCAAAAACTTCAATTAGAGGGAACTATAGCTGCACAGATCAAAACAAGACGGAAGCAGCTGAATATGTCTCAACAGGAACTTGCAGACCGTATTGGAGTTCCAAAATCCACGATTGGGAGAATTGAAGCGGGGCTTACAAGCCCTAGAGTAGAGACACTTTTTAAAATCTCGCAGGCATTGAATACTCCTTTCATCATTGATGGTACGAGTAGACAGGATCATAACTTGCATGTTCAAGTTTAGCGCATAATTAATACGATTATATTATCGAAGCTGTTCCTTGGAGAGAAAATTCTCCAAGGAACTTGTTTTTTAAGGGAAATGGATAGATGTATGACGTAGTTTGAAATCAAAAAACTTAGCCGCTGGAACACTGCTGAAATGATTAGAATGTTTTTTACATGTTACTTAACCAACTAGAAATTGTTGACTGGGTTCTTCCCAGTATTTCTCCTATTTCCTTTTGCGTAAACCCCTCATTTTTTAGGACTAAAGCCTTTCTCTTTAGTTTATTGTTATGCTCCTTGTTTTTGTTTGCACACGTCGGGATGATGTATAAAATTTTGTGTAAAGCATTTTGCTAGACCAAAAGAAAAAAGGTAGGGTATTCTCTGATTGG
>NZ_QCWL01000001.1:190271-215272 GCF_003064505.1 Geobacillus sp. LYN3 | reverse complement strand
GCGATTCATCTCCCACTTACTCCGCTTCGCTTCGTTGAAGTGGGAGTCTTCTCGCCTAATTAAGATAAAAGTTTATAGCGTGGGCAGGAGCTAGTACGGCGGCGATCCCTGCGCGATGCTCGGAGCCTGCCGAGGCGGCGACACATTGGGTTAACTTCTCGGAGTAACCCACGCAAGACCAAACTTTGTTTGGTCTGAGCCTCCTCGCAGGCCCTCCAGCGCGTTTCGGGGATAAGCAAGCCGCCTCCACTTTTCGCGGTGATGTCTCCTTACCGTTATCAATGGAGGCACTCGGCCATGCCGTGGGTGGGGACGATGACGGTCCTGCCACCTTAGACGCTAGTCGTCGAGGGTGTGGTGTGAGGGCGGGTTAGATGCCCGGTTTTTATCTATATGTTTGTTTATGCCTCTGTTGGACATGTTATAATGGGAGAAAGGGGAAAGGAGGGGTGAAGATGAGTCAAGAATTGAGAGATTTGTTGCGTTCGGTTTTGAAGGAAGAATTAGAACCGATTCGAGATAGGCTAGACCGTGTTGAGCAAACACAGCAAAAATTAAGCAGCGATGTCGGACAAATTCAGAAGGATGTTGCCAGGCTGCAGAAAGGCCAGCAAGAACTGCGCAATGATGTAGCTCAACTTCAAAAAGATGTATCTCAGCTTCAAAGCGATGTTGCCCAGCTTCAACAAGGTCAACGGGCACTCCAGCAAGACGTTGCGCAACTTCAAGAAGGCCAGCGTGCGTTACAGCGCGATGCGGCACAACTGCAAACCGGCCAACAGAAATTAGAACACGATATGGCCGCCATGAAGCAAACGCTCGGAAATGTGGAGCAGACACAAGAAAAGATCCTTGAGGAGCTTCGCATTTCGAAAAACAATCAAGGGCATATTTTGAATGACCTTACAAGCATGAAACAGTCCGTCGATTTAACTGTCGCGTATTTACAAAGACGGACAGATGTCATGTTTGATAAAATGATCGAACACGAAAGAGAGATTTTAAACTTAAAATCCCATTTGCAAAACTAAGTCCCAACAAAGGGGCTATTTTTATTTGATGCGCATCGACGTATGTGCTATTTACCAATAGCCCATACGTTGGTGCGTATTGAAAAATACATAGAAAAGAGGGATTTCGTTGAAAAAAGTACGCAAAGCGATCATCCCGGCAGCGGGGCTCGGAACAAGATTTTTGCCAGCAACAAAAGCGATGCCGAAAGAAATGCTCCCGATCGTCGACAAACCAACGATTCAATACATCGTTGAAGAAGCGATCGCCTCTGGCATCGAAGATATCATCATCGTCACAGGGAAAGGAAAACGCGCGATCGAGGACCATTTCGACAACGCTTTTGAGCTTGAACAAAACTTAATTCAAAAAGGCAAATACGACTTACTCGAAAAAGTAAAAGAACCATCGAAAGTCGACATTCACTACATTCGCCAAAAAGAACCGAAAGGACTTGGCCACGCCGTCTGGTGCGCACGCAACTTTATTGGCGACGAACCGTTTGCCGTTCTGCTTGGTGACGACATCGTCCAAGCGGAAACACCATGCTTAAAACAATTAATTGACCAATATGAACAAACTCTCAGTTCCGTTATTGGTGTCAAAAGAGTGCCTGATAACGAAACGCACCGTTACGGCATCATCGATCCACTTGAACAACATGGCCGCCGCTACCAAGTCCGCCAATTCGTCGAAAAACCAGCGCCAGGCACCGCACCATCGAACCTAGCGATTATGGGACGCTACATCTTAACACCGGAAATCTTCTTGTTCCTTGAAAAACAAGAAGCCGGCGCTGGCGGTGAAATTCAGCTTACCGACGCGATTCAAAAGTTGAATGAAATTCAGCGCGTCTTCGCCTACGAATTCGAAGGCAAGCGCTACGACGTCGGAGAAAAGATCGGATTTATCAAAACGACGATTGAGTTTGCGTTGCAATATGAGGAGTTAAGGGAAGATTTGATTCAATTTATGGAACAAGTTCTTAAAAGAGAAAAGGACTTTGGAGGAGTTTAAAGGATTTCTGTAATCAATAATTTGGAGGCGAGATAGAAGGTGGGGGTTAGCTCCAACAAAAAAAATGATTTTTTTAAGGAATATGCAGTTGCAATAGATACACAGTACATAATAAGAAATCAAAAAGCAAACGTAAAATATTATCCGTATGTAAAGCGCGTTTTAGATATACTGTTGTCATTGTTAGCATTACCGATTGCTATTCCTATTATTTTAATTTTTGCTGTTATTATTAAACTCGAAACACCTGGACCGGCTTTTTTTCTGCAAGAACGTGTTGGCTTACATGGAAAGTATTTTAAAGTCATTAAATTGCGTTCCATGGGAGTAAACGCAGAAAAGAATGGCGCGCAATGGGCGACAAAAAATGACCCACGTGTAACTAGAGTGGGAGCATTTATCCGTAAAACGAGAATCGATGAGCTCCCACAATTATTTAACGTGCTGAAAGGCGATATGAGTTTAATCGGTCCAAGACCGGAAAGGCCAATGTTTACCGCACAATTTAATGAGGAAATCCCAGGTTTTATTGATCGCTTGCAAGTAAAGCCCGGGATAACAGGATGGGCGCAAGTGAACGGAGGATATGATATTACCCCTAGAGAAAAACTGGAGTTAGATCGTTATTATATTGACAATATGAGCTTTTGGCTCGATCTTAAAATTATTTTGAAGACCATAAAGGTTTGTATAACAGGTGATGGGGCGAGATAGAAAAAACAAATCAAATTCATAGAGAGAAATTTGTTAAGAAAGTAAAACAATAATAAACATCGGGAAGTGAAGCTAAAGCCAATTGCGTTTATTGATGATGACCGTAATAAACAAAACGACAAACAAGGCAAAACGAAATTCGTCGCTGTCCGCTTTGGAAACATGCTAGGAAGCCGAGGCAGTGTCATCCGCTATTTAGAAAGCAAATTCAAGCTGGCGGTCCTGTCACCGTCACCCATCCGGATATGACACGCTACTTTATGACGATTCCGGAAGCATCCCGGCTCGTCATCCAAGCCGGCGCGCTCGCCAAAGGCGGCGAAATCTTTGTCCTGGACATGGGCGAACCAGTCAAAATCGTCGATCTCGCGAAAAACTTAATCAAACTATCCGGATACACCGTTGAAGAAATCGGCATCGAATTTACCGGCATCCGTCCAGGTGAAAAGCTGTTTGAAGAGCTGCTTAATGAAAACGAAGTTCATCCGGAACAGGTGTTTCCGAAAATATTTATCGGAAAAGCAACGATGGTGGACGAAAAAATTCTTCATGATTTTATGGATCGGTTTGAAGAGATGGATAAAGAAGAGGTTAGAGAGAAATTGTTGGGGATTGCGAATAATCGACTCACATCGAAGGTTTCTATCAAAACTTCTATAAATATGTCGTTAAAATAAAAAGGTGAGACAGTTGATTCAAAAGATAAAAAAAAGTTTATTCATCAGGAATGTATTAACTTTAATGACCGGAACCGCAATTGCCCAAGCGTTAAATATCATTATAGCACCGATACTTAGCCGATTATATGATCCACATGCTTTTGGAGTATTTGCGGTTTATACTTCTATTGTAAGCATTTGTGTGGTGGTTGTAGGATTAAAATATGAATTAGCTATTGTTCTTCCTAAAAAGCAAGAAGACGCAGCTAATGTACTTTATTTATCTATTATTGTCGTTGTGTTTATGACTTTGTTATCTACAATATTTCTCTTTTTATTTAAGGATTACTTGGAAATATGGTTTCATATACAAGGGCTTAATGAATTTATATGGTGGATTCCTATTAGTATATTGTTTTTTGGTATATATAATAATTTTAACTATTGGAGCACAAGACAGAAAAGTTTTAAACGTCTATCAATTTCTCAAATATTTAGAAGTATATCAGTAGCCGCTACTCAGCTTGGCGGTGGTATTTCAAAAATTGGTACAGTTGGCCTTATTGCTGGACAAGCAATTGGTCATATAGTTGCTACTGTTGTTTTAGGAAAGCAAATTTGGAAAGATGATAGACAGGTTTTAACGTCTTCATTTAATTTTAATAAAATGAAGGACCTTGCACGTACATATAGAGAATTTCCAAAGTATAGTGCTCCACAATCATTAATAAATTCTCTTTCTCAAAATGTTGCACCGTTTATACTGGCTGCATATTTTAGTCCAACTGTAGTGGGATATTATTCTCTTTCATTGCGTTTGTTGCAATTACCTATTAACTTGATTGGTGATTCGGTTCGACAAGTATTTTATCCACGAATCGCTGAAATTTATAATCATGGAGGAGACTTGCACAAATATTTAGTCAAATCAACTGTGTTTTTAGGTGTTATTATACTTCTTCCCTCCTTGATTATCTTTCTTTCGGGTCCTTTGCTGTTTTCTATTGTATTGGGTAAAGAATGGTATGAGGCAGGAGTGTATTCGCAGTGGATGATGCTATGGTTAATGTTTGGGTTTATGAATAGACCTGCATCCGCTACTGCGCAAGTGTTAGGACTCCAAAAGTTTTTATTTTATTATGAGGTATTATTCTTTCTTTCACGATTAGTTGTATTGATTTTAGGTGCTTATTATTTATCATCATTATATACAATTATAATTTATAGTATAGTTGGGGCAATATTTAATTTTTCTTTAATTATGACCGTCATTTTTTTATCCAAAAAGCAGGAATGAAGCAACTGAAAATATAGACTGATTATTGGAGTGTTTTTAAATGAGTTTTTGGAAACGATGGATTTATAAACAAAGGCTTAAACAAGGTAATGTATTAAATTATTTTGAACAGCTACAAAAATGGCAATGGCTTGACCAAAAGGCATTAAAACAACTACAAGAAAAACGTTTATCAAATTTATTACTTCATGCTTATCGACATGTACCTTACTATCGAGAAATTTTAAAAGAAAGTGGAGTTATTACATCCAAAGAACAGGTAAACTTATCGTCATTTGAAAAAATACCTTTTTTAACAAAAGATATTATCAGGAAGGAATTTGAGCAACTAAAGTCAGACGACTTAAATAATAGAGAGTGGTATTTGAATACATCAGGCGGCTCGACTGGAGAACCTGTTCAATTTATACAAGATAAAGAATATAGCGAATGGTCGCATGCTATTAAACTGCTAGACGACCAATGGAGTAACAGAGAAATAGGGGATAAACAAATTAGACTTTGGGGATCTGAACGGGATTTGCTTGTGGGACAGGAAACGACTAAAGTTAGGATTGGACGATATATACGTAATGAAAGATGGCTCAATGCTTTTAGGATGACTTCTGAACAAATGAAAGAATATATAGAAGTTATTAATAAATTTAAGCCGATACAAATTCTTGCTTATGTAGAAAGTATCTTTGAATTGGCAAAGTTTATTGAACAAAACAAATTAACTGTTCATTCTCCTAAATCGATTATGACATCAGCAGGAACTCTGTATCCATACATGAGAGAAACAATTGAAAGAGTTTTTCAAACGAAAGTATTTAATCGGTATGGTTCTAGGGAAGTAGGAGATATTGCTTGTGAATGTGAACATCATCAGGGACTTCATGTTTCTGCTTTGACACATTATGTTGAAATTATAAAAGAGAATGGAACATTAGCTCAACCAGGGGAAATAGGGGAAATTGTTGTTACTTCCTTAACAAATTATGCTATGCCTTTAATTCGTTATCGTATCGGTGACATGGGAAAATGGGCTAAAGGTGAATGTGATTGCGGAAGGGTAATGCCCTTAATTGAGGAAGTAAATGGGAGAGTAACTGACTTCTTTATTAATTCTTACGGTAAAAAAATCGATGGACGTATTTTTAATACGTTTCTCTGGCATCGTGATTTTATAAAAAAATATCAGGTTATTCAAAAAAACTATAATCTTATTATCGTGAAGATTATGTTGAATAATGAAGAATCGGTAAATCCAGAAATTAAATTTTCTAATGATCTTAATAACATTAAGGAAGATATTCGACAGGTTATGGGCGAAAGCTGTATTGTAAAATTCGAATTTGTAGACGATATCCATCCTACAGCTTCTGGAAAATATCGATATACAATTTCAGAGGTGAGATAAAAGAGGGTTTAGGAGTGTTTTCCGTCATGAAAAAAGTTTTATTTATTTTACCATCGCTCCGTGGCGGTGGCGCTGAGAGAGTAATGGTTACACTATTAAAATATCTTGATCGTAACAAATTTGATTTGCATTTAGCACTTATCAGTAAAGAAGGACCATATCTAGCAGAAGTTCCAGATGATGTGCCAGTCTATGATTTGAAGGCAAAAAGAGTTCGTTATGCTTTTATTCCAATGTTAAAGTTAATCAGACAGTTAAAGCCAGATATTGTTTTTTCTACATTAGGCCATTTGAATCTTGCGTTAATCATGCTTAAAATTTTAATGCCATCTCATACGCGTTTGATAGTAAGAGAAGCAAATACGGTTTCGGAAATTGTTAAGTTAAGTTCAAAACCATGGCTATGGAAATTCCTTTATAAAACATTGTATAAACGAGCAGATTTGATAGTTTGTCAATCTGATTATATGAAACAAGATCTTATTGAAAATTTTAAAGTACCAGAGCAAAAAGCAATACGTATCTATAATCCAGTTGACGTTGATACAATTAGGAAAAAAGCAAATTTAGGAGAAAATCCATTTTTACATTCTCCGACTTCTCCAAATATCGTGGCAATTGGAAGACTTGTTTACCAAAAAGGATTTGACCGTTTGCTTCAAGCTATGCCACAATTATTGAAGGAAAAACCAAATGCAAAACTGTGGATACTAGGTGAAGGACCTTTAGAAGAAGAATTGAAAGAACAATGTATTCGACTAGGAATTGTGGAAAAGGTGGAGTTTGTAGGATTTCAAAAGAATCCTTATGTCTGGTTGAAGCATGCAGATTTATTTGTTCTCTCGTCTTATTACGAAGGACTTCCCAATGTCCTGTTAGAAGCAATAGCTTGTGAATGCCCTGTTGTTGCGATAGATCATCCGGGAGGGACGAGAGAGATAATGGAGGCATTAGGGTTGTTAGATAAACTGGAATATGCCGAATTAACCATGTCTTCGCATCTATTTAGACCACTTAATGAAGAATGTTTAAAACAGTTGAAACAATTGTTTGGGTTAAAGAGAATTGTCGGGGAATATGAATCTTATATATTAAATTTATGAATTTTGTAGAATAAATCCTTTGATTATACCTCTATGTAATTATTATTTTTAATTAGGAAAAGAGGTTTAAATATGGTCTTAATTATAGCTGCAACAGGAGGATTGTTGTTCGCTTTTATTGTTTTCTTTATTGTTTATTTTCGTCTAATACACAAAAAAAGATTTGAGTTGTTAGATTGGTTTCTTCTATCTTTAGGTACATTTAATGGGATAGGATTTGGGTTTGTGTTATGGGCAACATATGCAGGTAAAAATTCTTATGATTGGACTCCATGGATAATAAAATACGACGATTGGGCTTCCTTTACTTATCTTTTAATGAATATATTACTTTTAATGTCTGTTATTTTTGGATGGAATTTGACAAATATGTTTGCTAATAAATCAAAGTTGTTCCAGCATGAACGAAAAAAAGATTTGTCAGTGGTAAGTAAAAATGCAATTAGGAAAATGCTATTTATTGCTTATTTAATGTTTATCACTTCGGTAGTATCGTATTGGCTTTATACGAAAGCTTATGGTGGTTTTATAGGAATATTTGAATATAGCAGAGCTATTAGATCAGGGGTTTTTTATGTAGAAAACCCATTTAGTTTTCTGCAAAGATTCGGGAGCTTTTCTTTCTTTTCTTCGTTTATATTTTTTGGAATTCTAATTGACAAAAAGATTAAAAAGAAAAATAGCTTCTTTTTGTTTATAGGATTTATTTTTTCATTTTTATTCTCTTTGTATGTCTTGTTTACATGGGAAGGCAGGATTTCATTAGCATTTTATGTGCTTACCTTTTTCTTAGGATATACTTTATATAATTATAAAAATGTTCTTGATTTTTTTTCAAAATCCATATTTTTTTTCTTTATTAGCTTATTTTTAATTATTATGTCTGATCGAATATTGAAGAGATCAAGTGGTAATGAAGGAATATTAGATTTTTTGGCAAGGGAGCTGTCTTTTCCTTTTGCTTCATATATTGTCCATATATCTGCTCAGGATTATAGATGGTTTAAAGACTTGTTGGTATCCCCTATTTATATTTTGCCGCAGCGGATATGGGGACAATTAGTTGATACAGCTTCTGATTTAAATACAATTTATATAATGGGAGCCCGTAAAGGAGAGTCAGGGGTAACGGGAAGTATTCCAGTAGATATGCTTTCTTTTGGTATAATAGAAGGATCAGTTGTGGGAGTCTTATTAATAGGTCTGTTTTGGGGTGCATTACTATTAATAGTAGAGCGTTTTATTTATAATATATCAATAAAATCAATAAAAGGTGTTATGTTTATTATTTATGCAAATATAGTTTTAAACGTTGCTATTCTTAATGTGTTGTACGGAGATCCTCAGCATTTTATTACCAGAAACTTCCATGTTATTATAGGAGTACTTTTAATGGTTTTCTTTCAAAAAATAAGTTTTACAATAAATCATATGAATTCACGTACTTATCCTTCTGTAAATAATAGTAGTTAATATTATTATATGATACAGTATCAAGCGAACTTTATTATTGTTATATCAAGAATTATAAAACTAGAGTAAAAAAATAAAAATTATACATGAGTATGTTACAATAGCACATACAGAAATAGCGATGAAATCCATACCAACGAGGTTGTTTTTACTTCATTGCTCTTTACCTGATTGATGCATATTCAATCGAATTACGAAAACCAAATAGCTATTTTCTTAATTTGGTTTTCAACAAGACCGGGATAACATGACTAATACGCATCTTTCCGGGGATCGATCGGTGAAATGAACAATATTCTGGATTGTGCGGCAGCTTTATGAACGTTTTTACTGTTAAATATCGTATTACTAATCATTTCGGGTTGCAGTGGTAAAGATATGCGATAAAATGATTTTCTTAGTAGTTGTACAAAGGTGCAGTTAATATCCTTTGAACCAATGATACCATGTCGAAATGCCCCACTTTTTCTGAAAATCATAGAGATCGCTTCGAAGTGCCATGCTGTCGATGACCGCCAATCGGAGGGATCGAATTCCTACATCAGTGAGAAGTTGAGAGTGCAAAAATGAAAATCCTTGTTTCTGAAACCACTTTACTTGCTCGTAAAAAAGTCGATAGATGAGGGCTTTCTTGAAGTCTGTAAAGATAACGGGAGTAACCAAATCGATGAAGTAGTTGAGCCGGCTGTGGTGATGAAATCCATCAAAAATACGTTTTTAATATTTCAGTAGCGATTTTTTAGAAAACCAGCGGTTGTCCTGTTATGCACAGTATTTTGGGTAAGAAAAGTTGGTCGATGTATCCAAACAAAATCTCCAAAAATTGCTTGATTCATTACATGTTTCGTAACCAAATTGGGATCATGTTAGTGTCCACCCTTTTGCAGTTATTTGGGTTAATGAACTTCCAAGGAGACGGATTATCAATTATGAACTTTGGAACACGTTTAATACACAAGTGTTAGCTAAGTACTTTTATTTATAGAAATGTATAATGCTAATATAGTTTCGTAGATACATATCATAGTCAAATGTTACGATGACAAAGAAGGTGGCAAAATATGTGCTATAAACTAGTCCATCTCATCACTGGTTTAAACACTGGTGGAGCCGAGATGATGCTATATAAGCTATTATCACAAATTGATCGTGAAAAGTTTGATATAAAGGTTATTTCGTTGACAGATGTCGGTCCTGTTGGAGAGAAAATAAAAAAATTGGAAATTCCAGTGATCGGGTTAGGGATGAAAAGAGGAGTCCCTAACCCGTTTTTTCTATTTAAGCTAGCTAGAATTTTGAAAAAGGAAAAGCCCAATATACTGCAAACATGGATGTATCATGCTGATTTGATGGGATTGTTAGCTGGAAAATTAGTTGGGGTTCCTAATATAGTTTGGGGAATTCATCATAGTAGTCTTAGTCCTGAGTCAAATAAAAAATTGACTATTAAAGTTGCAGAAATATGTGCAATGTTATCAAAATATACAGATAAAATTATTTGTTGTTCGGAATCTTCTTTGAAAGTTCACAGTAAAATAGGTTATTCTTTGGAGAAGATGACTATTATTCCTAACGGATTTGACGTAAAGAACTTCTCTCCAATCTATACAGCAAATAAACAATTGAAGCGTCAACTATCTATTCCCGAAAATTCCTATTTAATAGGACTAGTTGCACGATGGGATCCTTTAAAAGATCATTATAACTTCATTCAAGCAGCGAGAATAGTAGCTAATCACATCCCAAATGTTCATTTTGTTTTATGTGGAGATAATATCACTCCTAAAAATGAAACTTTAATTTCGTGGATTAAGGATGCAAACCTGGAAAAGTCATTTCATTTACTTGGGAGAAGGGAAGATATTCATAAAATTATGCCTGCATTTAATTTACTTGTATTGTCATCAAAAGGTGAAGCTTTCCCAAATGTATTAGGCGAAGCAATGGCCTGCGAGGTTCCTTGTGTTACGACAGATGTAGGAGATTCTGCTTATATTGTTGGGGATACCGGATTAGTTGTGCCGCCAGGGAACCCTCAACTGTTAGGTGAGGCAATCCTAACTTTTTTGAAATACCCTGCAAGTCATAGGAAAAAATTGGGAAAATTAGCGAGAGAAAGAGTCGAAAACTATTTTTCGCTCGATTTGATTGTGAGGAAGTATGAAAATGTTTATTTAGAATTGTTGAAAGCATCAAAGAAAGCGGTTGATTACTAATGAAGAAAAAGAAAGTATTATTTGCAGCGACGGTATATTCTCACTTAGCTGCATTTCATAAACCCTTTATAAAAATGCTTCAAGACAAAGGTTATGAAGTACATGCAGCTGCGAATCCCGACCATGGTCGGAAGGAAGAAATAGAAAAGATGGGGGTTATTTGCTGGGATATTTCTTTTTCTCGGTCTCCTTATCGGTTGGCTAATTTGATGGCCATAAGAGAATTAATAAAACTATTAAGTAACCATTATTTTGAACTAATTCATGTTCATACACCTATTGCCTCTTTTTTAGTTCGTTATGTAGCAAAAAAATGCAGGCAAGGTTCTGTTCTTTATACAGCTCATGGTTTTCATTTTTATGAGGGAGCGCCGCTTCAAAATTGGTTAATATATTATACAGCAGAAAAAATAGCAAGCAGATGGACTGATGGCCTAATTGTAATGAATGAGGAAGATTATAAAAATGGAAAAAGACTAGGTTTTAGAGAGAATGAATCTTTATTTTTTACACATGGGGTTGGAGTTTCTTTTGATCAATACTCTGTTAGTCCTGATTCTAGTTGCTATGTTCGTGAGCAACTAAACATTGCAAACAACGATATTGTAATTACTTGTATCGCTGAGTTAATTGAGAGAAAAAATCATATCTACCTATTACGTAATTGGAAGAACATTTTAAATCGTTATCCAAATGTTCACTGTTTAATTGTTGGAACAGGAAGAAAAGAAGATGATCTAAAAAAATATGTAGAACAAAATAAATTAAGAAATATTCACTTTTTAGGGTTCAGAGAAGATATTCCAGAAATCTTATCACAGTCAGATATTATAACTTTACTCTCTCTTCATGAAGGTTTACCTAGATGCATCATGGAAGCAATGGTTTCTGGAAAGCCATTAGTTGTAACCAATGTAAGAGGTTCGAGGGATTTAGTTAAACATGGAGCAAATGGATTTGTAGTAGATTTAGAAGATGATCAATCTTTAGTGGAAAGTTTTGTGAAATTGATAAATGATAAAGATTTGCGAGAGAAAATGGGTCAAGCTTCGTTAAAAGAGATTCAATCATATAACTTAGCTCATGTTCTTAATGAGATGAGAGATATCTATTCGCGGTATATTGAATGTTAACAAAATAATAGATGGGGGAATTTATATGACTATCTTAGTCACCGGCGCAGCTGGCTTCATCGGTATGCATTTATCTAAACGACTTCTAGAGCAAGGATATGAAGTGGTGGGAATTGATAATTTGAATGATTACTATGATCCTAAGTTAAAGGAAGCTCGGTTGACAGAATTGAATAAGTATAATCATTTTACATTTATGAAGCTAGATTTAGTAGATAAGGAAGGGATTCTAGAGCTATTTAATAAATTTTCTTTTACTTATGTGATCCATTTAGCAGCTCAAGCGGGAGTGCGCTATAGTTTGCAAAATCCTCATGCTTATGTGGACTCGAATCTTGTTGGTTTTGTGAATATACTCGAAGCATGTCGTCATAATCCTGTAAAACATTTTATCTATGCTTCTTCAAGTTCTGTATATGGGGCGAACCAAAAAATGCCATTTTCAACAAGTGATAATGTGGATCACCCAGTTAGTTTATATGCAGCAACGAAAAAAGCAAATGAGTTAATGGCGCATACATATAGTCATTTGTATGGCATCCCAACAACGGGTTTGCGCTTTTTTACGGTTTACGGCCCTTGGGGGCGACCGGATATGGCGTATTTCTCGTTTACGAAAAATATTCTTGAGGGCAAACCGATTAAAGTATTTAATCACGGAAATATGAGACGGGATTTCACCTATATTGACGATATTGTCGAGGGAATGGTTCGTTTATTAGACAAGCCTCCGGTTTCTAATCCAAACTGGGATCGAATGTCTCCTGATCCAAGTTCAAGTTATGCTCCATATAAAATCTATAACATTGGAAACAATCAACCAGTAAAGTTGCTGGATTTCATTGAAACATTGGAATCATTGCTTGGAGTAAAAGCGAAGATGGAATTTTTGCCGATGCAGCCAGGAGACGTCGAGGCGACGTATGCGGATATCGATGATTTGCAGAAAGCGGTTGGTTTTCATCCTTCAACATCAATTGAGGACGGACTTAGAAAATTTGTCAAATGGTATAGAAGTTATTACCGATAAACTTGGCAGTCACCCGATGAACATAGGGGGGCTGTTCTTTATTATGCTATATTTCTAGGAAAGGGTAAGATAACAATGAGAAAAATCGCAGTTGTTGGTACAGGCTATGTCGGTTTAGTGACTGGTGTTTGCCTTTCCGATATTGGCCATGACGTAACTTGTGTTGATATAGATGAACAAAAAGTGGAGAAAATGAAAAAGGGAATTTCACCGATTTACGAGCCTGGTTTAGATGAATTAATGAAAAAAAATATTGAAAATGGTAGGTTGCATTTTACAACAAGTCACAAAGAAGCATTTAAAGATGCGGAAGTAATTTATATTGCAGTAGGTACGCCACAAAAAGAAGATGGTTCTGCTGATTTGCGATTTGTCGAGCAAGCAGCGAAAGACATTGCAGAAAATATCGAAAGAGATGGAGTCGTTGTCGTTACAAAAAGTACTGTGCCTGTTGGAACAAACTACAAAGTAAGAAATTGGATAAAGAGTCATCTAAAGAAAGACATTCATTTTGATGTTGTATCCAATCCAGAGTTTTTACGGGAAGGGTCAGCGATTTACGATACATTCCACGGTGACCGAATTGTAATTGGAGCCGATAACGAGCGAGCTGCGTCTATTATTGAAGAAGTAAATAAACCATTTGGTATCCCGATTTTTAAAACAGATATCTATAGTGCTGAGATGATTAAGTATGCTTCGAATGCCTTTTTAGCAACAAAAATCAGCTTTATTAATGAAATCGCAAATATTTGTGAAAAAGTTGGTGCCAATGTTGAGGATGTTGCGTATGGAATGGGGTTGGATACACGTATTGGCCCACAGTTTTTACGAGCAGGCATTGGCTACGGCGGTTCATGCTTCCCAAAAGATACAAAAGCATTAGTGCAAATTGCTGGAGATGTTGACCATAAATTTGAGTTATTAGAAGCTGTAATAAATGTGAACAATAAACAACAAGTAAAACTAGTAGAAAAAGCACGTGACCGTTTTGGTAGTTTACAAGGGAAAAAAGTAGCTCTACTTGGTTTAGCTTTTAAACCGAATACAGATGATATGCGTGAAGCTGCTTCCATTGTTATTGCTAAAGAACTTGTAAAAGATGGTGCTTTTGTCATTGCTTATGACCCAGTTGCGATGGAAAATGCAAAGCGTGTTATTGGTGATGAAATTATTTATGCTAATTCTATAGAAGAGGCACTTCAAGATGCCGATATTGCAATGATTGCGACAGAATGGGATGAAATTAAAAACTTATCATTAGATACGTTTGTAAGATTCATGAAAACCCCAGTTGTATTTGATGGTCGGAACTGCTATGCCTTAGAAGAAGTAGTAAAACATAATATCGAATATCATTCTATTGGAAGAGAAAGTATTTTAAGAAATGTAGTAAGTATTTAGGTTTAGGAGCTTATACGACTCCAAGCTCCTTTTATTTTGTAATGCAAAATTTTCATTGGAGGAATCCAAATGACCATCCTTGTAACAGGTGGCGCCGGTTATATCGGCAGCCATACTTGTGTCGAATTGTTAAGTGTTGGGTATGACATTGTTGTCGTTGATTCATTTTGCAACAGTAAACCGGAAGCTTTAAAAAGGGTCAGTGAGATTACGGGAAAAGAGTTTCCCATTTATAATGTTGATTTGCTTGAAAAGGATGAACTTGAAATAGTATTCTCTAAACATCCAATTGAGGCAGTGATTCATTTTGCTGGGCTGAAAGCCGTTGGGGAGTCGGTAGCGATTCCACTTCGCTACTATCATAACAATATTACCGGTACGTTAATGTTATGTGAAGTAATGCAAGCGTATGGTGTGAAGAAGATCGTATTTAGTTCTTCGGCAACAGTATACGGAACTCCTGAGAGTGTGCCGATTTCCGAGGATTTTCCGCTTCAACCAACAAACCCGTATGGACGGACGAAACTGATGATTGAGGAAATTTTGCGTGATTTATATGTGTCCGACAATGATTGGAGCATTGCCCTTTTACGTTATTTTAATCCGATTGGCGCCCATCCAAGCGGTCGGATTGGGGAAGATCCAAACGGTATCCCGAACAATTTAATGCCGTATATTACGCAAGTAGCGGTAGGAAAATTAAAAGAGCTTCGCGTGTTTGGCAATGACTATCCAACGGTAGATGGTACTGGGGTTCGCGATTATATTCATGTCGTTGATTTAGCAATCGGACATGTAAAAGCATTGGAAAAAGTAATGAACACAACAGGAGTAGAGGCGTATAATCTCGGTACAGGACGAGGATATAGCGTTCTTGAGCTTGTATCTGCTTTTGAAAAAGTGACAGGCATTAAAATCCCGTACAAAATCGTCGGTCGTCGTCCAGGTGATGTAGCCATTTGTTATGCCGACCCGACTAAAGCAAAAGAAGAGCTAGGTTGGGTAGCCACTAGAGGGATTGAAGAAATGTGTCGTGATGCATGGCGGTGGCAGTCAAATAATCCGAATGGGTATCAGGAGGAAGTGTTAGTTAGGAATTAACCAATGTTTGTTGGGGAAGTTTTTATAGACAGCAATTAGACAATCATTTAATGCTTTGGCCAATTTTGAATGTGCAGTTAGGCAAAGAGGGATATAAAGAACAGACAATGAGGGATGTAGTTTCATGAAACAGTTGTAGTTGCTAAATTTTCTTATAGGATGGTGAGCTTATGATAAAATACGTTTTTTGGAATAACAAGGGTGGAACAGGAAAAACAAGTCTTATATTTCAAACGATTTGTTCTTATGCGAATAAGCATAAAGACAAAAAAATTTTAGCCATCGATTTGTGTCCGCAAGCAAATTTATCTGACTTGTTCTTGGGAGGATTGATAAATGAGGGTGCGAAAAAGTTAGAGCATTTGCATTCTTTGGATCCAAGGAAATCGGTGGCTGGTTACTTTCAAGACCGAATCGCTTCTCCTTTTTCATATGCCAAAATTGAAACAAGTAAATATATTTGCAATCCTTCCGAGTACAATAATTCCATACCTAGTAATATAGACTTGCTTGCTGGAGATCATATGGTGGAAATCCAATCAAATGCTATTGCTACCCTCTCTAATACTAATTTGCCTGGAGTTAATGCATGGGTATCTGTAACTATATACATGCAACATGAAGAGTTAACTTCTCAGTCATCCTGCACACCCTAAACGCTGCAGCACTTCCTCCGGACGTTCGTGGATGTAGTTGACAAACCGAGTAATGGCTTGAATGATATCGTTGCGATCCTTGTGAAATACATTGGCAATCACCGTATCTTTCAGCCATTTCCATAAGCGTTCGATCGGGTTCAGCTGTGGCGAATAGGGAGGAAGGTAAATAAAGTGAAAACACTGCCCTTCTTCCCGCAAAAACTCCTTGACCATTTTGGCATGGTGAATGCGGGCGTTATCCAACACCAAGACCATGAGACGGTCCGGATAGCGCTTTTTGAGCATTCTCAAGAAATCCAAGAACGTCGCAGCATTGGCAGCGGTCGTTTGATGAAGCACCGTTTCACCATCATGGACGTTGACCGCGCCAAACAGCGATACGTGGGCATGATGGCCAAACGTCGGCACTTGTTTTTGGCGGCCGACTTCCGACCATGTGGACCGCAAGACATGGTAAGAGCGGATATGGGTTTCATCGATGTACAGAAGAACAGCATCTTCTGTCTCCTTGGTGATCAAGTTTTTTTTTATCAGATCCATTTGTTTTTCAAATTGCTTTTGCTCATCCGGATTTCCTTTCGCCAGTGTGTACGTCGGTCGTGTCCACGACAGCCCTTTGCGGTGCAGGAGTTTTCGCAGCGCTTCGCGGGAAATGGAAACACCGAATTGCTTTGCGACATAGGATTGCAGGAGTTTGGTGTTCCACGCCGAAGCGACGTCCCAGCCCAGTTCCGCGGGAGTGGTGGTCAATACAAGCTGTTTGATCTTTTCTTGCTGTTCTTCCGTGAGAAACGGCTCCCGCCCGGGGGCGAAATCCCGATGAAGCAAGAGCTCCAGACCGCCTTCGTTGAACAGCGACACATAATGGGAAACGGTTTGTCGGCACACGTTGACCATGGAGGCCACCTCTTTGCCCAAATAGCCTTCCATGACCAGGCGAACCGCCATCACCCGTTGGCGAAGAAGGGTGTTTTTGATTTTCCGTTCCTGTTTGCGAAGTGTCCGAGGTGTCCATCCGTGATCGTTGGTGATTTTGAGACGTTTCATGCAGAATTCCGCTCCTTTTCCATGCTTTTCCTTAGGAGCAGTATAACCGGAGTGGGAACCACTTATACGAAGGTTAACTTTTCAATGAGCATGTATATAATTGGATTAATGATTTTATTAATTCAACAAATAATGAGTATTCGACTGTATTTATTGATACTAATCCTAGCTTCTCTTCGTATACACAGATTGCACTTGCTGCTGCTGATCGATTGATATTACCTGTAATGCCAGATGATTCATCAAGAAGGGCTGTACAAAACGTGTTTTCATTGATCCATGGAGTTAAACTTCCTTCTATTTATGAACAGTCAGCTTTTTCGAAAAGAATGGAAGAAGCAAAAAAACCGTTACCTAAGATACATTTGATAGTGAAAAATAGGCTGACTCAATATATGGGGCCTGCATCAGCTTATCGGGCTATTTTTACTGCTATAGATAATGATGTCAAAAAATTAATGTCTGTTAACCCAAATATTTTTACTTTTACTAATTATGAAAAAGAAGGTGTGGTTGAGGTAAGGGATTTTCAAACTACTGGTGTTGTGGCTTTTGCTAAGGGGTTACCGTTTGATAAGACGACTACAGGTAAGCATGTTATTTTTGATAGAGAGCCACAAGTTGATCCTAAAATTTTACAGGAGAGTAAAGATGCTATAAATAGTATAGTTGAAAAGCTATAGAACTTCATTAATACTTCTAAAAAGGAGTTAGTACTTATATCTTAGTAAAATCTGAATCGAATTTTATGTTAAAAAGTGAGATTAAGCTATATAGCTACCACATGAGCCGGCATCGGCCGGGCGCAGTTGGAAGTATTGGACGAGCGGGTGAAAGCGAGACGAACGATTTTTGATCGCTACGTGCAAGCGTTAGGGAATATCGAAGGAGTTCACTTTATGCCCGAATTGGAAGGCACGATGTCCAACCGGTGGCTGACGACGTTGACGATTGACCAGCAAACGCTTGGTGTGACTCCAATGGATATCATCAACGCGCTTGCGGAGGAAAATATTGAAGCACGTCCTGTATGGAAGCCGCTTCATCTGCAGCCAGTGTTTGACGGGGTAACGTATTACCCGCATCAGGAAGGTTGGAGCGTTTCGGATGAATTGTTTGCCAATGGCATTTGTTTGCCGTCCGGTTCTAGCATGACCGTTGAGGAACAAAACCGGGTCATTGACGTCTTTATCAAAGCGATTAAACGATAAATAACTGTTTGCAAGCCTCCTGTTGAAGTCGTTCAGTGGGAGGCTGCATTTATTTTTTTCGATTTGGGGGTGACTTTTGTATGGAGAAAAAGTCGCTACAATCAGAAACCGAGCGTTTTAAACATATTTTAATTGAAGCGTATCAACGCGGGGAATTGTCCGCCAATATTACCGCAAAAGACATGGTTAAAGAGCTTGCTCATCAGTTAAAACAAGTTTTGCAAGGAAATCATAAGTAGTATTGGGAAGGGTGTATGCCATCATTTCAACAGTTGCCAAAGTCCGTGAAAAAACGATCTGCTACATTCTTCAAGATGTTCAGTCGTTGGAGAAATTGGAGCGGATAGAAAAAACGATTCACTATTATATTCAAAAACGAAAGAAGGAATTGAAAAAGAATGATTCGTTTAAACAGATTAGGTGATGAAATGAAAAATAAGATTATTCCTTGGATTCTTGTATTCGCATGATGCGGGATGATTTATTATTTTACGGAATCTCCCATGTTTAGTGGCGCGAATACAGCCAGTTGGATTAGTGAAATCATACAAAAGCTGCAATTAGGACATGTCGGTCATATCAATGATGGTTTTTTGTCATGGAATTACATCGTGCGTAAATTGGCGCATCTTTCAGTATTCGGTCTGCTTGCGGTTCTTGTATGGAGAGCATTATATCCATGGCGGTTTGCGATGGTTAGCGCATGGGTGTTCGCCGTTATTTGCGCAGGTTTGGATGAATGGCATCAGTCGTTTCAGCCGGGACGAACTCCGCTTTTGTCGGATGTGTTGATTGATGCGTGTGGGGCGGGGATTGCGTTATTTGTTGTACGGGTTTATTTACGAAGGACAGGTTCTTCGGTGTGAGAAAGATTGCGAATCTCCTCTATGTTTTGCATGATGGTTGTTATAGAGATCCTCTGCTTCCTCTTTCTAGCTATATCCGCTGTATCCATTCCATTGGTTAGTTTTTCAACAACTACACCCTAGATGCTCAAAGATTTCTTTTTTGGATGTTCGCTTATTCATGGTTCCATTTTTCCATTGATGTGGTTCATTGTTTTGGAAAAGTGGATGATGGCTTCGTACAGAATATTGCGCGGCTAGTCGCAAGAAACAGACATATAAAATTTTTTATGATAAAATTTTTAAGTTCGGTGCCTGTCACCACCCGAGCCGAAGCATCGGAAGGATTAGCGCGTTATATTGTTGAACAAGGCGAAGAAGCGAAAGAGCGCGGTGTCGTGATTGCCTATGATTCCCGCCATAAGTCGCCGGAGTTTGCGTTGGAAGTGGCAAAGACGATTGGGAAGCATGGGATTAAAGCTTACTTATTTAAAGAGCTTCGCCCAACGCCAGAGCTGTCGTTTGCTGTTCGTTATCTTGGGGCGTTTGCCGGTGTGGTCATTACCGCAAGTCATAATCCGCCGGAGTATAACGGGTTTAAAGTGTATGGCCAAGACGGCGGACAAATTCCGCCAGCGGTGGCAGATGCGATTATTCAATACGTCAATGCCGTCGAAAATGAATTGACGGTGGAAGTAGCAAGCGAGCAAGAACTTCTGGAAAACGGATTGCTTACATATATCGGCGAAGAAATCGATGAAGCCTACCTTCAGCAATTAAAAACGATTCAACTAAATCCAGAAATGGTTGCGGAAGTGGCGAAAGATTTAAAAATTGTTTTTTCTCCTTTGCATGGCACAGCCAGTAAGTTAGTCCGCGCTGGTTTAAAAGCATTTGGCTTTGAAAATGTGACGGTGGTAAAAGAACAAGAACTTCCAGATCCGAACTTTTCCACTGTTGCTTCACCGAATCCGGAAGAGCATGCCGCGTTTACATTAGCGATTCAATACGGTGAAAAAATCGATGCCGACATTTTAATGGCAACCGACCCGGATGCGGACCGTCTTGGTGTCGCGGTGAAAAATTTAGATGGTGAATATGTCGTGTTAACAGGCAACCAAATGGGCGCGTTGATGCTGGAATATTTATTATCACAAAAGCAGGCAAAAGGAATCTTGCCGAAAAACGGTGTCGTTGTGAAAACGATCGTGACGTCCGAAATCGGCCGCGCGATTGCCGAGCATTATGGTTTGCCAACGATCGATACATTGACTGGGTTTAAATTTATCGGCGAGAAGATTAACGAGTTTGAACGGACGAAAGAATACACGTTCCAATTCGGTTATGAAGAAAGCTATGGCTATTTAATCGGCGACTTTGTCCGCGACAAAGATGCGGTGCAATCGGCGATTTTTGCCGCGGAAGTAGCGGCTTATTATAAAGCGCAGGGAAAAACATTGTATGAAGGGTTATTAGAGATTTTTGAAAAATACGGTTACTATCGTGAATCATTGCGCTCGCTAACGTTAAAAGGAAAAGATGGCGCCGAGCAAATTGCCAATATTCTAGCTACCTTCCGTAAAGAACCGCCGAAAGAAATCGCCGGTGTGGAAGTTGTCGCGATCGAAGACTATTTGATAAGCAAGCGTACCATCGTGGCGACAGGGGAAGAACAGACGATTGACTTGCCTCGTTCGAACGTGTTGAAATATCATCTTGCGAATGGCGCATGGTTCTGTTTGCGTCCATCAGGCACAGAGCCGAAAGCGAAGTTTTACTTTGGCGTGAGAGGAACATCGTTACAAGAGAGCGAAGAACTTGTTACCGAATTAGAAAACGCAGTAATGACGATGGTCCATCAAATAGTTAATGTATAATTGGGGGATTGTATATGATTCTCGTTGTCGGCGGAGCCGGTTATATCGGCAGTCATTTAGTGAAAGAGTTAGTGGAAAAAGAGCAAGTAATTGTGCTTGATAACTTATCGACTGGCCATCGCTATTTAGTGGATGATCGCGCGGTGTTTGTGCAAGGGGATTTAGGGAACAAAGCGGACCTTGAACCGATTTTTGAAAAATACCCGATTCAAGCCGTCATGCATTTTGCGGCGAACAGTTTAGTCGGCGAATCGGTGGTGAATCCGCTGAAGTATTATCAAAACAACGTTGCCGCTACATTAACATTACTAGAAACGATGCTGAAATATAATGTGAAAAACTTTATCTTCTCGTCAACCGCGGCGACGTATGGGATTCCGAATGTCGAATTGATTACGGAAGATTGCCCAACAAATCCAATTAACCCATACGGCCGTTCGAAGTTAATGATCGAACAAATTTTAGCGGATTTTGCTTCTGCGTATGGTTTGAACTATGTCGTCCTTCGCTACTTTAACGCGGCTGGGGCGCACGAGTCGGGGGAAATTGGTGAAGACCATAACCCGGAAACGCATTTGATTCCGCTTGTCTTGCAGCATTTGTTAGGCCAGCGCGACAAAATTTCCGTCTTCGGTACGGACTATGATACACCAGACGGGACATGCATTCGTGACTATATCCATGTCACCGATTTAGCGAAGGCGCATATTTTAGCGCTGGAAGCTTTATTGTCAGGCAAAAAGAAAACCGCCATTTACAACCTTGGCAACGGCTTAGGCTATTCCGTGAAAGAAGTGATTGAAACATGTGAAAAAGTCACCGGCCGCAAAGCCACTATTGAATATACTGACCGCCGCCCGGGCGACCCGGCGCGCCTTGTCGCTTCCTCGCAAAAAATTTACGAAGAACTTGGCTGGAAAGCGGAATATTCGCTTGAGGAGATTATTGCAAGCGCATGGAAGTGGCATAGCCGAAATACTAAGTAAATTCAAAGCCTCCTGTTGAAGTTGTTCAGCGGGAGGCTTATTGCATTTTTACGTTGGGGGTGACTGTTGTGCCGAAGAAAAAGACTTTGCGACCAGAAACCGATCGTTTCAAGCATATATTAATTGAAGCGTATCAACGTGGGGAATTGTCCGACAATATCACCACAAAAGATATGGTTCAGGAGCTTGTTCATCAGTTAAAACCAATTTTTAAAGGGAATAATCATAAGTAGTATTGGGAGGTATGTATGTCATCGTTTCAACAGCTGCCAAAGTCGATAAAAAACGATCCGCTACATTCTTCAAGATGTCCAGTCGCTGGAGGAGTTGGAGTGGATGGAAAAATGATTTATATTCAAAAACGGAAGAAGGAACTGAATCGTTTCAACCGGGGAGGACGCGCTTTTGGCGAATGTGGTTATTGACGCGTGTGGGGGGATTGCTTTATTCGTTTGTGCGAATTTATTTACGACGGATATGTTCTGAAATGTAAAATTACGAATTCCCTCTATGTTTTGCATCATGGTTATAGAGATCCTCTGCTTCCTCTTTCTAGCTATATCCGCTACATCCATTTCATTGGTGGACTTCTCAATGGCTACATCCTAGATGCTTCAAGACTTCTTTTTGTTATGTTCGCTTACGAGGAATCCTTTTTTTACATAAAACTTCTTCATCAATCATTACAAAACTATGATATGGATTTGTTTTTGAGAAGAAGTTAACATGTGTGAAAAAGGAGAGAGTTGTAAAA
Organism: Geobacillus sp. LYN3; assembly: GCF_003064505.1. Taxonomy (NCBI): domain Bacteria; kingdom Bacillati; phylum Bacillota; class Bacilli; order Caryophanales; family Anoxybacillaceae; genus Geobacillus; species Geobacillus sp. LYN3. Next base: position 192,333 of record NZ_QCWL01000001.1, on the reverse strand, counting down.
ACGTAAAATCTGTATTATAGATGTATGTGTAAAAGTAAATCTGGCTACTGGGGGAGATGATGCTAAATGGAGGCAAGTGAAAAAAAGATCAACGAGATACTGACGGAAAACAAAATTTATGAAATTCCTCCTTATCAACGGCCGTATTCTTGGGAGAAAAGCCATGCGCGCGAGTTGATAGAAGATATTTGCCAAGCTTATCAGCGTAATGACCCTGAATACTTTATCGGATCGATTATTACGATTGAAAAAGAACGCAACCGCCGTTATGAAGTCGTAGACGGCCAGCAGCGGTTAACGACTTTAAATATTATTTTTGCGGTTATGAAGCAGTTGATCACGCATCCTTCTAGTGTAGAGGATATTCAAAAACGAATTATGCCGGTAAACCCTTATACGGATGAACCGGAGCAGCCTCGCCTGATAGTCAGAAAGCAAGATCAAGCATTTTTCCAGAAGTATATCCTCATGGGGGAAGATATAAGCTCTGCACAAGAAATGAGTGAAACTCAAGCGAAGTTTTATGACAATATGCTTGAAATCAAACAAGTAGTTTCAGAATTAAGCGAAGTCGAGTTGCGGCGGTTGGTCAATTATATTTTAGAACATGTATATGTTGTCTTTGTGGTCACCGATAACTTTACCTCCGCCTATCGGCTTTTTAATGTCTTAAATGCGAGAGGAATGTCTCTTTCCAACGGGGATTTATTAAAAAACCGGCTGTTTGAATATTGTGAAAGCAAGCCTCTTGAGAGAAGCCGAGTGGAAGAATGTTGGAATGAACTGGAGAATATCGTTGGCATTCGGCAGTTAGATAATTTCTTAAGCCATTTACGGACTTCGATCAAAGGGAACAAGCAGCAGGAAATTCTTTATCAAGAGTTTGATGAGATCCTTGAAGAATATAAAGAAGCTCCCGCTCGTTTCGCTGAATTTCTCCTGCGCTCGGCTCATCATTATGAAAAAATTATGGAAAACGATTTCGATAATCATCTTAAGACGCAAAAACTCATCTCTTCCCTCCATCGGGTCGCTCATGATGAGTGGATACCTCCTGTGCTTGCGTTTCTAAATAAACCGGTGCCGGATATGGAATTCGCTGATTTTGTTGAATTAATGGAAAAAATCACGTACCAAAACTGGGTTCGCCGGCTTGGCAAAACAAAACGAAATACGGTTTATTATCAAGTGATTAATTTGATCAATAAAGGATGTTCAGCGGATGAACTGATTGAAACGGTTAAAAAATATGCGGATAATAAAGAATTTGAACAATTGATACGTGCGGATATTTACCATTCTCCTGCTGTAAAAGCAATACTCCTTCGCTTGGAACAAGAAAGCCAAGATCAGAGCGTGGTAAAACAATTCCATGGACGAATTACGGTGGAGCACATCCTTCCGCAAAAGCTAAAAGATGAATATTGGATCCAACGTTTCACGCCTGATGTTCATCAAGAATTGGTTCATAAGCTTGGAAATTTGACTTTATTGAGCGGTGTGAAAAATTCTGCTGCACAATACTATTCGTTTGACCGTAAAAAGGAAATTTACGAAAAACGAAACAAAAAAGTATCGTTTGATCTTACGAAAGAAATATTAGAGGAAAAGGAATGGACAAAGGACCAAATTCTTTCCAGACAAGAAAGACTGGTCAAAAAGGCAATGGAAATTTGGAGCCTGTGACCAGCATAGGCGCCTGCCGCTGGTCGAAGGCTGTTTCGCTAACGAAGCCATTGAAACATGTAAAAAAGCAACCAGCTGCATAGCTGTCATAAATATGCCGCCCGGGCGCCCCGGCGCGGCTTGTCTCTTTCTCGGAGAAGATGGATAAGGAACCGGGCTGGGAAGCGGAATATTCGCTTGAAGATAATATTTTCAGTGCATGGAAGCGGCATCGTGGAAATGTGAAGGAAATACAGAGCCTCCCGCTGAAGGAGTGTTGTCAGCGGGAGGCTGATTGTTTATCTGCGTCAATCAATCAGTGTTAAACTCACATTTCGCACCCTAACAAGGTCAAAACAAAGGATTTTTTATTTAGTTTTTCAGAATAACTTTTTGA
>NZ_QCWL01000001.1:155493-190171 GCF_003064505.1 Geobacillus sp. LYN3 | reverse complement strand
TTTTACCAACTGTGGATAATTTGAAAATCCCTATTTTGACGAAAAACTTTGAAATATACTCTTCATAGCTGACCACTTCGTCTTCTTGCTTGACCAAGTGACGGTTGCGGCGATGAAGATACATTTGAATCAACGACAGTTGGGCAGAAACAAAACAGAAAATAGCGGCATATTGTTTTTGAAGTTTGGCTGGATCTGTAGTAAAATGAAAGTGCTCTTGCATGGGGGATCTCTCCTTTCGAATGTTGGGTGACACTTTCATTCTACTGGAGATCCGCCAGCAAGGGCTATTTTTATGCTTGATCAAGTTTATCTAGCACCACGGGTTAATTTAAATTAAAAAGGAACAAATAGATAAAGTATAATCTTTATCTATTTTGTTCCCTTTCATCTTCATCTGTTCTTACAAACCTAATGCTAAACTAGATAGATGCACATTGAAACATTAACGTCCGTATAAGTGGCTTCCACCTCGGTTATACTGCTCCTAGGTACTTCACGAAGAAAAGGAGCGGAAACGGAATGAAACGATTGAAAATCACCAATGACCATGGATGGACGCCACGAACCCTTTGAAAGGAAGAGAAAAAAATCAAAAACATTTCCCTGCGTCAACGCGTCATGGCCGTTCGCCTCGTCATGGAAGGGTATCTGGGGAAAGACGTCGCTTCCATGCTCAACCTGTGCCGCCAAAGCGTCGCATTTTATGTCTCCTTATTCAACGAAGGAGGGCTCGATCTCCTGCTCGATCGGAAATATCCGCCGGGCCGGGAGCCGTTTTTGACACTGGAACAGCAACAGGAACTGAAACAGACGATCTTGACCCACACCCCGGCCGAACTCGGTTGGGACATCGCTTCTTCTTGGAATACGCGGATTCTTCAGTCTTATATCCGCGAACACTACGGGGTGGACATGTCCCGGGAAGGAATTCGCAAACTTTTACATCGAATGAGATTGTCTTGGACTCGTCCCACCTATACCCTAGCCAAAGGCGATGCCGAACAACAGCAGGCGTTTGAGAAACAAATGGATCTCATTAAAAAAAAACTGATCACTCCCGATACGGTTCTTTTATATGCCGATGAGACTCATGTCCGGTCTTATCAAATCCTGCGGGCCACTTGGTCGGAGGCAGGCAGGCAAAAACAAGTGCCCACGTACGGCCATCATGCCCACGTTTCTGTATTTGGGGCGGTGAATGTGCTCAATGGGGACACCGTTCTTCATCGAGCAGTCACTGCGAATGCGACGACGTTTTTGGATTTTTTAAAGATCTTGAAGAGCCGTTATCCAGACCAGCTGATCGTGCTCGTGCTCGACAATGCCCGCATCCACCATGCCAAAATGGTGAGAGATTTCTTGCGCCAAGAAGGGGAATCGTTTCACTTGATCTTTTTACACCTCCTTATTCCCCACAGCTGAATCCCATCGAACGCTTGTGGAAATGGCTCAAGGATGCGGTCATTGCCAATGTGTTTCACAAAGATCAAATGGATATTGACCAAGCCATTGCCCGGTTTAAATATATAGATCAACAACCGGAAGAGATGCTTCGACGCTTGGGGTGTGCAGCGTGATGCAAAGGTTAACTTTTCAAGGTGCATTTATATAGACTAACATCAAAGGAACTAGATCTAAGTAGCTCTGGTTCCTTTTCTGCCTCTGTTTTGTTTGTCCAAAAGTATTTGAGTAATGTAATAAAATGGTTAAAATACCGTCAAATCTGGAGAGGGCATTTACAAGGAATCTCAACGCTTATTCGTATCAAAAAGGTTCATGTTTCTGACAGAGCGGGCCATTCAAAAAAATGCTAATGGAATATGCGGATTTAGCCAACATGGAGAACATTACCCCACACCGCTTCCGTCATAGCTTTTGCAAAAATTTAGACAATGCTGGAACGCCCATTGAAATTATTAGGCGGTTTGCTCGGCATGAAAGTATACAAACAACCGTTATTTATGTAGACGCATCACGAGAAGGAAGATGCAGGCATTAAGGAGAATGCAATGCGATGAGTAAAAAGACGGATCAAGTCCGGGAATTTGTGTAAAAAGAAGCGACAAAAAGCAGTTTGATTTCTCCGAAACGTAAATTCGCTGGACTAAGAACAGAAGGAGTGTTTTTAAAATAATTTTTATAGCAATACATTCCTCTTTTTAAGGAAAAAATAAGTTTGATCAAGAACTTTTTAATAATTTTTTGCATAAAATAATCATATATTCCGTTTTTTGAGGAAAATATATAGAAAATCAATACATTTTTATTTATAATTTATTGTAGAGGTGAAGTTTATGGTAAATACAAACAAAATTGTAGGTCAGAATGTCAAAAAATATATAGAAAGTAAAGGGATTAAACATTCATGGGTGATGGAACGCACTGGTATTAAGAAGACAGCTTATTATAATTTCTTAAAAGGCGAAGGAAATGTGGAGGAGTATGTTGCAAAGATCAATAAGTTATTCCGCATTAAAGATCCGTTCTTTTTTTACAAGTCAGATATGGAATTCAAAGAAAAAACGTTTGAACGAAGCCGATCTGATTCATTTATGAATCATGTGGCACTTTCGTTTCACGGTACAGTGGACGAAGAATTAAAAAAGGGCATGCATCTTTTTAGCGAATTTGTTGAACTGATCGATGTTTTAAAATCAGTCACAAATTCGGAAAATCCAAGGGGGTAGTCCATTGATTACAAAAGATAATCTTGAAATGATTCTAGAGCATAACAAAACACATTTGTCGAAAATGAAAAAGGCAATGGACCGTATTTACTCCCTCGGAGATCCTCTTGCTCATGTAAAGCCGCTTGATTTTATAAAAACTTATCTTTACGAGCATGCAAATGTATTGCAGTTTCCGATTCAAAATGCTGACTATGGGGGGCTTGTGTATTACTATAACGGTGATTATTATGTCCATATTAATACCGCACAGCCGAGAATATATGAAAATTTCATGTGGGCGCACGAGTTTTATCATTTCTTTTTTGACAGAGATAAAATTAAGAACCCTGACCAAAATTTTATCATGATTGATCATATTTATGATGAAAAAGAGCGGCTTCCTAATCTCTTCGCTTCCGAATTTTTAATTAATGACTTTGTGTTAGAAAGAAGCTTTCAATTTTTAGAAACTGCTCATACGAAACAATCTCTTCCGGAAAAAATTATACGATTAATCAGTATCTTCCAGATCCCGTATAAAGCGTTAGTTGTGAAACTTGCTCAAAACGAATTGATCACGATTAACGAAGCGAAAAATGCATTGGACTATGATTATAGAAATCGTATTCCTCATGATATAGACAAATCATTTTTCGAGCCTAGTTATACGATAAACATCAGCGGGTTTGATGAATTGTATGAAAAAGCGAAAGGATTGATGTATGAGGACGATCTTCAATCGATTAAAAAATCTTATGATAAGCTATATGAACAAGTGTTGGCGTCAGTGCATGATCAAAGGGGGACTAAAGGATGAAGGTCCTCGATTCTCCTGTTTTAGAATTGGTTCGTCCGTTTATTTCAGATAATACGGAGCAATTGTACCAGTCGTTAAACGAACATCAAGCATTTTATATGTTCGATAATATGATTTTAACGAAATTAAGAAAACAAATATCCAATTTGCCGCTTTTGCTGCAGGCGTTTCATCAGTCTCCGATTTTTCTTATTCCTGATGTAGTGTTAGAAGAGTCTTTTAGGAATATACCCACAAAGGAACGGTATAATGATTATTACTTTGAGCTTTTCAAACAATTATCGGCGAAGAAACAGCTATACATTATATCGATGGAAACCATTTATCAATTATTAGAAAAAGGAATGACGAAAAAGCAATACATATTTGATGCGATGAAACAACTAGCTTTGGAAGCTTTCAGAGTAAATAGAGATATTATTAATAATCTGGAACGATGTGAATTATCCTCTTTTTCGGATCTTCCGAAATTGAGACAAATCATTTTACATAACGGAAATAATGCAGGAGAGCGCTTTATTTGTTTTTTCGCATTATTGCTTGTTCACCAGTACTACGGTCCTGCCTATATATGTAGTGATGACGGCAAAGGTGTATATACGATGTATAATACTTTTGTAAATAACGAAAGTTTATTTCGAATATTAGGTGTCGATGATTTTTTGATGTTTAAAGAGCAATACATCCTGCTGTCTTATGACTGTATTCTACAATTATCCATTAAGAATACGGAATTAAGCTCAGAAGAAATCTATGCTTTTGTGCAGAGTAGCGGTCGAAACGAGTCAAGGAAGGTCATTTATTCGTTAGATGGACAGTCATTCCATACAGAAATTAAAAATGCAAATTTCGCTAAATGGATAGAAGAAGGAAAAATAGAGATTTTCTTTTAATTCTGTTGTCAATCATGAAATCTTTAAAATGAATTTTAGAGTCGGATTCATTTTATCATCGATCGGCTTTAACACGGGTAAATGAGGTTTCTTCATTAAGAAATAAACGACATCTAAAGATAAAGATGTTCAAGTGATCATTCGGGAGGACAAGCGGAATAAGTTTGCAACTGTAATACTGGTTCAAAATTCAAAAGTCATACTGCTTCATTATTTCGACAAGCAGTATAACGGAGCGATAAGACGAGAGGATATTGAACCTGCCGAATCAGCATATGAAAGTTATTGCGCTTTTGATCCTTGCCTTTATTAATTAATCGGGAGCATTCCTGTTAGAAGCTTTTTGGGAACTTGAATAAAAAAGCCCTCTTGGTATGATTCGGGGGTGTCAATCGCACGAATTGACCCCTAATTTGGATACCAAGGAGGACTATACATGCATTCTATCTCAAACAAGAAGATTAATCAAGTCACCGATCGGTGCAATAGCAAGTCCGAAGTCTGCAACAATGCGGATGTCCGGCTTCTTTGTGGTTATGTACCTGTGTCATCGTCCGAAATTTGTCCTCGAAAACTTATCGTAACTCTTAAACTTCTAAATTATATATCCTCCATAGTCTTCCATAATTTATAATAAATACGAAATATAGAAAGAGAGGAAATGGTAATATATGAGGTTGGTTTTGTTTACTTTTTTATTGTTCATTTCTTTTTTTAGTGTTTCCAACCATTTCGTTAAAGCTGACAAGCTTAATACATATATTAAAGCCACTAAAAATCACGTTCCACTATTTGATAACAGCACCGGTTCATTGGTAGAAGTCGGTTATATGGAAAAAGGAGATATGTTAAAAGTTTATAAAGATCAAGGAAAAAACTGGTGGCAAATTAAATTCGGTAATAGTTATGCCTATGTTTATAAAGGTAATGTCGAATCGTTTAAGGCGAAAGCGATTAGGGGAGAGAATACAAGCAATTTAAAGAATTCAAACAACACGATTTTATTAATGGAGAATCAGCGAATCTATGATAATAGTACAGGAAAGTTGATTCCGTTTGTTACGATTAAAGGGAATATGCGTTATCCAATCATTCGTAAACTTAGAAATTGGTATCAAATTGATGTTGGTGGTCGGATTGGATACATCCATCATTCAAAGGCTAGTTGGGACCATGGAGTTCCTGTATTAATGTACCATCATATTTTGAAAAAATCCGAAAACAAAAACTATCGTGATGTATCAACGACAATTTCAGATAGTCAATTTAATGAGCAAATGGATTGGTTAAAAGAAAACGGATATGAAACGATTACATTGCAACGTTTAGAACAGTATGTGCGGGGAAAGGCAAATATTCCTGCCAAAGCGGTCGTCATTACCTTTGATGATGGGTTGAAAACAAGTTTCATATATGCTTATCCAAAATTAAAAAAGTATGGATTCAAAGCGGTCAATTTTATCATAACGAGTAGAATACCGAAAGAACCACAAAAGTTCAATCCAGATAGCTTGCAGTTTTTGAGTCAATCTGAAATGGATGCAATGAGCGATGTATTTACTTTTGGATCCCATACACATCGTTTGCATAATTTAACTGGAAGGAAGAGCGATGTTCTTATTAAGCCTTACAATGTGGTAAAAGAAGACATTAAACGGAGTAAAGACATATTAGGCGCCCGGTATTTTGCCTATCCATTCGGTCAATATAACTCTAGTATTATTCGAATATTAAACGAACTGGATTTTAAACTGGCGGTGACGACAAAAGAGGGGAAAGTGCACATAGGAGATCCTTTGCTGGAGATAAAACGGTTAGGTGTATACCCGGAATATACGCTGAAGGACTTTGCGAAAATGGTTCAAAACTAACAGGGGTGCTCACTTCATTGGCACATCGAGAATGAGAATTTCCCGTTTCCATGGAGAGCATTCCTCTGCACCGTTTCCGCCATAGGTTTTTGTGAAAATTGGCTAACGCTCGAACATTCATTGGCATTGTTAGACGTCTTGTTCGTCAAGAAAGCATTCAAACAACCGCTATTTTCATAACGGCGAGACCTAGCTGTTCTTCTACTTGCATCTCGAGGATTGGATTTTAAGACTTGTTCCAGCAGCTTAGGTAATCCCCATCTTTGGCCAATAACCCGTACAAAAGTTTATCATTTAGGGTAATATGGTATGGAGCCATTGTTGCGTTCCTCCTTATGTTTGTCCATTGTTCGTTCTACCAAAGGGGAAGTAACATGGCTCTTTTTCTATTTCCTTTTTACACAATTATATGGACTTAACTTTATTGAGTGAAAGAGGACATTTATACAATTTAGTAAGCTGTGTATGTAGAATGGAAAGCATCATTTGCGGGCGGCCAAAAGGAATCAGGCGATTTAAGCCCTGGTTCCTTTTTCGTCTTTTCGTACATTCAACTTTTAAGAAGTCGATGTGTGTGTCATGTCGTCAATAACAGATGCATGAGCATTGTTCTAATTGTCGTATCAAGATCAATTTCATGGTGGTTTCAGATGGTTGGTTATCACTAAACGAAGAAGTTCTCATATTTTAGGATGGCTGCCATCCTAGATATGAGTAATAGGGATTTTAGCCTAGATAAAATAGCATTGGACATATTTGTTTATGGCAGAAAATCAAATATTTTGTTGAAATAGGTATATTTTACTAGTATGATAGAAAAGGAATAAAAGATAAAAAATGGGGGTTTTTTCACGTGTATTGCGTTAAGTGTGGAAGCAAAACGGAGCCTGGAGCAAAATTTTGCAGCAACTGTGGTGCTTCTGTGCGGTCTCGGTCTAATAAACTGTTAGTGATCACGGCTATATTGATGTTTGTCGTTTGTGTTAGTACTTGGACGGCACTTGTAAATCAATGGCGACATTATGAGAAAAAAACAGAGGAAGTCGCTAGCAAGCCAGTCGAGCAAGTAAAGCAGGAAGGAAAAACAACTGTGAAAAAACAGACCGCACCTGCCGCCAAAGCAAAAGTGACGAATACGAATAAAGACGTAAAGGAAATCATTGCCGAAGCGCAAGAAAAAGTATTTACCATTTATACTGACTATTCACAAGGATCAGGTTTTTTAATCAACAAACAAGGAGATGTGTTAACGAACGCGCATGTGGTCGAAGGATCGATTGACGTCATTGTTCGTGATAAAAATGGAGAAGAATATCAAGGAAAAGTGATTGGTTACAGCAATGAAATCGATGTTGCCGTTATCCGCGTTCCCGCGCTAAAAAATAAAAATCCGCTTCTGTTGGAAACAAAAAGAAAAGCGCGGGTGGGCGAAGAAGTAATTACGCTCGGAAGTCCAATGGGATTGGAAAATACGGCGACGTTTGGGTATATTAGCGGCGTAGACCGCAATTTCGTTATCGAGCCGCATATATATGAAGGCATTTACCAAATCTCTGCCCCGATTGCGCCGGGAAGCAGCGGCGGGCCGTTGATTGAACGAAAAACAGGAAAAGTGTTGGCGATTAATTCGGCGCGCCACGCAACAGAGGCGAATATCGGTTTTAGTATCCCAATTTTTAAAATATATGACCTTATACAGAAGTGGATTTCCACACCGCTCGCAGAAGATGAGATTTATGCAATGTTTTTTAACAGCGAAGGAGCGTATTTTTACCGGAACCTCGAGGGCGAAGGATATTTCGAGGGCGGCGATTACAGCGAAGAATATGATTCGTGTGATGTTTGGAATTATGATGAACAACAGTCCGAAACGGAAAGCGAATATGAAAACTATGATGAAAGCAGCGTAACGGAAGAAAACGGGGAGGTTGGCGATTCCGTCGATGAGAGCGATGTTTCCGAAGATGAAAGCTTGAATGAGGAAGAAATTAACGATGTGCCGGCAGAGGAAGGGGCGAATCTGGAAGAAGAATCGCCTGATGGATAACAACCGGCAGAGGGCTATGAAATAAATGGGGGCGACAGTTACGAAGGTGAGTCTGGTGAAGAAATGATAGATCCGTCAGCGGAAGATCAATTAACGGAGAATCCGCCAACGGACCAATCGACGAATTAACTGCGCTTTTCTGAGACGAGAGACTATTATGCTATGTTGCTTTTATATAGAGTATCATGTGGTTTACCATTTTTCAAAAGTTGTGTTCAGCGTCGTATCGAAGCTGTTCCTTGGAGAGGAAATTCTCCAAGGAACTTGTAATATATTGGAGTAGTTTGCAAACAAAAACTTAGCTACTGGAGCATCGGTTCGAATCATCTATATGCTCATTTTTTTCATGAACTTTTCGGAGGTTTATTAGCATTGCCCGATTTTTGTCGAAAGATTAGTCATTGAAATACAAAAAATGCAAGTATTACAATGATATTAGGAAATAAATGACATCAGAGGAGGTGTATAAATTCAACTTGATTTCTCAACATAGTAGATGTTTGTCACTTCTTTGTTTGAAAGCGCATCCTAAAAAATGATTTGGTCGAATTTTTTACCTGGATCTCTGTATAGTTGCCAAAATCTTGGTTATAGATTGAACTATGCGTCGAAGAAACTAGTTTGAAAGAAATAAAGTTTTAGTATGGGGGATTTACTACTGTTAATAAATTCAATGATTGAATAAATTTGTTGGCAAAAATGGGGGGAAGAGGATCGATGATGAAAAAATTGTATAGTTGCTTGTCGGTCTTTTTATTGTTCAGTTTTCTGTTGCTTCCTGCGGCAATGACAGAAGCAAAATCAAAATTTAAAGATGTCCCGAATGATTTTTGGGCAAAATCGGAAATTGAGTTTTTGAGCAGTAAGGGGATTATTAAAGGGTTTCCCAATGGGACATTCCAACCTAATCAGCCGGTGAAGCGCGTCCAAGCTGCAATTATGATTACGAGAGCATTAGGTTTAGATACTTCCAATCGTCCTAATCCTGGATTTAAAGATATAAAAAATTTAGATAAAGAAGCATATAATGCGATCGCTGCGGTTGTGGATGAAGGGATTTTTCCAAAAGGACAAACGTTTCGGCCACATGAAGCGCTTTCTAGAGCCGATATGGCGATGGTGTTAGTGAAAGCATACGGCTTGAAAGGAACATATCATAAGCCAATTATCGATGTTTCAAAAGAGCTTTATCCTTATGTTAGTGCGCTGGCGGCAAATGGCATTACGAAAATTTATCAGGATGGAACATTTAAGCCGAACGGTACGGTTACAAGAGCGCATTTTAGCGTGTTTTTTGCTCGTGCTTTAGAGCCATCGTTTAGAGTGCCTGTCAATTCGAAAGAAAATCCGGCAAAACTCGGGGAGCCTGTGGTTGTAGAAACCGATAATTGGCTATATGGGCGCCATAAATACGAAATAGAGTTAACCGATGTCATTACTGACGGTGAACAAGCGTGGCAAATGATTCAAGCAGCGAATATGTTTAATGAGGAGCCGCCAGCAGGGAAAAAATATATCCTTGCGAAGTTCCGGTTCCATTTGCTTGAGTTTACTGGAAAAACATTTTCTTCTTACGATTTAAATTCAGCAGCATTTGAAGCAGTGAGCAAGAACGGAGTAGTTTATGACATTCCTTTTGTCGTTGAGCCAGAGCCGAGACTGTCCGCAAATTTGTATAAAGGCGGGGAAGTGGAAGGATGGGTGGCTTTCTTAGTAAATGAGAATGATACCCCTCTCATTGTATGGCAGAGGGAATGGGACGATGAGCTTTGGTTTAGCCTAGAATAATGATCCTTTTATTGTTGATGTGAGGAACCAAGCCATGAAAGGGTTTGGTTCCTTTCTTTTCGTGCAGATCTAATCGATTGTATCCCGTGCGATGCAATATGTTGGATATAAAAAACAAAAATTAATCAAAAACTATAAGGATTTTCACGCAAAGGGATTGGGGTTCGGGATGATGTGGAACTATTGCTGCAGGCTGGCATTATGAAAGGACGCGAGATAGGTGAATTTGCTCCGCGAGAACCTGCGAACCGTTCTCATATCGCTGCTATTTTGCATCGTTTCTTAGTATTTGTTAACTATATAAATTAAATGTTGTTAGCCGAAATGTGTCGTAAATATGTTGAAAAGGAGAGTATCGTTTCGCACGGATACTCTCCTTTTGTTTTTCTCATACTCTTTGTCTTCAGATTTCTTACACATGCGTTTATTCTATCCCGTTTGGCGTTTTACGGTATGAAATAAACGCGAATAAAAATGCGATAAAGAATACGAGTGAATTGGAATATAAGTAGCGAAAATCTTGCGCCGGCAAGGCGATAAATACCGTCCCCGCGTTGAGCAGCACGGCGATTGGCAAAAGCCAAGCTTTTCGATCGTTCCGCAAAAAGGCGATAAACGTAAACAACAGAATAGAGAACATATATACTGCCGGACGCCAAAGAAACGGTTTGCCCGTTGTTTCGGACCATTTTAAGTATGTACCTACCATATTGGTTATTGGCTGAGAAATCACTTCATTTTTTAAACCAAATTTGTTCCCGTAAAAAACGTTGGTAACGAACATGGACGTGTATCCGTCGTTCGGCTCGTTCATTTGCCAGACGAGGGAAGTTTGCTTCATCATCGCCTCGATAACGAGTCGAGGATTTTGCAGGCAAATTTCCCACCATGTCCGTAAATAGGTGGAAAGATGATTTGGAAAAATCGCTCGCTTATTATAGTAGCCGGAAAATTTAATTGGATCGGTCACGTAAGGATTGTAGAATTTTTTCCATAAGTCTAATGACATGATTTTATTGATATATTCGGCTTGTTGTTCGGTCATTTCCCCATTATACGCGATAACGCGAGCGATTTGTTGGGTTGGAATGCTTAGCGCTTCGTTTGGATCGGATGGCGTAACGTTCAAATAAGTAAATAAAGGCCCCGTTACGGCGTAATGAATGACGACCACAAGTGAAATGACAAGGAGCCACCGTTTCCATAGATGACGAAACACCGCGAACAATATGATCAACGACGCCAAACAGACAACAAATCCATTATGCCGAAAAAAGACAACTCCCAATGCCGCCATTGTAAAAAAGAGAAAAGATGGAAAGCTATTCAACCAGTTTCCATTTGTCATGATCAGTTTGCATATCAGTGTAGTAAACAGCAAAATAAACGTGCTGTATAAAATGTCTTTCCAGACCGTGATGGAATAAATGCCGTTGACCGGACTGACGGCAAATAAAATGGAAACGATCCAAACCGCCCATTTCGGCGCCCCTGCTTTTTCCAATTCAAATAGACAATAGCCAATAACAGCCGAAATAATGATGATTTGCGCGATACCAATCGCGGCCGGAGAGTCCCATACTGCCGTTACCAGCATGATAAAAAATGTGTACATGACCGGATGCCAGTCATTGAATTTTCCAGTATGGGCTTGTTCCCACTGAAATATAGAATCCGCTGTCATTGCCCCAGGGAAAAAGGCAATGAGATAAAACGGCCAAACGATAAGCGAAGGCAAAGCGTAAACAAAGATGAGCACCCGCTTTTTGTCCGGATTAGGACGGTTAGGTTTTATCGATAGAATCAATGAAGCAGCAAATAGCACAATGATAGACGTACTAACATAAGTTCCGATATAAATAAGAAACTTTATAAACAGCGGCGAGTGCTGCAGATGCGTTTGTTCTCCTTTCATGCTGAGAACAGCAAAGAATGGAAATAATAGCATAAACAGCCCCGCTATCCATTGTTTTGAGCGAAAAAGGGATAAAAGGCGCGCTTTGTTTTGAAGCACTATATAATAAGCGGCAAATAGAAGGAAAAATAAGAAAACCCCTTCCGCAAAAATGTCCCGATGAATGGGAGAAAAAAATAAGATAGTACATATCGTGCTGATCAGCGCTGCGATGGCGCTAAAAATCCTATTTTGCAACATGGCATTCGCACTCTCCTTTTTCATAAAGCATTAGCATTATTATGTAAGCTATCTGCTGATGGCAATTGAAGAAAGGCGCGACATCTGTTCATTTTTCAGACAGATGAGTGGATAAGAATCATAAATACGCGTGGCGTGAAAAAATTCTATAGACAAGCATAACATAATAATAAGGAAGTGGAAAGAAAGAGGCAGAAAAGGAGGGCGCCGAATCGGTCCGCTCTCCTTATTTTATTCAACGAGGCGGATGATGCGTTTAAACTCCTCTAATGTCGTATCAGGACCGATACCGAGGCGTTTTAACTGATATGGATCGTCTCCTGGTTTTACTGTTCCGATTTTTGTCGTAAATGCCATGGTGAAGCTGTTTCCTTCATAAAGCATAAATTTGGAAATGGAAGATTGTCAAGAAATGTATTTAATTTCCATCAAAATTAATAGATACTTTTTTCTTCTGCTCTATTAAAATATGGTTATAATAACAATTTTATTATTAAGAAAGGAGAATAGTTTTTGTGAGAACTCGACGCTTTATATCCCTTGTGCTGGCTGCCGTCCTGCTGTTTCCATTTTTCGTGTTTCCAGTTGCGGAAACAGCCGCGGCGGAAAGCGTTTCGTTCCGTGATGTGAAACAATATGAAAAAGAGATTACTTATTTATCAAGATTAGGTGTGATTCGAGGGTATCCGGATGGAACTTTCCGTCCGAATGATTCTGTAAAGCGGATACAAGCGGTGCAGCTCATTTTGCGCGCGCTAGGCATCGATCTTGTTGAAGATTCTTCTGTCCAGTTTACGGATGTGAAGAAAGGGGATTATGGGTATCGGGAAGTCGCTACCGCCGTGGAACTCGGCATTGTCAGCGGAAAAGAAAATGGTTCGTTTGATCCGTATGGACGGCTGACACGGGGACAAATGGCAAAGATTTTTGCGAATGCGTTTCGTCTTGTAGGAAAATGGAACAAAGACTTTACCGATGTAAAACCAGGAAATTGGGCATATGAATATGTGCAAGCATTAGCAGCGAACGGAATTACAACCGGTTACCCTGATGGCAGTTTTCGTCCAAATGATTCGATTCAGCGCATGCATTTTGCGGCGTTTTTGGCAAGGTATATCAATGATGAGTTTAAGCCACCTGTTTTGACGCCGTTTAGCCGAAAGGAAATTATCGCGAAAAAGGAAAGCGTTGTAATGATTGATGTGTATGATGAAAATGAAGAGCTTATTTCTCAAGGAAGCGGGTTTGTCACAACAAACGGATTGATTGTTACTAACTATCATGTTATTAATGGCGGATCATATTTTGAGGTGGAAACGCATACGGGAGATATTTATGAACTAGAAGGAGTGGTGGATTACGATTTAGATAATGATATCGCGATTTTAAAGCCATACGATTTATTGCCGATTAAGCAATTACGCCTCGGTTCTAAATCAATGGTGGAAGAGGGGGATGATATCGTTGCCATCGGAAGCCCACTAGGATTTTATAACTCCGTTTCTATCGGTATTGTCAGCGGGATTCGTCATTTTGAAGAAGAAGGATGGGAAGCGGATTATATTCAATTTACAGCGCCAGTCACCTTTGGCAACTCAGGCGGACCACTATTAAATATGTATGGTTACGTTGTCGGATTGGTTTCTTTTGGCTTTGAAATAGGAAATCTCAACTTTGCATTGGCGGTGGACCATATTAAAGATGTTCTTCAACCATATATTGGTGTTCCATTTTATCAGCTTCCGGTTCTTTCTATTGAAGAGCTGCCGGTTATTGATGATGGAGAAGAGGAAATACCGGAAGAGGGGGAAATACCGAATGAAGAGAAGGATCCTGGCGAACAGCCGCCGGCTCCTACTGTGGAAACGACGAAATTTGTGTTAGAGCAAAATTTAGTGACATCGGTTTTTCATCCATCGTTGCCGATTTTGTATGGGCTTGATGTATTTGGAAATGTTGTTGAAGTCAATTATGAAACAAGACAAGTAAAAACATTGCCGTTGCCGCTGCCTGCTGAACGGTTATACTTTGCTAATAATGAACTATATATTACGTTGTTAAAAGGAAAGCATAGTTCTTATTGGTCGGAGGAAGACCAGCAAGGGGCGATAGCCATCATTGATGCAAACACGTTTACATTAAAGAAAGTATTTGACGTTGCCATCGATCCGTATGATATAGTGGCGGATGACCGCTATATTTATATTTCATCAGGCTCTGGGCAATGGACGTTGTTAAAAAGCTATGACCGCACCACTTATCAAGAAGTGGACTCTACATCGATTCGGCAGGCAAGCTTTTTGGAAATGAGTCCGGACAAAACGAGAATTTATGCAATCGATACAGATCTTTCTCCTAGAGATATGGAAGTATTTTTTGTTTCGGATGGCAAGTTTACGGTCTATTATGATTCGCCGTATCATGGGGACTATGAACTTGCTAAGGATATGACCATCTCTAGCGATGGAAAATATTTATTTAACCATGCAGGAACGGTATTTTATGCTACTCCTTTGCAAAGCACGAATATGACTTATGCGGCAACGATTCAACCGTTTACAGCCATCGCTTTTGATCGGACAGCAAACGTATTTTATACAGCAAAAGATCATACAGTGAGAATGTACAACCAAACATTTGAAGAAGTAAAGGAATGGATTGTTTCAGGTACTGTTCAGAATATCTTTGTCTCAAACGGGAAAGTAGTTTTGTTAACGACTGAAACGCCGTATTCCAATGGATTAAACGTTCAATCTATCCAGATTTTTAATCAGGCTGTCGATAGTGGTCTGTGAAGAAAAACCTCTCAGGAGCCCTGAGAGGTTTTTTAAGGAAAAATAAAAAAGGGGCCAGTGCTTATGCAAAGCAACTGGCTTACCAAACAAAATCTTACCGCGACTTCATTCTACAAAATTCGACAAAATATGTCTATAAGTAATTGTTTCTTGTCGAAAAATATATTTCCATATAATCAAGGTATTTCCTAGTTTGTTTTGTGGGTGATATATCATGATATTAATAAAAAATGAAACGCTCCAAAGAATTGCATTTGGAGCGTTTCACTGTTTATTTGTAAATCGGCACGTCAAAAATGAGTGTATACCGTTCAAGCAAGTCGTACAGCGCACTAATGTTGCGTACTTGTTTGACCGCCCAGCCAATGTCGGTTGCGTATTGATGTACTCCTGGGTTGGCTGGATTCCATCTCATTTTGTATAGCGTATCCTGCTTATAGGTTGGATTGTGAATATATCGATTGGCGATTTCCTCGGCACCGCCGATAATCGCTGCTTCTGGCGTAAACCAGCCTTTCTTATAAGCGTATTCCGAACCGCAGCGGACTGGACAGCTATCATAAGCGTTCAGTCCGTACATGTTATAAACTACTTTCGGTTCAACTGGTTTGCCGTCCACTTCACTGACCAGCACGCCGTTTGCTAATTGGGAAGTGCCGTTTCCTGTTTCAAGGAGCGCATGTGAAATAAGGTAAATTTCATTAATATGATATTTTTGGCCAGCTTCGATAAATGCTTGGCCTTTTCCGGCAAGGATGCCTTTGCCGGCTAAAATTTTGTCATTTAGCTCGTTTAATGGGACACCCGCACTTTCTGATAGAACAAGAAACTGAAAATATTCTTTGCTGTCGCGGCTGAATCGGCTAGGATCGAGATAGGCTTTGACATCTTCCGGCTTTGCATTTTTCCAAGGGCCAAACTTAATTTCATACCAATCGCCTACTTGGTTGACCACTTGCACGATGTCGCCGGCTTTTAACGTCCCTACGATCCAATGGGATGTACTTGTTCCTTCCCGGACGTTTAACGCAGTGGCTATAACCGTTCCGGTCGTTGGGAACGTACCCGGTTTATCGACTTTTATGAACTCAGCAAGTACGTAGGACGGACTGTTTCGGTATAAGTCGGTTTGCGGTTTTTTTTGCATTTGAATTTTTAACATGTCATCCAGTGTTAAATTATAGGATGTGTAACGGATAACCGGACCAATTTGGATTGCCTCTTTCCACACGTAACCGATTCGTCCGCCGATGTCGATCACGACAGAATTGTTTTCCTCGCGAATGATTGGATAGCTTTCCCCTTGTTTGATGATCGCGAACCGTGTTTTTGTGTTATTCGGATCTTCGTAAACAGGTGTGTCAGATATCGCTAGAAAGTTTTTGTCTGTTGGCTGGAGGCCTTTATTTTCATTTTTTAGTTGAATGGAAAATGGCGGCCTTGTCGATGCTTTCCAAACGTACGCGACCCCTTTTCCATATTTGATTTCATGCCAGTTGCCGAAATCGCGCAGGCGCGGGAATACTTGCCCCTTGTCCAAGTAAGCTACGGCAATTAGTTTTCCTGTGCTATTGTCATAGACAGGAAGACGATCTTCCAGCACTTCGAAATAGCGGTCTGTGCTTTTGAATGGAAGTTTTACTGAGCTTTTATGGACGTAGCCAATCCGCCCCGATACATCGACGCCATACCAGTTTCCTAATTCTTTCACAACCGGATAGCTGACACCTTTTTTAATGGTAGCGAATTGTACTAGTGTTCCCGATGAATTGTCATATACAGGCGCATCAGCGATGGTTGTAAAAGTCACACCAGTCGGAGGAGCAGAATTGGCGTTTCGGATGGAAGAACCGCTCGAAGGCTCCGTTGAACCTTTCCAAACGTACGCGACCCCTTTTCCGTACTTAATTTCATGCCAATTGCCGTAGTCTCTTATTCTTGGAAACTCCTGTCCTTTTTCGAGCGTGCCGACTTGAACGAGTTTTCCCGTGCTGTTGTCATAGACCGCTAGTTGATCGACCGTGACACGGAAGTAACGATCAGTAGGCTTGAAGCTGATTTGCACGCCGCTCTTATGGACGTAACCGATTCTTCCAGCGATTAAAACTTCGTACCAGTTTTCCCCGAATTTGCGGATAATAGGGTAAATTTGCCCCTTTTTGATTGTAGCGATATGAACAAGCGCCCCGGTTGAGTTGTCATATACAGGCAAGTCAATAACAGCGGTAAATACGGTGCTTCCCCCTGCGTTGCTGCCTGTTTTCATCGGGCTTTTTCCGCTCGATGGAACAGTGGATGCTTTCCAGACATATGCGTATTTTGTACCAAATTGAATTTGATGCCAATTGCCGTAATCTTTTATTCTTGGAAACTCTTGTCCTTTTTCAAGCGTGCCAACTTGAACAAGTTTTCCGGTGCTATTATCATAGACCGCTACTTGATCGTCGACAACTTGAAAATATTTCGTGCTCGCTGTAAATGGAGCAGCCGTTGTTTGATTGGTTGATGCGATGGAGGCGCGAGCCGCTGTTTGATTTGTGGTGGCGCTTTTATTGGCCTCTGTTGTATTTGTTTCCGTTTCTGGCTGTTTTGTTTCTGTTATTGGCTGGCTTGTTTCTGTGCCGTTTGTCGGCGCGGTATCCGTATTTTTTGTTTCTTCAGAATCGGACGCCGTTTGATCGTTTGGCTCTGTTACAGAAATAGACGGAGATTTTTTCATGTATCCGAGCTGGTTTCCGATAATAATTTCAAATGCGTCATCAAGCTCCTGAGAAACCGGATATTGTTGTTCTGGCATTAAATATCCGATTAATTGACCGTTTTTTGTGTAAACGGCTGCTTTTTCTTTGACTAGCACATATGTGGATTGCGCTTTTTCTTCATATGTATAGCTTGTTAGTGGTTCGGAAAGAACGGCATTTTGCACATCAGTACGATCAAGATAGGCAAGTTCGGTTCCCCATTGAATGTAAACACGATTGTTTTCGAGTTTTACAGCTTTCAAGATGGTTCCTTTCGCTAATTCCCCGACCTGCTGATTTGTTTCCGTTTGTTTGACCGGCGCTGTTTCGCTTGTTACTTGCACATACGTATTCGCTTCCTCACCGGTGTTTGCTGGCGTGTTGGCAGCATATGCCGGAGAAATGCCATAGGAAACTAGCAAAAGTAAAATAGATAGCAAAGCTAGGAATTTTCTTATCTGTGCTTCCATGCGTGTTAAACACCCCCTCCAAAGAGATAGTATGGTAGACATAACAAATTATATCATTTTTCCTAATAAACTGACATAGTTTGATGGCACTAAAAAAATAGATAACGAGATATTTAGCGTTTTATATCGAAAAAAGAGATCGGTTGTTCCCTAAATTTTGTTAAGGTATAATGAAATAGCAAATTGGAACGTAAGGGGAGTTCTATGATGAAAAAGGTACGAAAAGCCATTATTCCTGCCGCTGGGCTTGGAACAAGATTTCTCCCGGCGACAAAAGCGATGCCGAAGGAAATGCTGCCGATTGTCGATAAACCGACGATTCAGTATATTGTAGAAGAAGCGATTGCTTCAGGAATCGAAGATATCATTATTGTTACCGGAAAAGGGAAAAGAGCGATCGAAGACCACTTTGATAACGCTCCGGAGCTGGAACAAGCGTTGCTTGAAAAAAAGAAATATGATTTGTTGGAACAAGTTCGGCATTCCGCGAACTTAGTCGACATTCATTACATTCGTCAAAAATCGCCAAAAGGGTTGGGACACGCGGTATGGTGCGCGCGAAAGTTTATTGGAGATGAACCATTTGCTGTACTTTTAGGCGATGATATTGTTCAAGCCGAAAAGCCGTGCCTAAGCCAGCTGATCGAACAATATGAACGTACTGGCTGTTCCGTGATTGGTGTTCAGCCTGTGCCGGACGAGGAAACACACCGTTACGGCATTATTGAACCGTTGGAACGAATGGGAAACTTGTATCAAGTAAAGCAGTTTGTTGAGAAGCCTCCTCGTGGAACGGCTCCGTCGAATTTGGCCATTATGGGTCGCTACATATTGACACCGGAAATTTTCGGCTTCTTGGAGAAGCAAGAAGCGGGAGCAGGAGGAGAAATCCAGCTTACTGATGCGATTCAAAAATTGAATGAAACACAGTCGGTATATGCTTACAGCTTTTCAGGAAAGAGATACGATGTTGGAGAAAAATTGGGATTTGTTAAAACAACTATCGAGTTTGCTTTGCAAAACGAAGAATTGCGTGAGGAGCTTGCCGCGTTTTTAAAAGAAATCGTCAAAACACTGCCTTGATGGGGAGAAAGCTCATCAATATGGAGTATAATTAGCCCATATCTAAAAAAATGTTCCCTCCCGTTAGAGAAGGAAAGATAGCGGGAGGGATGGTTAAAGCACAAGAAAGATAGAACCAACGATAATGAACAGCACGCCGATGATTTTTTGGCGAGTGATCGTTTCTTTTAGCAAGATCGCTGACAATAGGAGTGTCCAAATGTAGGTGATCGATGTCAGCGGAAATACAACTGTATATGGGAGCTGCTGCAATACGATAATATTTAATATCGCACTGATGCCATAAAGCAATCCGCCAGCGGCAAAGAACGAAAGGAACGAAATGTGAAATCCGATGCGCTGGCTTGCTGCTTTTTTTAAATAATATCCTCCTAATGCTCCGAGGAGTGTCATGACGATAAGCAGTAACCATGATTTAATCGTCCCCACCCCCGATTAGAACCGAGCCGGCGATAATTAGTACGACCGCGATCGCCTGCAGCGTGGTAATTTGTTCATTAAGAAACGTAATCCCAAGCAGCAGCGCGAACACATATCCCACGCTTAAAAGAGGGTGCAATACAGACAAACTCCCGAAACGGAAAGCTACGGTCATTAGAACAGCACCGACACCATAAAATAGAAACCCTAGGATTAAATAGCGGTTCCATTGTCCTCCCGATAACTTCCAAAACATCTGGCCGCTTGCTGTGCTCATGGATGCCAATAAAATGAGGACAATACCGATTTTGTTTTTCTTCAGCGATTGAATAAACGAGTTCATGGTGGCATCCCTTTCTTTCGATCGGAAATGAATGCAAATAAAAAAGGGATAAAAAATGATCATACCATTATGGTTAAGAGTGGTCCTGCTAAAGAATAAAATGTCATCGAGACACCGCTAAGCAGCCCAGCTATAAAGCTGGCTGCGTAACAATTAAGAGACGTCATTTCGTTCTTTTTCTCTTTCTCTCAAGTGTTCATACATTCTGTTGAGTTCAAGTTCATACTGCTTCCGATGCGCAGCGGCAACTGTGTCTAAAATGAGTCCGCAGGCAAATGACAGCAACGAGAAAATCATTAATCCTACTGCTAAAATAGCGGAAGGGACGCGAGTAATAAATTTCGTTTGAATGAATTCTACCACGACGGGAATGCCGACGGCGAGTCCAAGGATGAAAAATAGCAACGCCCATAAAGAAAAGAACAAGAACGGCTTATAATCTTTAAATAAGGTAAAAATCATTTTTAACACTTTCCATCCGTCGGAAAACGTGTTCAGCTTCGATTCGCTTCCTTCCGGACGGTCGCGGTAATCAATCGGCACTTCTTTAATAAGAAATTTTTTATCGAGCGCGTGGATGCTCATTTCGGTTTCGATTTCAAACCCCGGGCTCATAACGGGCATTGATTTTACAAACAATTTGTCGAAGGCGCGGTAGCCTGTCATAATATCTTTAATGTCGCTTTTGTATAAAAAGTTGATTAAGTTTTTAACGAGGTTGTTCCCAAAGTTATGAAACGGGCGTTTGTTTTCTTGAAAATACGTCCCGTTGGATAGACGGTCGCCAATCACCATGTTGGCTTCTCCTCTTTTAATTGGCTCAATCAGCTGATGAACAAATTCGGCAGGGTATGTATCGTCCCCATCGACCATGACATAAATGTCGGCATCGATTTCGCGAAACATGGACCGAACGACGTTTCCTTTGCCCTGGCGCAATTCTTTGCGAACGATTGCGCCATGCTCGGCAGCGATTAAAGATGTTTTATCTTTTGAATTATTGTCATATACGTAAATGTCTGCCTCTGGCAATTCGCGCTTAAAATCGCTAACGACTTTGCCAATCGTTTTTTCTTCATTGTAACAAGGGATAAGCACAGCAACTTTCATGGTGTTCACTCCTTTATCGTAAAATATTGAGCCGCTTTTCACATTGCAAAGAAACACAGGGACAAGCATATCATTTTTTCATCATTTTTTCTATCACGTCATCGGTCTTCGTACGGAAAAATCCCGATGTGATCAGTGACGCCATATCCGTTTTTGAGAAATAACGAAAATACTCTTTCTTTATTTTTCCAAGTTCCATTGGAGTCGAAATGGTCATCCCTTCATAAAGGGAAGAAGGAGGGTTATCGATGATCCAATCGCCTGCGTGAATTCCGCTCACTATTTCACGTTCTAGCCCATCCGCTAAACCAAGCTGAACGCTGCGCGCATCCACTTTGTCTTTAGAAAGCTTATATACAATGTATTTTTTCCGTTTTTGTACAATAGATGTTTTTGGGATGGATGGAACGTTTTTGCTTTCCTGCAAAATAATCGAGAGCGACACATGTGACCCGTATGGCAAGGATGCTTCGTTATTTTCAAGATGAACATAAAAAGGATAAAAGCTTTCCTTTTTTTGCTGCGTCGGGATTTTGTCAATTTCCGTTATTGTTCCCGAATAGATGTTTTTCCTTTGCCCAAGCGGTATGATCTTTACACGTTGGCCTTCTTTTATTTTTGGCAGCTCCATTTCGGATAATGTCCCTTTGATGAGGTAAGGACGGCTGACAATAGAAATAAACGGGTGCGGTTTATTCAATTCCACGTTGGACACGATACCGGCAGCCGGACTTTTTACTATTTGTTTTTCCTTTTTTTTCTGTAAATCGTTTTTTTGATTCGTCATATGATATATTTTCGATTCAATCTCTCTTTTTTCTGACTGCAGTTGCTGCAGGAGAAGTGCCTGAGAGTTTTCTTGGCCTTCTTGGGTTTGTGCATCTGTTTCCAATGACTCGATCGCTTGTTCCACTTCGTTTTGTTGCTGTTGCCAATACGTAAGTTCATTGTCAAGTGCTTCTATCTGTTCATCGAGTTGATCGCTTTTTAATGAAAACAATGGTGTCCCCATCTGTACTTCTTGCCCGCGTCGAACAAAAATTTTTTCCACCTCACTCATCGTTGACGGCAGAAAGATTCTTTCGACGTTCGGAGAAGAAACGACACCTTTAGCAGGGAAAAACAATGTGAAATCCCTTTGTTTTACTTGAATGATGGAATCGCTGATGACAGTGCGCGACAGAGATTTGTCATATTGATGAAAGAGATATAAATTAATGAAGAAAAAAACGGCGGCGATGATGAATGTTCCATATATCATCCATTTTTTTCGCATAGGAATCCCCCTCAGTTTATATGGGATTTTACCGCACTTTTGACATTACTAAACCATGACAAAAATAAACGAAGCGATAAGACGGATAAATAGATAAACGCTGACAACCATCGTCAGCACAACCCATTTTGACATCGAAGAACAAATGGTTAAACCGATTGTTTGCACCATCAAGCTCCAAATAGAAAAGATGGTTATCGATTGGAAAAAATGGATGAGAAAAAGATGATCGGAAGCAAGTTGGGCGATAATGCCGAGTCCAAATGGTGATGAAAAGGCATTCGCGCCTGTCGTTAGACGGAATAAAAGGAATAGCGCATGCTCGATAACATAAATAAACATAGCGTACAATTCAATCGTCATGATTTTGTCAAACGGCACTTTTCCTCTGATGATGAGCCAAATCAACAATGATGTGACGTACATGACGATCATTGGAGCGATAAGGCCATGTCCAATTGCACCAGCGGCAAATAGCAGTTTTGCTGTTTCAATAAAGCCGTCGGGCATTTTTCCAATCAATGCTGTAAATCTTTCCGTATCCAATCCCATATAGACTCCTAATCCGGAAAGAAGCGCATTGCATAATGCTAGAATAACAAGTCTTCGAAAAAATCCCCGTACCGTTTCCGCCTGCTGTAGTTCTGTAAAAGCAGCGGAAGGGCGGAGTATGCCATGCCAAAGCCGAACTTGAAACATCATTCAATCCCCCGTTAGTGAATTTTATATGTACACACTTCTATCATTTTAGCGCAAATATTGACAAATTTAAACAAAAAATAGTTAATGAAAGAAATGCTAAAATTTACTTGTATCAAAGCATGAAAGTTGCTTGTTAAAATAGAAAAGCATCCAACCGAGGCTTCTTATATTATAGAAGCGCAATATTTTAGCCAGAGCTGCCTTACGAAAAAGGCGGCTCTTTTTTTTCGTTGTTTGCTATACTAAATTAGAAAAAAGAGAAAGAGGTGAAAACATGCGGAATCCTTTTTGGTTCATGCTTTGTTTCTTTATTGGCTGTGTCTTCTTGTTTGCAAAAGAGGCACACGGTCAGTCCTTATCTGAATGGCTCATTTATTTTGACAATGAAAAAGATTATTCGCTATTTATGGAGAAATATAGAGATAGAGTAAAAGACGAAGTGAAAGAGAAGCAGTGGGTAGTAAAAGCTCTGTTTACGAAGGAGGAAATGGACGGAATTCAAAAGCTTTCCATGGTATCCAAGGTAGAGCCGAATTATCAGAAATCGCTCGCTTCTTCTATTTTTAATGATCCTCTTTTCTCTCAACAATGGGGGATGAATAAAATTGATATATTGTCCGTGGCGCCTGAGTTTCATCCACGTAATATTTTAATAGGAAAACAAATCGTAACTGACCAAGGGGCAATGACATATGAAGGACAGCCATTACATACACTGCGGTTTTCGATTTTGTCAGAGCAAGAAATGAAGCTATCCCGCTTATCGGTCACTGTTGATCACGTCGAAAGCCTATGGACACTCCAAGTGATGGATGAGAATGGGCAGGTGGTCTCGCAAAATAACGGCAATTTATCCACGTTGGACGTGCTTTTGCCGAAAAATCATACATATAAGGTGTTACAGATTCATATTCAAGCAAATGGCTGGAAAGAACCGCCCGTTATAACCAATGTGACGGCAGTCAATCATGTGCTTGTCGCTGTCATTGATACAGGAGCGGCGATACATAAAGACTTTTGCGGAAACGTTCTTCATAGTTTAGGGAGAGATTACGTTCATCCGGGAAGGCTGGCGCTGGATGACCATGGACACGGTACGCACGTGACAGGAATTATCGCTGCTTGTGCGAATAATCATGAGGGCATTGTTGGAACAGCAGGATTTGCTCCTGTGGATGTTGTTCCTTTTAAGGTGCTTGACCGTGAAGGGACGGGCAGTGATTTTGAGATCGCCAAGGCGGTCAATGACGCGGTATCGATCGGGGCGGATGTCATTAATTTAAGCTTGGCTGGAAAAGGAAAGACGCTTGTTTTGGAACAAGCGGTTCAAAACGCTCTTCGACATCATGTAGTTATCGTAGCGGCTGCAGGCAATTGGGGAATTTCGCTGCAGGAGGTTTATCCTGCCTCTTACCCAGGAGTGATTGCGGTTGCGGCGGTGGACGAAAACAATCAAATTATCCCTTATTCCGATTATGGATGGGAACTGGATATTAGTGCGCCTGGTGAAAATATTCTCAGTACATATATGAATAATGAATATCGTGTCCTAAACGGAACGTCGATGGCCGCGCCTTTTGTGTCGGGCGTGGCGGCGTTATTAAAGGCAATGGATCCGCGCTTGGATGATATACAAATTCGCAAGCGGTTATTTGAGTCAGCGAAGGATATACGAGAAAAAGGATATGATACTCATTCCGGATATGGCGTAGTGCAGGCGGCGAAAGCCATCCATCTTCCGTACAGTGAAGCGGTTGATTGGCTGACCATCCAAAACGGCCAGCCGGTTTCATTTTCGAAACAGCAGCTTCTCGGCATTTCGAAAGGATTGATTGGCAAAGATGTGTATGTTTTTATCGATGATCAGTTCGTAGAAAAAAGAAACGCTGATGATCATTGGATTTCATTTATATTGCCCGATATTCCATCAGCTAGGAATGAGCAAAAGCTGACGGTGATCAGCGCCGATCATAATGGAGAGGTAGTTGCTTTTGATGAACGTTGGATGAATTCGACATCATCGGCATCTGCTTCTTTCACTGATGTTCCATCGTCATTTTGGGCATACGAAGAAATTCAAACGGCGTACCGTGAAAGATGGATTAACGGTTTTACCGATCATACATTTCGTCCTAACGCCTTGTTAACGCGGCGACATGCTGTGATGATGATGAATCGGTTGTTCCAATGGAGGCCGAAGCAAATCCAGTCCCCTTTTCTCGATACGCCGCTGACAATGGCGGGGGCAGTGCCGATTTACGCCGCGTACGATCAGCGGATTGTGAAAGGATATGATAATGGACATTTTTATCCAGAGCGGTTTGTGACGAGAGCACAAATGGCAGTAATGTTGGCAAGAGCATTAAAATTAAGCGAAAGTTCGTTTTCTGGAACTCCTTATGCGTTTAAAGATATAGACGGCCCAGGGCATTTTGCTTATTATGCGGTCCAACAGCTAGCGGATAAAGGCATTATTACGAAGCAGCCGTATTTTCGTCCAAATGAATTTCTTACCCGCGCTCAATTTGCGGCAATGCTTGCAAGAACATATCGATATATGTCGAATAGGAAATAAAGCTCATCATGCTTATCATGATGGGCTTTATGTCGTATATTTGGAAAAGTTTGTCGAATTAGGGTTGCGATTTTATACATAGTTTCATAGAATTAAGTTGATAAAGGGAGAATGTACATATTTGCCCGAATTTTGGATAATGAAAGGAGAGATGTTGTTGCAGCCGTTGCGATTATTGTTGGTTTGTTCACTGATGTTGTTTTGTTACTGCTCGGCGGTTTATGCAGAAATGGATTCATCTGCTACTTCTTCCCGCGATAATTTGCAGGAAATTCGTGATTTTCATCAGCCATCGCCGTTTAATGCCAAATCATCCTATGCTTCTTTTTCGACCGCTTCCACCGAGAAAACGATATTTGCTGATGTACCAGCTAATCACTGGGCAAAAAAAGAGATTGAATTTTTATACGAACGCTCGATTATCCAAGGATATAATGAAAATGGCGTATTGAAATTTCATCCAAACGAGAACGTAACGAGAGCACAGGCGGCGAAAATGATTATGAAAGCATTAGGAGAAAGCGAAAAGCCTGTAACTAGTGCTCGTTTTAAAGATGTTCCTCCTTCCCATTGGGCGGCAGGTTGGATTGAGAGAGCGGTGGAAAAAGGAATTTTCAAGGGATATGATGATGGAACGTTTCAACCAAACGCTCCACTGAAACGGTCGCAAATGAGCAAAATTATTGCTATTGCTTTTAAGTTACCGGAGCCTGCCGTTGCGGAAAACCAGCAGATTTTCCGTGATATTAAGCCAGATTACTGGGCTTATCCTTACATCGCGAAACTGTATTACCATGGGATTTCTAACGGAAGCGACAATCAGTTTATGCCAGAGTCATATATATCAAGAGCTCAATTTTCCGCATTTGTCGCTCGCGCGTTGAACAAAGATTTCCGCCTTTCGGTCAATAGCCCTGCTATTGCTACAGGGAAAGTGACTGCGGACACATTAAATGTCCGTTCGGCTGGAAACGCCAACGCTTCGGTGATTGGCCAGCTTGTTCGTGGGACAGTGGTTAATGTTTTAGAGATAAACGGATATTGGGCGAAAATTTTGTACAATGGCAAAACGGGATATGTACATAAGTCCTATTTGAAATTAAAAAATGTGAGCGGCAATCCGGTGCAAGGGCGTATTATTGTGGTTGATGCCGGCCATGGCGGAACAGATCCAGGGACGATGAAAGAAAAAACGTATGAAAAGAACATCGTTTTGTCTGTTGCGAAAAAACTGAAACAGAAGCTGGAAAGCGCCGGGGCTAAAGTCATTATGACGAGAGAAAGCGATGTGTATAAAACGCTCGAGGAGCGAGTGCAGATTGCCAAAAATAATTACGCGGAGCTGTTTGTCAGCATTCATGTCAACTCGGCAAGCCCATCTGCGAGCGGCACAGAAACTTATTATGATACATCGAAAAATCCGAATGGCTACGAAAGCTATTTACTAGCGAAAGCCATTCAGCAGCAAATCGTAAGCAACGCCAGCATGAAAGATCGCGGCGTAAAAGACTATAATTTTTACGTCGTCCGCAATAACAATGTTCCAAGTGTTCTGATCGAACTCGGTTTTATCACGAACAACAGTGACTACCAAAAATTGACTTCCGATTACTATCAAGATATTTTTGCGCAATCGATTTATAATGGCATTGTCCAATATTACAGCCAATGATAAGATGAAGGGTGCCCAAAGGGCCTCCCTTCATTTTTCATTGTATTGAAAAATTGCTATAATGTAATGGTCAAAAGTGCTTTTATGGATAAGGAAACAATAGTATAATGAATAAAGTTGAGACGAACAACATTTTTCGACAATCATTTTTAAAAAGGTGTTTTTTATGAAGATAGGTATTATAGGAAACTATGGTCACAATAATAATGGAGATGAGGCAATTTTAACAGGAATCTTAAAACAGTTGATAGAGGAGCTGTCTATCCCCAACGAAGATATCATTGTTTTTAGCAACAATCCCAAGGATACAGAGCAACGATACGGGGTCAAAGCAGTTCCTATCTTTCACCGCAAAGGCCCTCTCCTGTTCTCTATTATGAAAACATTAAAAGAAAATTATTTTATCATGAGAAAGCTCGATGCAATCATTGTGGGCGGCGGCGGAATTCTTATGGATTTGTATAAATGGGATGGTCCATTATACGCTACTCTTGGGTTATTAGGGCATTACGCAGGATGTAAAGTGATTGTTTACGGAGTCGGGGTAGGTCCGATTGAAACGAAACTGGGGGCCTTTTTCATTAAGCAATTATCCCAAAAAGCCTTCTGCATTTCCGTTCGGGATGAGCAATCGAAACGGCTGCTGCAGGCGCTAGGGGTGAAAAGGGACATACATGTAATCGGAGATCCAGCACTGTATTTAGCTGCTCCAAACGAAAAGAAAGAATCACGCTTTGTTCAAAAAGTAGCCGTTACCGCTGTGCCATATTACAATGGGAAGTATTGGCCTACTTCTAATGAACAAAAGTACTCCAATTACGTTACCGGAATGGCGAAAAATTTGGATCAGCTTATTGAGAAAAAGAACGTGACGGTTACGTTTTTTTCAACGAAATATCCCCAGGATGTGCAAGTTACAAAGGATATTGCCTCACGAATGAAACATAGTGATCGTGTCACCATTATTGATGAAAATTTGCATCCAAATGATATTGTCTCTATTTGTGCTTCCCATGATCTTGTGATTGGAACAAGACTGCATTCGCTTATTTTGGCGGTTGTCGCAAAAACTCCAATCATTGGCGTTGGCTATCATCCAAAAGTTCATCATTTTTTAACGTTTATCCGCCAGACAGATCGCTATGTTTCTGTTGAAGAACTAGGAATGGAACCGACTTCGTTTGTTCAGATTGTAGAGAAGATGGAGAAAAATTGGTTGGACATTCAACGGGAAACGATACAAATAGCTGAACAGATGAGAGAGAAAGCAGGGGAAGGGATTGAATTGCTGCGTTTGATGGGTGAGAAACATGTCCGCTAAAAAAATATTAGTGTTAAGCAACATGTATCCGACGGAAACGGCAAAATCATTTGGCATATTTGTGAAAAATCAAGTGGAAGCTCTCCGCGGCCGAGGGCTGGATGTGGATGTCATTGCTGTAACAAACCCTCGTACTGACAAGGCAAATGTCCTGATGAAATATATTTTTTGGTTTCTTCGGACGCTGATTCATTGTATGATAAAAGGCCGAAGTTATGATGTCGTTCACGCTCATTATGTCTTTCCTACAGGAATGTTGGGATTATTGTATAAAAAATGGTGGAAGACGAAGCTAATTGTGACCGCGCATGGCGGGGATATTGACCGGATGGCCAACAAAAGCGGACGGATTCGGCAGTGGACTACAACCATTTTACAAGAGGCGGACCATGTCATTGCGGTAGGGCACAAACTTGCCGAACAAATTCGCAATGAATTCGGCGTTCCTAGAGAAAACGTCTCTGTGATTAACATGGGAGTAAATCGCCGCATATTTCAGCCGCTTGATAAAGAGGAAGCGAGAAGACGCTGCGGGATCGGTGAACATGAGGTTCCAATTTTATTTGTTGGAAATATTATTCGTCAAAAAGGACTAATCGAATTGGTGGAAGCATTTTCTAAATTGAAAAAAGAATATCCTTCTGTTTCTCTTTATATGATTGGGGCCAAGAAGGATAATGCCTTTTATAATGAACTCATTCATCGCATTAAGGAAGCGGGAATCAACGATGTATCTATATATGATGCGATGAAACAGCAGGAGGTAGCGGTGTGGATGGCCGCCGCAGAGATGTTTGTTTTGCCGTCTCATTTAGAAGGATTTGGATTGGTGGCATTAGAGGCAATGTCTTGTCATACTCCCGTTGTCGGAAGCCGTGTTGGTGGATTGGCTTATTTGCTGGATGATGGGGCAGGCGTGCTTGTAGAGCCTCGCAATCCAGACTCCTTATTCGAGGGAATGAAAAAAGTTCTTGATGATCCTGCCCTTCGGAAACAGCTAATTCAAAAAGGTGAGGCGCGCGCCCAAGAAAATGATCAAGAGCGAATTATTGATCAAATTCTTCAGCTTTACGGTCATGTTGAGTAATATTATTATTTCAAAAATACTAATTCCAAACGAAATCAATGGGTATGATGAACGCAAAAAATAGTGGTATAGCAGGTGAGGATGTGAACAGAAAACGCCTGTTTCAAGTCATTGGTGTCGTAACCGTTATTAACATATTGGCCCGATTTTTCGGTTTTATACGTGAAGTGATCATCGGATATCATTTTGGCACGTCCTCATTAGCAGATAGTGTTGTTTTGGCTTATACCATTCCTAACTTTTTGTATTTGGTACTTGGCGGGGCGATTACGACCGCCTACATCAGCATCTATAGTAAAATGGTGAACGATATAGAGAAGCAGCGCTTTCACAATACTGTATTTACATATATGTTGGTTTTCTTATTATTGCTCACAGCAGGATTAATGCTGTTTTCAAAAGCCATTGTCGCATTCTTTTTTTCAGGTCTCACCGGCTCACAGTTGCTGATGACGTCACAGCTTTTTGCCATTACGGCTCCGTCTGCGTTATTTCTTGTTTTTTCAATGTGGTTTTCTGGCATTTTAAACGCGCAAAATCAATTTTATAGCGCTGCTGTTGCGACATTGGTGAATAACGGGATGTTTGTGCTGCTGGTCGTATTGCTTTATCCTTTTTGCGGTATTTATGCATATGGATGGGGAGCGGTGGCAAGTGCTGTGATGATGATTGCTATTTTGTTTGTTCATTTGCGGAAAAATAACTTGCACCGCTTTCGTTTTCAATGGGTGACGACGGAATCGGAATACATCGTTAGAATGTTGAAAATTGCTATACCTGTCCTATTTGGCGGTGCGACGCTGCAATTGTATATTTTTATTCAGCGCATGTTCGCATCACAGCTCGAGGCCGGCTATGTAGCGGCTTTAAACTATGCTTCGAAGTTTGTCCAGCTGCCGCAAACTATTTTAATGACTAGCGTAACGACAGTCATCTACCCAATGCTTGCCAAAAAAACAGCAGAGCAAGATTATGCGGGCATTTCATCTATATTTTTCCGTGGGCTAAAATCGTTATTCATGATTATTATTCCTGTTTCGATTTTTGTTTATTTTTATGCTGAAGAAGTGGTAAAGCTCATTTTCGAATACGGATCGTTCACGGCACAATCGACAAAAATGACGGCGATGATGCTAAAAATTTTTGTCATCGGGATGTTTGCGCAAGCCGCTAATCTTTTTGTCACACGATTTTTTTACGCAATGGAAAAATCGTTCGTTCCAGTCGCTACCGGCATGATTTCCGTATTTGGCGTCAATATTTTGATTATTAAGCTGTTCATTGGAAAATATGGAGCGGACGCTGTAGCATGGGGAACGACGATTAGCGCCATTTTTCAATTTCTCATGCTGATTGCGGCAAGCGTGGTACAGCTGCGTCTCCAACCTGAAAAAGAAACGCAGTGGTTTCGGCTTTTCCTGTATGCCATCTGTGTAACGATCGCCGCATCGATCATTCACAAATATGTAGATTTTAGCAATCATATTGTGAATATTGCAGCAGGCGGAGTCATATTCGTTCTCTTCTCCTTTCTTTTGTTAAAATCATTTCGTTTAATTTCTCTTCAACGGCTGCCGATGGCGAAATAGGCAGCTGTTTTTTTATGACTGTTTGTTTATCTAAAGGCAGATGTGCGTACAGAGAAAATACATATATGTTCGAAATATATGAATAAAGAAAAAGATTAATAGATTTTCAGTGATTTTGCTATTTATGTAATAGAGTTAATATGCTATAATCAACGCTGTGGGATTTGAGCGCTGAAAGTGTTTGGAAATCAAATTTAAAAAAAATGGCAACAGCCGTTTCGAGTGAGAAGTTAGATGAGTGGTTATCCTAGAACTTAAGGGAGGGGTTCCCATGCTATCTTTATGGATGACTTTGCTTATATGTTTTGCCTGCTCCGTTATTTTAACCCCAATTGTAAAAAAATTAGCGTTTGCCATTGGAGCGACTGATAAGCCAAATCATCGAAAAGTCCATCAGAAAGTAATGCCGCGTTTAGGCGGTTTAGCGATATATATCAGCTTCTTGATTGGTTATTTTATTTTGCGCCCATGGAACGAGGATTGGATGTATATTTTGCTCGGAAGCTCGATTATCGTTGTTATCGGCATACTGGATGACATTTACGAACTTTCGGCAAAAATAAAGTTTTTGGGTCAGCTTATCGCCGCTTTTATTGTGGTGGTAATCGGAGGAATCCAAGTCACCTTCATTAACCTTCCGTTTGGCGGGGAACTGCACTTTGGGGTATTGAGCATCCCTATTTCTATTATTTGGATTGTGGGAATTACTAATGCCATTAACTTAATCGATGGACTTGACGGGCTGGCTGCGGGAGTGTCCGCGATCGCCTTAATTACTATTTCTGGAATGGCCATCATTATGGGTGACTGGTTCGTTTCCTCGATAGGATTCATTATACTTGGAAGCACATTAGGGTTTTTATTATATAATTTCCACCCGGCGAAAATTTTTATGGGCGATACAGGTGCTTTATTTTTAGGATATATGATCTCCGTGTTGGCGCTGTTAGGGTTTAAAAATGTTACATTCATCTCGTTTGTTGTGCCTGTGCTCATTTTAGGAGTGCCAATTTCTGATACATTTTTTGCAATTATTCGCCGAATTGTTAAAAAACAGCCTTTATCTGCGCCTGATAAATCGCACTTGCACCACTGTTTGCTTCGGCTTGGATACAGCCATCGCCAAACGGTTCTCATTATTTATGGCATGAGCGCCTTGTTTGGACTCATAGCGATTATTCTGTCACAGGCTGCTGTATGGGTATCGATGATTATATTAGTTGTTGTCCTGCTTGCCCTTGAATTAGTGGCAGAAAAAATCGGCCTAGTCGACAGCAATTATCGTCCAATTTTAAAAATTGTTCGGGTCATCCGTTATGCCAATGGAAAACAAAATTAATAAAAAAGGTCATCTTGGGCTTCTTCCCAAGATGACCTTTTACTTTGTTATGGCTTACTGTTCTTCGTTGCTATTTTTATCGGTGCTGGTGCTGTCAGATGATTGCAAATGATTTTGGAGCGTTTCCCCTATTTCTTGTACGGAATCTTCATCTAACATGTAGTAATAAATCCCGTCGTTATGGTCTGTTCCTTTGAGATAGAGTGATTCAATCGTCAGCTTTTTGTCACCTATAACATAATGGACGAGAGATTTCATCTGATCAAACGTGAAGTTCGTTTTCATATTGCCCCCTACGGCTTCGATGACATCGTCATACTTTGTAATGGAGCTGGTCTTGCTTGCTTTCTCTAAAATGGCTTTTAAAATTTGTTGCTGGCGTTTTCCGCGTTCGATATCGTTATCTTTCTTCCTGGTTCTCGCAAGGGCGAGCGCTTCTTCGCCATTTAACTTCTGAAGCCCTTTTTTCAGCACAATAGCATTATGGTGATCTTCCGAGTCTTTTTCCTTAATATCATAAGGAACTTCGACCTCAATTCCCCCTAGTGCATCTACTACATCCATGAAGGCGTAGAAATTCATTTTGACGTAATAATCGATATGAATGTCAAATAAATTTTCGATGGATTCGACCGTACATTTTGTGCCTCCATAAGCGTGCGCGTGTGTAATTTTATCGTATTTGTCTTCACAAGGGATATATACGTATGAGTCGCGCGGAATGCTCACCATTTTCACGGATTTGTCTTTTGCGTTAAACGTAGCAAGAATAAGCGCGTCCGATCGGGTATCACTTTTAAAATTTCGCGACTTGCTATCATCGATGCCGATAAACAGTACAGAGAAGTTATCTTTTTTTGGGTCAATAGACTTTGCATTGTTTCCGATCTCTTCATACGACTTGTTAATCATCGATTCAGCTTTATGCATTAAAAATAAAGCATATCCTGCGGAACTGATTAGAAATAATAAACAGGGAACAAATAGCCAAAATAAAATGCGTCTTCTCCGTTTTTTCTTTTTCATCTTTTTAAGCCGTTTTCTTTCATTTACCATAATAGGAACTCCTTTTCACCGTTTTGACTTTATGTCCGCTTTAAGAGACGTCCGTTTCGAGATACTCCGTCTCCCCTTCTTTTATTTCCGCTCTTCCATTGGTAAGTTCCATCATCCATTCGATGAACGTTTGTTTTTTTTCTTCATCAACGAAAATTTCTAGCTCGACATTTTCTAAATAATGGATATCCTTTATAGTATATACAGAAGAGCGCAATTCATTTTCCACTTTTCCAAGCCATGTGTAGTCAATGACAACATGCATGACGCGCACAAGGCGGCGTTCGACAATGCCAGCTGCCTTAAGCCCTTCTGATACGGATTTTCCGTAAGCACGAACAAGACCGCCCGCCCCGAGTTTAATGCCGCCAAAATAGCGGGTGACGACGGCGACGGTATCTTTTAATCCTTTTTTCTTTAACACTTCCAGCATCGGAACGCCAGCGGTGCCGCTTGGCTCGCCGTCATCGTTCGCTTTTTGAATTTGGTCGTGTTCGCCGATGATATAGGCAGAACAGTTATGTGTTGCGTCCCAATGCTTTTTTTTAATTTGCTGGATAAACTGAATCGCTTCCTCTTCTGTTGTTGCTCTATTGATATAGCAAATGAAACGGGATTTTTCAATAATGATTTCGTTTTCTCCGTACCCTTTTACTGTGTAATATTTTTGTAACAAAACAAAAATCACCCCACTGTTACACAAAGGAGTTTCAAAAATTCGATAAGTTTTGGACAAAAACATGTTATACTAATTTAGTAGAAAAAGAAATAGATTGTTATTGTTATTCAGCTATGAAGAGTATATTTCAAAGTTTTTCGTCAAAATAGGGATTTTCAAATTATCCACAGTTGGTAA
>NZ_QCWL01000001.1:153255-155393 GCF_003064505.1 Geobacillus sp. LYN3 | reverse complement strand
GCATATTTATCAAAATTTGGGGGCTAGAAGTTCAATTTATCTCGAAGAATTTTTACTCCTCAGAGCTGTATTGTTATTGGATGCTTTTTTTATTATAAATCGACAACATTTTTCCTTCAAATAAATTTTTTTGGTGCAGATACACAAAATTAGAAAGCAGCGCAGCAAAGCGTTTACGGGGGATCTTGTATGTCTTCAAATAAAACGTTGGATGCAAAAGAATTAGATAAAATTGTCGAAAAAATGATCGACACCGTTCAACATAGCAAAGACGAAATTTTTCGGATCGGTGAACAGTCACGCCAAGAACATGAACAGCTGCTTCAAGAATTGTTGGAAGTGAAGATGCTAACTAAACAGACGATTGAAGAGGCGGATAAACTGGAAATACAAACCCGGCTGTCTCGGCAGCGTCTTGCGGAAGTAAGCAAGGATTTTTCGCTATATTCGGAAGAGGAAATTCGTGAAGCATACGAAAAGGCCCATGAATTGCACATGGAGCTGGCGATGATCCGCGAGCGGGAAAAACAGCTGCGGCTGCGGCGCGATGAGCTCGAGCGGCGCTTAGTTGGGCTGAAAGAAACGATTGAACGGGCAGAGCATTTAGTTGGACAAATTACGGTTGTTCTTGATTATTTAAACAGCGACTTCCGTCAAGTGGGGGAATTTATTGAAGGGGCTAAACAAAAACAAGAGTTTGGGTTAAAAATTATCGAGGCGCAAGAAGAGGAAAGAAAACGGCTATCGCGGGAAATTCATGATGGTCCAGCGCAAACGCTCGCCCATGCCATTCTTCGTTCCGACTTCATTGAAAAAGTGTTAAAAGATCGCGGCATTGAAGCGGCGATTGCCGAAATTCGCGATTTTAAAAAAATGGTTCGTTCTGCTCTTTATGAGGTACGAAGAATTATTTATGATTTGCGACCAATGGCGTTTGACGATTTAGGTTTAATTCCTACACTAAGAAAATACCTACAAACGATCGAAGATTATAATAGGGAGATTGCCGTCTCCTTTGTACACATTGGTGAAGAAGTAAGACTACCGGCCCGAATGGAAGTTGCGGTGTTCCGTCTCGTTCAAGAATCAGTACAAAATGCCCTAAAGCATGCGGAAGCGACCGAAATTCAAGTGAGAACGGAAATGAATAACAACCAGCTGTTTGTGATGGTAAAAGATAATGGGAAAGGATTTGACACAACGGTAAAAAAAGAGAATGCTTTTGGACTTATTGGCATGAAAGAACGGGTCGAATTGTTGGAAGGGACATTAACGATTCGGTCAAAGATTGGATTCGGTACAACGATTTTCATTCGTATTCCGTTAAATGTATAACGTAACATAATCAAAAAAGGGAGGAGAGGTTATGAAAACACGCATCGCCATTATTGATGATCATCAACTATTTCGGGAAGGGATTAAGCGAATTTTAGAGTTTGAAGAGGAGTTTGAAGTCGTCGCAGAAGGCGCGGACGGAAGCGAAGCCCTTTCGATTGTAGAAGAGCACCGCCCTGACATTGTCATTATGGACATTAACATGCCGAACATCAATGGAGTAGAGGCAACGAAACAGCTGATTGAAACGTACCCTGATACAAAAGTTGTCGTTCTTTCGATTCATGATGATGAAAACTATGTGATGCGCGCATTGCAAACAGGGGCTACCGGCTATTTATTAAAAGAAATGGATGCAGATACATTGATTGAAGCGGTGAAAATCGTCGCAGAAGGCGGCTCGTACTTGCATCCGAAAGTGACGCACAATTTGATTCGCGAATACCGCCGGCTTGCATCGGAAAAAGGCGAAAACAAAGAAAGAAAACGCGAAGTTCGCTGGCCGCTTCATCTATTAACGCGCCGTGAATGTGAAGTATTGCAGCTATTAGCAGACGGAAAAAGCAACCGCGGTATCGGTGAGGCGCTATATATCAGCGAAAAAACGGTGAAAAATCATGTAAGCAACATTTTACAAAAATTAAATGTCAATGACCGTACACAAGCGGTCGTGGTCGCCATCAAAAACGGCTGGGTCGAAGTGCGCTAATGTTTGCGGAAAATGGCTGGACAATTTATCTTAATTAGGCGAGAAGACTCCCACTTCAACGAAGCGAAGCGGAGTAAGTGGGAGATGAATCGCC
>NZ_QCWL01000001.1:138347-153155 GCF_003064505.1 Geobacillus sp. LYN3 | reverse complement strand
TTGAAGCAGTCAAACTTCTTTGGAAGCCCCCACTTCAAATTTTCGCTAGAAATTAAGTGGGGGTAGTTCACTGCTATTGGATAATGAATTTCGTCCCTTTTTTTTGTTACAATAGGTAATAAAGACTAATGGACGAGGAAGGTATGAACGATGAAAACAGCCATTGTAACGGATAGCACCGCTTATATTCCGAAAGAAGTGCGCGATAAGCTAAGGATTCATATGATTCCGTTGAGCGTCTCGTTTGGCGCGGAAACGTATCGTGAGGAAATAGATATTAGCACGGAACAATTTTACGACAAAGTAAAGCAGCATAAAGAGCTGCCGACCACCTCCCAGCCAGCGGTTGGCGAATTTGTCAAACTATTTACATCGCTCCGTGACGAAGGATACGATGCGGTCATTAGCATTCATCTCTCGAGCGGCATTAGCGGAACATACCAAGGTGCACTGACGGCAGGGAATATGGTCGATGGTCTGCAAGTGTACGCGTATGATTCGGAAATCAGCTGCATGGCCCAAGGTTTTTACACGATCGAAGCAGCGAAGATGGCGCTTGATGGGAAAACGCCAGAGGAAATCATCGCACGGCTCGATGAAGTGAAAAAAACGTTGCGCGCTTACTTTATGGTAGACGATTTATCGCATTTGCAGCGCGGCGGAAGATTGACAGGCGCGCAGGCGTTCATCGGCGGACTGCTGCAAATTAAGCCGCTGCTTCACTTTGAAAATAAAGTGATCGTTCCGTTTGAAAAAATTCGCACGCGCAAAAAAGCAGTGAAACGCATTGAAGAATTGTTTGCCGAAGACGCAGCCAAAAGAGTGCCGCTCAAAGCCGCGATCATTCACGCGAATCGTCCAGACGAGGCGGAACAATGGAAGCAGGAACTGTCAAGCAAGTATCCGCATGTCGAATTCATGGTGAGCTACTTCGGCCCAGTCATCGGCACCCATCTTGGCGAAGGTGCGTTAGGACTAACATGGTATCAACCGTAATCTTGTTGATCCCTATGCCGCAAAGCTTTATGCGGCATAGGGACGAACAATACGAAATGGAGGGAGCGTATTGCGTTTTATTGTGGATGAAGGAAGGTTGATTCCCGAAGCATTGGCCAAAACCAATGACCAAACTGCTAAACCGATCAGCTACATTGATGTCGCGTCTTCTATCCCACTGCACCCCGAGTTTCCTTACTCCCCAGAACTCCTTTCCTTTCTGGAAGGAAAACAGCTTCTCCTCGAGGAACTTCCTTTTCCTCTCGAGATGATTCAAGCCCATTATGAACACGGCTACCTTTCCTATGAAAAAGGGATTGCGAAAACGAAACATGGATGGCGTTGCATAAGGTGCGGAAACGAGGAGAATCATTTTTTCGCCTCATTTCCTTGTGCACGCTGTCAAGCGGTTTGTACATATTGCCGCAAATGCATTATGATGGGACGTGTCAGCGCATGTACCCCGCTGGTTGTATCCCGCTTTTCCTTCCCTCAAGCTTGCTATTTTTCCCCGCTTTCCTGGAACGGAACGTTATCCCAAGGCCAGCAGCGTGCTGCCGATGCGGTGGAGGACGCAATCGTGCGGAATGACGAATTGCTCGTATGGGCGGTTTGTGGCGCTGGAAAAACGGAGGTATTGTTTCCAGGCATCGCGCGGGCGCTTGAGATGGGAAAACGCGTATGTATTGCCACACCAAGAACCGATGTTGTGCGCGAGCTTGCCCCTCGCTTGAAACAAGCATTTCCAGGCGTCCCATTGATCGCCTTGTACGGCGGCAGCGACGACCGCGGCAAATTCGCCCCTTTTGTTATTTCCACCACCCATCAGCTATTACGTTTTTACCGCGCTTTTGATGTGATGGTGATTGATGAAGTCGACGCCTTCCCGTATTCGGTGGAACCGATGCTTGAATATGCTGTCGCAAAAGCGCGCAAAGAGACCTCCAGCCTTATTTATTTAACCGCAACCCCTCACCCGAAGTGGCAGAAGGAAATCAAGCGCGGCAAACGAAAAGCGGTCACCATTCCCGCCCGCTACCACGGTTTTCCTCTTCCTGTCCCATCCTTTGAATGGTGTGGAAACTGGCGCAAGCAGTTAAAGCGCAGGCGTCTTCCCCGCAACGTCATCACCTGGGTGAAATTGCGCATTGAAACAGCAAAACAAGCGTTTTTATTCGTCCCCCATATTGATGAGCTCGAGCAAGTTGTACGTATATTGAAACTATTAGACGAGCGGATCGAAGGCGTTCACGCGGAAGATCCGAAGCGCGCGGAAAAAGTGCAAGCGTTTCGCGACGGGCATATTCCGCTTCTTGTCACTACGACGATTTTGGAACGCGGCGTGACCGTTCCGAACATTGACGTTGCCGTGCTTGGCGCGGAAGACCGCATTTTTACGGAAAGCGCGCTCGTGCAAATTGCCGGCCGCGTCGGGCGAAGCGCTCAATTTCCAAGCGGCGACATCCGTTTTTTCCATTACGGAAAAACGCGGGAAATGGTCGCGGCGAAACGGCAGATTGAGCGAATGAATAAGGAGGCGTCGGAAAGGGGGATGTTAAAAACGCAATGAAGTGCTTGATTTGCCATACGCCGTACAATCCGATGGTGAGTTGGCGGCATTTTTTGACATTAGAAAAAGCGGATTGTCTTTGTTCGAAATGCCGCAATGCGTTGATGAGGATTAACGGAGAAATTTGCGATATGTGCGGCCGCCCGTTTGCAGACCTTGAACCATCCCATCGTAAAGAGCGATTATGCATGGATTGTGTTCGCTGGCAAGAGGACGACGAGTGGAAAGATGTGTTGACGAAAAATCGGTCGGTGTATATGTACAATGAATTTATGAAAGAAGTGGTTGCGATTTGGAAATTTCGCGGCGACTACGCGATTGTCCAAGCGTTTCAAGAAGACTTTCGCCGTGAATTTTATCGTCATTTTGACCATACCTTTTTGATCGTTCCGATTCCCCTCAGCGCCGAGCGGCTGTACGAGCGAGGCTTTAACCAAGCAAAGGCGCTGGCCGAGCTGCTCGCTCTCCCCATCCACGATATCCTCACACGCCATCACCTCGAAAAACAATCCAAAAAATCGCGCCGTGAGCGAT
Organism: Geobacillus sp. LYN3; assembly: GCF_003064505.1. NCBI lineage: Bacteria > Bacillati > Bacillota > Bacilli > Caryophanales > Anoxybacillaceae > Geobacillus > Geobacillus sp. LYN3. The sequence continues at coordinate 150,055 of NZ_QCWL01000001.1, read as the reverse complement.
TGCGGACGGAAAACGTCTTTCAGTTTTCAGGAAAAATGCCTTTACAGGACAAGCATATTGTGTTAATCGACGATATTTATACGACAGGAACGACGTTAAGGCATGCGGCGAAGGTGTTGCGTCAAGCTGGAGCGATAGACGTCTCCTCCTTCACTCTCGTTCGGTCATAACTAGTCAGTAAACATCCGCTTGAGATATGCCGATATTAAAAATAGGGATATGATGAACGGAGAGTGATCGTGATGGAAGTTCGAAATTTCCTAACAAGACAAGCAGCTTTCGTGCATGAACAACCGATCCTATTAAAAAATGGTGAAACGTATGAGGCAACGATAAAAGAAAAAATAAATATCAATGAAGCGATAGTGAATATAAAAGGAACGGATATTCGTGTTCAAGTAGAAGGGGAATTGCCTCAAGAAGGACGTGTGATGATAGAGGTAACAGCCCAACAAGGCGATATTCCAGTAGTGAAAGTGATCCCACGACCTCAACCTGCAGCAAAGCCGCAAATGAATGATATCACAACACTTTTAACCAAACTCGGTGCAGGGGAAAATGTGCCTACTGAGTTAAAACAAGCGGCACAATTGTTACTATCTAAAGAAATGCCGCTAACGAAAGAAACGGTTGCCGTATTAAAAACATTTTTCGCTGAAGCCCCGGGTACGGTCGAACAAAAACTAGATACGATTCGTGCTTTAGTAAATAAAAAATTAGAAGTAACAAACACACAAATAACAGCGGTTCATGAGGCGCTGCACGGAAAGCCGCTGGGTGAAGTGTTAACATCCATCGCCAAACAACTGGATGCAAGTTTTACATTTACAAAACAAGAAATTGAAAACAATGGTCGTATTACAAAAGAAGCAATTGCGAATGTTCGTAAAGAAATTCAACGTGAGCCGAATTTTGCCAAAGTAATCGAACGCGTTGCCGAGTTAGCTAAAGCGGCAGAAACAGATGTATCGGAAGCCTTAAATAGAGCGGTGCGTGAAGCGGTCGTTTTCCATGAAAAAGGTCAAGAATCATTTGCCCGCAGTAAAATCATGCAAACATTAGTGTTGTTGGAACAATCTGTTTCTCAAGAAGCGGGCGTTCAACGCGGAATGAGCGAGGATGACCTGGTAGAACAAGTGAAAAAACTACGTGACTATGTGCAGCGCGAGCTGTTAGTAGGGAAAGCGATTGCGATTGTAAAAGAAAAGATGGTGGATAACAAAAACATTTCTCATGATGTTCAAGAAAAAATAGCTGCAACTCTCCAGGAAGTAGAGAGATTACGACAAATAGGCCAACCCCTTTCTGCCAAAGCAAAGTTAGTGCAGGCATTGACACAAATGGAGGATGAAATAGCATCCAGCTCCAAAACGACAGAAGCGAAAGTTCATGATGGGGTCGAACAGACGGTACAGGCGCTGCAAAAAGCGAAAGACATCATTCGGAATACGAACCATTTGCCGGAAGCAATTCAACGATTAAAAAATGAAGTTATTAGTCATGTAGATGAGAAAACGGCAGCAGAAATCGAAACATTCATTGAACGTTTGTCTATTGCTCAAAAAGCTGGCAAAGACCGCCTTATTCAAGCATTCGAACAAATTGAAAAAGAACTTGCGCGCAAACAAGCCGGCCAAACAGAAAGACCGTTAGAAATGGCAAAGCAGCGAATAAATCAAGTTGGACAAACATTTCGCACGAACGAAGCGAAGGCCCAACCGTCTCAAAATCTTACAGAACTAGTAAAAGATGTGCGTAGTCAGGTCATGAAGGGAGATGACTTAACGAAAGCATTGGCACAGATTCGCACACAACTTGTTGATAACGACGATGTGCCAAAGGAAGTACAACAAAAAGTCGATCAAGTCCTTAAAGAAGCGCAGGTTCTGAAAGCGAACGGTCAAGAAGCAATAGCGCGCCATCAAGTCATTCAAGCATTAACGGAGGTAGAACAATCTGTTGGGCAAGAGAAACCGAACGTACGAGATGTTGCGAACCAAGTGAAACAAGTACGTGAACAAGCAGCACGCGAACCGAACTTGTCCAAAGCGGTAGAACAGGTTCGCCAACACATCGTGGATGCGCCAGAAATGGATCGGGAAGTAGCCGAAAAAGTGAATCGAGCACTGCGTGAAGTAGTACAACTTCAGCAACAAGGCCGCGAAGTCGAGGTCCGTGTTCGTTTAATGCAGGCGTTAACGCAGGCAGAGGAAGCATTGCGTGCCAATGAAGCAAAACCTCAACCGTCTCAAAATCTTGTGGAACTAGTGAAAGACGTGCGCAGCCAGGTCATGAAGGAAGTCAATTTGACAAAAGCGTTGGTACATGTCCGTACGCAGCTCGTTCATAACGACCATGTGCCTGTGGAAGTACAACAAAAAATGGAAAAAGCCATCAAAGACGCTTCGCTGTTACAACAAATCGGCCGGGAAACATTCGCGAAAAACCATCTCATTCGCACGCTTGAACAAGTAGAAAAAGCTGTAGCAGCAAAAGAACAAAAGCCGCAAGTTGATCTGCTTGAAACGATTCAACAAGTAAAACAAACAATCGACAAAGCGGAGACCATCGAAGCGGCGATCCGAGAAATACGCCAGCAGCTTCATCGTTTTTCCGATAAGAACATCGCAACACAGTTGACAAAAGCAATGTTTGAAGCGGCAAAACTTGATAAAAGTGGTCGCGAGCAGCTTCTTGCGAGTCTTACAAATTTAGAAAACGAACAAATGAAAGATATAACGAATGAAAAAGAAATATCCAATCAACATGTATATGATGCCGTTCGCAAAGCAATCAAAACACTTCATCGTGAAGCAAACTTAGAAAAAGCGTTGGACTTTATTAAAACGGAAACGATGCCGCGATTAACCGAAGAACCAGAGCTCGGGAAAAAACTAGCGGACTCTTTTACGAAAGCATTGCAGCTGAAAGAAAACGGAAGAGAACTTGCTGCAAGACAAACGATGCTAGAAACATTGACGGAAATCGAAACATCATTGCCTCCGGCGGCCAACGAAGAAACTGATCCATCCACTAGCTTAGATAGCCTTTTTGATTCCGAATGGCAAACAAGCATACAATTGCAAACAAAAGATATCATTGTACAAACCGTTACGAAAAAAATGTCGCAAGCGGCGATTGACTTTAAAAATATAAAACGCGACATTATGCGTAATTTAGAGACGATTTCGCAATTAATCGATAAATATAAACAAAGCGCCCAATCTCAGGCGAAACAGCTTTTAGAAACGACAATTAAGCAATTAGACAACGCCATTTTAAAAAGCGATATGATGTTATTTACCGATATGATGACAGAAAAACAATTAATGAAAGCAAGTTCACAGCTCGCCGAGGCGAAAAAACGATTGAATAAGGGCGATTATAGCGGTTCGCAAAAAATCGTGAAAGAAGTAAAAGATGTACTCGCAAAAATGCAATTTAAACCATCTGATGTGAAAGTGAAACATTTTGTGGCAGACGAAAGCTTAAAGTTTGCTGGTTCGCCAAAAGAGTTTTTAACGCAGATGAATAAAACGGTTCAACCTGTTGCGCTTGAACCATCAGCACGGCAAATGTTTGAAACGATTCGCCGGCTCGGTTTAACTCATGATTACGAAGTCGCTGAATCGCTCGTTTTTAAAGGAAACAATGGAGAAGCACCACAACAAAATATGAAGGCAATGTTCTTGAAACTTGCCCAAAGCGGAAACGAGCAAGTAGCACAACAAGCGGAACAAGCGTTAAATAATCTTACGGGGCAACAACTGTTAAATAAATTTGATGCAGGCGCGAATGTGCAAAGCTTTTTCTTCACGTTACCGCTGTTATTACAAAATGAAGTACGAAGCATAAAAGTGTATGTGAATTCTCGCAAAGACGGCGAACGAATTGACTGGGAAAATTGCAGTTTATATTTCTTGCTTGAGACGAAAAAATTAGGCGATATTGGGATTTTACTGAATGCAAATGAAAGAAATCTTTCGATTACGTTTCGTAACGACAAAGAGGATTTTGCGGAGAAGATTCAACCACTTATGGATGTTGCCAAAGAAAGATTAGAAGAAATCGGTTATCATGTCACCGGAGTGAACGTGACAAAATTATCGAAAGAAAATATGCCAATGAAAGAGTCGAAACCGATATCACAGACACCATCTTATGCAACATTTACGGAGAAAGGATACGATTTTACAATATGATCCAAAAATATTTTAACCAAAAAAAACGAAGTCAAATAAACGGTCCCACAGCAGCGGTTATTCGTTACGATGAAGAAACCGGAAAATCACCGACTGTCGTCGCTCAAGGAACAGGATATGTGGCGCAAAAGATTATTGAATTAGCGAAACAACATAACGTTCATATCCAAGAAGATCCACTCCTTGTGCAAAACTTGTTAAACCTTGATTTAGGTGACAGCATTCCCCCGCAACTATACGCTGTCATTGCGGAAATTTTAATATTAATAGAAGAAATAGAAAAAAACTATTAAACTACGTCGATAAATGGCCGATATAAAAAATAGAGAGCAAACGGGGGTGTACAATTTGGAGGTCCTCACTGAAGAAATTGTTTATAAAAAAAATTCCCAACAACTAACGGCCCTGCTTTATGAAGGACTCATTGAAAGTTTAGAAGCAGCGATTACATTGATTGAACAAAAAAATTATATAGACGCCAATAAACGGCTGCAAAAAGCCAATGATATTCTCCGCCGGCTCGGTGTCGGGTTAAAATATGATGCCGGCATTATCGCTCATCAATTAGATGCGCTTTACAACTATATGGCAGAACGTCTCATTGAGGCCAATATGAAGAAAGACGTTTCCATCATTAAAGAAGTGCTTCAATTAATAACGACGATTTCATCCGCTTGGAACGAAGCGTTGAAAAAAGAACCGCAGCCAATGACAAAATCGTTTATGCAAAAAGCAGCAGCTTACGAAAAATTTGTGACCACATACGAAGAAAAATAAGATAAAGGAGCGAAAATACATGAGAATTAATCATAACATTCAAGCATTAAACGCCTATCGCAACTTAGCGGCAAACCAATTGAGCGTCTCTAAAAACTTAGAAAGATTATCATCTGGTTTACGCATTAACCGCGCGGCAGACGACGCGGCTGGTCTCGCCATCTCTGAAAAAATGCGTTCGCAAATTCGTGGGCTTCAAATGGCAGAGCGCAATGCGTTAGACGCAATCTCGCTCATCCAAACGGCGGAAGGGGCTTTAAACGAAGTACATAGCATTTTGCAGCGCATGAGAGAGCTTGCGGTGCAAGCGGCGAATGATACACTTGAGGCAAGTGATCGTGCAGCGATTCAAGCAGAAATTGACCAGCTTACTAAGGAAATCGATCGTATTGCCGATACGACACAATTTAACCAAAAGATTTTGTTTAGTGGTTCGCCAAAAGGGAAAGCTTTTGCGGAAGTGAATTCTTCGAAGGTGAGTTATGTCGGTAACGGAACGTGGGAGGGGGTTGTTACAACAGCACCAACCGCACCTGCACAGGTTGTTTTAGATTTTTCAGTAAACTTCGGAATGCTTACGCAAAATCAAATTGACGGACAAATTTTTACGATTAACGGCAAAACGTATCAAATCGATGCGAAAAATGATGGTGTTACAAACACAGGGCATATTCGTGTAGATGTTTCCTCTTGGGTTGACCCGAGTAATGATAGCGATGTAATTGCAAATATTAACAACTTAATGGCAGCGTTAAAAGATGCAATTATATTAAACGACAGCACGTTTAGCTCGGCAAGCCAGATAACACTAGCTTCAGATACAGGTACTACATCGGACAATACTATTAACAACGGGCAACTGACCTTGTTAACTACAAAAAACATGTCATCAAAAGAAGCAAATAAAATTCAAGTATCTTCTTCGTTTGACAACACTAAATTGAAATATTTGCCAACAGATACTTCAACGAATGAAGTTAACACTTTGGTCGCAAGTGGTACATCAGCAACGTCTGAATCGTTTACGCTATCTTTTAATGATGTTCCAAAAAACGGTGATATATTAAAAATAGATAATTTAAAAATCACGTTTAGTGATTCGACAACTGCTTCGTATTCATGGAGCGGAACGGAAGGAACAGCGACCATTAACGTCAGTGGCAAGAGTGTAACAGACGTGCTTAATGAAATTAAGGATGTTCTTGATGATGCTGTAGCGGATACTGCGAACAGACCTGTTGATGCGTTGACTTTCCACAGTGTAGTAGATAATATGTTGCTTCTCTCTACTAATCGAACAGAAGATGGAGCACCATTTGGTTTTTCAAACGGACTAGAGATTCAGGTGATTGATCGTAGTTTTGGGGACAAAGAAGGTCAAAAATTAAATCTTGAAATGCAAATCGGAGCAAATGAATCGGAAACGCTAGGATTCGATTTGAGTGTGATGGATGCTGCAAGCTTAGGATTGGCTCGCAAAGCAGACCATACAACGCCTCTTAGCGTGGGAGTAAATGCAGAAGCAGGAATTGATGTGTCATCATCTGCTCAAGCGGCTCGTGCTGCGATTACTATAATTGATCAGGCTATCAGTAAAGTATCCGAAGAACGCGGAAAACTAGGCGCCGTCCAAAATCGCCTCGAGCACACGATCAATAACTTAAAAACGGCAAACGAAAACTTAACATCCGCTGAATCCCGCATTCGCGATACCGACATGGCGATGGAGATGGCAGAGTTTACGAAAAACAATATCTTAACCCAAGCGGCACAAGCGATGCTCGCGCAATCAAACCAGTTGCCGCAAGGAATTTTACAATTATTGAAAAGCTAATGTTTCCTAAAGGGGTGGGTCAACAAGACCTCGCCCTTTTTTTGTAGTTGTGCGATAATGGGGATAACAAGAGGTGATGACGATGGAAGTGCAGAAAGTAACAAGGGCGACCGTATCGAACGTTAGCCGTAAAGAAGAAACAGCGATGGAATCGGTGTCATTTACCGAAGTGATGGCGAAAAAACGAAATGATATCGTCTGGGAACGCGTGCAGCAACAAGTCCAACAAATCGAAGAACAAGGGAAAAAGCTCGCCGAATCGCGAACGATCGAGGACTTGAAAAAATATAAACAGCTTGTCAAGCAATTTTTGGACGACGCCGTCAAAAACGGCCTACAGTTGGAAGAACAGCGCGGATTCAGCCGCGGCGGCCGGGCGCGCATTTATAAAATCGTCAAAGAAGTGGACCGCAAATTAATCGAATTAACAAATAACGTATTGCAAAAGGAACAAAAAGGACTGGATATATTGCGCATCGTGGGGGAAATTCAAGGACTCATTATTAACATTTACACGTAAATGAAAGCGGGGAGGGGAAAACGATGGGAGAGCTTACAAACTGTCCGAGATGCGGGCGGCTTTTTGTCAAACATTCCATTCGTGATGTTTGCGAACAGTGCTATAAAGAAGAAGAGGCATTGTTTGAAAAAGTGTATCAATTTCTCCGTAAACGCGAAAACCGCACTGCCACGATGGCGCAAGTCGTCGAGGCGACGGGAGTAAGCGAATCGCTCATTACGAAATGGATTAAAATAGGGCGGCTCCAGCTTGTTCATTTTCCAAATCTCGGCTATCCTTGCGAATCGTGCGGCACGATGATCCGCGAAGGGCAACTTTGTCCGAAATGTAGAACAAGGATTCAAACACAATTAAAGCAGCTTGAGGAAGAAAAACAGCGACAACGACAAAGAATGGTAACTTATTATGTCCAAAAAGATGAGGAGCATTAAACATTCGCTTCTTTGTTCCGATATAAATAGTAGGCAGATGAACGTTGAACGAGAAAAGCGAGGTGAACAGCGTGAAAATTCATCATATAGGTCCGATGAACGTCAATCCGTATGAGCGGCAGTTTAATAAAGTGGAGCGGCAAGTTCCGTCTACAAGAAAAAAAGATCAAGTCGAAATTTCTGAAGCGGCGAAAGAATTGCAGGAAGCATCGAAATGGGAAAGCGCTCGCCAAGAAAAAGTCGAACGGTTAAAACAACAAGTGCAAAACGGTACGTACACGATTGACCCGAAAGCAATCGCCAAAAGCATCATTGAATATTATCGAAAACAATAAAAACGGAGCGAACGATGATGACGTTTTCTGGGCTTATTTCGATATTAGAAGCGCAAGCGAAGCTGCATGAAAGTTTATACAAGCTCGCCCAGCGCAAAACGGAAGCGTTGAAAAAAAATGACATGGATGCATTGTCGATGTTAATGAACGAAGAACAAAAACATATTTTCGCCATTCGACAGTTCGAGGAACGGCGAGTGCGCTGGATGGAAAAAACATTTCCAAACGCGCAAAACATGACGATCACCCGTTGCATTGAGCTTGCCGATAAAACGGAACGAGAGAAACTTACCAAGCTATATGAACGGTTGACGGAAACGATCGCACAACTCAAACAGGCAAATGAATTAAATAAACAGCTGTTAGAGCAGTCTTTGCAGTTTGTCTCGGCTATGTTGGATGTGGCCATGCCATCCGCCCAGCCGATTACGTATAACGAAACGAACCAATACGAAGAGTCGTTAAACCGCTCCATATTCGAGTCAAAGGCTTAAGGAGAATAAGCATTAAGGAGGTGTAGACCTGGTTGCTAAAATCGTTGTCGTGTACTGACCGATGGAAGGAATGGTGCACGACAGATGCCGTCGCTAACCGCGATCCACGGGGTGTCTTTCACAGCAGGTGAATGACAAGGGAAATTCCCTTCCTGATGGAACTCAGGTGTTTCCTGAGCGGCAAGCGGTGTTTCCTGTTTCCATCGCGATGAGTCGATTTTTATAGATTTTAGTAACCAGGAGAACGATGCTTTCGACATTTCACGGATTAGAAGCTGCCAAGCGCGGCATGATGACCCAGCAAGCCGCACTTTACGTAACAGGGCATAACGTTGCGAACGCAAACACGCCTGGATTTACAAGACAGCGCGTCAATTTTGTACAGACGGAGCCATTTCCCTCCCCTGGTCTGAATCGTCCGCAAATCCCAGGGCAGATGGGGACAGGTGTAAAAGCAGGTTCGGTTGAGCGTGTGCGCGAATACTTTTTAGACATTCAATATCGCGGGGAAAACAACAAGCTTGGTTATTGGGAAGCGCGCGCGGATGCCATCGCCAAGATGGAAGACATCATGAACGAACCGTCGGATAACGGATTGGCGAAAACGATGGATCAGTTTTGGCAAGCGCTGCAAGACTTAAGCGTCAATCCCGAAAACGAAGGGGCGCGGTCTGTTGTACGCCAGCGCGGACTTGCCGTAGTCGAAACGTTCCATTATTTATCCAACTCGTTATCGCAAATTCAAACCGATATCGGCACGCAGATTGGTGTGACGATTACACAAATTAACTCTCTCGCAAAACAAATCAGCGAGATTAACCAACAAATTGCGAGTGTCGAACCGAATGGCTATTTGCCGAACGATCTGTATGACGAACGCGACCGTCTTATTGACGAGCTTTCCAAACTGATTAACGTACAAGTCGAAAAACATCCAACCGGCGGAAACGCGCCAGCAACGGCGGAAGGGACATATGATATTTATTTCCTCAACGGAAACGAAAAAGTATATCTCGTCCAAGGCGGGGATTTTCAATCGATTTCATTTCCAGATGGTCAAGATGTGGACGGGGACAAAGAGCACATCAAGGAAATGCCGCCAGCTACGGGAGTCACAGAGTTGCAAGTGGGCGGCACGTCCGTTTCCTTCACCAGCAACAATCAAGTCACATTTCCAATGGGCAAACTGCGCGGACTCATCGAAGCGTACGGCTACGTAAACGGGCAGGATAGCAACGGTCAGCCAATCGTGACAGGTATTTATCCGGATATGTTAAATAACTTAGATAAGCTTGCTTATACATTCGGTAAATTGTTTAATGCAGTTCACGAAAAAGGATATGGGCTCAACGGCGAAACGGGTGTTTCCTTTTTCGATGGACTTGGTCAAGAGGCAAAAGGAGCGGCAAAAACGATTCGTCTTTCTGCCGATATTGACGACCTTGCGAACATTGCTGCTTCCACGGAAGAAGGAAAGCCAGGAAACGGAAACAATGCGATTAACCTTGCCAACGTCGGGAGCATGTTGCTTTCTGCGGGTACAGTCAGTTTAATTGGTACAACAAACACGATCCAGATCAGCACGCTCAATCTGCCGTTGACTTCTGGCACGATTCAAACGAATTACCAAGGCTGGATTGGCAAAATCGGTGTCGACGGTCAGCAAGCCAACCGGATGAAAAACAATAGCGACGTCCTCCGCCAATCAGTGGAAGAGCGCCGTCAATCAGTTAGCTCCGTATCTCTTGATGAGGAAATGATGAACATGATTAAATTCCAGCACGCCTATAACGCGGCAGCGCGGCAAATTACTGTCGTGGATGAAATGCTCGATAAAATCATCAACGGAATGGGTATCGTCGGAAGGTAGGTGACTAAACGTGCGCGTCACGCAAAGCATGCTGGCAAATAATATGCTAAAACATTTAAGCGCTAGCTATGCGAACTTAGGAAAATATCAAGAACAGCTTTCCACGGGAAAGAAAATTAACCGCCCATCGGACGATCCTGTCGTGGCGATGAAAGGGATGGCGTATCGCACGAACTTAACGGAAGTCGAACAGTTGAAACGCAATTTTTCCGAAGCGTATAACTGGATCGAAAACTCGGACGCGGCGCTCGACAAAGCGACACAGGCGTTGCAGCGCATTCGCGAGCTCGTTGTTCAAGCAAGCAACGACACGTATGAAGAAACGCAGCGCCAAGCGATCTCGCAAGAAATTAAGCAGCTGACCGAACAGTTGGTGACGATCGCCAATACGAAAGTCGGCGACAAATATATTTTTAACGGCACAAACACGTTACAGCCTCCTGTGCAAATGGTGAACGGCTCCATTACAACATCGAACAATGCAGAAGAAGTAAAAATCGAATTAGCGAAAGGTATTTATATTGGTGTCAATGTGGATCCAACGAAAGTGTTCCATTATGACGCTTCACAAAAAGGAAAAGGGTTGTTCAGCGATTTGCAGTCGCTTGCTAACGATTTGGACGATCCGACCAAGACAGGAAAAGATATTAACGAATACCTCGGCTATATTGACCAACATATTAGCAAATTACTAAGCGCCCGCGCTGAGTTGGGGGCGCGTATGAACCGCGTCGAGTTGATGGAGGAGCGCATCGGCCAGCAAGAAATCATTGCACAAAAAATGCTGTCGGATAACGAAGACGTCGACATGGAACGCGTCATTACCGATTTAAAAGTGCAAGAAAGCGTCCATCGTGCCGCATTAGCGGTCGGCGCGCGCATCATTCAGCCAACGTTAGTCGACTTTTTGCGATAAGCTAGCTTTTTAGCTGGCTTTTTTCTTATCATGTTTCGACTCCGCCCGCCTAGCGCGGCGGTTTCGGCAAGGAGGTATAAGCAGTTTGTTAAACATCTATAAAAATGTATGAAATCATGTAAATGTCTCCTGTTATTGGACATGGAGGAATGGATGTTCTCCATCTTTTCCATCGTCTCCTGTCTGATGATAAAAAATCATCTCCCCCTTCCTCATGTAAAAAGGAGATGAAGAAGAGTTGGCGAATATATGTTCTGAAGGATCCAAACATAGGGGGAAGGCAAGGGGATGAAAACGGTTCGGGTGATGAAAATTGTTTCTCATGATGA
>NZ_QCWL01000001.1:132314-138330 GCF_003064505.1 Geobacillus sp. LYN3 | reverse complement strand
AGCGAAGCGATATGCGTTCAACCGTTTGCTGGAGGGAAGGAACGCAAAAGACATCATCAAGCACCTTACGCGCCAATTTCGGCTCAACAAACGGTATGCCGAAGACGTGGTCTTGCTTGCTCAATCGCTGATTTCTTCTCAACGGGAGCTGCTTCCAATGCGTTTAGAGGATGTGCAGGCGAAAATCGAAAAAACCGAAAAGAAAATCGATGACTACCAACATGGAAGAAAAACACCGAAAAAAGTTGATCTTCCAACATGTTTAGACGGATTACACCGACGATTAGAAAAACTGAAATCCAAAGAAGATGAGCTAAAGCACCATCTCGACCATGGAACGATTCCACGTGTGATTTTTGGCGGGAAACAGAACTTTTATAAGCGCTTGAAAGGAAAAATCACGAACGAAGAATGTTGGCGCAGTGGTCATCGAAAACATTCAACTAAGACAGCAGCACGATACAGACAGACGATTCAATCGCTTCACCCATAATTTCAAAAAGAAAAAGCTGACGGAAACGATCATTCGTCGGGGCTTAAGGCTTGGGTTTCGCATCAAAAAAGTGAATCCGGCGTATACAAGCGTCATTGGACGTTTCAAATATATGAAAAAGTATGGGTTATCCGTCCATGAAAGTGCCGCATTTGTCATTGGCAGACGGGGATTAGGGTATCGCGAACGGTTGCCAAAAGAACTCATAGATACCATAAAAACGAAAGTGAAACGCCATTTGGTTGCTTTGTTAGGGTCGATGGAAGAATCCTACAAGCAATCGAGAAGCGGCAAGAAACAACGCCAATATATCGCGATGATGCTACGCAAAATCGAGAATTTCAAACAAGAGCATGAATGGTCGTTATGGAATATCTTGCACAAATTCTGCTGGATGAACCAGTACCAAATTCAACTAAAGGAGGTGTAGACCCCTGGTTGCTAAAATCGTTGTCGTGTACTGACCGATGGAAGGAATGGTGCACGACAGGCGCCGTCGCTGACAGCGATCCACAGGATGTCTTTCACAGCAGGTGAATGACAAGGGAAATTCCCTTCCTGATGGAACTCGGGTGTTTCCTGAGCGGCAAGCGGTGTTTCCTGGTTCCATCGCGGTGAGTCGATTTTTATAGATTTTAGTAACCAGGAGCTGTTTATGCGTATTCCGCAGCTTCGTATGGAAGCAACATTCGCAAGACTGGCGATTTCCACCGAGCCTGCGCAACTGGAAATCACGCAGCCGCCAGCCGAAATGACGATCGAACAGCCGAAGCCAGAACTGGAGATCAACGTCCTCCGCCCGCGCCTAACGATCGATCAATCGCAAGCGTGGGCAGAGATGAATTTAAAACATGTGTTTCGGCTTATCGAGGACGCGGCAAAAGACGGTTACGAAACATGGCTGTCGTACATAGAGACCGTTTCCGCGCAAGGAGATGAGCTGATGAAAATCGAAAACGGCGGCGACGTTATCGCTGAGCAGGCGCAAGCAAACAGTGAAGACCCGCCGTTGGAGTTTAACATCGGCTTCGTGCCGTCGCCGTTCAGTGTCAAAATCGATTACGAGCCAGGCAAACTATTGATGGATTGGAAAATTCATAAGCCGCTCATTGACGTAAAACCGCACCATCCAATTATCCGTTACAAACAAGGAGCGGTCCATATTGATTTAGCACAGCGCAACTCGCTGCACATCGACGTGGTTACGTAAATACGAATAGAGGGATGAATGAATGAAAATCGCGACAAAATATCATGGAGACATTGAAATTCATGAGAAGGACATTATCCGTTTTGAACAAGGAATTCCAGGGTTTTTAGAGGAAAAACAGTTTGTCTTATTGCCGCTCGAAGACACGCCGTTTGTTATTTTGCAATCGGTAAAAACCCCTGCGCTCGGGTTTGTCTTAATCGAGCCGTTTTCATACTTTCCAACGTACGAAATCGACCTAGATGACAACACGCTCGAGCAGCTGCAAATCACGTGCGAGCAAGATGTTGCCTTGTACGTCATTTTAACCGTCGCCGAGCCGTTCGACGACACGACGGCGAACTTGCAGGCGCCGATTGTCATTAACGTAAACAAGCGCCTCGGCAAGCAAGTTATTTTAACAAACACGAACTACAAAACGAAACATCGCCTCTTTCCCGAAAAAGTGGCGAAATAAAGGAGGCGGCAAGTATGCTTGTACTAACGCGCAAACTGAAAGAAGTGATTCAAATTGGCGATGACATCGAAATCACCGTCCTTGCCATTCAAGGCGACCAAGTGAAGCTTGGCATCAGCGCACCGAAACATGTTGAAATTCATCGCAAAGAAATCTATCTCGCTATCCAAGCCGAAAACAACGCCGCCTCCCTCGCCTCCAAAACATCGCTCGAGCAGTTGAACGAACAACTGAAACACTGGAAAGGGGGGAAACAGGTATGAGCATCAGCATTATGGGCATCCATGTCCCAGGAATCATTGCGAGCATTGTCCAAGATAACAAACAAGCCGCTGAACAAGCGTTAAATGAAATCATTAATAAACATAAGGATGACCCAGCACACATTATTAAAGAAATTCAACAGCCTTCGCCATTTTCCCAATTTCTCGACATCAAAATCTAAAAAATTTTTTCTTCAACCTATTAAACTTTTAAAAAACAAACCGATATAAAAAGTGAACGCGGCATAGCGAAGAAAGGCGGCCGACTTTCTTCCTATTCGCGATCTATCATTCCACAAGGATGTGGAAGAAAAAAATTTCAAGGAGGAAAAGAAGATGAGAATTAACCACAATATTTCAGCGTTGAACACGTATCGTCAATTAGCGTTCAACAATACGCAAGCAGCTAAGAGTATGGAAAAACTATCTTCCGGCCTTCGCATTAACCGTGCTGGTGACGATGCGGCAGGTCTTGCGATTTCGGAAAAAATGCGCGGGCAAATTCGTGGGTTGGAAATGGCTGCGAAGAACTCACAAGACGCAATCTCGTTAATCCAAACAGCGGAAGGGGCTTTAAACGAAACAGAAGCAATTCTTCAACGTATGCGTGAATTAGCAGTGCAAGCATCGAACGATACAAATACTGATGCAGATCGAAATGAAATTCAAAAAGAAATTAGTCAATTAAAGGATGAAATTAACCGTATTTCAAATACTACTGAGTTTAACACTAAAAAGCTACTAAATGGTAGTGTGGGTAATGTTGCAAATATTGCATCTGGCGCATCTATGAAATTACAGCCTGTTAAAGTTGCTGATTCAGCGCTAGCCACTGATACTTATACTGTAACCCTTAGCGAAGCTGGCACGATTACGGCTACTGCAAAAACAAATACAACCGGCATCAATGCTTCTACCGATTTTGATTTCACTGATACAACTAAAGTATCTGGTCTAAAATTAGGAGACTATAAATTAGTTGTAAAATCAGCAGTAGGCTCTACTTTTGATTTTGAATTACAAGATGTAAACGGTGTAACGGTAGCGAGTGTTAGCGGTGTAGATATTAGTAATAGTGATGCGACATTAACAAATTCTGCAAGTAGTGTTACTTTTACGATTAAGAAAGGCGCTACAGTTCAAGAAGGGGAAATGACTTTTAACTTAGGGGCAAATTTAGGTAGTGAGTCTAATTTAAAAATTCAAAATTCCGCGAATCAAACTATCTTTGCGAACACAGCTAACCAAACATTAACAAAAAGTGACTTTAAAGCTGGCGGATTACAGTTTGATATGACAGTTGATACTATATTAACTAAAGGTAATGCTAATATTGTTGTTACTAACAATGCTTTAACAATGCATATTGGTGCAAATGAGGCACAAACTATGAAAGTTGATATTAATAAAATGGATACTGTAAGTCTTGGAATTGATAAAATTGATGTAACATCGCAGACAGGTGCTGAAACAGCGATTACCGCAATTAATGATGCAATTGAACAAGTTTCTGCAGAACGTTCTAAATTGGGTGCGTTCCAAAACCGCCTAGAGCACACAATCAATAACTTAGGAACAGCTGCTGAAAACTTAACAGCTGCGGAATCCCGCATCCGCGACGTAGATTATGCCTTAGCCGCTTAAATGGCGACAGGCACAGTCGTCCTAGCTGGAAACGGCTAGGAGTATGACCGGGTGAATTGCTGGAAACCCCTTAGAGCCTTTGCGCCACAACGTAGCTGGAAACGGCAAGCGTGATGGCTGGAAAAGTCAAAGGATTGGGCAACCAGCAGCCAAGCTCCTGTCCCGAAAGGGTGGAGAAGGTTCAACGACTAGGACATACCGCCTAAGGCGAGAAGCTATGGCGATGAAGTCCGTAGGGTGAACAGGATTCCTCCATCGCCCTGTATCATCCGAAGCGCCCGGCCCCTAACAGGTAAAGCTGAGGGTGAAGATGTAGTCTTGTCCCGTCACGAAAGTGAGGGTGGCACGATGGCCAAAGAAATGATGGAGTTCACGAAGAACAACATCCTAACACAAGCAGCGCAAGCGATGTTGGCTCAGTCTAGTCAAATTCCGCAAGCAGTGTTGCAACTGCTTCGGTAATTTGATTAGAAGGGCGTCTTAGCTGGAAACGGCTAAGAGGATCACTGGGTGAATTGCTGGGAACCCCTAAAGCTTTCCTTGCCACAACGTAGCTGGAAACGGCAGGCGTGACGGCTTGAAAAAAGGAAAGATGCAACAATGGGCAACCAGCAGCCAAGCTCCTGTCCCGAAAGGGTGGAGAAGGTTCAACGACTAGGACATACCACCTAAGGCAAAATGCTATGGTGATGAAGTCCGTAGGGGAGGCAAGATCGCCGAACCGAAGCGCCCAGCCCCTAACAGGTCGTGCTGAGGGTGAAGAGATAGTCTACACAACGGTCGAAAGACGTTGAGGCATGGCAAGCCAACCAACAACCACAAGCAGTATTGCAACTGCTCCGTTAATTTCGAATATTTACCAAAGAGATACCGGCATTTGCTGGTATCTCTTTTTCAATGTTGCTTGACGATGAAGGAAGGGAATGAGAATGACTATACTGCCGTACATATTACAAGATTTTAATGAAAATGGAGTGTACAATAATTGCCAAGATGAATTAAAAATAGAATTTACAGATATTATTCACGCTGCTATTACGGTCGGTCGAAGAAACTGGGATGATGTGTTGTATCATGGAATTTATTCGGACTATGAAGTGAATTTCAGGACTAGTCTTGTTCAAACGTTTTTAACGGATAATGGAAACTCTCGCTATCTTACGGTTAGCGGACCTTATCATACATTAGATCCCAGCGAAAAGGGAGCTATAAATTATTTTTTAGGTTGTACTTTTGCGCATTTGCTAACGATGAAGTTGTTTAACATTAATTGGATTATGCATTTAGATGTTTATCAGGCAGGTCTATACGGTCCAAATCCTGTTAATATTACAATGAATGGAGAATCGAATAGAAGACCCGACTTTATCGGATATGATTCATCTAATCGATGGGCAGTGATCGAAGCAAAAGGCAGGACACAGTTTAAACGTGGAGATTTGGCAAGGGCGAAAGAACAAACGGAAAATTTGAAAACAATAAATGATGAAGAGCCAATATTCAGACTAGCTATAATGAGTTACCTCAACAATAACATGATAAATATTCGTATAAGTGACCCTCCCAAGCCGAATGATTATGCCCTTCATTTAAAAGTGAATATGAGTCAATTTTTAAGAGATTATTATGCCCTTCCGTTTTACATTGTAAGCAAAGGAAAGAACAGTGTAGTAAATATTAACGGTTTAGATTTTATTGTATTAAACGATCCTTGTAAAATCTTTAAAGTGGGAATCGAAAAAAATCTTTTTATGGTCTTATCAAAATCAATTGAAGATAAAGAAATTAATTTTCACAAAGAGCTAGAGTCAATAGGTTATTTTAGCGAAAGCTTTCAGAATCATCTTAAAGAAATTGACGAAAATAATAAGAATTGTACTGTAAATTAGCACATTATTTCAGAATCCCTTTTTCAAATTATTTCAGGCGGATTCGGAAATAATGTGCAA
>NZ_QCWL01000001.1:107851-132214 GCF_003064505.1 Geobacillus sp. LYN3 | reverse complement strand
TCTATACGAAGGTATAGACGAAGCTCTTTAGTACACAAGAACCTGCCGACTTTAGTCGTGCAGAGGTTCAGACTTTGGGAAGTTCTTGTATATGTTATCTCCTATATGTCATAATTAAGTCAACAATATTTTTTTGTTATCGGAGGTTTTTACCTATGAGCAGCAGTGAAAAGAAGGTAAATTTCAAATATGTGTTTGCTGATGATTACAATCCTGTATATGTTAATGGGGCACATGGTGGTATATCTCCCCAAGGGGAAATTGTAATTAATTTTTATTTTGAACGTAGACCCCTTCCATATGAGGAAATCTATAAATTTGATGACAAAGGGCAGCCAACGGGTGAAATCGAGGTAAAACCGTCCAATCATAATGAAAACATTATTCGATACGTTTCAACGGGTATTGTCATGAATCTAGAATCGGCTAAAATATTCCATGAATGGCTTCGCGAACATATTATTATGTTAGAGCAAATAAGAAATGAGGGGGCGAAGTCATGATATTAGATATAACTCCCTCTTCATATGGTGGGGTTGGTGAATACTTTAAGATACCTATACAAAAATCTGTTAGTATTAGCAATTTTGTCACAAAAATATATAATTCAGAAGCTGATGTGGTAAATGGATTCAGGGAATTTGGATTATTTAAAGAAAATGCGACACAAATTTATAAATCCTTAAGAATGTTGAATGCAGGTGAATATTCTGTACGAAGAATAACCCCTTTTATCCATGAAAACATGAGAAAAGCGCGAAACATTGAAAAGCTGAAGATTATCAGTGAACTTGATGCGGATTGGAATGGAAACGGTGCTGACCCTTTTTCACCTGAATTAATCGCAAAGGCTGTTGGAGTCATAAATAAAATTATTAAACAACCAAAGATATTTCCAACAGCAAGGGATAGTATTCAGCTGGAGTTTGAAAACGAAAATGGAGATTATTTAGAATTCGAACTTTTTATTGATGGAGTAAAAATATTCATTCTATACGAAGATGGACGGGAAAGTGAGAAATTCATCCCATACAATATAGAGCTGATTAACAAAAAAATTGCTGAGTTTTATGAATCCAAATATTGAACCGAGCGAAAAATTATTTAGAGCCGTATTTCCTAGTATTGTATGGGATGATGAAAACAATCGTCCATCCTCTGCCTTATTTAAGGATAAAAGGGGGGTTTCTGTCGATCGAGATGGCGGGAGAACAGTAGACTCCATTATTTCCACTTTTAAAAACAGATTTGGCGATGATAAACTAAAAGGTGTAGTATATGTCAATGCAGGATTTTGCATGGATATAGGCACTCATTTGGTTTATTGTCCGTCTAGGAATAATAAATATCATTCTGAAATACACGATTCTCAAAGCAAAGTCCTTTTGTCGAGTGCTAAGGCAAGAAAATTGGCATTGAACTGTATAGTGGTTTATCATGTGTAAATACGCCCCGTAATAGATCGGGGCTTTTACTTTTTAACTTGCTTTCCTAATCTATACAATATCCGTAGTCCATTATGTTTCCACTTGCTGGTTAATGTGCAGACACATGAGGAATAGTATGGAACATGTCTATTACCTTATCATGCAGAAAATTTCAACGTTGTACCCTTCACAATCCCCTCCTACCATCCGATATAAAACATAGATAGTGTTCATGCAAAGGAGCGAGCGTTATGACAGTGGAACGGGTATCTTCCCATTCTCCTTCTTATTTCTATGAAAATGTTCGCAATGAAAAGGCAAGTAGTGTGATAGAATCGCAAAAGCAGAACCATGCCAGCACTTCAGAAACTCCGCAGCAAGACCTCCCGAAAGAAAAGCTGGAAGAAGTCGTAAAAGGCTTAAACGAATTCCTGCAGCCGAGCCATACATCCATTAAGTTTGAACTGCATGACGAACTGCAGGAATATTACGTCCAAATTGTCGATGAACGGACACATGAAGTCATTCGCGAAATTCCGCCGAAAAAGCTGTTGGATATGTACGCGGCGATGATGGAATTTGTCGGGTTGATTGTCGATAAAAAAATTTAACGGTGGTGAGTGAATTTGGCAAGCAACATGCGCATTGGCGGTTTGGCGAGCGGCATGGATATCGACCAGATCGTTAAGGACTTAATGAAAGTGGAACGGATGCCGCTTGATAAGTTGAAACAGAAAAAGCAAATTTTAGAGTGGCAGCGCGATGATTATCGTTCGATGAACGCGTTATTGCAAGATCTTGATAACTATATTTTTAACAATTTGACATTGCAAAGCAGCATGTTAAAAAAGAAAGTGACAAGCTCGAACGATAGCGTCGTAAGCGCCACGGCAAGCGCAAGTGCGGCAAATGTCGCCACGAACATCGAAGTGCAGCAAATTGCCACATCAGCAATCTGGCTTTCCGATGAAAACACAAGAGTAGACAAGAATAATTTTAACGTCGAGAAAGATTACATATTAACATTCAACGTCACAAACGGCGATGGAAGTTCAAAACAAGCGACTATAACTATTAAACAAGGAACGACGTTAGACGGTGTCATTTCACAACTAAACAATGACCCGAACTTAGGAATCAGCGCGTTTTATGATGAGCAAACAGGGCGAATTTCCATTATGAAGAAAGATACGGGCGAAAAAGCGAGTATCGTTTTAGAGGATCAAGATACAGCAGACTTTTTTGCGCAAAAACTGGGATTTATCGGTGCTGTGGCAGGTGCGGAGCTAACCGGGAAAACAGATGGAAAAGATGCGGTTTTCACCATTAACGGCCTTCCAACATCCCGTTCGTCGAACACATTTACAATTAACGGAGTAACCTACACATTAAAAAGCACGGGATCAGCAACAATTACCACATCAACTGATACCGACGCAATGTTTAACGTGATTAAAGGGTTCGTCGACAAATACAACGAAGTCATCAGCAAAATCAACGCCGAGCTGAAAGAAGAACGCTATCGCAATTATCCACCGCTTACCGACGAGCAAAAAGAAGCAATGACGGAAAAGCAAATTGAGCTTTGGGAAGAAAAAGCTCGGAGCGGGATGTTGCGCGGCGATTCGATTTTATCGAGTGGTTTAAGTAAGATGCGAATGGACCTTTATACAAAAGTAGAGGGTTCTAATATTACAATCGGGTTTTCCCAGCTTGCGGAAATTGGCATTACTACCTCATCTAACTACCTGGATGGTGGTAAACTCATTATTGATGAAACGAAACTTCGCCAAAAAATTCAAGAAAATCCGAATGCGATTTACCGCTTGTTTAATAATGACAGCACCAACTATTCAGAAAAAGGCATTGTCCGCCGTCTCCGTGATACAATCAAAGACACCATCCGCAAAGTCGAACAAAAAGCCGGGAAAACGCTTTGGACGAATCAGCAGTTCGCGATCGGCCGTGATTTAATCCAAATTGACAGCCAAATCGATCGTTTTGAAGACCGTCTCAAAGAAATCGAGGACCGCTATTGGCGGCAGTTTACGGCGATGGAAAAGGCGATTCAGCGGGCGAACGAGCAAAGCATGTATTTGATGAACGCCTTTTTCGGCGGTTCTCAATAGAACGTAAAGGAGTGGGATGAATGGCAACGAACAATCCATATCAAAACTACCAAACGAACGCGGTGCAGACGGCATCGCCAGGCGAGTTGACATTGATGTTATACAACGGCTGCTTGAAATTTATTAAACTAGCGCGCAAGGCGATCGAAGAAAACAATATCGCAGCGCGAAACGAAAACTTGATCAAGGCGCAAAACATTATTCGTGAGCTGATGGTGACGCTCAATATGGAGTATGAAGTCGCGAAGTCGATGATGACGATGTACGACTACATTTACCGCCGGCTTGTCGAGGCGAACGTGAAAAACGATGCGGCGATTTTAGATGAAGTCGAAGGATATGTGACCGAGTTTCGTGATACGTGGAAGCAAGTGATCCAAATCAACCGGCAGCGCCAGTACGCGCAAGGTGGGCAGGCGTAATGAGCGTTGTCATCGCGTTATTTCACGTGACGAAAGAGCTGCGTGACCTCGTCGCTATGCCGATAACAGCGGAAGCGCGCGACGAGAAGATAGCCGCTATCGAGCGGTTGCTTGCACAAAGGGACGAGCTGTTACGGGAGCTTCGTCCGCCGTATAGCGGGGAAGAACAGCGGCTTGGCAGGCAAATCGTGCAGTGGAATCAAGAGATTGAAGAACATTTGCGGGAGCTGAAGCGGCAAATTCAGCGCGATTTGGCGATGGTCCGCGAGAAAAGGCGGGCCAATACCCATTATACGAACCCGTACGAGCAGTCTTTAGTAATGGACGGAATGTTTTACGATAAAAAGAGATAGGTTGTGATAGATATGACGGTGTTAACACCGATGCAAATCGAAATGGTGCAAAAATACGTGGCGCTTCTCGATACGATCGAGGAAGGGTTTGCGTATGTGGAAGAAAGTTTCGTAAATTATGAGCGGACGCAAGGAGACGAGGTGCTTGCCAATATTTTTATGGCATTGGCGAAGATTAGCGAGACAAATGTACATTTATGTCGGCTGTTTGCCGAGGAGACGGGCATCGTTCATCACTTGCGGCTATTTTCCGATGTGTTGGAAGAAGCGTATAAATTAGATGGAAATTTTGGCGATCCGAACATGAAGCAGTGCATCGTCGTGCAGCATCTTTCCCCCGCGTTTCAAGCGTGGAAGATGATCATCACCCAGCTGTTAAAACGATATGTCGAACAATGAAAACACCGAGTCCCATGGCGTGGGGCTCGGTGTTTTTTATACGGCTTTGACGATTGTCACATTAATTTCTTTGCGCAAATCGATTTCGTACGGGCTTTTAATGATGCGCACGATCGGTCTGAGCGGAAAGTCAGGGAACACTTTCGATACGACGCCGACATATCCGGTGTTTCATCCGATTGTGTAGAGACGATGAAATAAGCAAATTTTTGCATGTTGCCGCATTTTGAATGGTAAAATGGAATTGGTAATAAAATAAAAAATGGGGTTAGGAAAAACGATGTTATTCTCTGAGTAATATTGCCACATTTCCTTCTCGCTTTCACAAAATTTTCAAAAACATTTTGCTGATTCAAGCAGGACCTTTGTTGGGATTTGTAGAATATTAAACACATAGCCTTAATAAAAAGGAGTGATCAGCGATGATCTATAACATTCGCGGGGAAAACATTGAAGTAACTCCAGCATTGCGTGAGTATGTCGAGAAAAAAATTGGAAAATTGGAAAGATACTTTGAAAACACAGAAGATATTCATGTTCACGTTAATTTAAAAGTATATAACGATAAACAAGGAAAAATCGAAGTGACGATCCCAATGCCGCAACTGTTGCTTCGCGCGGAAGAACGCCATGACGACATGTATGCGGCCATTGATTTAGTAGCGGATAAATTAGAAAGACAAATTCGTAAACATAAAACGAAAGTAAATCGTAAATTACGCAATAAAGAAACAAAACAAGTGCTTGTCACGCAAAACAACAATCCTCCGGTAGAGGAGAATGAGGAAGAAGAATTTGAGATTGTCCGCACGAAACATTTCAGCTTAAAACCGATGGACAGCGAAGAAGCGATTTTGCAAATGAATTTGCTTGGCCATAACTTCTTCATCTTTACAAACGCGGAAACAAACCGCACGAACATCGTGTATCGCCGTAAAGATGGAAAATACGGCTTAATTGAAGCAAACTGACCCTCATCCCCTGCCAACGTCCGGCAGGGGATGTTATAATATGGAGGAAGGAGGGGAAAAACGATGGAGGCGCTTTTGCGGCAGATTTTAGTAAAATTGGACAAGATGGAAACGAATGCTGAACAATTTCAAGTAGAAGTTCGCGATCGTTTTGATCAAATTGACAAATGTTTCGCAACGATAGAAGCTCGGTTGGGACGTCTGGAGCAAGGGATGGAAGAGGTTGATGGACACCTTGATCGTATTGAAAATGATATGGTTGATGTGAAAGGGCGGCTCGAACGGGTAGAACGGGAACTATGTGAGGCGAAAGCAGCATTATTTCGTCTAGAAAATCAAGTTGCTGACGATGTGCATGCTCTGTTGAAAAATATAGATAAGAAAGTGGAAGAAAAAGGGTTTGAAATATATGCGATCAACAAACGTCTTTTGCATGTAGAAGGAGCTATTGAACAAATTCAATCCCAAGAATGAAGCTACTCCAGTTCTTCTTTTCCGCATTTTCCTCCCCGGTTCATCTCCGCGTCTTAGTTGTCACCCATTCGTGTACATGATATCATGTAGATTAGTGATTCCATTGAATAAGGAGCGTTTTCTATGCTTGGAGTATTAAAAAAGGTGTTTGACCCAAACAAACGCCAACTAAGCCGTTTAGAAAAGATTGCTGACCAAGTCGATGCGCTTGGCCCAGAGATGGCAAAGCTTTCGGATGAACAGTTGCGTCAAAAGACCGAGGAATTCAAGGCGCGCTATCAACAAGGCGAGTCGCTGGATGACTTGTTAGTGGAGGCTTTTGCCGTTGTGCGCGAAGGTGCAAAGCGCGTCCTTGGATTATATCCATATAAAGTGCAAATTATGGGCGGTATTGTCCTCCATGAGGGAAATATCGCCGAAATGAAAACAGGGGAAGGGAAAACGTTAACGGCAACGATGCCCGTTTATTTAAACGCTTTAACCGGAAAAGGCGTGCATGTCGTGACGGTCAACGAATATTTGGCGACCCGCGACGCAACGGAAATGGGCAAATTGTATGAGTTTTTAGGATTAACCATCGGTTTGAATTTAAGCGGTATGTCGCGGGAGGAAAAACAAGCGGCGTATAATGCCGATATTACGTACGGAACGAACAACGAGTTTGGCTTTGACTATTTGCGCGATAACATGGTGCTTTATAAAGAACATATCGTACAGCGTCCGCTTCATTATGCGATTATTGACGAAGTGGACTCGATTTTAATTGACGAGGCGCGGACGCCGCTCATTATTTCGGGCACCGCGCAAAAATCGACAGCGCTGTATATTCAGGCAAATGCGTTTGTGCGTACATTGAAAAAAGATGTCGATTATACGTATGATGAGAAAACGAAAAGCGTACAGCTCACCGAAGAAGGGATCACGAAAGCGGAAAAAGCGTTTGGAATCGACAACCTATTCGACTTAAAGCATGTAACGCTAAACCATCATATTAACTTGGCGCTAAGAGCGCATGTGACGATGCATCGGGATGTCGATTATGTGGTGGAAGACGGAAAAGTCGTCATCGTCGACCAGTTTACAGGCCGCCTAATGCGCGGACGCCGTTATAGTGACGGATTGCATCAAGCGATCGAAGCAAAAGAAGGATTGGAAATTCAAAATGAATCGATGACGCTTGCGACGATTACGTTCCAAAATTACTTCCGCATGTATGAAAAGCTTGCGGGAATGACGGGAACGGCGAAAACGGAAGAAGAAGAATTCCGAAACATTTATAACATGCAAGTCGTTGTCATCCCGACAAACAAACCGGTCATCCGTGAAGACCGTCCAGATTTAATTTTCCGGACGATGGAAGGAAAATTCCGCGCCGTAGTAGAAGATATCGCACAGCGCCATGCGAAAGGGCAGCCGGTGCTTGTCGGGACGGTGTCGATTGAAACATCGGAACTTCTTTCAAACATGTTGAAAAAACGCGGGATTCCGCATAATGTATTAAATGCGAAAAACCATGCGAAAGAAGCGGAAATTATCGCCCAAGCCGGTCAAAAAGGCGCTGTAACGATCGCGACAAACATGGCCGGACGCGGTACGGATATTAAGCTTGGCGAAGGTGTCAAAGAGCTTGGCGGATTAGCGGTCATTGGCACGGAGCGCCATGAAAGCCGCCGTATTGATAACCAGTTGCGCGGTCGTGCGGGACGCCAAGGCGACCCAGGTGTATCGCAATTTTATCTATCGCTTGAAGATGAGTTGATGCGCCGCTTCGGTTCGGAAAGTTTAATGTCGATGATGGACCGTTTAGGCATGGATGATTCGCAGCCAATTCAAAGCAAAATGGTCACTAAAGCGGTCGAATCGGCGCAAAAACGGGTAGAAGGCAACAACTTTGATGCGCGTAAACAGCTGCTTCAATACGATGATGTGTTGCGTGAGCAGCGTGAAATTATTTATCGCCAGCGCTATGAAGTGCTTGACTCCGACAACTTGCGCGGCATTATCGAAAAAATGATTCAATCGGTCATTGAGCGGGTCGTCAACGCTCATACGCCGAAAGAAGAGCTTCCGGAAGAATGGAATTTAAAAGGAATCATCGATTACGTCAATGCCAACCTGTTGCCGGAAGGCGATGTGACCGTTAACGATTTGCGCGGCAAAGAGCCGGAAGAAATGATTGAGCTCATTTGGGAAAAAGTGAAAGCGCGCTATGATGAAAAAGAACAGCAAATTCCGCCGGAACAAATGCGCGAATTTGAACGCGTCATCGTCCTTCGCGCCGTCGATATGAAGTGGATGGACCATATCGACGCGATGGAGCAGCTGCGTCAAGGAATTCATTTGCGCGCGTACGGACAAATTGATCCGCTTCGCGAATATCAAATGGAAGGATATGCGATGTTTGAAAACATGATCGCTTCCATTGAAGAAGAAGTAGCAAAATATATTATGAAAGCGGAAATCCACAGCAATCTCGAACGCCAGGAAGTGGCAAAAGGCGAAGCGGTTCATCCGAAAGAAGGAGAAGGCGAAGTAAAACGGAAGCCGTATCGCAAGGCCGTTCGCATTGGTCGTAACGACCCTTGCATTTGCGGAAGCGGCAAAAAGTATAAACATTGCTGCGGAAAAAATGCATAACGTTTGCGGCAAAGTGGGGGGATTGCCTCTCACTTTGTTTGCGAACTCCCATTGATTCTTGTTTCGAAAATCCAGTACAATGAGTAACGAGGTGAAGCATCATGATTGATCTGATCGAAATTAAGCAAGAACTTGAAAAAATGGCTAAGCGATTAGCGGAAATAAGGGGGTCTCTTTGACCTCGAAACGAAACAGGCGCGCATTCGTGAATTAGAGGAACAAATGGCCGCGCCAAACTTTTGGGATGATCAAAAAGCAGCGCAAACGGTAATTAATGAAGCAAATGCGCTGAAAGATTTAGTGGGCGAGTTCCAATCACTTGAGGAGCGTTTTGAAAACTTAGAAGTGACGTATGAGTTGATCAAAGAAGAGCCGGATGAAGATTTGCAACAGGAGCTGGTCGCAGAAGCGAAAAAATTAACGAAAGATTTTAGTGAATTCGAACTCCAGCTCTTGTTAAATGAGCCATACGATAAAAACAATGCGATTTTAGAGCTTCATCCTGGCGCGGGCGGCACGGAATCCCAAGACTGGGCTTCGATGCTTTTACGAATGTATACGCGCTGGGCCGAGAAAAAAGGGTTTAAAGTCGAAACACTTGACTACTTGCCTGGCGAAGAAGCGGGAGTTAAAAGCGTCACGCTTCTCATTAAAGGGCATAACGCGTACGGCTATTTGAAAGCAGAAAAAGGCGTGCACCGGCTCGTTCGGATTTCTCCGTTTGATGCGTCTGGCCGCCGCCATACATCATTTGTTTCTTGCGAAGTTATGCCGGAGATGGATGACGATATTGAAATTGAAATTCGTCCGGAAGAGATTAAAGTCGATACGTACCGCTCTAGCGGCGCCGGAGGCCAGCACGTCAACACGACCGATTCTGCTGTGCGCATTACCCATATTCCGACTGGCATTGTCGTCACGTGCCAATCGGAGCGCTCGCAAATTAAAAACCGCGAAAAAGCGATGAACATGTTAAAGGCGAAGCTGTATCAAAAGAAACTTGAAGAGCAGCAGGCCGAGCTTGCCGAAATTCGCGGCGAACAAAAAGAAATCGGCTGGGGGAACCAAATTCGTTCCTATGTCTTCCATCCTTACTCGCTTGTCAAAGACCACCGTACGAACGTCGAAGTTGGAAACGTGCAGGCAGTAATGGATGGCGAAATCGATATCTTTATTGACGCCTACTTGCGTTCCAAACTCAAATAAGACGAAAGGCATCTGCTATCGCTCGTTCGATAGCAGATGCTTTTTTGTGTAGACTAACTTTAATGCGTTACTGCTTTATTTCGCTGTCATTTACTTGTAGAAATGGGCGTGCTATACTCTCATGGGAGGTCTGATGAATGAGAAGAAGAAGTCAACCATTGCATCCAAAAGTGGGGCTAATGATGGAATATGTATACATATTGATTGGTTCGGCGATTGTTGCCGTGGCGTTTAATGTCTTTTTATTGCCAAACCGCGTCGCTTCTGGAGGAGTAAGCGGAATCAGTACGATCGCTTATGCGGTGTTCGGTTGGCAGCCTGCTTATGTGCAATGGGCGCTGAATATTCCTTTATTTATTTCGGGAGTTGTTTTGCTCGGTCGGCAGTTTGGCGTAAAGACACTTGTCGGCACATTGTTTTTGCCGTTTGTTGTCTATTTAACGAAAGATGTCGAGCCAGCCACCCATGATCCGCTGCTTGGTTCGTTATTTGGCGGCATTGGGGTTGGGCTTGGCCTTGGCATTGTGTTTCGCGGCAAAGCATCGACAGGCGGGACCGATTTGGCGGCGCAAATTATTCACAAATATACCGGATTGTCTCTTGGCATGTGTGTGATTCTCATTGACGGGCTAATCGTATTAACCGCTGCGTTCGTCTTTGATATTGAACAAGCGTTGTATGCACTCATTGCTCTTTATGTGACAAGCAAAACGATTGATTTAGTACAAATCGGGCTCGGCTACTCGAAAATGGCGATGATTATTACCAATGAAGAAGAAAAAGTACGTCATGCGATTTTGCATGAAATTGACCGCGGTGTGACAAAGTTGTCAGGGTACGGCGGCTATACGGATCACGAGCGCCCAGTGCTGATGTGTGTGGTGCAGCAAGCGGAGTTCACAAAATTGAAACAATTGGTCAAAAGCATTGATCCATCAGCATTTGTCATTGTTATGAACGCTGCCGAAGTGCTTGGAGAAGGTTTTAAGCGCACATAATTTTTTCAAAATGGGTTATAATAACTCTGAATGTAATTATTAGATTAGGGGGAGTTCATTTATGAAATGGAAACTTGCTGCTGTATTTCTTGGTGCTTCTCTAGCGCTTGCGGCCTGTGGTGGCGGCAACAATGCAACGGATAATAACAATGGCAATAATGGAGGAGGGGATACCGCCGCAGCTGCAGAAGACATTTACAAACAAAGTTGCGCTTCTTGTCATGGGCAAGATTTATCAGGTGGTGCAGGGCCAAACTTACAAAAAGTTGGAAGCAAATATTCGAAAGATGAAATTAAAAACATTATTGAAAAAGGACGCGGCGGCATGCCAGCTGGCATTATAAAAGGAGAAGACGCTGATAAAGTTGCGGAATGGCTTGCGTCCAAAAAATAAACCTTTTCAATCCGGTACCTACAAGGGCCGGATTTTTCTTATGTAATGTATTTGAAATATAAATGTAAAACTCAAGTGTAACAAATAATGTTATAATAAACTTTGCAGAATTTTGTACGATCGATTCGAAATATAGCGAAACAGCTCGAGTGATGACAACAATGAAAATGAGATTAGGTGATTAAGCATGATTGAAATGCAAGATGTATATAAGACATATCCGAATGGCGTAGTAGCGCTAAACGGGGTGAATGTTCGCATCAAACAAGGAGAATTTGTCTATATCGTTGGACCTAGTGGTGCGGGAAAATCAACGCTTGTGAAAATGATGTACCGTGAAGAGAAACCAACAAGCGGCTCCATTATGGTCAATGGTGTAAATCTCGCTAAATTAAAAGACAGCAAAGTTCCATTATTGCGGCGACATATCGGAGTAGTGTTTCAAGACTTCAAATTGCTTCCTAAGCTAACGGTATATGAAAATGTAGCGTTTGCTTTGGAAGTAATTGAAGAATCGCCGAAAGTGATTCGCAAGAAAGTGATGGAAGTACTCGAATTAGTCGGATTAAAACATAAGGTGCGATCCTATCCAGATGAACTTTCCGGAGGAGAGCAGCAACGAGTTTCTATTGCACGCTCGATTGTGAACTCTCCTAAAATTGTGATTGCAGATGAGCCGACAGGGAATTTAGACCCAGAAACATCATGGGGGATTATGGAGTTGTTTGAAAAAATTAATAATCGCGGCACAACGATCGTCATGGCAACACATAACCGTGAAATTGTAAATACGATTAGACGCCGTGTCATCGCAATGGAAAATGGGAAAATCGTCCGTGATGAGGCGAAGGGAGAATACGGTTATGAGGATTAGTACCCTAAAGCGCCACGTGCGGGAAAGCATGAAAAGTCTTGGCAGAAACGGCTGGATGACGTTCGCTTCCATCAGTGCGGTGACTGTTACGTTGCTATTAGTCGGCGTGTTTTTAGTTGTCATGTTTAATATGAACCATTTTGCGAAAAAAATCGAAAATGATGTCGAAATTCGCGTCCATATTGATGTAACGGCGAACAATCAAGATAAACAAACGCTTCGTGCGCAGATTGAAGCGATCCCTCAAGTGAAGGAAATACGTTATTCTTCGAAAGAACAAGAATTGAAAAATTTAATTAAAAGTTTTGGCGAAGAAGGCTCTTCGTTCCGTTTGTTTGAACAAGACAACCCGCTAAGCGATGTGTATGTGGTGAAAACAGAAAAACCGACAGACACGATCAAAGTGGCCAAACAAATTGAAAAGTTCCAGTTTGTCCACAAAGTGAACTACGGTCAAGGCCAAGTAGAAAAATTATTCAGCACGTTGAAAGCGGCGCGAAACATCGGGCTTGTGTTAATCATCGGTCTATTGTTTACCGCGATGTTTTTAATCTCCAATACCATTAAAATTACGATTTTTGCGCGGCGGCGCGAAATTGAGATTATGAGATTAGTAGGAGCGACAAACGGATTTATTCGTTGGCCGTTTTTCTTGGAAGGATTGTGGCTTGGCGTCATCGGTGCGGTTTTTCCAATCGTGTCGATCATGGCCGTTTATTATAACATTTACAAATTTTTAGAGCCGAAAATTACGATTCCATTTGTAGAGCTTCTTCCATTTTATCCGTTTATGTGGCAAATCAGCTTGCTTTTATTGCTTATCGGTGCATGCATCGGCGTTTGGGGAAGCATGATGTCTGTCCGTAAGTTTTTGAAAGTCTGATAGAAAAAGATCATCACCATAAGGGAGAGGGGAATCAATTGATGAAAAGCAGGAAAGTACTGGCGCTTGCCGCAGCTGCGGCGTTAAGTTTTGGTGTTTTCCCGCACTTTGCCAATGCGGTAAGCGACCGGGATATTCAAGAAAAACGGGATGCGATTAACAACATTCGTTCAAAGCAGTCCGCGGTACAAGAGAAAATAAATGATGCTAATCAAGAAATTCAAAAACTGCAATCCAAACAAAAAGAGCTCTCCGAAGAAATTAAAAAACTCGATTTAGCAGTGGAAGAAACGAGTGGAAAAATTCGCAACTTATCCGCTGATATTCAACAAACAGAACAAGATATTGAAACATTGAAGCGTGAAATTGCCGAAGTGCAAGCGCGCATTGAAAAACGAAATGAGATTTTGAAAGAGCGTGTTCGTTCTTTGCAAGAGAGCGGCGGAGTCATCAGTTATCTTGAAGTATTGCTCGGAGCGCAAAGCTTTAGCGATTTTATTGACCGCATGAGCGCTGTCACCACCATTTTTGAGGCGGACAAACAAATTATCCGCGAACAACAAGCGGATAAAGCATTAAAAGAGAAAAAAGAAAAGGAACTTACGGATAAACTAGCTAGTCTTCAATCAAACTTAAAAGAACTAGAGCAGCTGAAACAAAAATTAAGCGAGCAAATGAAGCAAAAGAATCAATTAATGGCACATTTGAAACAAGAAGAACAAGAACACCATGATAAAAAAATGGCGCTTGCGGAAGAACAAGAATTGTTGAGAAAACAAGAAGCAGCGATGAAATATCAGCTTCAGCAGCTAATGGAGAAAAAGCGTGCTGAAGAAGAAGCGAAACGCAGAGCGGCTGCTAGACATACATATTCATCAGGAAATGAAAGTGCGCCTTCCGAAAATGAAAATACGCCGTCCGGAAGTGAAAATAGCAGCGGCGCATCTAGTTCCCGAGATACATCAAACGTTCCACCCGTTACAAGCGGAGCGTTTATGAGACCAGCGAATGGTCCGATTACATCAGGATTCGGTTACCGTTTTGGTGGAAGTGATTTTCATCCAGGAATCGATATTGGTAAAACTGCTGCTGTTGTTCCTGTTGTGGCAGCGGCTGACGGATACGTGTTCCGTTCGTATTATTCGAGCAGTTATGGAAACGTCATTTTCATCACTCATGTGATTAATGGACAAGTATACACAACGGTATATGGCCACCTTGAAGCTCGTCTTGTCGGTGAAGGGCAAACGGTCCGCAAAGGGCAAGTCATCGGCTATATGGGGAACACAGGCCGCTCGACAGGGCCTCACCTTCACTTCGAACTTCATCGCGGAGCGTGGAATCTGGCAAAATCGAATGCGGTAAATCCGCTTAATTATATTAATTAATTTTTAACCGTTACGCCGAGCAGTGAAACATTGCTCGGCTTTTTTGCCTATTCTATTAGAACTATTTTTATAAGTGAGTTATTAATATTTTCGAACGTGCTGCATCGATTTACCGTAACGAACATGGCACAACTTGCGAAACGCAAGTTGTGCATTTTTTTCAAACTTATTTGGTTGAGAAAACAATGGGAAATGTGTAAACTAGTAATGCAAAGAAACAGAATGTAATCATACTATGTACAAGCTAGTCATATGATAAAAATAAAAGGCATCGCACGGCCTACTGTGTGGTGCCTTTCCTGTATGGCATAAGGTGAGGAGGAGACAGTTGTGAATAAAAAAACAACCGCAATACTTATGGCTTTATCGATGCTAGTTGGTGCCGGGGGAACATATGCCGGCATGCAGCTTGCAGCGCCTGACAGCGATCGTGAAATAACACTGGCCGAGCCAGATAAAGCGGCAACGAATGATGACGAGAAAGAACTGAAGAAAGTCGAACAAGCTTATGAGCTGATTAAAAAACGCTATGTTGAAAAAGTTGATGATGATAAACTCATCCAAGGCGCAATTCAAGGAATGATTAGCACGCTGAACGACCCGTATTCTGTCTATATGGATGAAGAAACAAGCGAACAATTTACGGAGTCGCTTGACTCTTCGTTTGAAGGAATCGGTGCCGAGGTAAGCATGATTAACGGAAAAGTCACGATTGTCGCACCGATTAAAAACTCACCGGCAGAAAAAGCGGGATTAAAACCGAATGATCAAATTTTGCGGGTGAATGGCGAGAGTCTAGAAGGGCTTGATTTATATGAAGCCGTGTTGAAAATTCGCGGGGAAAAAGGGACGACGGTACAATTGGATATTCTTCGCCCCGGTGTAAAAGAAGTGATTAAAGTAAAAGTAGTCCGCGACGAAATTCCGATTGAAACGGTTTATGATTCGGTAAAAACGTATAACGGGAAAAAAGTCGGCTATTTAGAAGTAACATCGTTTTCCGAAAATACAGCAAAAGATTTTAAAAAGAAATTAGCAGAATTAGAAAGCAAGCATATCGACGGGTTAATCATTGATGTGCGCGGCAACCCAGGCGGCTATTTGCAAAGTGTGGAAGAAATTTTAAAACAATTCATTCCGAAAGATAAACCATATGTACAAATCGAAGAACGCAATGGCGATAAACAACGTTTTTATTCCGATTTAACGAAGAAAAAACCGTATCCGATCGCCGTGTTAATTGACAAAGGCAGCGCATCCGCTTCGGAAATTTTAGCTGGTGCCATGAAAGAAGCGGGAGGATATAAGCTCGTTGGTGAAACATCGTTCGGAAAAGGAACGGTGCAGCAAGCGATTCCGATGGGGGATGGCAGCAACATTAAATTAACGCTCTATAAATGGCTGACGCCGGATGGCCATTGGATTCATAAAAAAGGTGTTAAGCCGGACGTTGAAGTAAAGCAGCCGGATTACTTCCACGTTAGTCCGCTTCATATCGAAAAAGAGCTTTCCTTTGATATGAACAATGAGCAAGTAAAAAGTGCGCAACAAATGTTAAAGGGACTTGGATTTGACCCTGGCCGCACCGACGGCTACTTCAGCAAAGAAACTGAGTCGGCGGTAAAAGCATTCCAAAAGGCAAATAAACTCCCGCAAACCGGAAAAATCGATAAAAACACAGCCGAAGTATTACAAGCAAAAGTGATGGACGCCATTCGCGACGACAACAATGATGTACAACTAAAAACAGCGATGAAAGTGCTGTTTCATTGAAATGAAACGGGCAACTGCCTTTAAGGGTTGCCCGTTTTTTCAATGATGCACTTTTTCTTTTTTGGAAGATGGCGAGAACGATGGGGAATGCAATGTTTTTTCAATCCTGAACCTCGGCCGTCTTTTTACTTCTTGATAAATTTTTCCGATATATTCTCCGATGAGTCCCATTCCCATTGAAACCGTCTTTCACCCATTTCGTTGGGAAGTATTTCTTTTTCTTGTAGGGATAGCGGGCAGGCTGTCCTTGCTGGATGGCTTGGTGTGCGAGGTTCTGGCGAAGAGGTATTTGTGGCAGACGGATTGAATCGATTGGCTGTGAAGATGGAACTTCCTTTTCGTTTGTTTTTGTAGCTCGCTTTTGGTGATCCAGCATCCATGTTGGAGAAAGTGTTCTTTTGCTAAGCGGAGACATTCATTCCAAACACGGGCGGGTTCCCGATTGCAGGCATACAATCGGTCCAAATCCGCTTTCGATGCCCGGAAGAACACTTTTTGGCCACGAAGCATGAGCATTTCCTTCTTTCTTTGTTTGATGGATGGTTCAATTATAGCGCATATGTTCGTATTTGGGAATCAAAAACCTCCTGATTTATCTTCCTCCTTCACTCCGTTTAGAGGAAGGGAGACTTCTCGGGAAAAATGTTAAAAAACAATAAAGAATAAATGAAGATGTAAAGGAAGTTTTTTAAAAGAAAAACTCCTTCTCTCTTTTTTTAGAAAAGAAAAAAGAGAGAAGGCGGGAGATTATACAAATAGACTCATAATGCGGCTGATGCCACGGCGTTTCGGTTTTTGCTTTGCATTTTCCGTTATAATCGCTTGTTCTCTATTAACGTCTTCTTCTAAGCGGGCAATACGTTGTTCGAGTGAATGAAGCTGGGAGGCTAGTTCTTCAATTTCTCGGCGATGATGCAAAAGCTGAACGGAAACGATATCGTCCGCTTTTTCGTTGAGCTTTTGTTCGATATTTTGGAGGCGGGAGGTAAACTCATTGAGATGTGGTTCGATATAAACGTTGAACAACTCGTCAGCGGAGAATGGATGTTGCGGATTTTCTTGATTGATGCATGGTTCTAGGGCAGCACCTTGTTCAAATTTAATTTGTTCTAGCAAGGCAACCGCTTCGGCATCGAATACGTAGTGTCCCGCTTCATTTTTTTGGCACGGGACATTATATTTCTTTACCCAGCGCTGAATCGTTTTCGGTGATACACCAAGACGCTTCGCGACACTGCTTGTTTTTAATTCCATCTAAATGATTCCTCCTTTTTCATCCTCTTTTATATCATTTTCCATCAAGACGGAAATCCCTTCCTGCTTGACAAAACTAGTGTGGATTCGGCAAAGAAAGTCGTTATGCGAAAGGATTCGCCAATAATAAACAAATAATGTTGAAAAAAATGTGTATGCGATCATAGGATTTATGAAAGTGATTTGGTAGAATAGTAGATAAAGAATCGCGAACATAGCGAGGTGGCGGCGATATGTCGATATGGGTGTTGGAGGCGCTCAAAGGCGTTGGGCGGCTGCTTGTGCAACCGTTGTTTTATTATGGGATCGCACTGGCGCTTGTTATCGGATGGCGGCGGGTGAAGCGGGAAAGAAGCTATTTTTCTATTCGCGTATACAACATGTTTCATGAAAGCAAGCTTTTTTGGCGAAGCGGCCTCGTTGCCGGCGGTATTTTGTCGTTAGCAGCGGTTGCTATCGGCATCGTGCTTCCGCGCGATGCTATTTCAATGATTGCGCTTGTGACGATCGCAATCGGATTAACGATGCAAATGCGGCTGCTTTCCCCGGCGTATACGATGGGGCTTGTGTTTTTTATCGTTAGTATTCTTGCCAATGATAAAGAAACGGCACCAGCTTTAAAGCGTTTTTTCCCGGAACTTAGCGAGACGAATATGGCTGCGCTTGCTATTTTGCTTGCTTTATTGCTTTTTGTGGAAGCATGGCTTATTTTACAAAACGGCGCTATCGAAACATCTCCACAGTTAGCGAAAAGCAAGCGTGGTTTTGTTGTCGGAGAACATTGGTCGCAGCGGCTCTGGTTCGTTCCTGTGCTGCTTCCGGTAACAGGAGAACTTCCGTCTCCATTTTCATGGTGGCCATTATTTCCTGTTGCTGGCGATTCTTATTCACTGATGCTTGTGCCGTTTTTGATCGGATTTTCTGAGCGTGTACAAGGGATGCATCCAAAAGCTTCGATTCGTTTAACTGGAAAAAGAGTGATGTTGCTCGCATGGATTGTCAGCTTGTTTGCTATAGGAGGCTATTGGTATGCGCCGCTTTCGATGATTGCGGCAGCGCTTGCCTTGATTGGAAGGGAGTGGCTTGCTTTCTTCCAGCATCGTCAAGATCGCTTGAAACCTCCGTATTTTTCGAAGCGTGAACAAGGGCTTGTCATTTTAGGGATTCTTCCGAATTCCAAGGCGGAAAAAATGGAGCTAGAAATTGGTGAAGTCATCACAAAAGTGAACGGAATGACAGTAAAAACGGAAACAGAGTTTTATGAAGCGTTGCAACGAAACCGCGCATTTTGTAAATTAGAGGTAGTCAATGAACATGGAGAAGTTCGTTTCGTTCAAGGGGCGTTATATGAAGATGAACATCATGAGCTTGGGCTGCTGTTTGTAAAAGAACGGGAAAAATGGGCGCTAGAAGCCGTCTAAATAAGGAGTTTTTCATATGTGGTTTATAGTTTCGTTAATTGTGCCATGTTTGCTTGTACTGTTATTTACCCGTGTTACGTACAATCATTATATCGGAACATTATTGACCATCGCGCTATTGGTTGCTTCCTATTTCAAAGGATATACAGACGAACTGCATGAAATTCTAGCAGATATCGTATCAACGACAGTTGGGTTTTTGTATGCGAAAAAAATGGTAAAACAGTTGAAAAAATAGTTAAATAGCGGCGGACGGCGAATGCTGTCCGCCATTTTTCATTGGAAGGTACTTTCTATTTTGGAACGAATATAAGTTCGTATTTTTTATGCATCTTTTTTAACAATGTGCTACAATGAAAAATAAGATGAAACGAAACAGGAGGTCGAATCCGTGGGGGACCGTTTTGAGTTAGTGTCGGCGTATAAGCCGCAAGGAGATCAACCAAAAGCGATTGCCAAATTGGTCGAAGGAATTCGAAAAGGAGTAAAGCATCAAACGCTGTTAGGGGCAACAGGAACGGGAAAGACGTTTACGATTTCCAACGTCATTAAAGAGGTGAACAAACCGACGCTTGTGATTGCCCATAATAAAACGTTAGCGGGGCAGTTGTACAGCGAGTTAAAAGAGTTTTTTCCAAACAACGCGGTTGAATATTTTGTCAGCTATTACGATTATTATCAGCCGGAGGCGTATGTGCCGCAGACCGATACGTATATTGAAAAAGATGCAAGCATTAACGATGAAATTGATAAGTTACGGCACTCGGCAACATCAGCGCTATTTGAGCGGCGCGATGTGATTATTGTCGCCAGTGTATCGTGCATTTACGGATTAGGATCACCGGAAGAATATCGCGAACTGGTTGTGTCGTTGCGCGTCGGGATGGAAATCGAGCGCAACGCTTTATTGCGCCGCCTTGTCGATATCCAATATGAACGGAACGACATTGATTTTCAGCGCGGAACGTTCCGTGTTCGCGGAGATGTCGTCGAGATTTTTCCTGCTTCTCGGGACGAGCATTGTATTCGCGTTGAATTTTTTGGCGATGAAATTGACCGCATTCGCGAAGTCGACGCATTGACGGGGGAAATTATCGCAGAACGCGAGCATGTCGCGATTTTCCCGGCATCCCACTTCGTTACGCGTGAAGAAAAAATGCGTTTAGCGATCGAAAATATTGAAAAAGAATTAGAAGAGCGGCTGCGCGAATTGCGGGAACAAGGAAAACTGTTAGAAGCGCAGCGGCTTGAGCAACGGACTCGTTACGATTTAGAGATGATGAGAGAAATGGGCTTTTGCTCAGGGATTGAAAACTACTCCCGGCATTTAGCGTTGCGTCCGCCAGGCTCGACGCCGTACACGCTGCTTGATTATTTTCCAGATGATTTTTTGATTATCATCGATGAGTCACACGTGACATTGCCGCAAATTCGCGGCATGTATAACGGAGACCGGGCGCGCAAGCAAGTGCTTGTCGATCATGGCTTCCGTCTGCCATCTGCCCTCGATAACCGCCCGTTAACGTTTGAGGAGTTTGAACAAAAAATTAACCAAATTATTTATGTTTCCGCGACACCTGGTCCGTACGAGCTGGAACATAGCCCGGAAGTTGTGGAACAAATTATTCGTCCGACAGGGCTGTTGGATCCAACGATTGACGTTCGTCCGATTGAAGGGCAAATCGATGATTTAATCGGAGAAATTCATGAGCGGATCAAGCGGAATGAACGCACTCTCGTTACGACGTTAACGAAGAAAATGGCGGAAGATTTAACGGATTACTTAAAAGAAGTCGGCATTAAAGTTGCGTATTTACATTCCGAAATTAAAACGCTCGAGCGCATTGAAATTATTCGCGATTTGCGCATGGGCAAATACGATGTGCTCGTCGGGATTAACTTGTTGCGGGAAGGATTGGATATTCCGGAAGTATCGCTTGTCGCCATTCTCGATGCGGATAAAGAAGGCTTTTTGCGCTCGGAACGTTCGCTTATTCAAACGATTGGGCGTGCGGCGCGAAACGCCAACGGCCATGTCATTATGTACGCCGATACGATTACAAAATCGATGGAAATTGCCATCAACGAAACGAAACGGCGCCGTGCGATTCAAGAAGCGTATAACAAAAAGCACGGCATCGTTCCGCAGACGGTGAAGAAAGAAATTCGCGATGTCATCCGTGCGACTTACGCGGCGGAAGAGAAAGAAACGTACGATACGAAACCATCTTACGGCAAGATGGCAAAGAAAGAACGAGAAAAGCTTATTGCCGATTTAGAAAAAGAAATGAAAGAAGCAGCAAAAGCGCTTGATTTCGAGCGTGCTGCCCAATTGCGTGATATTATTTTTGAGTTAAAAGCGGAAGGATGATTGGAGTCTATGGCAACCGATAAAATCATCGTAAAAGGCGCAAGAGCTCATAATTTAAAAAATATCGATGTGGAAATTCCCCGCGATAAACTCGTCGTATTGACAGGATTGTCCGGTTCGGGGAAATCGTCGCTTGCGTTCGATACGATTTATGCGGAAGGACAGCGGCGGTACGTCGAATCATTGTCGGCGTACGCCCGCCAGTTTTTAGGGCAAATGGATAAGCCGGATGTCGATGCGATTGAAGGGCTGTCGCCGGCCATTTCGATTGACCAAAAAACAACGAGCCGCAATCCTCGTTCCACTGTCGGAACCGTCACGGAAATTTACGATTATTTGCGGCTTTTGTTTGCCCGCATCGGCCGGCCGGTTTGCCCAGAACATGACATTGAAATTAAGTCACAAACGATCGAACAAATGGTCGATCGGCTTCTTGCTTATCCGGAACGGACAAAAATGCAAATTCTCGCTCCCGTCGTTTCCGGGCGGAAAGGAACGCACGCAAAAACGCTGGAAGATATTCGAAAACAAGGATATGTGCGCGTGCGCGTGGACGGAGAAATGCGGGAACTCACGGAAGATATTGAACTTGAGAAAAATAAAAAACATTCGATTGAGGTCGTCGTGGACCGCATTATTATTAAGGAAGGAATTGCTGCACGTTTGGCAGATTCATTAGAGACGGCCTTGAAGCTTGCGGACGGAAAAGTGCTTATTGATGTCATTGGCGAGGAAGAGCTGTTGTTTAGTGAAAAGCATGCATGTCCGTATTGCGGCTTCTCGATTGGAGAGCTAGAGCCGCGCATGTTTTCATTTAACAGTCCGTACGGCGCCTGCCCGGACTGCGATGGGCTTGGCGCGAAGCTCGAGGTGGATCCGGATTTAGTCATCCCCAATGATGAACTGACGCTGCGCGAGCATGCGATTGCTCCGTGGGAGCCGCAAAGCTCACAATATTATCCGCAGCTGTTAGAAGCGGTGTGCAACCATTACGGCATTGACATGGATGTGCCGGTAAAAGACTTGCCGAAGGAGCAGCTTGATAAAATTTTATACGGAAGCGGCGGCGAGAAAATTTACTTTCGCTACCAGAACGATTTCGGACAAGTTTGCGAGCAGTATATCGTTTTTGAAGGCGTTATTCCGAACGTCGAGCGCCGCTACCGTGAAACAAGCTCTGATTATGTTCGCGAACAAATGGAGAAATATATGGCGCATCAGCCATGCCCGACTTGTAAAGGAAACCGCCTGAAAAAAGAAAGCCTCGCCGTGCTTGTCGGCGGCAAACATATCGGCGAAGTGACGGCATTATCGGTTATGGAGGCGCTTGAGTTTTTCCAAAACTTGCAGTTAAGCGAAAAAGAAAAGAAAATCGCCCATCTCATTTTGCGTGAAATACGTGAGCGGCTCGGCTTTTTAAAGAACGTCGGCCTCGACTATTTAACATTAAACCGTTCTGCTGGGACGCTTTCCGGCGGAGAAGCGCAGCGCATTCGTCTGGCGACGCAAATCGGCTCGCGCTTAACAGGAGTGCTGTATGTTTTGGACGAGCCGTCGATCGGACTTCATCAGCGCGATAATGACCGCTTGATTGCAACGTTAAAAAGCATGCGCGATATCGGCAATACGCTTATTGTTGTTGAACATGATGAAGATACGATGCTTGCCGCGGATTATTTAATTGATATTGGGCCGGGTGCGGGCATTCATGGCGGCGAGGTTGTCGCTGCTGGAACGCCGCAAGAAGTGATGGACAATCCAAACTCACTGACTGGACAATATTTATCAGGGAAAAAATTCATCCCGATCCCAGCCGAGCGCCGCAAGCCGGACGGACGCTGGGTCGAAATTGTTGGCGCGAAGGAAAATAACTTAAAAAACGTGTCTGTCAAAATTCCGCTCGGTACATTTGTCGCAGTCACGGGCGTATCTGGTTCTGGAAAAAGCACGCTCGTCAATGAAATTTTGTATAAGGCGCTTGCGCAAAAACTGCATGGCGCGAAGGCAAAGCCAGGCGAGCATAAAACGATTAAAGGGATTGAGCATTTAGATAAAGTTATTGACATTGACCAATCGCCGATCGGTCGTACGCCGCGTTCCAATCCAGCGACATATACCGGCGTATTTGACGACATTCGCGAAGTGTTCGCGGCGACGAATGAAGCGAAAGTGCGCGGATATAAAAAAGGCCGATTCAGCTTCAACGTGAAAGGCGGACGGTGTGAAGCGTGCCGCGGGGACGGCATTATTAAAATTGAGATGCACTTTTTGCCGGACGTGTACGTTCCATGCGAAGTATGTCATGGTAAACGGTATAACCGTGAGACGCTGGAAGTAACGTACAAAGGAAAAAATATTGCGGAAGTGCTTGATATGACTGTGGAAGACGCACTTGAGTTTTTTGAAAATATCCCGAAAATTAAACGGAAATTACAGACGCTATATGATGTCGGCTTAGGGTATATGAAGCTCGGACAGCCGGCAACGACATTGTCGGGAGGAGAAGCGCAGCGTGTCAAATTAGCATCTGAATTGCATCGCCGCTCAAATGGCCGGACGCTCTATATTTTAGATGAGCCAACGACCGGGCTTCACGTTGATGATATTTCCCGTTTATTGAAAGTGTTGCAGCGCTTAGTTGATAACGGGGATACCGTTCTTGTGATTGAGCATAATCTCGATGTTATTAAAACGGCGGACTACATTATCGATCTCGGGCCAGAAGGCGGCGATCATGGCGGGCAAATTGTTGCGAAAGGAACGCCGGAAGAAGTGGCCGAAGTAGAAAGTTCGTACACCGGACGCTATTTAAAACCGATATTGGAGCGCGACCGCGAACGAATGCGCGCGTTATATGAAACGGCAAGGGCATAAGCCTTTGCCGTTTTGTTTTTCTTTAACATAAATTAGCCATTCATCCCCCACCTCTACAGGTGGGGGATGAATGGCTTCTTTTTTGTTTCTCCCTTCTTTTTTGATTTTCGATAGA
>NZ_QCWL01000001.1:91704-107751 GCF_003064505.1 Geobacillus sp. LYN3 | reverse complement strand
ACCATCCTATCACGCATCCACCCCGAAGGGAAAACAGGAAACCCCCACTTCGATAAGTGGGGGAGGTTCATATCGCATCTCCTGAGAAACTTTTCTTGATCGCGGTCGTATATAAAAACAAAGGGGGAGTTTTCGTGAATTCCAATAAAGTGCTTGCATCATTATGTTATTTCAGTATTTTCTTTGCTGGATTCATCTTTCCGATTGTCGTTTACTTTGTCGCCGATGATCAAGCAGTGAAACAACACGCGAAAAAAGCGTTTCTTTCCCATTTGATTCCAGCCGCGACCATTTTGTTGTTTATCATCAGTGCTATTTTTGCAGGATTGACAGGGGGGAGGCAGCGATGTGTCATTTTGGGTCGGCAGCGGCCTAGTATGGCTCGGTTTTGCTATAGCGGGGGTCGTAAACTTGGTCGTTGTCGTTTGGAATATTATCAAAGGGATTCAGGTGTTAAAATAACATAATGGGAGGGGATCAACGATGGAAGAGAAAAAACGCATATTAAAAATGGTGAAGGAAGGGAAGCTTACAGTAGAAGAGGCGCTTGCGCTGCTTGAGCAGCTGGATGAACAAAAAAGCGGCAGCGAGCTGTTCGGACCTCTTCATTCGTCCCAGTCTCATTCGAATTCGAAGCAGCACTCTGTAAAAATGGCGTCATTGAAAGAGAAACTGTTTGATTTTTTCGATGCGACCGTAAAAAAAGTGAAAGAGTTTGACTTTCCGTTTGCGAATGCCTTTGAAGTGAGACATGTTTTTCAGCAAAGCAATGCTGCTTTGCAGGAAATCGATGTGCATATCGCTAATGGTAATATCAAGGTATTGCCGTGGGACCAAGCGGACGTTCGCATCGAATGTGAAGCAAAAGTTTATCGTTCCGAATCACTGGATGCGGCGAAGAAGTCATTTATAGAGGAGACGTTGTTTCTTGTGCAAAATGGGCGTTTTCGCTTTTCCATTGCGAAACCGTTTATGAAAACAAATGCGATAATCTATGTTCCGCAAGCACGTTATCAAGACGTCAAATGCCGGATTTTTAACGGGGATATCGATATCGAGCGTCTGCATGCAAAAGAGCTGCATCTCAAAAACGTGAACGGTTCGATCACGCTTCAACACTTGTTCGCGGAAGAAGCGGAATTAGAAACGGCAAATGGGGCCATTGTATTGGAACATAGCGCGATCGAGGAAGTCGAAGCAGAAACGATTCATGGGGAAATTAAACTGAACGGGAATTACCGCTACGTGCGTTTACGGACATTCAGCGGCGGAATTACGTATGCAACGGGAAGAAAAGATGGGGTTATTACCGGAAAAACGGTAACGGGAAACATTGCATTGTTTCTTCCTCGCGATATATGTTTAGAAGGAGAAATGAGAACAAACCTTGGCGGATTGAT
Source organism: Geobacillus sp. LYN3 (assembly GCF_003064505.1). Classification (NCBI taxonomy): domain Bacteria; kingdom Bacillati; phylum Bacillota; class Bacilli; order Caryophanales; family Anoxybacillaceae; genus Geobacillus; species Geobacillus sp. LYN3. The sequence continues at coordinate 106,351 of NZ_QCWL01000001.1, read as the reverse complement.
CTGCGAGCATCTGAACGTATCACCTGTGGAGGAAAAACAAGAAACTGCGCAAAAAACGATTCGTTTTGCGTGTGAAAATTCTTCAAAACCGCCCCTTCATATTTGCGCGGATTCGAAAGCAGGATCGATTTCGCTGCAAATGATGGAGGGCGGTAGTGAGTAACAGAAGAAAATCATGAAAAGACGGTGATGGTAGATGATCAATTGGTTAATCGGTGTATTTGTGAATACGGTTTTATTGGCGGCGATTGATGGATATTTTGATTCCATTCAATTTAGCGGCATCGGCGCCGCTTTTATCGCCAGCATGATTTTATCCATTTTAAACGTTGTCGTGCGTCCCATTTTAATTTTATTAACATTGCCTGTAACGATTTTAACACTTGGATTGTTTCTATTTGTCATTAATGCCATTACCTTGATGATGACAGCAGCATTAATGGGGAATGCGTTTGAAATAAATGGGTTTGGCACCGCACTGCTTGCTTCGATTGTTCTTTCCTTTTTCCATTTACTTATTCAAAAAGCGATTATTGAGCCGTTGCGGCAAAAATAAGTATGAGAGGCGGAACGAAGGGATCCGCCTCTTTTTGATTCAACGCGAGAAAGAAAAGTGCTAAAATGGAAAAAGACAAAGAAAGGGGAGAAATGCCGACATGCCGAAAGTGCGTACAAAAGACATTATCGAAAAGTTTCAGTTGGAATTAGTAAGCGGAGCGGAAGGAATTCATCGTCCGATTACGACAAGCGATTTGTCTCGTCCTGGTATTGAAATGGCAGGTTATTTCACGTATTATCCAGCAGAGCGAATTCAATTATTAGGAAAAACAGAGCTTTCATTTTATGAAACGTTAAGCCTAGAAGAGAAAAAGATGAGAATGGAGCGGCTTTGTACCGATATTACTCCAGGGATTATCATATCGCGCGGATTGGAAGTGCCGCCGGAACTGATCGAAGCTTCCGAACGGCAATCGGTGCCGGTGATGCGTTCGACGATGAAAACGACCCGGCTTTCGAGCCGTTTGACGAACTATTTAGAAAGCAAATTGGCTCCGACAACGGCGGTTCACGGCGTGTTGGTCGACGTTTACGGCGTTGGAGTATTAATTACGGGAAAAAGCGGGGTCGGCAAAAGCGAAACAGCTTTGGAATTAGTCAAGCGCGGCCATCGGCTTGTCGCGGATGACTGTGTGGAAATTCGCCAAGAAGATGAAGGGGTGCTCGTTGGCAGCGCGCCGGAGTTGATTGAGCATTTGCTCGAAATTCGCGGGTTAGGCATTATTAATATGATGACATTATTTGGCGCTGGAGCGGTGCGGACGCATAAACGCATTTCGTTAGTGATCGATTTGGAACTTTGGGATCCGAATAAACAATATGATCGTCTCGGGTTGGAAGAAGAAAAAGTAAAAATTTTGGATACAGAATTAACGAAATTAACGATACCGGTTCGGCCGGGACGAAATTTAGCTGTGATTGTCGAAGTGGCCGCGATGAATTTCCGTTTAAAACGGATGGGGGTCAACGCAGCGGAAGAGTTTTCCGCACGTCTAACCGATGCGATTGAAGATGGCGAGCATGATTACGAATAACAGTTAGGAGGAGAATTGATGGATTCGACGATTCAACCGCTAGACCGTGTCTTTTTGCATCTCGGTCCGATTACCATTTATTGGTATGGTGTCATTATCGGAACGGGGGTATTGATCGGATTATGGCTGGCGACAAGAGAAGGGGCGCGGCGCGGACTCCCGAAAGAAACATTTGTCGATCTCGTCTTGTTCGCAGTGCCGATCGCGATTTTGTGTGCGCGCGTCTATTACGTGATTTTTGAATGGGATTATTATTCAAAACATTTATCGGAAATACCGAAAATTTGGGAAGGCGGTCTTGCAATTCACGGCGGATTGATCGGCGCGGTCGCAACAGGGATCGTTTTTGCGAAAGTGAGAGGGCTTTCATTTTGGAAGCTGGCGGACATTGCGGCGCCAAGCATTATCTTAGGGCAGGCGATCGGACGCTGGGGCAATTTTATGAACCAAGAGGCGCATGGCGGTCCGGTAACGCGGGAGTTTCTCGAAAGCTTGCATTTACCGGATTTTATTATTAATCAAATGTATATTAACGGACAATATTACCATCCGACATTTTTGTACGAATCGCTTTGGAATTTAGCGGGCTTTTTGCTGCTGTTGTGGCTGCGGCGCGTTAATTTGCGGCGCGGCGAGTTATTCCTCAGCTATCTTATTTGGTATTCCATCGGACGTTTCTTCATTGAAGGAATGCGCACCGATAGTTTAATGCTAGCGGGCCATCTTCGCATCGCGCGAGTCGTTTCCGTTGCACTCATTATACTTTCAGTCTGTTTATGGGTATTTCGCAGAGTAAAAGGATTAGCAAAAGAGCGGTATAACGATTAGAAAAGGGGAGAAGAGAATGGTCGGAATATTACAAAGGGGATTCGCGGTTGGCCTGCAAACGACGTGGACGCTCGGAAAAGTGATTTTTCCCATTACGCTCATCATGTCCATTTTACAGCATACCCCCGTGCTGCAATGGATCATTCAGCTGGTCACTCCATTTATGAAATGGATCGGGCTTCCGGGAGATGCGGCCATCCCGCTTGTGCTCGGCAACTTATTAAACTTGTACGCCGCAATCGGCGCCATACTGACACTGCACTTAACAGTAAAAGAAGTGTTGATTTTGGCGGTTATGCTTTCGTTTTCCCATAACTTGCTCATCGAGTCGACCGTCGCGTCGCGCACCGGTATGAGCGTTGCGCTAATGGTTATTGTTCGCGTCGGGCTCGCGCTTGTTTCCGCTCTATTGATTCATTATCTTTGGCAAGGAGGAAGTGAAACGGCGCAATACGGCTTTGTTTCCAATTCTCCAGAGCAGCTGACAAGCTGGGGAGCTATTTTGCTTGCCGGGTTGAAAAAAGCGTGCCTTGGGATTGTGCAGTTAGCGGTGATTGTTATTCCGCTTATGATTGGAATTCAAATATTAAAAGAGTTAAAATGGATTCATATTTTTTCGCGTTGGATGGCGCCGGTGACGAAATTGCTCGGCATGAAAGAAAATACCTCTTTGACATTGGCGGCCGGACTCGTGTTCGGTTTAGCGTATGGTGCGGGAGTGATGATTCAGGCGGTAAAAGAAGACGGCGTATCAAAACGCGATTTAACATTGGCCTTTATTTTTCTTGTGTCCTGCCACGCCGTTATAGAAGATACGCTCGTATTTGTTCCGCTTGGAATTCCGGTATGGCCGCTGCTTGTCATTCGGCTGGTCACCGCTATTTTATTAACCATGTTTATTAGCTTTATTTGGAATCGTGTCGAAGATACAAAAAGGAAGGAAGCTGCAGTATGACCATTCGTACAATATTATTTGATCTCGATGGAACATTGATCGATACCAATGAATTAATTATTCAATCGTTTTTACATACGTTAGAAAAATATTATCCAGGCAAATATAAACGCGAGGATGTCTTGCCGTTTATTGGCCCTCCGCTTTATGAAACGTTCAACGCATTGGATCCGTCGCGCGTACAAGAAATGATTGATACGTATCGCGCATTCAATCATGCGCAGCATGACGCGCTCATCCGTGAATTTGAAACGGTGTATGAAACGATTGAAACGCTGCATCAAAACGGGTTTCGTCTCGGCGTGGTAACGACAAAAATTCATCAAACGGCAGTGATGGGATTAAAGAAAACGAGACTAGAACCATTTTTCGACTGCGTCATCGGGCTCGATGACGTCAAACATGCAAAGCCGGACCCAGAGCCAATTTATAAAGCGCTGGACTTGCTGCAATCCACGCCGGATGAAGCGTTAATGGTCGGCGACAATTATCACGATATTTTAGCGGGAAAACGCGCTGGCACGAAAACGGCGGGAGTGGCATGGGCGATTAAAGGACGGGAGTATTTGGAACAATATGAACCGGATTTTATGCTGGAAAAAATGAGCGATTTGCTGGCGATTGTAGGAGTGAAAAACGAGTGAGGCGGACGACGAAATATTCGGTATCAGGCGCAAATTCCTTATGGCAGATTTATAAAACGGTGTCGTTTTGGAAAGTGCTTAAAAACGTGATCATTATCCAAATCGGGCGCTACACGCCGTTTTTAGCGGTGAAAAACTGGCTGTACCGCACGTTTCTGCGCATGAAAATCGGGGAAAAAACGGCGCTTGCCTTTATGGTCATGCCGGATATTATGTTTCCAGAAAAAATTCAAATCGGCCGCAATTGCATCATTGGCTACAATACGACGATTTTGGCGCATGAATATTTAATTGATGAATACCGCCTTGGCGATGTGATTATTGGGGACGAAGTGATGATCGGCGCCAATTCGACGGTGCTTCCCGGCGTGGTGATTGGCGATCGCGCCATCATCGCCGCCGGCACGGTCGTCCATAAAGATGTGCCTGCCGGTGCGTTTGTCGCCGGCAATCCGATGCGCATCGTTTATACGAAAGAAGAAATGGAAAGGCGCAAGAGCGAACAATAAAACGAGAGCACCCTTATCCTTTCAGCATAAAAAAGAAAAGCGGTGCTCTTTTCTCATAAGCGGAAATATCGGAAAATTCCTTATTTTAAAAACAAAATGTGGAAGAGAAACAATGAGAAAAAAGATCAACATGTTTGTTCGTATTTTTACATCGACAACAGTAATTGTATTTAGTATTATCATGATTTTTATCAACCAGTTTGATTTAGAAATCAATCAAAAAATCGGGAAAGGAATTTTCTATTTGAAGGGGTATTATGAACAAGGAAATGAAATTGTCATGGAACAAGGAATCGGAGTTATTACGATTCCGCTCATCATCGGTTTTATCGTATCCGTAGTGGTTACGACTATTTCAACCATCCGCAAGAAACAAAAATATGGCGCTTAAGGTTCTTGCGTTACAAGACAGTTTTTCATCTTGCTCGCTGCAATTGGAAATTTTCATAGTTGACGAGCGGATAAATGAGGAGTAAACTACTAATAACTTCACTTCTCTACCATATTAGCAAACTAAAGTATATATCATAAAGGACGTGTGAACATGACCAAAAAGTTGTTTATGTTCGAAAAACCGTTAGGCATGCGTGATACATTGCCGTTTTTATATGAAATAAAAAAACGTGTTCGCCAGGCGATGATTCGTGAAATTGAAACATGGGGATATGAATTGATCGAAACGCCGACATTGGAATATTACGAGACAGTCGGGACCGTATCGGCGATTGACGACCATCAGTTGTTTAAACTGCTTGACCAGCAAGGTCATACCCTTGTCCTTCGTCCCGATATGACCGCTCCGATCGCAAGGCTGGCTGCTTCCCGTCTTTACAAGGAAGGCAATCCGCTCCGCCTTGCGTATAACGCCAACGTGTTCCGCGCCCAGCAGCGCGAGGGAGGACGCCCGGCGGAATTTGAACAAATCGGTGTCGAATGCATTGGGGACGGCACGGTCGCAGCGGATGCGGAAGTGATTAGTGTCATGATTGCGGCGCTCAGGCAGGCTGGGCTACAGCATTTCACGGTGACGATCGGTCATATCGGCTACGTCAACGCTTTGTTTTTAGAAATTGTAGGGAATGAAGAACGTGCCAGCGTATTGCGCCGCTTTTTATACGAGAAAAATTACGTTGGCTATAGGGAGCATGTGAAGTCTCTGCCCCTTTCTTCCATTGACCAAAAGCGCCTGCTTCAATTATTGCATTTACACGGCAACGACATGACGATGGAAGAAGCCAAGGAGCTTGTTCATAGCGAGGAAGGAAAGCGAGCGGTCGACGATCTTTGCGAACTTTCGAACGCGCTTCAACTATATGGCGTTGATGATGTAGTGAAAATCGATATGACGCTTGTTAGCCATATGAGTTATTATACGGGCATTTTATTTGAAGTATATGCTGAACACGTTGGCTTCCCAATTGGAAATGGAGGCCGTTATGACGAGCTGTTGGAGAAATTTTCTCGGAAAGCCCCAGCGACCGGGTTTGGCATTCGCGTCGACCGATTAATCGAGGCGCTCGGGGAATCAGAGGAGGAGGCAGCGATCGAGTGCATCGTATTTAGCCAAGAGCGGTTCGCTGAAGCGATTGAGCTTGCGAGAACAAAGCGGCGGGAAGGAAAGCGCGTGGTGCTTCAGCATATTTCTGGAATCCGTGATATTGATGCCTACAGCAAACGGTATAAGCCAATTACTTATTTGCTTGGCAGCACAGAAAAGGAGTGATCAGGCGCGTTGATTCGCAAAAAATTACCGTTTGTTTATACATGGCTTTTCTGCCGTAATCCCAAAACAGGGACGCTGGCGGACAAATCCAATTTGTCCGCAAGGCGTTCGCCGTTGGGGATGGGCATGCGACGCATGACCAGTCGGCAAGCATTGGCTTGCCGACTCCGGCAGAAAAGCTGAGTTCACTCTTTGTTCCCCCTGACTATATAGACCTATATAGACTTATTGCTACACTATTATACCTTCATAATTGGATAATCAACACTCATGAGGAGTGATAAACGATGTTGACGATTGCGATGCCGAAAGGGAGGATTTTCGGCGAAGCGCTTGAATTGCTCCGCAAAGCAGGCTATACGCTTCCGCCGGAATTTGCCGAGTCAAGAAAACTAATGATTGAAGTTCCGGAAGAAAACATGCGCTTTATTCTCGCCAAGCCGATGGACGTCGTCACCTATGTGGAACATGGGGTGGCCGATTTAGGCATTGCCGGTAAAGACGTGATGATGGAAGAAGAGCGCGATGTGTACGAGCTGTTAGATTTAAAGATTAGCAAATGTCATTTAGCGGTGGCAGGATTGCCGGGTGTGCGCATGAATCAAATCGCGCCGCGCGTAGCGACGAAATACCCAAATATCGCCTCTAGCTATTTTCGCGAACAAGGCGAGCAAGTCGAAATTATTCGGTTGAATGGCTCCATTGAGCTCGCTCCGCTGATTGGGCTTGCCGACCGCATTGTTGATATTGTCTCGACCGGACGGACGCTGAAAGAAAACGGGCTGGTGGAATTGGAGAAAATCGCTGATGTCACCTCACGATTAATCGTCAATCCGGTCAGCTACCGCATGAAAGACGAAGCGGTCGATGAACTAGTTCATCGTTTATCCGAAGTCATTCCGCAATGAAGGAGAGAGCAAACGTGAAAATCGAACGAGTGACAAACCGTGTATCATTGCGCCGTACGATTGAATCAGGGACGGAAGAACAGCGCAGTAAGGTTCTGGAGATTATTGCCGATGTGCGCGCTCGCGGTGATGAAGCGCTAAAAAGTTATACGGAAAAATTCGATGGCGTCCGCCTTGATTCGCTGTGCGTGACAAACGAAGAAATAGAAAGAGCGTATCAGAACGTAAGCGCAGAAGTGCTTCGGATCATCCAAGAGGCGGCGGAAAACATTCGCGATTATCATGAGCGTCAAAAGAGAGAGTCATGGATCATGACAAAAGAAGACGGCACGATGCTTGGTCAGAAAATAACGCCGCTTGATGCGGTTGGATTGTACGTTCCAGGAGGGACAGCCGCCTACCCGTCATCGGTGCTTATGAATGTCATTCCTGCCCAAGTAGCAGGGGTCAAACGAATTGTGATCACCTCTCCGCCAAATAAAGACGGAACGCTTCCGGCCGGCGTGTTAGTGGCGGCGAACGAATTAGGAGTGAAAGAAATCTATAAAATCGGCGGTGCGCAGGCGATTGCCGCGCTTGCATACGGAACGGAGACGATTCGTCCGGTCGATAAAATTTTCGGGCCAGGCAACATTTACGTGGCGCTCGCGAAACGCGAAGTGTTCGGGCAAGTCGCGATTGATATGATTGCCGGACCGAGCGAAATCGTCGTGTTGGCGGATGAAACGGCAAAGGCGAACGAAATTGCCGCTGATTTGTTGTCGCAAGCCGAGCACGATGAACGCGCTTCCGCGATTCTCGTTACTCCATCGATGAAATTGGCGCTTGCAGTCGCACGCGAGGTCGAAAAACAGCTGGAGACGCTGCCGCGCAAAGCGATTGCCTCTGCGTCGCTCGAGAACTACGGAGCCATTTACGTCACAGAAACGCTTGCGGAAGCGGTCGAAGTTGTGAATGAATTAGCACCGGAGCATTTGGAAGTAATGACAGCCGAACCGATGCAACTCCTTGGTCAAATCCGCCATGCGGGAGCGATTTTTTTAGGGCGCTTCAGCTCGGAGCCGGTTGGCGATTACTTCGCCGGTCCGAACCACGTGCTGCCGACGAACGGTACAGCCCGGTTTTCGAGCGGATTAAGCGTGGATGAATTTGTGAAAAAATCGAGCATCATTTTTTACAGCGAGCCGACGCTAAAGCAAAACGCGGAAAAAATCGCGGCGTTTGCCAGACTTGAAGGGCTTGAAGCACATGCGCGCGCCGTTGAAGAACGTTTTAAAAAATAAGGGGGACATAGGTTATGGTAAGGCATGCATCGATTTCGAGAACGACAAAGGAAACGGATATTCAGCTGCAGTTTGTCATTGACGGGGAAGGAAAAGCGGAGCTGGATACCGGCGTGCCGTTTTTAACGCATATGCTCGATTTGTTTACAAAGCACGGCCACTTTAATTTAACGGTCACCGCCAAAGGTGATACGGAGGTGGATGATCACCATACGACCGAAGATATCGGGATTTGTCTCGGTCAGGCGCTGCGGGAGGCGCTCGGCGATAAAAAAGGAATAAAACGTTACGGAAACGCGTTTGTGCCGATGGATGAAGCGCTCGCTCAAGTCATCGTCGATTTAAGCAACCGTCCGCATTTCGAGTTTCGCGGAGAGTTTCCAAGCGAAAAAGTCGGAACGTTTGATGTCGAGCTTGTCCATGAATTTTTATGGAAATTGGCGCTAGAAGCGCGCATGAATTTGCACGTCATCGTCCATTACGGGCGCAACACGCATCATATGATTGAAGCGGTGTTTAAAGCGTTAGGGCGCGCGCTCGATGAAGCAACGATGATCGACCCGCGCGTCAAAGGCGTTCCATCAACGAAAGGGATGTTGTAACGATGATTGGCATTATTGATTATGGAATGGGCAACTTATACAGCGTCAGCAAAGCGTTAGAGCGATTGCGCTATGAGTACATTATTTCCGATGATCCAAAGGAATTGAAAAACGCGAAGGGGCTCATTTTGCCTGGGGTCGGTTCGTTTAAAGACGCGATGCATATTTTGCGGGAAACAGGGCTTGCCAAGTTTGTTTGCGAGGCGGTAAATGAGGGCACTCCACTTCTTGGCATTTGTCTTGGCATGCAGCTATTGTTTGAAGAAAGCGAGGAAAACGGGTTAACAGAAGGATTAGGGCTGCTTAGCGGCCGCGTCGTTCGCATTCCCGGCATGACGGCAGACGGAAATCGGTATAAAGTGCCGCATATGGGCTGGAACCGTCTCGTTTTCCGTCATCCCTCTCCACTTTTGCAAAACGTGGAAGAAGGGCACGTTTATTTCGTCCATTCGTACTATGTGGTGACCGATGATGACGATGTTGTGCTTGCAAGCAGTTTTTACAATGTGGAGGTGCCCGCTGTCGTTGGAAAAGGAAACGTGTATGGGACGCAGTTTCATCCGGAAAAAAGCGGCGAGATCGGTATGAAAATTTTACAAAACTATGCGGCGATCGCCGAAGGAAAGGGGAGTATGTGATGGCGGCATTTACGATTTATCCGGCGATTGATATGCGCGGCGGCAAATGCGTCCGTCTTTTGCAAGGGGATTATCATAAAGAAACGGTATATGGCGATTCACCGGTTGAAATGGCCGCTTTCTTCGCTGAACAAGGAGCCAAATGGATTCATATGGTCGACCTTGACGGAGCGAAAGAAGGAAAACGCATAAACGACCAGTTCGTCGTCGAAGTGGCGAAACAGCTGCCGGTGAAAGTGCAAATTGGCGGCGGCATTCGCACGGAAGACGATATTGTGTATTATTTAGAAAACGGTGTGGCACGCGTCATTTTAGGAAGCGCTGCTATCGCCGATCCGCCGTTTGTAAAAGAAATGCTGAAAAAATACGGAGAGCGCATCGCCATTGGTATTGATGCGAAAAATGGATTTGTCGCGACGGAAGGATGGTTGAACACATCGAATGTCAAAGCAACCGACCTTGGAAAAGAGCTGGCAGAAGCAGGTGCACAAACGTTTATTTTTACGGATATCGCGACAGACGGAATGTTGTCAGGTCCAAATATTCAAGCGGTCGTGGAAATGGCGCGCGCAACTGAAAAACATGTCATCGCATCAGGTGGCGTCAGCTCGCTCGAGGATTTGGTATCGCTTCAAACATATGCCGATGACGGCGTTGTCGGCGCGATTGTCGGCAAAGCGCTCTATACGAAGAAATTCACGGTCGCGGAAGCGCTGAAGGTGGTGCAAGGGAAATGATTACGAAGCGCATTATTCCTTGTTTGGATGTGAAAGATGGACGCGTCGTGAAAGGAGTGCAGTTTGTTCAACTTCGTGACGCCGGCGATCCGGTCGAACTGGCGAAGTTTTACGATGAACAAGGAGCGGACGAGCTTGTCTTTTTAGATATTTCCGCCTCTCACGAAGGGCGGAAAACGATGGTGGAAGTCGTCGAGAAAGTCGCCGCACAGCTGGCGATTCCGTTTACGGTCGGCGGCGGGATTAATTCGTTGGATGATATGAAAACGATCTTGCGCGCCGGTGCGGATAAAGTGTCGCTCAATACAGCCGCTGTTCGCAACCCGAACCTCATTACGGAAGGGGCAGATTTTTTCGGATCGCAATGCATTGTTGTTGCGATTGACGCAAAATATGACGAAACGATTGGCTCGTGGCGTGTGTATACGCACGGCGGGAGAAACGCGACGGACTTGGAAGTGGTCGAATGGGCAAAAGAAGCGGTCCGCCGCGGTGCGGGGGAAATTTTATTGACAAGCATGGATTGCGATGGTGAAAAAAATGGTTTTGATATTGCGTTAACGAGAACGGTAAGCGAAGCGGTTTCCGTTCCGGTCATTGCTTCGGGCGGAGCCGGCAACGCGAAACATTTCCTTGAAGTGTTTGAAAAAGGGAAAGCAGATGCGGCGCTTGCGGCTTCGATTTTTCATTATAAAGAAACATCGGTGAAAGAAGTAAAAGCGTATTTAAAAGAAAGAGGGGTAAACATCCGATGAACCTCGCCAACATTCGATTCGACGAAAAAGGTCTCGTTCCGGCAATTGTCCAAGACGCGCAAAGCAAAGAAGTGTTGATGCTTGCCTATATGAATGAAGAATCGCTAAAAAAATCGCTCGAAACAGGCGAAACATGGTTTTACAGCCGCTCGCGCGGGGAACTTTGGCATAAAGGCGCAACTTCCGGCAATACGCAGCGCATTGTCGAGATGCGTTATGATTGTGACAGTGACGCGCTTTTGGTGCTTGTCGAGCCAGCCGGACCAGCTTGCCATACGGGAAGCTATTCGTGTTTTTCGAACCGTATTAATGGAGAAAAATACGAAGCTTCGCCAAACCGATTTGCGATTATTAACACGTTAGAGGAGATCATCGCGAAACGGGATGCGGAACGTCCTGAAGGAGCGTATACGACGTATTTATTGGAAAAAGGAGTGGATAAAATTTTAAAGAAAGTCGGTGAGGAAGCGGCCGAAGTTATTATTGCCGCGAAAAATCGCAGCCATGACGAATTGAAATGGGAAGTCGCCGATTTATTGTATCATTTACTTGTGCTGCTAAGGGAACAAAAACTTCCGCTTGATGCGGTGTTGGAAGTGCTAACTAAGCGGCATAGCGCTAAGCAGTGACGTCGAGCTGGCTTCTTGCTGGGTCAGCTTTTATTTTTTATGTTTGCTTTTCCGAAGAATGTGGTATACTTTTTTCGGTAAATTCAACAATAGATGGAGGATTCCATGGAAAAGCAACTAAAGTCAAAGCAGCAAAAAGCGAAAATTATTCCATTTATCCAAAACGGTGAATACTATTTCAAAAAAGGAATGCAAGCGTATCAACAACGAGATTTATATAAAGCAAAAAAATATTTTGAACGAGCCGTTCAATATGATAAAAACGATGCTACATTTGTATTGCAGCTTGCCTCCGTGCTTGCGGAGTTAGGAGAATATCAGGCTTCGAATCAATGGTTATTCAAGATTGTCCATGAATTAGATGAAACGATGTATGAATGTTTTTATTTTTTAGCAAACAACTTTGCTCATCTCGGATTATTCCGCGAGGCGATGAAGTATGCGGAAATGTATTTAGCTTGTGATCCAAATGGCTATTTTGTCGAAGATACAGAGGACTTAATAGAATTGTTAAAAATCGATCAAGAAGATGAAAACAGCGATGTGCAGGATGATTTAATTGTATTGCAGGAACGGGCGCGGTTTTTATTGGAAAAAGAGAAGTTTCCGGAAGCAATTCGCCTGCTGGAAACGATAATTGCGAACTATCCTGAATTTTGGTCAGCGTACAATAATTTGGCGCTCGCCTACTTTTACAACGGAAATGTGCAAAAGGCGCAAGAAATTGTCGAACAAGTGCTAGAGCGAAACCCAGGTAATTTACACGCGCTTTGCAATCTCCTTGTCTTTCATTATTATTTGCGCAATGAACAGCAAGTAAAACGTCTTTCTGACAAATTGGCATGCGTGTATCCGTTTTTTATCGAGCATCGCTATAAGCTTGGAGCGACATTCGCGCTTGTCGGCCGTTTCGACCTCGCTTTTAAATGGCTATATCATTTATATAAAATGGGCTATGATGGAGATGATGCCTTTTATTATTGGCTTACCTATGTAGCCTATTATACCGGCCGCGAAGAATTAGCGAAAAATGTTTGGGAGAAGGTAATAAAAGTAAATCCTGACAAACGCGGAGAGGAGCCGTGGACATTTTCCTCTCTATCTGTCGACCATGAACTTCGGAGCATTATTCGTTGGTTTAACCAAACGAATATAGCAGAAATGTTATATGGACTTTATTTGCTTAGTCAATCGCCGTACAAAAATGATCCCGCGCTTTCCATTGCGATTCGTCGTTATTTGACTGATCATCCACTCCTTAGTCAATTTGCCGATTATTTTCTATTTCATATGACAGAAACGTCTCCTTCATATGTCATCAATAGCCATATCATTATCAATGAGTTATCGATGAAAAATGATCAGATCGATGAAAACATGTATATTTCATGGTTTTCCGTCGTCGTCAACGCATTGCCGACAAAAGAGCGATTTTCTAACCATTCTGCTTGGGCGGCGGCGATGGAGTATGTATGGCGGCAGCAGCAAGGGCAACGTGTAACACAAAAATGGATTGCGGATAAGTATCATATTTCATTATCAACGGTGAAAAAATATGTAAAGAAAGTGAAAGAGTTGTTATCGTGAGCAAATTAATAGACGCTCATTCGAAACTTCTATACGATAATGGTAAAAGACTAATCAATGAAGGAGTGGAAGCAGCGTGTCAGAGGAAAAAATTTACGACGTCATTATCGCGGGAGCCGGACCAGCAGGGATGACTGCCGCTGTCTATACATCTCGCGCCAATTTATCTACATTAATGATTGAGCGTGGTGTACCAGGAGGACAAATGGTAAATACAGAAGACGTGGAAAATTATCCTGGATATGAGAATATTTTAGGTCCAGAATTGGCGACAAAAATGTTTGAACATGCAAAGAAATTTGGTGCGGAATATGCATACGGCGAAGTAAAAGAAATTATTGACGGTGAAGCATATAAAACAGTGGTTGTCGGCGATAAACAATACAAAGCACGCGCTGTCATTATTGCAACTGGTGCGGAGTATAAAAAACTCGGTGTACCTGGTGAAGCGGAATTTAGCGGCCGCGGTGTTTCTTATTGCGCTGTCTGTGACGGGGCGTTCTTTAAAGGAAAAAATCTCGTTGTCGTTGGTGGCGGGGACTCCGCGGTAGAAGAAGGGATCTATTTAACTCGCTTTGCTAATAAGGTAACGATCGTTCATCGCCGTGACCAATTACGTGCGCAAAAAATTTTACAAGACCGCGCATTTGCCAATGAAAAAATTGATTTTATTTGGAATCATACCGTAAAACAAATTAATGGAAAAGATGGGAAAGTAAACAGCGTGACACTTGTTCATACGCAAACGGGAGAGGAACGGGAATTTCCGTGCGATGGCGTGTTTATTTATATCGGCATGCTTCCGCTTTCGAAGCCATTTGAGAGCCTTGGCATTACGAACGAAAACGGATATATCGAAACGAATGAGCTTATGGAAACAAAAGTGCCGGGTATTTTTGCGGCAGGAGACGTCCGCGAAAAATCATTACGGCAAATCGTTACAGCAACGGGGGACGGAAGCATTGCAGCGCAAAGCGCACAACATTATGTGGAAGAGTTAAAGGAAAAATTAAACATAAAGTAACGAAATCGTAATAGACGTTTAATTCTGCTGTAACACGCATGAAACATTTTTTTTGTATGCTAAAAGTAAGTAATTGACCCCCTTTTATATAGATCTTTTTGTTCAGCACGGGTACCCTTTCCCCGTGCTTCTTTTTTTATGTGTGAACAAGTATGTGACAGGCAGCTATGAAGAGTATATTTCAAAGTTTTTCGTCAAAATAGGGATTTTCAAATTATCCACAGTTGGTAAAA
>NZ_QCWL01000001.1:91055-91604 GCF_003064505.1 Geobacillus sp. LYN3 | reverse complement strand
ATTTCAAAGTTTTTCGTCAAAATAGGGATTTTCAAATTATCCACAGTTGGTAAAATTTTCCAGTTACTTTCCTTCTAAAATTTTTAAAAACTAGTCCTATTAATGCGATTTTTCTATAAAGTTGTGGATAACTTGCTTTTTACTCCCTATTCATCACACCCTTCTGCTATAATAGAATTGTTAGGTATATGTAAACCTAACCTGTATTTTTTTACATTTTTTCAAATCCTCGACTGTTATAATGCGGGTTCGGATCGCTTCTAACAGCTTCGAGGATATTTCTTTTGCTGACTTTTTCAGCTGCTTCAAAAGTTTTGACCCATATTTATATAGTTGAACAAGGATATCAGCTATTTGAACAAGTAAGTAATGATTTTTCATTTTTTTGTAATTATGACAATTCACATGTTCAATTTCATACCAACCATTTTTCTTTTTTTTTTAACCCTCATTTTCTATTTTCCAGCGTCTTCGACCTGCCTGAACAAGTATTTCTGCATTCCTTTCAGTTATTCGAAAGTTTGTAATAAACAGAAACTCCTGTTTTTT
>NZ_QCWL01000001.1:48537-91046 GCF_003064505.1 Geobacillus sp. LYN3 | reverse complement strand
GTTTTTTCTTTTTTTTAGTTACTTTTACTTTTTCCACAAGATTTACCAAACGATCGTTATAAGCAATATCATTGACCCAGAAATATTCTGAGCTTTTACCATTCGTTTCTAAAGATTGGATTGCTCTGAATTCTTGAGAAACCGTTTTAATCCGATCTTCTTTGAACCGGAAAATATATTTCCAATTGTGTTTATCACAAATTTCAAATACTGGTTCACAAGCATAAAGGCTATCTGCGATAAGACAAATAGGAAGACGTTTAAATGTTTTCTTTAATTTATCGACTAGCCTCATAAAAGCTTTTAACTCACAATCCTGCTTTGGAACATTTTCTGACTCATTTTCTATAAATTCTGTAGCGATGCTAAGAACCATATCTCCTACCACAAGCTTGGCTTCTAGAACATGGTGCATATATACCACTTTTGTTTCTCCGGTTTCCTTATCCTTGTATTCCCTTCTCAAACAATGTTCACAGTGTTTTTCCTTAAATGTATGGATACCTGTCCCATCGAAAACAATTGGCCAATATTTATTTAGAATCCGGAAGGATTCTAAGCATCTTTTTTCAAAAAGTTTTTTGATTAGATAAATCCTTATGGTTTCAAGCTCTTTTGGCTCCAACTTTGCTAAAANTCCAACTTTGCTAAAAAGTCATTAATTGTATCATAATGCGGGAGCTCGTTGAGCTCTTTCAAACCCAAAACTACTCGAATATTTTCGATACATTCATCCTTATTAAACAATTCGGTCATACTTCTCATTGATTTGATTCCAAATACACTTTTAAGAAGAATGGTGTAAAGGATTGTTTCTGGACCATAGGTAATGTAGCTTTGATGCCTTTTATCTTTTACTTTTTTTAGTTGATCTACCAAGTCTTTAAAGAAATGATTTTGAATCTTAACGAAATCGAAGAAAAAATTTTGGTTTTTTTCTCTTTCTCTTTTTTCTTTCCTTGTTAACATTCACAAATCCCCCTTAAATCTTGATAAATCCAGATNCGCATATTTATCAAAATTTGGGGGCTAGAAGTTCAATTTATCTCGAAGAATTTTTACTCCTCAGAGCTGATGTGACAGGCTTCTTCATTGTAGTGAGCTGTAAGAAATAGTATAATAAAATAAATGAGATTCTAAGAATTTTGGATGGAGTTATGTAGTGATGTTGAGGTGAGCGTGTTGCAACGCGTGACGAATTGCGTTTTACTAAAAGATGGAAAAGTCTTATTACTGCAAAAACCGAAACGGGGTTGGTGGGTTGCCCCGGGAGGAAAGATGGAACAAGGGGAATCCATCCGCGAAGCGTGTATTCGCGAATATCGCGAGGAGACAGGAATTTACTTAAAAAACCCAAAGCTCAAAGGAATTTTTACGATGGTCATCAAAGACCAAGAGCAAATCATTTCTGAATGGATGATGTTTACTTTTTTTGCTGAACAATTTGACGGAGAAAACGTTCCATATTGTGAAGAAGGAAAGTTGGAATGGCATCCGGTGGAAACAATCCATCAGCTTCCGATGGCACCAGGTGATTATCATATTTTAGATTACGCGCTAAAAGGATCGGACATTATGTACGGGACGTTTATATATACGAAAGATTTTGAGCTGCTTTCCTATCGGTTAGATCCCAGTTAATAGAGTGGAGGGAGAGGCATGAGCACAGGTTCGGCCAACCATATTCAAATGGTGATTATTACAGGAATGTCTGGCGCTGGAAAAACGGTCGCTATTCATAGTTTTGAAGACTTAGGTTTTTTTTGTGTCGATAATTTGCCGCCGACGTTGCTCCCAAAATTTTTGGAGTTGATGAAAGAATCGGGGAATAAAATGAATAAAGTGGCGTTAGTAATGGATTTGCGGAGCCGTGACTTTTTCGATAGTTTGTTTACCGCGCTAGACGAGCTGACGGAGCAATCATGGGTGACGCCGCAGATTTTATTTTTAGATGCGAAAGATTCGACGCTTGTGGCGCGATATAAAGAAACGAGACGCACACACCCGCTTGCCCCAAATGGATTGCCGCTTGAAGGCATCCGTTTAGAGCGCAAATTGCTCGAAGAGTTAAAAGGACGGGCGCAAATTATTTATGATACGTCTGATTTAAAGCCACGGGAGTTAAGGGAAAAAATTTTACAACAATTTTCTTCTCACACGCAACAGACGTTTACCGTCAACGTGATGTCGTTTGGCTTTAAATACGGCATTCCGATTGACGCTGATTTAGTTTTTGATGTCCGCTTTTTGCCAAATCCTCATTATATTGACCATATGCGGCCGAAAACAGGGTTGGATGAAGAAGTTTCCTCCTACGTGTTAAAGTGGAGCGAAACGCAGAAATTTCTTGAGAAACTAATTGATTTATTAGCCTTTATGCTCCCTCATTATAAGCGAGAAGGAAAAAGCCAGCTTGTGATCGCCATCGGCTGTACAGGGGGGCAGCACCGGTCGGTTGCCATTGCCGAATATATTGCCCGTTATTTTTCGAAAGATTATAAAACCCATGTGTCCCACCGTGACATGGAGAGGAGAAAGGAAAAGCATAAATGAGTGTGAAGCATCAGCCTAAAATTGTCATTATCGGCGGCGGAACAGGGCTCCCTGTATTGTTGCGCGGCTTGAAGCAGTATGCCATTGATATTACGGCAATCGTTACTGTCGCTGATGATGGCGGCAGCTCAGGAAGATTGCGCGATGAATTAGATATTCCGCCACCGGGAGATGTGCGTAATGTATTGGCAGCGCTGTCAGATGTCGAGCCGCTTATTGTTGAATTGTTCCAACATCGATTTAAAAACGGCAACGGTCTATCAGGACATTCGTTAGGTAATTTAATTTTGGCAGCGTTGACGTCCATTACCGGCGATTTTGTCAAAGCCATCCGCGAGATGAGCAAAGTGTTGAAAGTGCACGGACAAGTATTGCCAGCGGCGAATAAAAGCGTCGTTCTTCATGCGGAAATGGAAGATGGCGTCATTGTTTCTGGAGAATCGAAAATTCCTTATTCCGGCAAAAGGATTAAAAAAGTATTTTTGACACCGGAAAATATTGAACCGCTTCCAGAAACGATTGAAGCGATTCGTTCTGCGGATTTGATCGTCATCGGTCCGGGAAGTTTATATACGAGTATTTTGCCAAATTTACTTGTGCCGAAAATCGGGCAAGAAGTTTGTCAAGCAAAAGCAAAAAAAGTGTATATATGTAATGTGATGACCCAAGCGGGTGAGACGCTGCACTACACGGTAAGCGACCATGTCAAAGCGCTCCATGACCATATGGGATGTTTATTTTTGGATGTCGTTGTTGTGAATAATGGTCATATTCCGGAAGAAATTCAAAAACGTTATGCAGAAGAGCTGGCGGAACCGGTGAAGGATGATAGCGATCGGCTCATCGATTTAGGAATTCAAGTGATTCGCGATAATATCGTCAGCTATGAAGATCACGTCATTCGTCACGATACGAAAAAAGTGGCATCGTTACTTATTTCGCTGATTACAGCACCTCCTTCCTCCTGATTACGATGAATGAACCGTTGGAGGTGACTAACCATGTCGTTTGCGTCAGAAACGAAAAAAGAACTAACGAATTTGGAAGTGAAACCGTGCTGTTTAAAAGCAGAATTGTCAGCGCTTCTGCGCATGAATGGTTTGCTGTCTTTTTCCAATCAGCAAATACTTGTGGATGTGCAAACGGAAAATGCCGCGATCGCGCGAAGAATTTATACTCTTTTAAAAAAAGGGTATACGGTAACAGTAGAACTATTAGTTCGAAAAAAAATGCGCCTGAAAAAAAATAATGTATACATCGTTCGAATTATTGACGGCGCTCATGAACTATTAAAGGATTTAAAAATATTGAAGGAGGATTTTTCACTAATTCGCGTGATTTCACCAGAATTAGTGAAAAAAAAGTGCTGTAAGCGTTCTTATTTGCGCGGTGCGTTTCTTGCCGGAGGATCTGTAAACAATCCGGAAACGTCATCGTACCATTTAGAAATTTTTTCTCTTTATGAAGAACATAATAATTCATTATGTGAATTAATGAACAGCCACTTTTTTCTTAATGCCAAAACATTGGAACGAAAAAAAGGGTTTATTACGTATTTAAAAGAAGCGGAAAAAATCTCTGAGTTTTTAAATATTATTGGGGCACATCAAGCGTTATTGCGCTTTGAAGATATTCGCATTGTACGTGATATGAGAAATTCGGTAAACCGTCTTGTCAATTGCGAAACAGCAAACTTAAATAAAACGATTGGCGCAGCGCTTCGCCAAGTAGAAAACATTCGTTATATTGATGAAACCATCGGATTAAGCGCCCTTCCTGATAAATTGCGGGAAATTGCGGAATTGCGGATGATGTATCAAGACGTAACGTTAAAAGAATTAGGCGAGTTAGTATCCGGTGGAAAGATTAGTAAATCAGGAATTAATCACCGTCTGCGAAAAATTGATGAGATTGCGGAACGATTGCGGGCAGGTAAGCCTGTTGATTTTCATAAGTCATTATAAAAAAGGGGAGATGGAGAATGGTAGAGAAACAAGTAGAAGTGCGATTAAAAACGGGATTACAAGCACGCCCGGCAGCGTTGTTTGTTCAGGAAGCGAATCGCTTTTCTTCCGATATTTATCTAGAAAAAGACGGAAAGAAAGTGAACGCAAAAAGCATTATGGGGCTAATGAGCCTTGCGATCAGCACCGGTTCTGTCATTAAGTTGATTGCGGATGGTCCGGATGAAAACGAAGCAATTGAAAAATTGGCAAACTATGTACAAAAAGAAAAATAAAGAATGGGCTGCTTCTATGTCAAGCGAAGCAGCCTGTTTTTTCATGTTTTATTTTTCATCGATGCGTGTTAATACACGGTCGATAATGCCGTATTCTTGTGCTTTTTGCGCCGTCATGAAGTTATCGCGGTCTGTATCGCGTTCAATCACTTCGACTGGTTGGCCAGTATTTTCAGCAAGAATGCGATTTAACTTATCGCGCAAGAAGAGAATCCGTTTTGCGGCGATTTCAATTTCTGTCGCTTGACCTTGCGCGCCGCCAAGCGGTTGGTGAATCATAATTTCGCTGTTTGGCAAGGCAAACCGTTTTCCTTTTGCTCCTGCGGCAAGCAAGAACGCACCCATCGAAGCAGCCATACCGATACAAATTGTAGAAACGTCTGGCTTAATAAATTGCATTGTATCATAAATTGCCAAGCCAGCAGTAATCGAACCACCTGGGCTATTGATGTAAAGCGAAATATCTTTTTCAGGATCCTCGGCCGCTAAAAATAATAATTGGGAAACGATCGAGTTTGCCACTTGGTCATCAATTGGGCTGCCAAGAATAATAATGCGGTCTTTTAATAAACGAGAATAAATGTCATAAGCACGTTCTCCGCGGCTTGTTTGCTCAATAACTGTAGGAATTAAATTCATGAAGCTTCCTCCTTTACCAATCGCTTAATCGTATGTACCTCTATCATACCTAAATGGTCAATGAAGGTCAAACAAAAAATATTGGCCTTACTTTATTATTATTCGCTATAAACGTAGGACATCCCTTCTTTCATCATAACCTCTTTTTCATTTTTTAAACACATTTTCCCTCTTGCAATATAAAGGTGTTTTCAATATAATTGAATATGCAACTGATAATAGCAACTAAATATAATGCCCTCGTAGTGTAGTGGATAGCACGAGAGATTCCGGTTCTCTTAGCGTGGGTTCGAATCCTGCCGAGGGCGTATCAAGTGAAAACCTGCTGCGAAACGCAGCAGGTTTTTTTGTGCCTTGAATATAATATAATCAACAGTCTGGCTCGATGATCGACTGTTGGCGTACCAATCTGCCTTTTTGAATGACGGATAAAGTTCAGTCACCGCCAATGGTTTTATAAACAATAGGTTTAACAATTATTTTTTTATATACCGCCGGGGCGACAGTATTGTACAATAAAAAAAAGGGGGCTTGACAATGAGGGCCGAATTATTGCAGGAGCAGCGACTGAAGCTATCGCTTACAAAGGAATTGACTCAAGCGATTGAACTATTGCAATATTCTGCTGTGGAATTACAGTCCTTTTTGTATGAGCAGTCGTTGGAAAATCCTTTTCTCGAAATTCGCGACTACCGGTTAAAGCGAAACTTCCGCAACTTATCGGATAAGGAAAAACAGCAGTGGATTGAAAATATGAGCACTTATTCGGAAACGCTTTCATCATATTTAACTGCACAGCTTCCAGCTCTTTCGCTTTCGGAACACGAAGAACGCATCGTGCATTATATGATTGCTTGCCTTGATGAAGATGGGTATTTGCGGGTAAATATCGAAGAAATTGCAGAACGATTTGCTATTTCCAAACAGGAAGCAGAAAAAGCGCTTCAGATCATTCAGTCATTAGAGCCGGCTGGCGTTGGCGCCCGCAACTTGCAAGAATGTTTATATTTACAGTTAAAGCGCTTACCATATCGCGATGAATTCGCGGAACAGATTATACAGCACCATTTTTCGTTATTTGTCGAAAAAGCTTGGAAAACGTTGGCGAAACAACTTGGCGTGGATATCGCTTCATTGCAGCGTGTATGGGATTTAATTCGCACGCTTGAACCGCGTCCTGGCATCCATTATACAAAAGAGAGACCGCATTTTATTGTTCCCGATATAATTGTCCAACGCAGCGAAGAAGGTGATTGGCGCATTTTTTACAATGAAGATGTGCATCCGGAACTCATCTGGAATCGGGGATACGAGCAAAAGATTTCCAGCTGTCAAGACGGGCAGGTTCACGCGTTTGTAAAAGATAAATATCGCCAGTTTTTATGGTTAGCAAAAAGTCTGGAACAGCGCAAACAAACATTGCTGAACATTATGCATGTCATTGTCGATAAACAAAAACAATGTTTTGAAACTGGTTTTGCAGCCTTAAAGCCCCTTACAATGCGCGAAGTTGCGGAAGAGCTTGGCATTCACGAATCTACTGTCAGCCGCGCGGTAAAAAACAAATATGTTCAAGCGCCGTTTGGCACAGTGGAACTTCGCCGCTTTTTTTCAAGCGCTGTTTCTTCTGTTTACATGGATGAAGATGCTGCCTCTTCTGTAAAAGTAAAAATGTTTATCAAGCAGTTAATTGAACAGGAAAATAAGCAGCAGCCGCTTTCTGACCAAAAGCTCGCCGATTTATTACATGAGCAATACGGTGTGGTGATCTCGCGTAGAACGGTCGCAAAATATCGCGAACAACTGCATATTCCATCTTCTGCAAAACGAAAACAGTATGTAGGGAAGTGACAGCAAGTGGTGATCAACTTATACTCGAAAACAAACTGTCCGTTATGTGATAAAGCAAAACAAGTGTTGCAAGAACTGCAACGGGAATTCTCCTTTCACATCAATGAAATTGATATTTATCAAGATGATGCATTGCTGGAAAAATATCAATTGATGATTCCGGTTGTCGAAATCGATGGGGAAGAAGTAGCTTTTGGCATAGTTCAAAAAGATGTCATAAGAAAACGTTTACTCGAGGCGCAAAGTGGTTGAACATTATGATTCCTCCTGTTACAATGAAATTGTGCAGGGGGAATTTTTTTCACACAAGTGGGACACAATAAGTCATAGCGGGACAATTAATGTCCATATATTTTGCAAGGAGAAGGGGACCAATGCAATCATTAATTGAAGCGCAAAAAAAATTATTGCCCGACCTTCTTGAAGTTATGCAAAAAAGATATCGTATTTTGCACTACATTTCGCTGATGCAGCCAATCGGGAGGAGAGTACTGTCGGGCAGTTTAGGAATAACTGAGCGTGTGCTTCGTTCGGAAGTGCAGTTTTTGAAAGAGCAAAATTTGCTAACCATCAGTTCCGCTGGCATGAGTTTGACCCAAGAAGGCAAGGAATTGTTGCATGCGCTCGAGGATGTCATGAGAGAAGTATTAGGTCTAAAAGATTTAGAAACAAAATTAATGGAGAAACTTCATATTGAAGGGGTTATCGTTGTTGCTGGAGATAGTGACCTTTCTCCTTGGGTAAAAAAAGAAATGGGAAGAGCTTGTGTGACCTGCATGAAAGAAAGATTGACAAATGGCGATATTGTGGCAGTGACTGGAGGAACAACCCTTGCCGCTGTTGCCGAGATGATGACTCCCGATACGAAGCTAAACAATATTTTATTTGTTCCTGCAAGGGGCGGCTTAGGTGAGGATGTGAAAAACCAAGCAAATACAATTTGTGCAAGGATGGCGGAAAAAGCGTTAGGAAATTATCGGCTTCTTCATGTTCCTGACCATCTAAGCCGCGAGGCGTATGAGTCTTTAATTGAAGAGCCGACGGTGAAAGAAGTGCTGGAACTCATTAAATCATGTCGCATGGTCGTGCATGGAATCGGTGATGCTGTCACAATGGCAGAACGCCGGAAAACCTCAAAAGAGGATATGGAGAAAATTAAAGCACGACATGCGGTTGCCGAAGCGTTTGGCTATTACTTTAATGAAGCAGGAGAAGTTGTGCATAAAGTGAAAACGGTTGGCATTCAGTTGGAAGACCTTCCGCGTGTCGAACATGTCATTGCGGTGGCTGGAGGGTCTTCGAAAGCAAAAGCCATTCAGGCGTATATGAAACGAGCGCCTCATTCCATTCTTATTACCGATGAAGGTGCAGCAAGAGCGTTACTAGGGGAGTAACATCCCTTAAATATATGCAACCATTTTTTAAAGGAGGAACTATCCATGGCAGTAAAAATTGGTATTAACGGTTTTGGACGTATTGGTCGCAATGTTTTTCGTGCGGCATTAAAAAATCCGAATATTGAAGTAGTGGCGGTAAATGACTTAACGGATGCAAACACATTAGCTCATCTTTTGAAATATGATTCTGTTCACGGAAAATTAGACGCGGAAGTATCAGTGAATGGCAATAATATCGTTGTAAACGGAAAAGAAATCGTTGTAAAAGCGGAGCGCGACCCAGCTAAACTAGCATGGAACGAATTAGGTGTGGACATTGTCGTTGAATCGACAGGTCGCTTCACGAAACGTGAAGACGCGGCAAAACATTTAGAGGCTGGCGCGAAAAAAGTAATCATTTCTGCACCAGCGAAAAACGAAGATATTACGATCGTGATGGGTGTAAACCAAGACAAATACGATCCTGCGAACCATCACATTATTTCCAACGCTTCTTGTACAACGAACTGCTTAGCGCCATTTGCGAAAGTGCTTCATGAAAAATTCGGTATTGTTCGCGGCATGATGACAACAGTTCACGCTTATACGAACGACCAACAAATTTTAGACTTGCCTCATAAAGATTTGCGCCGTGCGCGTGCTGCAGCGGAATCGATTATTCCGACAACAACAGGTGCAGCAAAAGCGGTTGCCCTTGTACTTCCTGAACTAAAAGGAAAACTAAACGGTATGGCAATGCGCGTACCAACACCAAACGTGTCTGTTGTCGACCTTGTTGCGGAGCTTGAAAAAGAAGTAACTGTTGAAGAAGTCAACGCAGCATTGAAAGAAGCAGCGGAAGGCGAATTGAAAGGCATCCTGGCTTACAGCGAAGAGCCGCTAGTATCTCGTGACTATAACGGCAGCACGGCATCTTCGACAATCGATGCACTTTCCACGATGGTTCTAGAAGGAAAAATGGTAAAAGTTGTTTCTTGGTACGATAACGAAACAGGCTACTCTCATCGTGTGGTTGATCTTGCAGAATATATTGCATCAAAAGGCTTATAATCGATGGTGATTGTTTTTATCGGGCAATCAAGTCTATAATAAGATGGTGAAGAGGGGGAGCGGGGAATTATCCCCACTCCTCTTCGTTTGTGACAATGACACGATCAAAAAGGGGGCATAACGCCATGAACAAAAAAACGGTTCGGGACGTAGATGTGAAAGGAAAACGAGTGTTTTGCCGTGTCGACTTTAATGTGCCGATGGAAAATGGTGCGATTACAGACGACACACGCATTCGCGCAGCACTTCCAACGATTCGTTATTTAATGGAACAAGGTGCAAAAGTGATCCTAGCGAGCCATCTTGGCCGGCCAAAAGGAAAAGTCGTCGAAGAATTACGCTTAAATGCGGTTGCACGGCGTTTAAGTGAACTGCTTGGAAAACATGTGACAAAAACAGATGAAGCATACGGCGATGCAGTAAAAGAAGCCATTTCGAAAATGAATGAAGGCGATGTATTGCTTCTAGAAAACGTTCGTTTTTATCCAGGTGAAGAGAAAAACGATCCAGAGCTTGCGAAAGCATTTGCCGAATTGGCCGATATTTATGTGAACGATGCGTTTGGCGCTGCCCATCGTGCTCATGCTTCTACAGAAGGAATTGCACACTATTTGCCAGCCGTTGCTGGATTTTTAATGGAAAAAGAAATTGAAGTGCTTGGAAAAGCTCTTTCTAACCCAGACCGTCCATTTACGGCGATCATTGGCGGCGCGAAAGTAAAAGATAAAATTGGCGTTATTGAAAACTTGCTTAATAAAGTAGACAACCTCATTATTGGAGGCGGTCTTGCGTATACGTTTGTTAAAGCGCTTGGCCATGAAATCGGCAAATCACTGCTAGAAGAAGATAAAATTGAACTGGCAAAATCGTTTATGGAAAAAGCGAAAGAAAAAGGCGTTAACTTCTATATGCCGGTTGATGTTGTCGTAGCCGATCGGTTTGCGAACGACGCCAATACGAAAGTCGTTGCAATTGATGAGATTCCAAGCGATTGGGAAGCGCTCGATATTGGCCCGAAAACGCGTGAGCTTTATCGCGATGTTATTATGAAATCCAAGCTTGTTGTTTGGAACGGTCCAATGGGAGTATTTGAAATGGATGCTTTTGCCGAAGGAACAAAAGCGGTTGCCCAAGCGTTAGCGGATGCTGTCGATACATATTCGGTCATCGGCGGCGGCGATTCGGCAGCGGCAGTAGAAAAATTTGGCTTAGCGGAAAAAATGGATCATATCTCAACCGGTGGCGGTGCATCGCTAGAATTTATGGAAGGAAAACAACTTCCTGGAGTGGTGGCGTTAAACGATAAATAACGCGTCAACTCCGTTCATAGAAAGGAAGGAATCAATCATGAGAAAACGAATTATCGCAGGAAACTGGAAAATGCATAAAACATTGACGGAAGCGGTAAACTTCGTTGAAGAAGTAAAACGGCTTGTCCCGCCTGCCGAACAAGTCGATTCCGTCATTTGCGCACCTTTCCTATTTTTAGAGCGGCTTGTGCAAAGTGCGCAAGGATCTGATTTAAAAATTGGCGCGCAAAATATGCATTTTGAAGACAAAGGAGCGTTTACTGGCGAAATTAGCCCAGTTGCGTTGAAAGATATTGGTGTTACTTACGTGATCATCGGTCATTCCGAACGCCGCGAAATGTTTGCGGAAACGGATGAAACGGTGAATAAAAAAGTGCTTGCTGCTTTTAAACACGGGCTTATTCCAATTGTTTGCTGCGGTGAAACGCTAGAACAGCGGGAAAGCGGCAAAACGAATGACATTGTTGGCGCGCAAGTAGAAAAAGCGCTTGCCGGTTTAACCGCGGAACAAGCAAAACAAGTGGTCATCGCTTATGAACCAGTTTGGGCGATTGGCACTGGCAAATCATCGACCGCTGAAGATGCTAATGAAGTGTGCGGCCATATCCGCTCAATCATTGCAAAAATCTTTTCGCCGGAAGTGGCCGAAGCTGTACGCATTCAGTATGGCGGCAGCGTAAAACCGGAAAACATTCGCGAATTTTTAGCGCAAGAACATATTGATGGCGCCCTTGTCGGCGGTGCAAGCCTCGATCCGAAATCATTTTTACAATTAGTGGAGGCTGGACAACATGAGTAAAAAACCAGTGGCGTTAATTATTTTAGACGGATTTGCGCTTCGCGAAGAAACATATGGCAATGCGATCGCGCAAGCAAAAAAGCCGAACTTTGACCGTTATTGGAATGAATATCCGCACGCTACATTAACTGCATGCGGCGAGGCGGTCGGGCTTCCAGAAGGACAAATGGGAAACTCGGAAGTCGGCCACTTAAATATCGGTGCCGGCCGCATTGTATACCAAAGCTTAACGCGCGTAAACATTGCGATTCGCGAGGGAGAGTTTGACCGCAACGAAACGTTTTTAGCGGCGATGAATCATGTCAAAGAAAAAGGAACGAATTTGCACATTTTCGGTCTTCTCTCTGACGGCGGCGTTCATAGCCATATTAACCATCTATATGCGCTATTAAGATTAGCCGCTAAAGAAGGCGTAAAAAACGTCTACATCCACGGCTTTTTAGATGGCCGCGATGTCGGACCGCAAACGGCGCCGAAATATATTAAAGAATTACAAGAAAAAATAAAAGAGTATGGCGTCGGGGAAATCGCAACCTTATCCGGCCGTTATTACTCGATGGACCGCGACAAACGGTGGGAGCGCGTCGAAAAAGCATATCGCGCGATGGTGTATGGAGAAGGACCAACCTATCGCGATCCGCTTGAGTGCATTGAAGATTCTTATCAACATGGCATTTACGACGAGTTTGTGCTTCCATCGGTCATCGTGCGTGAAGACGGCTCGCCTGTGGCGACGATTAAAGATGAAGACGCGATCATTTTCTACAACTTCCGGCCAGATCGGGCGATTCAAATTTCGAACACGTTTACGAACGAAGACTTCCGCGAGTTCGACCGTGGTCCGAAATATCCGAAAAACTTGTTCTTTGTATGCCTAACACACTTTAGTGAAACCGTAAAAGGTTATGTCGCGTTTAAACCGACAAATCTGGATAATACGCTCGGTGAAGTCCTATCACAACATGGATTGCGCCAGCTTCGCATCGCGGAAACGGAAAAATATCCGCACGTTACGTTCTTTATGAACGGCGGACGGGAAGAGAAGTTTCCAGGCGAAGACCGCATTTTAATCAACTCGCCAAAAGTCGCCACATATGACTTAAAACCAGAAATGAGCGCTTACGAAGTGACGGATGCGCTCCTAAAAGAAATTGAAGCAGATAAATACGACGCGATCATTTTAAACTATGCGAACCCGGACATGGTCGGCCACTCAGGAAAATTAGAACCGACGATTAAAGCGATCGAAGCGGTGGATGAGTGCCTTGGCAAAGTTGTGGATGCGATTCTTGCAAAAGGCGGCATCGCCATTATTACCGCAGACCATGGAAATGCGGATGAAGTATTGACGCCGGATGGCAAACCGCAAACCGCACATACGACAAATCCGGTTCCAGTGATCGTAACGAAAAAAGGCATCGAGCTTCGCAAAGACGGAATTTTAGGCGATTTAGCGCCAACCATGCTTGATTTGCTTGGCTTGCCACAGCCGAAAGAAATGACAGGAAAAACATTAATTATAAAAAAATAATTAAAAGGAGAGTGTGAACATGTCTGCAATTGTAGATGTATACGCACGTGAAGTATTAGACTCTCGCGGCAATCCAACGGTAGAAGTCGAAGTATATACGGAAGATGGCGGTTTTGGCCGCGCATTAGTACCAAGCGGTGCATCAACGGGAGAATACGAAGCAGTGGAATTGCGTGACGGCGATAAAAGCCGTTATCTTGGAAAAGGCGTATTAAAAGCGGTGGAAAACGTCAATGAAATTATCGCACCAGCGATTATCGGTTTTGAAGTGACAGACCAAGTTGGCATTGACAAAACGTTAATTGAACTAGACGGCACGGAAAATAAAGGTAAATTAGGGGCAAACGCGATTTTAGGCGTATCTTTAGCAGTAGCGCGCGCAGCAGCAGATGAATTAGATATGCCATTATACCAATATCTTGGCGGATTTAACGCAAAAACATTGCCAGTGCCGATGATGAACATTTTAAACGGCGGCGCGCATGCGGATAACAATGTAGACATCCAAGAATTTATGATTATGCCTGTTGGCGCGAAAAGCTTCCGTGAAGCGCTTCGCATGGGCGCAGAAATTTTCCATAGCTTAAAAGCGGTATTAAAAGCAAAAGGCTACAACACTGCGGTAGGTGACGAAGGCGGATTCGCGCCAAACTTAAAATCGAACGAAGAAGCGCTGCAAACGATCATTGAAGCGATTGAAAAAGCTGGCTACAAACCAGGCGAAGAAGTCATGCTTGCGATGGACGTTGCTTCTTCCGAGCTTTACAACAAAGAAGACGGCAAATACTACCTTGAAGGCGAAGGCGTTGTAAGAACGTCCGAAGAAATGGTCGCATGGTATGAAGAACTTGTTTCGAAATACCCAATCATTTCGATCGAAGACGGTTTAGATGAAAACGACTGGGAAGGCCACAAACTATTAACAGAGCGCCTTGGCAAAAAAGTACAGCTTGTCGGTGACGATTTATTCGTAACAAATACGAAAAAACTAGCGGAAGGAATTGAAAAAGGCGTCGGCAACTCGATTCTGATTAAAGTCAACCAAATCGGTACATTAACGGAAACGTTCGATGCGATCGAAATGGCAAAACGCGCTGGATATACTGCCGTTGTTTCCCACCGTTCTGGTGAAACGGAAGACAGCACGATCGCTGACATCGCCGTAGCGACAAACGCCGGCCAAATTAAAACAGGGGCACCTTCCCGCACCGACCGCGTCGCGAAATACAATCAATTGCTTCGCATCGAAGATCAGCTTGGCGATACAGCGATTTACAACGGCATTAAATCGTTCTATAACTTGAAAAAATAATGATTAAGCAAGGGAACCTAACCGAATCGTTCGGTTAGGTTCTTTTTATTTCATAAAATAATGGATTATTTTTTTGTTTTAGAAGAAATTTGCTATAATGAATAATGCATGCTCCTCATTCCTATTGTGCAAGCTCCGCGTTTATGTTAAACTGAAAGCATTGTAGTGCGTGTTTTTAAAGGAGGATTAGGCAATGCATACATTGCTTGTCACATTGTTAGTCATTGTTTCGATTGGACTTATCGTGATCGTTTTGTTGCAATCGGGAAGAAGCGCGGGCCTTTCCGGCGCCATTACAGGCGGTGCGGAGCAGCTGTTTGGAAAGCAAAAAGCGCGCGGATTGGACGCGGTATTGCAGCGCATTACGGTTGTGCTGGCAGTGTTGTTTTTTGTATTATCGATTGCGGTGACGTATATGCAACTTTAATGATGAAAACAATGGGGGCGGTCCAACCATTTACTCGGGCTGCCTTTTCTGTTTTTTCATAAAAAGAAAGGAGTTGTGCATCATGAAGATCGTCCCACCAAAGCCATTTTTCTTTGAAGCAGGAGAACGTGCGGTTTTATTGCTCCATGGTTTTACTGGAAACTCGTCGGATGTAAGAATGTTAGGCCGTTTTCTTGAATCAAAAGGATATACATGCCATGCGCCGATTTATAAAGGCCATGGGGTGCCGCCAGAAGAGCTTGTACATACCGGACCGGATGACTGGTGGCAAGATGTCATGAACGCTTATGAATTTTTAAAAAATAAAGGATACGAAAAAATCGCAGTGGCAGGATTATCGCTTGGCGGCGTATTTTCCCTTAAATTAGGCTACACTGTACCTGTAGTGGGAATTATTCCAATGTGCGCGCCGATGTATATTAAAAGCGAAGAAACAATGTACCAAGGTGTGCTAAAGTATGCGCGCGAATATAAAAAACGAGAAGGAAAAACACCGGAACAAATTGAAAAAGAAATGGAAGCATTTAAAAAAACGCCGATGAAAACGTTAAAAGCGTTGCAGCAGCTTATTGCGGATGTACGTGACCATATCGACTTGATTTATGCGCCGACATTTGTCGTGCAAGCGCGTCACGATGAAATGATTAACTCTGATAGTGCCAATATTATTTATAACGGTATTGAATCACCAGTGAAAAAAATCAAATGGTATGAAGAATCGGGCCATGTCATTACGCTAGATAAAGAAAAAGAACAGTTGCATGAAGATGTTTATGAGTTTTTAGAGTCATTGGATTGGTAACCTATCGAAAGGAGGAAAATGATGGATCAATCATTAGTCGATCGAATTTTAACGTTTATGCGGGACGAGGCGTACAAGCCTCTTACCGTTCAAGAGTTGGAAGAAGCGTTCGGCATTACGGATGCGGCCGAGTTTAAGGAATTTGTGAAGGCGCTTGTCGCTATGGAAGAACAAGGGCTTGTTGTGCGTACGAGAAGCAATCGCTACGGTGTGCCGGAAAAAATGAACTTAGTGCGCGGAAAAGTGTCCGGACACGCAAAAGGGTTTGCTTTCGTTGTGCCGGAAGATCCGTCGCTCGACGATATTTTCATCCCGCCTTCCGAGATGAAAAACGCGATGCATGGCGATACCGTATTAGTGCGTGTGCATTCCGAATCGTCAGGCGCCCGCAGGGAAGGAACGATTGTACGGATTTTAGAACGCGGTGTCACCGAAGTTGTCGGAACTTATACGGAAAGCAAGTATTTCGGATTTGTCATTCCGGATGATAAAAAAATTGTCAATGACATTTTTATTCCGAAACATGCCGCCAACGGTGCTGTGGAAGGACATAAAGTGGTCGTGCGGTTGACATCGTACCCGCAAGGACGAATGAGCGCCGAAGGAGAAGTTATTAAAATTCTCGGACATAAAAACGACCCAGGTGTTGATATTTTAGCGATTATTCATAAACACGGCCTTCCTTTGCAATTTCCAGATGAAGTCATCGAACACGCCAATAGCATTTCCGATACGATTTCGGAAAAAGATTTGCAAGGCCGCCGCGATTTGCGCGATCAAATGATTGTCACGATCGACGGAGAAGACGCGAAAGACTTAGACGACGCTGTAACGGTCACTAAGCTCGAGAATGGAAATTACAAGCTTGGCGTCCATATTGCCGATGTCAGCTATTATGTGGAAGAAGGCTCGCCAATTGACCGCGAAGCATACGAACGCGGAACAAGCGTTTATTTGGTGGATCGCGTCATTCCGATGATTCCGCATCGTTTGTCTAACGGCATTTGTTCCTTAAATCCGAAAGTCGATCGCTTAACACTTTCATGTGAAATGGAAATTAACGAACGCGGCGAAGTCGTCAGCCACGAAATTTTCCAAAGCGTCATTCGTACGACAGAGCGGATGACGTATTCGGATGTGAACAAAATTCTCGTTGATAAAGACGAGGAACTAAGAAAAAAATACGAACCGCTTGTGCCAATGTTTGAATTGATGGCAGAGCTTGCGGAAATTTTGCGCAATAAACGGATGAAGCGCGGTGCGATTGATTTCGACTTTAAAGAAGCAAAAGTGCTTGTGGATGAGAATGGAAAACCTTATGATGTCGTGCTTCGTGAACGATCGGTGGCGGAGCGGCTTATTGAAGAATTTATGCTGGTGGCGAACGAAACGGTCGCTGAACATTTTCATTGGTTAAACGTTCCGTTTATTTATCGTGTTCACGAAGATCCAAAACCAGAAAAGCTGCAGCGTTTTCTCGAATTTATTACAAACTTTGGCTACGTCGTCAAAGGGACAGGAAACCAAATTCATCCGCGCGCGCTCCAAGAAATTTTAGAAGCGGTTCGCGGCGAGCCGGAAGAAATGGTCATATCGACGGTGATGCTTCGCTCGATGAAACAGGCTCGTTACGATGCGGAAAGTCTTGGACACTACGGATTATCGACCGATTTTTATACGCATTTTACATCTCCGATCCGCCGTTATCCAGACTTAATTGTGCACCGTCTCATTCGCACGTACTTAATTAACGGGCAAATGGATGAACAGACCCAGCAAAAATGGGCCGAAAAGCTTCCAGACATCGCTGAACACGCATCCGATATGGAGCGCCGCGCTGTGGAAGCCGAGCGGGAAACGGATGATTTGAAGAAAACAGAGTTTATGGAAGATAAAATCGGCATGGAGTTTGACGGAATTATTAGCTCGGTTACGAACTTCGGCCTTTTTGTCGAACTCCCGAACACGATCGAAGGGCTTGTTCATGTCAGCTACTTAACGGACGACTATTATCGCTATGATGAACGGCATTACGCCATGATCGGTGAGCGAACCGGAAAAGTGTACCGCATCGGCGATGAGATTACCGTGCGTGTCATTAATGTGAACAAAGATGAGCGGATCGTCGACTTTGAAATTGTCGGCATGAAAGGCCGCCGTCCTAAAGAGGCAAAAAGTGCACCTGTCGTTATTGAAGGGAAAAAGCGGAAAAAAACAAATAAACAAAATGGAAAAGCGAAAAAATCAAAGAAATTTTACGAAGACGTTCCACAGCTAAAAGCAAAAAAGAAGAAAAAGAAAAAACGATAAGGAAAAGTCTCGATAGCAAGAGACTTTTCCTTCTTCACGTTTTTTGTTAAAATCATAGTTGCACGATATGAGGAGGAAGGACGTCGTATGCCAAAAGGTGAAGGGAAACTGATTGCCCAAAACAAAAAAGCGCATCACGATTATTTTATCGAAGAAACGTATGAAGCGGGGATTGTCCTGCAAGGAACGGAAATTAAATCGATTCGCGCTGGAAAAGTTAATTTAAAGGATTCATTTGCGAAGGTCGAAAAAGGGGAAGTATTTCTTCATAATATGCATATTAGTCCGTATGAACAAGGGAACCGTTATAACCATGACCCATTGCGGACAAGAAAGCTTCTTCTTCATCGCCGTGAAATTAATAAGCTGATTGGTTACACAAAAGAACAAGGCTATACGCTCGTTCCGTTAAAGCTATATATTAAAAACGGTTTTGCCAAAGTGTTGTTAGGCGTTGGCAAAGGAAAGAAAAAATATGACAAACGCGAAGACATGAAACGAAGAGAAGCGCAACGGGAAATCGAACGTGCTTTTCGCGAACGACAAAAAATATAATTCCAAAAATTTACAATTGAAAATTAAGTGCATTATGTTATAATAAATAACACAAACGGCAAAAAATATGATTCCAAAACTTCATCATTGAAAACTAAATGCATTATGTTATAATCAATAATGCAAAGGCCAGTTATCCAAAGCTTAAGCTTATCGTTATCGCTTCTCCATCACGGGGACGATACGGATTCGACAGGGATAGGTCGCGCTTAAGCTGCGAGCCGAGGGGATCGTCCTCGTAAAAAACGTCACTTAAAGATAACTGGCAAAGAAAACTACGCTTTAGCTGCCTAATTAAACGCAGCTAGCTCCTCCCGCCATCGCCCACGTGGTGGTGCAGGGGCTCATAACGAGTGGGCTACGCCCGAGTCCGCCGCCTGAGGACGAGGGAAGAGAACAATCAGGCTAGCTGCTCGGAGGCCTGTCGGTAGGCGGAAGATGCAGCGAAACCGAAATATACCGACTACGCTCGTAGATGCTTAAGTGGCGATATCTCTGGACGTGGGTTCGACTCCCACCGTCTCCATATCATAATCATATGCTTAAAGAATAAATCAACGGATTTGCCAATATGGCAAGTCCGTTTTTTATTGGTTTCTATGTCAATGGTTGGGGTGCACTTGATATGAAGTGCACCTTTTTTATTGAAAGTTTGATCAATGAACATATTTGAATAAACTTGGGTTTTCCATACCGATCACACACCTTTTTTAGTGTAGCAGTATCAGTACGTCGAAATTTGATAGATTTCTTGTACCAGAACCCGGCAACTGGGTCAGAAAATAGCTAAAACAAGACACTTTAGTCAATAAAAGGATCGTTCACTACCATTATTTTTCTTTAAAAAATTAGATCCAAACCCGTGGTGCTAGATAAAATCAGACAAGCATAAAAATAGCCCTTGCATGAGGATCTCCTTAAAATGAAAGTGCGACCAAACATTTAAAAGGAGAATTCACATGCAAGAGCACTTTCATTTTACAACAGATCGAGCCAAACTTCAAAAACAATATGTATCGATTTTGTGTTTTGTATCAGCTCAACTATCGA
The DNA here is from genome assembly GCF_003064505.1 of Geobacillus sp. LYN3. Taxonomy (NCBI): domain Bacteria; kingdom Bacillati; phylum Bacillota; class Bacilli; order Caryophanales; family Anoxybacillaceae; genus Geobacillus; species Geobacillus sp. LYN3. The sequence goes on along the minus strand of NZ_QCWL01000001.1, from coordinate 71,200 downwards.
GTATCCAGATTCATCTTCAACGTCGAAATCTTCATTTGTTGAAACAGAAGGACGAGGTCATCATCGCCGTCCATGTCCTTGGAAAGTTGTTAGGCTTCACTTCCGAACGGGCTTGGCACCGGTTTGTGATCGGGAATTTGTTTTCCAAGGACTTGTTCCCTGAACGTTCTCGATACAACCGTCGCTGCCGGGCGCTTGGCTTTGCGATCAAGTGGATGCGGCACCAGCTGGCCAAGCGTGGACAACACCATGCGTATGCGGTCGTGGACAGTTTGCCGATCGAGCTGTGTCATTCATCCCGAATGTATCGCGCCAAACGGTTTCGTGGAATTGCGGATATTGGCTATTGTGCTTCGAAAAAGATCGCTTTCTATGGGTTGAAACTTCATCTGCAGGTCACCGACCAAGGGCTTCCGATGGGATATGTCGTCACTGAAGCGTCTTGTCACGATCGGGTGGCCGCTGAAACCGTCATGACGCAAATTCCACATCCATATAACCTAGGTGACAAAGGGTACATCAGCCAAAAACTACAAAAGAAGCTGTACGAAGAGCATCGAGTCGCTTTTTGGACGCCCGTTCGAAAAAATCAGCGAATTCTCCAATCCGACGCATGGAAACAGTGGATGAAACGAAAACGCAAAGTGATTGTGTTTTCGATTTTAGTCGATTCGTATCGGATCACCGAGATTCGAGCGAACTCGGTTTCTGGATTTGAAACGGCACTGGATGGTATTTTACTGGCTTACTCCCTTGTTGTTCTTGGGCTAGTTGAGTGTTAAAACTCAACTAGCACCACGGGTATTTTTTATATACATACGTTCTTAATGCCTGATAAGTTTCATTGATAGGAGATAGACAGCTTTCCATACTCTTTAACACAAAAATCGACAAATATTTACAAAATATTTAAGATTCACTGGTATGGACTCTGGTATAATGTTAAACACCATACGCAGTTTGTTGTTTTTTGTCGAAAGGAGTCCAAAGGATGGCGGATCAGCTCGCTTCCATCATGCTGCTTGCTGACAGTTTGAATAGTGAAAAGCTTACGGAGAAAATTGCCAAACATTTAAACAAGTATCCTATAGGACTCATTTACTTAGATATAAAACGTTTTAGGGAGATGGAGCAAAAACACGGGCAAATGGCTTGCCGAAAGCTGCTCCAAGTATGGAAACAATTGATCATAGAAGCAGAAATGTCTGGTTCATTTGGATTGTTGACTCACCGAATGTTTGGAGACGATGTATTGTTGTTTGTCCGCACGGAGCGGGGAGACGCGAATTGGGTGAAAACGGTTTTGCTTCGCCTAGCGCATGAGATCCGTACCATCTTTGGAAAGCAATTAAACGAGTCGATGGGGCTGTCTGGTGGTTCGATTGAACTTTATACTGGAACGGCGGTGTTGGATTCTAGTACAGGACGAACAGCCGAAAACTTGCTGTATGATGCGATCAAAGAAGCGATTCACGAAGCGAAAAACAATACGGACGCCGAGTTCAGACGCTTGCAGGCGGAATTTCGAGATATACTTGCTTGGCACAAAATTACGGCTCATTATCAACCGATTGTCTCTCTTTCTACTGGAAACATCTATGGATATGAAGCGTTGGCGCGCGGTCCGCAGGCGAGTTATTTTGCGACGCCGAATCGCCTGTGGGAATTTGCGGAAAAAGAAAACCAGCTGTATGCTTTGGAAAAAGTGGCTCGGCAACGCGCAATTGAGGGATTTTTACCAAATAATCCTAATTGGAAATTATTCATCAATCCTTGTCCCAATAAAATATGGTTTATTACTCCCGTAAAACGGTTTTGCGATTTAATTGCCAGCACCACCGCGGGTTAGGGAATTACAAAAATAAAGAAACAAGGATAGATGTTTTGCGACGCCCATCCTTGTTTTATGCGCGTCCTGGCATGGGAGTAAGCCTCAAATATGAATGTCTGCATCCGATCCAATGGAACCACCATATATCAAACGATATGTACAGCCGTAGAGAGGAGGATTGATCGTCCACTCTTATTCGATTTTGTGGCACGTTTTACGGGGATTGTAAAAGTTGTTCCAGTTTTTCTTTTAATGCGGCAAGTACATTTTCAGGGATAGGTTCCATATTTATCGGTTCCCCTTGTTTCCAACCTACATGCAATGTCGGTAGCCCTGCTTGCTCCCATGTTACTGCATGAGCTAACACTTTGACATGTTTAAAACCGATATTTCCATGTTCCGGCTTATAAATTTCTTTAAATTGGACGTTTGTTACTTTTAACGATAAGTGATCAAAGGAGGAAACATCATCGGATGACATTTCCATACTGATCATTCCATCCGGTGAATGGACAAGTTTAGTGACTTTTAGTTTCGTAGCGGAAGCATGTTGAAATTTTAATAAGAGCATCGGAACATTCGGAAGATGGGGAGTATCTCCTGTTTCGATGGAAGGGAGCTCCATCGTGCCTTCTAATTGTTCCGCTTCAATCACAAACCCAACTGGCGATGATTCGGTCGCTTTACTATGTGGAAGAAATAGCATCATGCTACAGATAAGAAGGCAAAGGGCTATACCACTTATCATCACATGTTTACTCGACAAGGCTACCACCCTTTTCATATTAGAATAATGGGAAAACAGAGCCTTGCTCCATCGAAAACGGATCTCGGCTCTGTTATTTGTTTGTAAGAAACAATAATGTGATAAGATAATATTTTTTATTCGGCTATACTAGTGGCAATTTCCTGATCAGCTACCTGGCTGTTTTCCTCGGATGCACGATCGACAGCAGTAAATTCAGGTTTCCATGCGATGCATAGCGCTCCGCCGATAATGCCAAGAATCGTGCCGATTAAAAATCCTCCTAATGCTCCCATAATCGATAATACCGAGGTGAAAATAGCGATAACTCCAAAGATTGTAGATAATTTTGGCATGACATACGACATGACTGCCATAAGAAGGACCATGCCTCCGAAAAAGAAACCAGCAAACAAAATACTTCCTGGAACAATTGCCACTTCGTAAAGTTGGATCGGTATCCATAATATAATGAGACCGGAAAGGAGCAACAATGTTGCTCCCCAGAACGGCCGCCGTTTTCGCCAATCTTTAAATTGTTGCCACTTGGAAACCAGTGTATTCAATGTTGATCATCCTTACTTTGCAGTTAGTTTATTTTTTCAAAGTACACTTTCATTCCAGGAAGAGTGACTGTTTTTTGGAACAAATACAATGTTTTTAAATCTCCATTTTTAATGACGATTTGATTAGCGTTTTGTGTGAATTCTTTTGCTGCTTTTTCGGCAGGGTCTTTAATATTTCCAACATAGTTTTCTTTCATTGTTAAGTTAGTAAACGTAGCGCTGCCATTAATAAGCGTTGCTTTTTGAACAAGTCCATCAATTTCTACTGGCTGATCAGAAGTGATAACAACTCGAATCCCTAATAATGGAATGTCTTTAGAAATTTCAAGACCATTAATGGTCGCATGTTGAAGCTCATTCACAGCCACAGGAACATTTTGTTTTTCCGCTCCATCGGCAACTCCGCCGTAAAGATTGAAACCAGTGCCAACCATCTTATCAAACTTGACGGTAAATTCGCCAAATCCGCTAAGTGGAACAGCATAGGCCATGCCGGTTAGGCCAAATAAAGAAAGGAGCATTCCTAAAAAAAGAAACCCGCTTAAAAGTGCAATCATCAACGGTTTCTTGGCCGTATGCCCTCCTATAATTACTGTTTTCGACGCTAAATCCATTCTTATTCTCCTCCCCCTCGTTTTTAAATAAAGAAAGCGTTTAAGGCATCATTCTGTAAACGCTTCCTTATATTTGTTAAAATTTTATGACAAATAAATAATCTTGTTAACCCCTACATTTGTAGGGAATTTGGTTGGTAAAAATGATAACGGATTATCAAAACAAGCAAGAAAATGAAAGGAATTAGGCATATAACAGTGAATTTTATATATTGGAAACTAATATTTAAAATATTCTTAATATTTAAATAAAAAAGGGGGAATGGCATTGTCCCAAACGTTAAATCATCACTTAAATTATTTGCTAAAAAGTGCAGTGAGTTTGTTAAGTATTTATTATGAAGATCTTTCTCAGGAATGGCAGAGCCTATATTGCTATTTAAAACAAATGCGGAAAAAATCGATTGCTATGTTTGAATTTTTAAGCGGCAGTTTACAAAAGTGGCTAGCATCCGCAGCCACACAAGAACCAGATATTTATAAAATGCTGCAAGATATTCAAACGGAGTGGTGGAACACATTTCAGCAACGTCCAGATCCAGAAACGCTTATCTTTTACTTGAATTTGTTAGAAAATTCCTCACATAAAGTATTAAAATCAAGGATTGCTTATTCAACGAAATTGCATCCTTCTGTTCACTATTTATTTTTTAAATTAAATGAAACGTTGTTGTATCAAATGAATGAGCAATCATTCAATATGCGGCAGTTACAAAGTGAAAGCGCTTATGCCGATGTCGGACGGGATTTGTGGAAAGATGCTGTTATCCTATTTGATGAGTGGATATTGCGATCGCAAACGTTTCAAGAGTCGATTGAAAATATTTGTTTCGGATTCGCACATTTTCTCCCATTTCAGCGGTGCGCTTTATTTAAATTCGTTAATAAGGAAAGCGTTGGCGTCGGGTTGTACGGTCATCACCTAAATAAAGCAGAAATTCAGTCGATCGCCGCGAAAATTGAGAATATCCCTATTTTAAAGGAAAGCCTTGTGAAATTAAAATCGCAAGTGCATGTGATGAAGAATTTCCAGCCGATTTACGTCCCTTTTGCGGATAAGGAATTTCCAAAACAATACGTCCAAAAATTTCAATTAGTATCACTGATTATTGTACCTGTATATGTGCCGACGGAAGGGAAAATTATCGGTGGAGTGCTGCTCGATCAAGGGCCTGGCCGCTTTTTTACCGTTGACCGCAGCTTATTTCCTGCGCTAATGAAATTTGGGCAAAGCGCTGGCGAGTTGTTACTAAAATTTATCGAAGCGCAGGTATCGGAAGCCGATGAACAGTTGGATGAAGTTCTTTCGCCAAGGGAAATTGAGATTTTGAAATTGCTAGCCGATGGTGCGTCAACGTCAGAAGCGGCCTGCCAACTTTATTTAAGCGAGTTCACGGTAAGGGATTATATTTCTAGCATGATGAAAAAACTAAAAGCCAAAAATCGTACGGAAGCTGTGGCCAAAGCGATACGGATGGGGATTATTTCATGAATAATCTTACAGCCAAATAAAATAAAGGCGAGAAATTTATTTTCAAACGGCCAGTCACAAGGTCAAAAATAGATTTACTAGAATTAATCTGCTGTTTTTTATGGTGATTATTGGAATTGGCTTTCAGCGTTTAAAAATCGTTTCGTTTTTATCAAAAATACTAAAACTGGTTTATTTCATTGTTGGTCTTGTCCTTTCTGAAAAAAGAGATGATCTGGCACAAAAGAAGGCGGATGAAAAAATGAAAAGGATAGACGTTGTCAGTCAGCGTCTATCCTTGGTTTATCTATCCGCTATGCCTTTGTGATCACATCGTCTGGGACGCTCAAGCCAAGCCCTTCGGCAACGCGGCGGCCGTAGTCAGGGGCTGCTTTGTAGAAGTGACGGATTTGGCGAAGTTTAATTTCTTCTTTTGTTACTTGTTTCATTGATTCAACGATGTTTTTCACAAGGCGCGCTTTTTCGTCCTCGCTCATGAGACGGTATAAGTCTCCGGCTTGTGTATAATGGTCGTCGTCATCATATGGCACGCTTTCGGCTACGCCGGATACCGGGAATGGGGTCGTTTTATGTTCTGGCACTTCTGTCGGTCCGCCGAAGCTGTTTGGTTCGTAGTTGACCGAACCGCCTCCGTTATTATCAAAGCGCATGAAGCCGTCACGTTGATAATTGTTTACTTCCACGCGCGGGCGGTTGATCGGCAGCAAGTTATGGTTCACGCCGACGCGGTAACGGTGCGCATCCGCATAAGCGAACAAACGGGCTTGCAACATTTTGTCTGGTGACGGCTCAACGCCAGGAACAAGGTTTCCAGGAGAGAATGTCGCTTGTTCGACTTCGGCAAAGTAGTTTTCCGGATTGCGGTTTAATACCATACGGCCGACTTCAATTAACGGATAATCTTTGTGGGACCAAACTTTTGTGACATCAAACGGATTGAAACGGTATGTTTTTGCGTCTTCTAGCGGCATAATTTGCACATATAATGTCCAAGATGGATAGTCGCCTTTTTCGATAGCGTTATATAAATCTTCCGTATGGTAATCCGGATTTTCTCCGGCGATTTTAACCGCTAGTTCTGGATCCATGTTTTTCACGCCTTGGTTTGTTTTAAAGTGGTATTTTACCCATACCGCTTCGCCGTCTTCATTCACCCATTTGAATGTATGGCTTCCGTATCCGTTCATATGACGGTAAGTGAGCGGAATGCCACGATCCCCAAACAAATAAGTGACTTGGTGCAAAGATTCCGGAGATAAAGACCAGAAATCCCAGATTGCTGTTGGATTTTTCAAATGTGTGCGCGGATCGCGTTTTTGTGTATGGATAAAATCCGGGAATTTAATCGCATCACGAATAAAGAAAATTGGTGTGTTGTTGCCTACAATATCGTAGTTCCCCTCTTCTGTGTAAAACTTCACCGCAAAACCGCGCGGGTCGCGGACGGTATCCGCAGATCCCAATTCACCGGCGACAGTAGAGAAGCGGACGAACACAGGTGTGCGTTTTCCAACACCATTAAACACTTTTGCTTTTGTATACTTCGACATATCGTTCGTTACTTCGAAATAACCATGCGCACCTGCGCCTTTCGCATGTACGACACGTTCTGGAACGCGTTCTCTATTGAAATGTGCCAGTTTTTCAAGAAGATGTACGTCTTGGATTAATGTCGGTCCGGGATTACCAGCCGTTATCGAGTTTTGGTTATCGCCAACAGGTGCTCCCCAACTAGTTGTGAGCTTTTTTTTATCTGACATCGTTTATTTCCCCCTATTTTCATTTTCGTCTTCATAACAAATGATAACATTTTTCAAATTAAAGTCAATACTTATTTATAATAATTATAAAAATATATTTATAATAAAATCATATTTAAAATAATATAACAACTATTCAGATAATTAAGTTGCCATATGTACGAAAATGCATAAGCTGTTATCAATATTATCGCTCCAACTGAAAATCATGATAGTGTCCATCCCTTGGTAGTTGGTTTGGCTGCTGAATGATTTTCAAGGTGGCGGATTTTTATGTGCATTTATGCATCCGTTATGAGTTTTGCATCTTCATTTAATTAAAAAAAACGTCTGATTTATGCATATGACTCCTGATAAAAGAGAATTAGTATGATTTACGCTGTATTGAGCGAAGTGACGGACGATTTGAGGAAAGACGAAGCGAGAGATCCGTTATTGTTATTAGGGAAAGTATCGAAAAGCATCGAGAAGGGATAATAAACGAAGAACTGCCCACATTTGTGGGCAGCTTTTATTTTGTTTTTAATACATCATGATCCACATACCGTTCACCGTTTAATTCGCTAATGACGTTAATGGCCACTTTCGCTCCATCGCCAGCGGTGATAATGGTATGTACGCTGACGCCAGCTGCTGTTCCGGCCGCCCAAATTCCATCGATATTTGTGCGTCCGTTCTCATCTACATCAATAATTGTTTTAATGCGCGGCTCGGTTCCTGGCTTTGTTTTCACGCCGATTTTTTCGGCAAGATCGACTGCTATTCCTGTTGCCAAAATAACGTGTTTTGCCTCAAACGTACCGTTGTCTGTTTGAATGCGGAAGCCGTTTTCTGTTTTTTCGATGTTGGTGGCTTGGCCAACGACAAGTTCTGCTCCGAATTTTGCTGCTTGTTTTTTCCCGGTTTCGACTAAATCCGGCCCTGTAGTTTCCATAACGCCATAATGGTTTTCGATCCAGGCACGCTTTGTCATGCTTTTGTCATTGTTAATTAATACTGTTTTCTTTCCTGCTTTTGCGGTAAAAATGGCAGCGCTTGCCCCCGCAGGACCAGCTCCGATAATGGCGATATCGTACATCGGTTCATCCCATCCTTTTTGTTGGAATATTTCCTCATTTTTTATTATAACATCAACACTATTTTTATCCAATTAATGTGTTTTTTTAAAATTAAAATTATTATTATTTAATATTGATTATTTAAAAGTAATATATATAATAAATGATAGCTATAATCATTTTACAGCAATGAAAAGGAGAACATAAACATGCGTAAACAAATCATTTGCGAACAATGCCATCAGCCGATTCGTCGGTTAAAGCATTCGATTCTTTGTCAATGTGGGATGAAGATTATTCAGCATAAGTAATGGAAAATAAATAACCATAAACATGACCAGCAAGGTTTCTAGCATGGTTTTATTTCTGCAACAGAATGATAAACGGAACAGAAAAAAGAATTTATCACTTCGACGGCTAAGATTAGCCGTTTTATTTTTTGTAATTATTTCTGTCACTATATTTTTGATCCATTGTAGGAAAATCTGTTTATATGTTAACCTATAGACAAAATTTGGTTGACATTTAATAGATTGTCAGGCAAAATAAGAGAAAAAATATGGGATTGGAGGGAGAGAAATGAAAACAAAATCATTGTTGCTGGCGGCGCTGTTTGCCGCGCTTACGGCCATTGGCGGGTTTATCAAAATTCCGATTCCATATGTGCCGTTTACGTTGCAAATCGCTTCCGTTTATTTAGCGGGATGTTTATTAGGGCCGAAGCTTGGGATGTTGAGCCAGCTTGTTTATGTGCTGATCGGTCTTGCGGGAGCGCCAGTTTTCGCGGAAGGCGGAGGACCTAGCTATGTGTTGAAGCCGACGTTTGGTTATTTGATCGGTTTTGTTCTGGGGGCCTATGTCAACGGGTGGATGATGCAGATTTTTCAATTTCGTAGGGCAGTAACGATTTTTCTAGCGAATTTATCTACGCTTCTAGTTGTTTATTGCTTTGGATGCGCCTGGTTATATATGGCGATGAAATGGATCGTGGAAAAGCCGCTTACCATTGGACAAACGTTATGGTTTGGCTTTGTGCTTCCGGTGCCGGGCGATTTATTGTTGTGCGCGGTTTGTTCCGTGCTTGTTGCACGTATACTGCCGCGTATTCACTTAGTCATTCGCAAGCAGGAGGCGGTTTCTTAATGGGAAAAGCAATCTTTATAACCGGAACAGGAACAGAGATTGGCAAGACGGTGGCAACCTCTTTTCTTGCTTTTGTTTTTCAAAAATTAGGGTTGAATACAAAAATATTTAAGCCGATTCAAACAGGATTGGCGGAAGATGGAGTTTCGTTTGCCGATCAATATTGGTACGAGAAGGTCGTTGGATTGCCGCAATCAGAAGGGCTATATTATATGGAACCTGCCGTTTCGCCGCATTTGGCAGCAACGCTAACCAACACGACTATCGACCCGGCATTGATAGCGGAAAAAATCGAACAATGGAAACGCCAATACGATATCGTTCTTGTTGAGGGGGCGGGAGGTTTAGCTGTCCCGTTAATAGAGAAGGAACAAGAGTTTTATATGACCAACGATTTGATTAGAGAATACAACATTCCAATTATCATCGTTTCCTTAGCAGGGCTTGGCGCCATTCATCATACGGTGACAACCGTATCTTACGCACAGCAGCAAGGCATTCGTATTCTTGGGTTGATTTTTAATCAATTTAATGCCGAAAGCATCATTCATGTTAATAATATTGAAACAATAAAGAAAATGTTAGATTTGCCGGTCATTGCCACACTGCCATCTCTTGCGAAGGTGACGAAGCATACGATGATGGCGTTGGCGGAACGTTGGCTAGAGAATAACGAGCAAAAGCAATTGTTACAGGAGGTGCTTTCTGTTGCGATATAGTTATGAACAATTAGAACAATGGGATAAAGAGTATGTGTGGCATCCGTTTACGCAAATGAAAACATACGTGCAAGAACATCCGCTGATTATTGAGCGTGGGCAAGGAAGCTACTTATTTGATGTCAATGGGAATAAATATTTGGACGGATATGCATCATTATGGGTAAACGTCCACGGCCATAATGATCCGGAATTAAATGAAGCTTTGCACATGCAAATAGAAACGATCGCGCACTCGACATTGCTTGGGTCGGCAAATGTGCCTTCGATTTTATTGGCGAAAAAGTTGATTGAACTTTGGCCGGGACTTTCGAAAGTGTTTTACTCCGACACGGGAGCTGCCGCTGTGGAAATTGCGCTAAAAATGGCGTATCAATATTGGAAAAACATTGATCCAGTTAAATATGCGGCAAAAAATAAATTTGTTTCTTTAAAGGAAGCGTATCATGGTGATACGGTCGGCGCTGTGAGTGTCGGCGGAATGGATTTATTCCATCGCATTTTTAAGCCGCTGTTGTTTGAACGAATTGAAGTTCCTTCTCCGTATGTGTATCGCATGGACGGATATGGCGATGAAGAGGAGATTGTCAGATATTGTTTGCAACAGCTTGAAGATGTGTTAGAGCGTGAACATGAACAAATCGCCGGCGTGATCGTAGAGCCGCTCGTTCAAGGAGCTGCGGGCATCATTACACATCCAAAAGGATTTTTAAAAGGCATTGAAACACTTTGTCGAAAATATGGGGTGCTGCTTATTTGCGATGAGGTCGCCGTCGGGTTTGGAAGAACGGGCACGCTGTTTGCTTGTGAACAGGAACAAGTAACGCCAGATATCGTTTGTTTAGGGAAAGGGATTACAGGTGGTTATTTACCGCTAGCTGCCACATTAACAACGGATCGAGTGTATGAAGCGTTTTTAGGAGAAGTCGACGAAGACAAGACATTTTATCACGGTCATACATATACAGGCAATCAGTTGTCTTGTGCTGTCGCTTTAAAAAATATTGAACTCATCGAAAAACGAAATCTTGTCGAAAACGTAAGAAAAAAAGCAGAAAGGCTGGCAAAAAAGCTAGAGAAGCTTTATGAAATTCCAATTGTTGGGGATATTCGTCAAAAAGGATTAATGGTAGGAATTGAAATTGTTCAAGATCGAAACACGAAACAAATTTTCCCGCGCTCCGAAATGGTCGAACATCGTATTATTCTAGAAGCTCGAAAACGCGGATTGATCATTCGCCCGCTCGGTCCGGTGATCACGTTTATTCCAGTGTTAGCAATGACAGAGGACCAGATGGAAACAGCAGTCGATATCCTCTTTGATTCGATCGCGGAAATGGCCAAAGTCGTTCGATAATGGTTTTCATTGCTGCCTAGAGCGTCTAGGCAGCCTATTTTTTGCCCAAACGGTCAATCGCCCATGCCCTCGGCGTTTGTCCTACATATATTGAAAGGGAAGAAACAAAACGATCAGCAAAGGAGAGAGGAGCATGAATGATATAAACTTACAAGATACGAGAGTATGGGGCTTTGGTTTTGGCCGTCCATGGTGGGGATTTGGCTGGCGTCCATGGGGATGGGGCTTTGGTTTTGGTGCTCCGTTCTTTGGCGGTTTTTTAGGGGGCCTGCTGGGCAGCGCGCTAACAGGCCCGTTCTATGGCGGTTATGGCGGTTACGGATACGGATTCCCTTATTGGTAGTAAACATTGTTTGAGCCTGCCGGTTACATGGCAGGCTTTGAACTTTTTCAAATCCATATTTTAAGAAAAGCTTGTGAAAAAGTGGGCAGCTTCCCAGCTCCTTTTGCCTTTCATTGACATAACATGTTGGTGTCCAGTTTTATTTTTTGGGAAGGAGGAATAGCGATGGTATATCCACGAGTATTTTTCGGAGGTCCGTTTTTAGGCGGCTTTCTAGGCGGATTGCTCGGCAGTACGCTAGCATTTCCGCTTTTCTATCGTCCAAGACCGTATTATCCATACCCTCCTTATTATCCGTATAGTGGATTCTGGTATTGAGAAAGAGCGTCCTCGCAATACGCGGGGCGCTTTGTAACGGGAAACATATCAGCACCTAGTCTCGCCAAACATTGGAGTGAGCTTTATCTGGAGGCGAAGGAGCAAATGAAGCAGTTGGTTGCGGAAATCAAATAATGGAATGAAGAAGCGAGCGAATGCGAAAAAGCCATGATGTGTGCAATCATGGCTTTTTCGCTGCCTGAAGGTTTAGTATTACTGAACTGTATTTTGATATGGGAATTGATTTGTGTATCCTTGGAATTGCTGATACGATTGTTGCAATTTTTGCTGGTCAGCTGCTTCAAGCTTGTACCAGCCTTTTTTGAACATTAAGTTATATAACTCACGTTGGCAGTTTTGTGTCTCCGTAAAAATATTCATCATATCTTGATATAATTGTTGATGGCTTGCTTCATGCAAAAAGACGTTATATGAGGAAGTCATATATTTTTCTGTTGTTAACATATCGTTAAGAAAGTCGCGATCATTCATTTGCGGTGTTTTTGGTATTTGCGTTTCTGGATTTTGAATTTGGTTTTGGTTCATGATCATTCCTCCCGATTGTTATTGCATTGTCATTTTAGGCTGGCTTGGATTTTGTAGGTGGCTTAAAATTTTTTGATAGTGGCGTTGATGCATTTGACCAGCTTTTTCAAGCGCTTGTGCCACTTCTTTATCTTGGCATTGCGATGCAAAAAAGTGCGCTTTTTTCATGGCAAGCAAATTCCAAGACAGCATGTCTGTAAAATAAAGCGCATCTTTCGTTGAAACCATTTGCGGCGGCTGCGGCATGACCGTTTGTTGTTGCATGTTCATTTGTTGTTGCATACATCATGCTCCTTTCCAAAGTTGAATGTTTCAGTTGTAGATTGTTCATTTTGTGGGAAACTATACACAGGGAAGAATTTTGTCGAAAAAAGATATTCAATAATAATAAAACATGCTACAATAAAAATACGAATGCGTTTGCGGAATAAGGAGGTACAACGATGGAGCAATTGATGCGCGACTTTTTTTTGTTTTTATCGAAAAATAAGACATTAACTAAATTGGCGAAAAAATATGGATTGCGCTTTGGGGCCTCCCGATTTGTTGCAGGGGAAACGATCGCACAGGCTGTCGAAGTGATTAAACAATTAAATAAAAAAGGGTTGGCTGTTACGGTCGATTATTTAGGAGAATTCGTGGACAATGAAAAAGAAGCGAACGAGATGGCGAACCATTGCATCGAGGCGATTGAAGCGATTGGAAGAGAAAAGCTTAATTCACAATTGTCGTTAAAAATGACATCGATGGGGCTTGATATTTCAGACGAGCTTGTGATGCGCAATATGCGGCGTATTTTAGATACAGCGAAACAGCACGGCGTTTTTGTCACGATTGATATGGAAGATTATTCTCGCTGTCAAAAAACGCTCGATATTTTTAAACAGTTGAAAAAAGAATATGATAATGTCGGAACGGTATTGCAAGCGTATTTGTACCGTACGGTATCCGATATCGAAGATTTAAAAGATTACCACCCAAATTTGCGCCTTGTCAAAGGGGCATATAAGGAATCACCGGAAGTGGCGTTTCCAGATAAAAAAGATGTCGATGAAAACTTTAAAAAAATCATTAAGATGCATTTATTAAATGGAAACTATACAGCGGTAGCGACCCATGACGACGCCATCATTGAATATACGAAGCAGCTTGTCAAAGAATATAACATTCCTAATAGCCAGTTCGAATTCCAAATGTTATACGGAATTCGTCCAGAGCGGCAAGAACAGCTTGCGCGTGAAGGATATACGATGCGCGTTTATGTTCCATACGGAACGGACTGGTACGGTTACTTTATGCGCCGCCTTGCGGAACGTCCTGCAAACGTCGCATTCGTTCTTAAAGGAATTTTTCGTAAATAATGGTAAAATCGTTGAGAAGATCGGTCATCCGCACGTCGGCAAGAGTCATCTGGCAAACTTTTTAACCCTAAATGGAAAACGCATCGCAGACTCGTTTTTGTCCGTGATGCGTTTTTCTTTTGGAAAGTAACGCGGATCGCTTTTATATTTTTGATTTTGCATCATATATTACTTATGAGTGAATTACTCTCCTTGCATATTATGCCGCTTATATTGCTGGTTTTGGCTCGTCTTTTTTCCTCCGCCGTCCGTTTCCACAGTTGGACCAGCGTTACCCTTTACGCTTGCTGCGCTGACTGCTCTTTCCGAAGGGTTCTTTTTCAGTTTTGCCATCAGTCTCACCCCCTTTTATTATCGTCACCAAAAAATAATTTCTTATGAATACAAAATTTGTTAAGTTTATATATTGCGAAAATTATTAACATATTTTATATTTAATATAGCAACAATTTTAATGGCATATTTTTTTCAGCATAAAATGAATGATTATTCATTCAACGTGTGAGGGGGAAAAGGAATGGTGAAACGCATTCAAAGGGCTGCTGTGCTCGGATCTGGTGTGATGGGTTCGGGAATTGCGGCGCATTTAGCGAACGTGGGGATACCGACGTTGCTTCTTGATATCGTCCCGCGTGAGCTGACGAAGGAAGAGGAAGCAAAAGGGCTAACACTTGAACATAAAGAAGTGCGCAACCGCCTTGTCAATCAAGCGTTGCAAAAGTTATTGAAACAAAAGCCAGCGCCGCTTATGTCAAAGTCCAATCTTGCCCTTATTGAAGTAGGAAACTTTGAAGATGATTTTCATCGTCTTGCTGAAGTGGACTGGATTATTGAAGTGGTCGTGGAAAATTTAGAAATTAAGAAAAGTGTATTTGCAAGGGTAGATGAGGTAAGAAAACCGGGAACGATCGTCAGCTCAAACACTTCGGGCATTTCCATCGAAGCAATGGCAGAAGGTCGTTCTGAGGACTTTAAAAGACATTTTTTAGGAACGCATTTCTTCAATCCACCGCGCTACTTAAAGCTGCTTGAAATCATCCCGACAAAAGATACAGCCCAAGAAGTGGTTTCATATATGAAAACATTTGGAGAAGAGGTTCTTGGCAAAGGCGTTGTGATGGCAAAAGATACGCCAAACTTCATTGCGAACCGAATCGGCACGTACGGACTTTTAGTCACTGTAAGAGAAATGATGAAAGGCGGATACAGCGTCGGAGAAGTAGATTCGATTACCGGGCCGCTGATTGGCCGTCCGAAAAGCGCGACATTCCGTACGCTTGATGTAGTTGGATTAGACACATTTATTCACGTTGCCAACAATGTATTTGAAAAAGTAGAAGGAGAAGAAAAAGAGGCATTCCGCGTTCCGGACTTTATGAAAGCAATGCTCGAAAAAGGCTGGCTCGGCAGCAAATCGGGGCAAGGCTTCTTCTTGAAGCAAGGAAAAGATATTTTAGAGCTTAATTATGAAACGTTGGAATATGAGCCGCGTAAAAAGTTAACAACCCCGGCAGTAGAAATGAGCAAACAAGCAAAAGGGCTTGCCAATAAGTTGAAAGCGCTTGTATATGCGGATGACCGTGCAGGAACATTCCTTTGGAACATTACTGCCCCAGTTCTTCTCTATTCTGCGAAATTGCTCGGTGAAATTGCTGATGACATTGTCGCTATCGACCGTGCGATGAAATGGGGATTTGGCTGGGAGCTCGGTCCGTTTGAAATGTGGGACGCAATCGGTGTTGAGCAATCTGTTCGTAAAATGCAAGCAGAAGGATTTGAAATTCCTTCGTGGGTAACGGATATGCTTGCGGATGGATTCACCTCTTTCTATAAATCGGAAAAAGGGCAAGCATTCTATTACGACCACGGAGAATACAAACCGATTAAAGAAAACCCGAAAGTCATTCATATTAAGCGCTTGAAAGAGCAAAAAGACGTTATTAAGAAAAATAGCGGCGCAAGTTTAATTGACCTTGGCGATGATGTAGCGTTGTTAGAGTTTCACTCGCCAAATAACGCGATCGGCACGGATATTGTTCAAATGATTAACTATGCCCTTGAAGAAGTAGAACGAAACTATAAGGGGCTTGTCATCGGAAACCAAGGGAAAAACTTCTGTGTCGGCGCAAATCTTGCGATGATTTTAATGGAAGCACAAGATGACAACTATTTTGAAATTGAGATTGCTGTTCGCCAATTCCAGCAAGCGATGATGAATATTAAGTATAGCCCGAAACCAGTGGTCGTTGCACCGTTTGCGATGACACTCGGTGGCGGAACGGAAATTTGTTTGCCATCATCACGCATTCAAGCCGCGGCGGAAACGTATATGGGGCTTGTGGAAGTTGGTGTCGGCCTCATTCCTGGCGGCGGCGGAAATAAAGAACTTTATATTAAATATTTAAACAGTCTGCCAAACGGAGTTAATGTCGATTTGCAACAAGTGGCGAATAAAGTGTTTGAAACGATCGCAATGGCAAAAGTATCAAGTTCAGCAGCGGAAGCGTGCGAATGGAACTTCTTAAGTAAACAAGATGGCATTACGATGAATAGTGATCATTTGCTTCATGACGCGAAACAAGCGGTGATTTCTCTTTACGATCAAGGTTATCGCCCGCCGGTTCGCAAAAAAGTACCTGTGGTTGGTGAAACAGGTTATGCGGCAATGCTGCTTGGAGCGCAGTCGATGTATCATTCTGGATACATTAGTGAACATGATTTAAAAATCGCGAAAAAACTTGCGTATGTCATCGCCGGCGGAAAAGTTCCATACGGTACGGAAGTGGATGAACAGTATTTGCTTGATTTAGAACGCGAAGCATTTTTAAGCCTAGTTGGCGAACCGAAATCGCAAGCAAGAATGCAACATATGCTTGTTAAAGGAAAGCCGTTGCGCAACTAGCGTATATGAAAAAACAGGGGGGAAGATTGTGAGAGAAGCGGTGATTGTAGCTGGGGCGCGCACGCCGGTCGGAAAGGCGAAAAAAGGGACGCTCGCCCATGTACGTCCAGATGATTTAGGCGCGCTCGTTGTAAAGGAAACGTTGAAACGCGCGGGGAATTATGAAGGAAATATCGATGACCTTATTATTGGGTGTGCGATGCCGGAAGCGGAGCAAGGATTAAACATTGCGAGAAACATCGGGGCGCTTGCAGGGCTTCCATACACGGTTCCTGCCATTACGATTAATCGTTATTGCTCGTCCGGTTTGCAAGCGATTGCTTACGCTGCGGAGCGAATCATGCTTGGCCATTCGGATACGGTCATTGCTGGCGGTGTGGAATCGATGAGCCTTGTCCCAATGATGGGGCATGTGATCCGTCCAAATGCGAAACTGGCAGAAGAAGCTCCAGAGTATTATATGTCAATGGGACATACAGCCGAACAAGTGGCGATGAAGTATGGGGTAAGCCGTGAAGACCAAGACGCGTTTGCTGTACGAAGCCATCAGCGTGCCGCAAAAGCGATTCGGGAAGGCAAATTTAAGGATGAAATTGTCCCGGTAGAAGTAACCGTTCGAAAAGTAGAAAATAATAAACTAGTCGAGAAAACAATACTTTTCGAAGAGGACGAAGGGGTACGCCCAGATACGAATATGGAAACTTTAGCAAAACTTCGTCCGGCATTTTCAGTCAACGGAACGGTAACAGCTGGGAACGCTTCACAAATGAGCGATGGGGCTGCTGCGGTAATGGTAATGGACCGTGAAAAAGCAGAATCTCTAGGGTTAAAACCGCTTGGAAAATTCCGTTCGTTCGCTGTTGCCGGTGTGCCGCCGGAAGTGATGGGAATCGGTCCGGTTGCTGCGGTTCCGAAAGCGCTAAAACTTGCGGGGTTAGAACTTTCCGATATTGGATTAATCGAACTAAATGAAGCGTTTGCGTCTCAATCGATCCAAGTGATTCGCGAGCTTGGACTAGATGAGGAAAAAGTGAATGTAAACGGAGGAGCGATTGCGCTTGGCCATCCGCTTGGTTGTACAGGTGCAAAATTGACGCTGTCGCTGCTTTATGAAATGCGCCGTCGCAATGTGCAGTTCGGAATTGTCACGATGTGTATCGGCGGCGGTATGGGCGCAGCAGGAGTATTTGAATTAATTTAATGGGCGGTATCATTTCCGCCCGATTATATACAAAATCAAGGGGAGGAGTTACGAATGGCGAAAGCATTAGAAAATGCGATTAAAGGCGGAAGCTTTCTTATTGAAGACATTCCTTGTGAACGTGTGTTTACACCGGAGGATTTTACCGACGAACATAAAATGATTGCAAAAACAACGGAAGATTATGTCGTAAACGAAGTGCTTCCGCAATTGGAGCATTTGGAAAATCATGAATTTGACCGTTCTGTGAAATTGTTGAGAAAAGCAGGGGAACTCGGACTGCTTAGCGCGGATATTCCGGAAGAATACGGCGGCTTAGGGCTTGATAAAATCAGCTCTGCACTGATCGCAGAGAAAATGGCGCGTGCTGGCGGATTTTCCATTTCTCATGGCGCGCACGTTGGAATCGGCTCGCTTCCTATCGTCTTATTCGGAACAGAAGAACAAAAAAGAAAATACTTGCCGGCATTAGCGACTGGTGAAAAAATTGCTGCATATGCGTTAACAGAGCCTGGTTCTGGTTCAGACGCATTAGGTGCAAAAACAACAGCAAGATTAAATGCGGAAGGTACACATTATATTTTAAACGGTGAAAAACAATGGATTACGAACGCTGGATTTGCGGATGTATTTGTCGTATACGCAAAAGTAGACGGCGAACATTTCTCCGCATTCATTGTCGAGCGTGACTTCCCTGGTGTTTCTACTGGACCGGAAGAAAAGAAAATGGGAATTAAAAGTTCTTCAACACGTACATTAATTTTACAAGACGTGCCTGTTCCGAAAGAAAACTTGCTTGGGGAAGTTGGAAAAGGCCATGTTATAGCGTTCAACATCTTAAACATCGGCCGTTATAAGCTAGGAGTCGGTGCGGTTGGCGGTGCAAAACGGGCGCTGGAAATTACGCTTCAATATGCGAACCAACGTCAACAATTTAAACAACCGATTTCTAAGTTTACATTAACACAAGAAAAATTTGCGACAATGGCATCCCGGTTGTACGCAACAGAAAGTTCCGTCTATCGTACGGTCGGTTTATTTGACGAACGGATGAGTCTTCTTGATGAGGAAAAAGCAAAAGACGGAAAAGAAATTGCGAAATCGATTGCTGAATATGCCATCGAATGTTCGCTAAACAAATTCTTCGCAACAGAAACATTAGATTATATTGTTGACGAAGGTGTACAAATTCACGGTGGTTATGGATTTATGCAAGAATACGAAATTGAGCGGGCTTACCGTGACTCTCGGATTAACCGTATTTTTGAAGGAACGAATGAAATTAACCGTCTATTAGTTCCTGGAATGTATTTGAAAAAAGCAATGAAAGGCGAACTGCCACTTCTTCAAAAAGCGCAACAGCTTCAAGAAGAATTAATGATGCTTATGCCGGAAGAAGTTGGTGACGGCGTACTTGAACAAGAAAAATATTTAGTACGCAACGCGAAAAAAATCGCATTAATGACGGCGGGATTAGCAGCACAAAAATTTGGTCCGAAATTGGAAAATGAACAGGAAATTTTAGTAAACATTGCTGATATTGTTGCGAATATTTATGCGATGGAATCTGCTCTGCTTCGTACAGAAAAAGCAATTAAAAACACCGGAGTAGAGAAAAACAAACAAAAACTTCTTTATACGCAAATTTTCTGCCAGGAAGCGTTCAACGAAATCGAGGCGCACGCGAAAGAAACCATTATCGCAGTAGAGCAAGGCGATATGTTGCGCATGATGTTGGCCGCTTTGCGCAAATTGACGCGCTATACTCCAATCAATATCATCGCGAAAAAACGTGAAGCGGCAGCGGCGCTCATTGAAGCAGAACGTTATATTGTGTAATAATGGAAAGTACCAGGTTTTATCCTGGTACTTTTATTTGCAAAGGATGGTGCAATATGTCGTTAACCTTTTATTGGTATCCAAAGTGCGGTACATGCCGAAAAGCGAAAAAATGGCTCGATGAGCATGGTATCACGGTACAGGAAGTACATATTGTCGAAAACCCGCCGAAAAAAGAGGAATTGACAGAACTTTATCGCAAGAGCGGGCTTCCACTGAAAAAGTTTTTTAACACAAGTGGTATGAAATATCGCGAGTTAGGGCTAAAAGATAAAGTGAATACTGCTTCGGAAGAGGAGCTTCTTGAGCTTCTTGCTTCCGATGGCATGTTGATCAAGCGCCCGATTTTAACAGATGGAAATCATGTCATCGTTGGATTTAACGAAGAGCAATACGAAAAATTCTTTAAACAAATGTAACGAGTTCAGTGAGTTTTTTGGCAAAATCGGTTATTATTAAAAAGAATATAATCTATTATGAAGGGGTGCGATTATGAATACACCAAAGGAATTACGCTATTCTGAAGAACATGAGTGGGTGCGTGTCGAGGGAGATAAAGTACGCATCGGTATTACTGATTTTGCACAATCGGAGTTAGGTGACATCGTTTTCGTTGAACTGCCAGAAGTAGGTGCGGAAATTACAGCAAACGAGCCATTCGGCAGCGTCGAATCAGTGAAAACTGTTTCCGAACTTTATGCGCCAATTAGCGGTAAAGTAGTAGAAGTGAATGAAGAATTAAATGATAATCCAGAATATGTGAATGAATCACCGTATGAAAAAGCATGGATGATTGTTGTCGAGCCTTATGATATGAGCGAGATCGACAATTTATTAACAGCAGAGCAATATGAAGAAATGGTAAAAGAAGGATAATAATACACCCAATCACCACGGTTGATCACGCGAACGATGGGCATCCTATACATAAAGAGGTTTACAAAGGGTGCCCGTATGGCAGCGGAAACAAAGGATATAGAACATGATTTATATGAAGGTCATGTTTCTCTGTCGCAAGTTAGCAACAAAATAGACGAATTGATAAGCAAATAACCGTCACCGTTGGACCAGATCAACAGTATGTCGATTGCGACGGTGAGGCTGGTTGGGGTCGAAAGCAACGGTGCTATGCCGTTGCTTTTCTTCTTTATTTTGCAAAAACGACTATAGTCTCGTTTCCTTTCCTTATCCATGTGGAAACCATCGTATTGTTTTTCCATATAATAAATGAATGACATTTTCAACTAATCAGGTGATAATAATGATAGAAATCGAAAAAGTGATTATTGTGGAAGGGCGTTCCGACAAACAAAAAATTGAAAACATTATTAATGAACCGGTTGAAATTATTTGTACAAACGGGACGATTAGTGATGCCAGACTGGAAGAACTGATTGAGGAGCTCTATTATAAAGAAGTGTATATATTAGTGGATGCCGATGAAGCGGGGGAAAAATTACGAAAACAGTTTCGCCGTGAATTTCCTGAAGCGGAACATATATATATTGACCGAATGTACCGTGAAGTGGCTGCAGCGCCGAATTGGCATATTGCCCAAGTATTATTACGCGCGAACTTTGATGTCCATTACGATTATTTATTAAAAAGGTGAAAGCAGCAATGAAAAAAGTAGAGTTACCAGAAATAGATGACATTATTCATAAAAAAGATATGGCTTGTCTTTATGTATATACACCGATGTGCGGCACTTGCCAGCTTGCGGAGCGGATGCTCCAGGTTGTCGAGGAACTATTTCCGCATATTCCATTTTACAAGACCGATATTAATTATATGCCAGAGCGTGCGGTTGCATGGAAAATTGAAAGCGTTCCATGCCTTCTTTTATTTGATCGCGGCAATATTGTAAAAAAATTATACGCGTTTCATTCTGTACCGTATTTATACGAAACAATAAAGGAAATGTTGCCTTAGAATTAGAAAAATGAACAGATGTGGTTCATTCTCTCCTCCCCTTAAAGGTGACAGCGCAAGAACTAAAATAAACGGTGATTTGACTTCGTTTGACATATTTCTTGGGAAATGATGAGAATATTGCCTATTTTCCAGACGATTTGTCGAGATTTTTATAAAGGATTCTCCTTTTTTTTATGGAAATGAATGAAGTGACAGGATAATGGGGGAGGCGGGTATAAAATGGATATGTGTGAATTAGTAGGACAGCTTACAGAACGAATTCAAAAATTAAATCATTTATCACCGATTTTACCAGAAGAAGAGTTATACGTTCAGTTTGAATGTGAAACAGAAACAGCGGTTGTTGCGATTTCTAAATATAAAATCGGTCAAAAGGAAAAGATAGATGAACGTCGGCTAGTGACCATTCGAGGATCGAAAGAGGCACTGGAATCATTGATAAATGGAAGGTTAAAATTACAACAACAAATTCGGCTTCGAGAAGTGCACATTTCTGGAAGTTTCCGTCATATGTTGCTTCTGGAGTCTCTGTTACATTTGTCAAAACCGTATCGCTATGTTTGCTAAATACCATATTTCTTTATTTTTAATTTTTATAAAAAAATGAATTGACAATTAGGAGGAATAATAGTATTATTCAGAAAAAATGGTATATATCATTCTTATCAAGAGAGGTGGAGGGACTGGCCCAATGAAGCCCGGCAACCGGTTGTTTCAACATGATGCTAATTCCAGCAGAGCGAATTGCTCTGAGAGATAAGAAGAGTGCATCCCCCTCTCTTCTTAGAAGAAGAGGGGTTTTATCTTAATTAGGCGAGAAGACTCCCACTTCAACGAAGCGAAGCGGAGTAAGTGGGAGAGGAATCGCCTTAACTATATTTTGCTGAAAATAGGATAGATTCAGTAAAATATAGTATAATATAGTTAGATGGG
>NZ_QCWL01000001.1:0-48437 GCF_003064505.1 Geobacillus sp. LYN3 | reverse complement strand
GAATAAGGATTGCTTAAAGCAGTCAAACTTCTTTGGAAGCCCCCACTTCAAATTTTCGCTAGAAAATTAAGTGGGGGTAGTTCACTACTCCTGATCCAAGCTATCACAACCTTGTGTATGCTGAGGCGTTTGGACCTGCTGCATACATTGTCAAAGCTCGCGTGCAGCTGCTTCGCGATTTAGGTCCAGCGATTAGCCCATTTAATGCCTTTCAAATTCAGCTTGGTCTTGAAACATTGCATGTACGTATGAAAGAACATATTGCGAATACAAGAAAAATCGTCGAGTATTTAGATCGTCATCCAGCAATAGAGTGGGTGCTTTATCCAGAACATGACAGTCATCCAGCAAAAGAACTAGCGAAAAAATATTTGCCAAAAGGAGCGGGTTCCATCGTTGTATTTGGCGTAAAAGGCGGCAGAGAGGCAGGAGCGAAATTGATCAACAGTGTAAAATTATGGTCGCATGTTGCCAACGTTGGCGATGCGAAAAGTTTAATTATCCATCCTGCAAGCACCACACATCAACAGCTAAACGAAGAAGAACTAAAATCATCTGGAGTGACAGAAGATTTAGTTCGTCTATCTGTCGGCATCGAAAATATCGATGACTTAATCGAAGATTTAGAACAGGCCATTGCGGCTGCTACCGGAATTACATCTGATGTTTCCGTCTCATAATCACAAAAAATGATAATCATGCCATTTTCCATAATGACCATAACATTTCCATTGACACTATTCGACATATAGTGATAAAATCACATTCGTAATTATTGAGAGATTTTAATTGAATAAAGTGTTTTTTGTGCTCTTATCAAGAGAGGTGGAGGGATGTGCCCAATGAAGCCCGGCAACCGTCAGCGTACTCGCTGAAATGGTGCCAATTCACACAAAGCGTCTGCTTTGAGAGATAAGAGACAGAACGGTAATCATTGCCTTTCTGTTCTCTTGAGCAGAAAGGCTTTCTTTTTGCGGCGAGTTGTCTTTTACATGAGGGAAGGTGGAAATGTGCATGATTACATTAGAAAACGTGACAAAAATATATGAAGCGGCCAATGGATCTGTAACAGCAGTGGATAATGTCTCTTTGCAAATTAAAGAAGGCGAAATTTTCGGAATCATCGGATATAGCGGGGCGGGAAAAAGTTCGTTAATCCGTCTCCTTAACGGATTGGAAAAACCGACCAAAGGGAAAGTCATTGTCGCTGGACGGGATATTGCTAATATTAAAGGAAAGGAATTGCGAAAGGCCCGTCAGGAAATCGGAATGATTTTTCAGCATTTTAATTTATTATGGTCAAGAACGGTTCGCGAAAACATTGCGTTTCCATTAGAAATTGCCGGTGTACCGAAAGAACAGCGGAAAAAACGAGTAGACGAGTTGATTCAGCTTGTAGGTTTGCAAGGAAGAGAAAACGCCTATCCGTCACAGCTTAGCGGCGGGCAAAAGCAGCGCGTCGGCATCGCGCGCGCTTTGGCGAACAATCCAAAAGTGCTATTGTGCGATGAGGCGACATCCGCGCTAGACCCGCAGACAACCGATTCCATTTTGGAACTTTTGGTGGATATTAATAAGCGTTTAGGATTGACAATTGTATTAATTACCCATGAAATGCACGTGATTCGTAAAATTTGCAACCGCGTTGCAGTGATGGAAAACGGAAAAATTGTCGAACAAGGAGAAGTGCTGCAAGTGTTCCGGCAGCCAAAGCAGGAGATTACGAAACGATTTGTACAGCAGGTCATCGAACCGGAGGAAACGAAAGAAACGATTGCGCATTTACTCGATAAATATCCAAAAGGAACGGTTTTTCAATTGACGTTTGTTGGAGAGGTTACGGAACAGCCGCTGATTGCTAACGTTGTTCGCCAATTTCAAGTTGATGCGAATATTCTTCAAGGAAAAATTTCGCAAACTCATCAAGGCGCTTACGGTGTGCTGTTTGTTCATATGGATGGAGAGAAAGAGGAAGTTGCCCGCGCGATCGATTATATTCGAAAGCAGCAAGTGGCGGTGGAGGTGATTACGGATGCTCGCTAACCTCTTACCAAATGTAGAGTGGGATATGATTTGGGCAGCGACCGTTGAAACGCTTTATATGACAGGAATTTCTGTCGTTGCAACATTTATATTAGGAACGATTCTTGGACTGCTTTTATTTTTAACGTCAAAGGGCAACTTATGGGAAAACCGCCTGGCGAATATGATCATCGCCGCTATCGTTAACATTTTTCGTTCCATCCCATTTATCATATTAATTATTTTGTTAATCCCGTTTACGAAATTCGTTGTCGGAACGATTCTTGGCGCAAATGCGGCATTGCCAGCACTCATTATTGGAGCGGCGCCATTTTACGCGAGAATGGTGGAAATTGCGCTTCGCGAAATTGATAAAGGTGTCATCGAAGCGGCCAAAGCGATGGGAGCGACAACGGCCACGATTATTTGGAAAGTGCTTCTTCCAGAGTCATTGCCTGCTCTTGTATCTGGAATTACCGTCACTGCAATTGCTTTAGTTGGATATACAGCGATGGCAGGGGTCGTTGGCGCCGGCGGCCTTGGCAACTTAGCGTATCTTGAAGGATTTCAGCGCAGCCATAATGATGTGACGTTTGTCGCCACCGTTCTAGTTTTGGTGATTGTCTTTGTCATTCAGTTTATCGGTGACTTTGTCACTTCCAAAATAGATAAACGATAAAAGGGGGAAGATCAATATGAAAAAATGGATTAGTGCGTTATTTGCCGTCGTTCTTGTGTTGGCTTTGGCAGCATGTGGAGGCAATAACAACGCTGATGGTGGCAAAAAAGAAGGGAAATTAACAAAATTAGTGGTTGGAGCTTCCAATGTCCCGCATGCAGAAATTTTAGAAAAAGCACAACCGATTTTAAAAGAAAAAGGCATTGACTTAAAAATTGTTAAATTCCAAGATTATGTTTTACCAAACAAAGCGTTAGCAGATAAAGAAATTGACGCCAACTATTTCCAACACATTCCATATTTAGAAGCACAGAAAAAAGAACATGGATATGACTTTGTCAACGCTGGCGGCATTCATATTGAGCCAATCGGTCTTTACTCGAAAAAATATAAAAGCCTCGAAGAATTGCCAGACGGTGCGACGATCATCATGAGCAACTCGGTTGCAGACCATGGTCGCATTTTATCGATGCTGCAAGAAAAAGGGTTAATTAAATTAAAAGAAGGTATCGATAAAACAAAAGCTACGGTCAAAGACATTGTGGAAAATCCAAAACATTTAAAATTTGAAGCAGATGTGGAAGCAGGATTGCTGCCGCAAATTTATAAAAACGGCGAAGGCGATGCTGTGCTCATCAACGCCAACTATGCGCTTGACGCGGGATTAGATCCTGCGAAAGATCCAATTGCTGTTGAGTCGCCGAAAGATAACCCATATGTCAATATTATCGCTGTACGCAAAGGCGATGAAAACCGCAAAGAAATTAAAACACTTGTCGAAGTGTTACAGTCGAAAGAAATTCAAGACTTTATTAAAGAAAAATATAAAGGTGCTGTCATTCCAGCAGCGCAATAAAATAACGGAAGCGGTCCGCTTCCGTTATTTTTATAAAACAATCTTGATCAAAATATTTTTCACTATGAACATAGTGATATTCTCTTCAAAAGGTTGCTAATACTTTTCATTTGTTATAAGATTGTAATGAGAATAAAATGAGAATGGAAAGACAAGCAAGTCAATGATATACACAATTTTTAGTGAAAATTGGAGGTATTCTTCATGGCAGTGTTAACAATTAAAGATCTTCACGTATCCGTTGAAGGAAAAGAAATTTTAAAAGGTGTGAATTTAGAAGTAAAAGGCGGAGAAATTCACGCGATTATGGGTCCGAACGGAACGGGAAAATCAACGTTATCGTCGGCGATTATGGGACATCCAAAATATGAAGTAACAAAAGGAAGCATTACATTAGACGGGCAAAACGTGTTGGAGATGGAAGTGGATGAACGTGCACGCGCCGGTTTATTTTTGGCGATGCAATATCCAAGCGAAATTAGCGGCATAACGAACGCCGATTTCCTTCGCGCCGCTATCAATGCCCGGCTTGGCGAAGGCAATGAAATCTCGCTAATGAAATTTATCCGCAAGCTGGATGAAAAAATGGCGTTTCTAGAAATGAACCCAGATATGGCGCATCGCTATCTAAATGAAGGATTCTCCGGCGGAGAGAAAAAACGCAACGAAATTCTTCAATTAATGATGCTTGAACCGAAAATCGCGATTTTGGACGAGATCGACTCCGGTCTTGATATTGATGCATTAAAAATTGTTTCAAAAGGAATTAATGAAATGCGCAGCAGCGAATTCGGCTGTTTGATCATTACGCACTATCAGCGTTTACTAAACTACATCACACCGGATTATGTGCATGTCATGATGCAAGGGCGTATCGTAAAATCCGGTGGTCCGGAGTTGGCACAACGTCTTGAAGCGGAAGGATACGATTGGATTAAAAAAGAACTTGGCATTGAAGATGAAACGGTTGAGCAAGAAGCGTAAGCGTTAGGAGGAGTATTATATTATGACGACAGGAACAAAAATACCATTCGACCAACAATATGTGCGCTCATTTTCCAGCGGACGCGGCGAACCGGACTGGCTTTTACAGCTTCGCTTACAAGCTCTTGCTAAAGCAGAAGAGTTGCCGCTGCCAAAGCCGGATAAAACAAAAATTGACAAATGGAATTTCACACAATTTGCTAATCATGTAGTGGAAAGCGCGCCGTTTGCTTCATTAGATGAATTGCCTGAAGCAGTAAAGGCGCTTATTGAAGCAGGAGAGGGAACGAAAAACTTATATGTCCAACGCGACCATACACCAGCATATTTATCTCTATCGGATGAGTTGAAAGCAAAAGGCGTCATTTTCACTGATATTTTCACAGCAGCACGTGAGCATGGGGATTTGTTGCAAAAATATTTGATGAAAGATGGCGTGAAAATTGACGAGCATCGTTTAACGGCGTTGCATGCTGCGCTACTTAACGGCGGTGTGTTCGTATATGTGCCGAAAAATGTTGTAGTGGATGTTCCTCTTCAAGCTGTTTATATTCAAGAAAATGATGATATCGCATTATTTAATCATGTCATCGTTGTAGCGGAAGATAATAGCCGGGTTGTTTATGTGGAAAACTATATTTCCGTAAAAGAAACTAGCAAAGCAGTTGTCAATATTGTCGCCGAAGTGTTTGCCAACACGAATGCTCGTGTGTTTTTTGCAGCGGTCGATAACTTGGCAAAAGGTATTACAACCTATGTAAACCGCCGTGGTATCGCTGCCCGTGATGGCCGCATTGAGTGGGCGCTCGGTTTAATGAACGATGGAGATACAGTTTCTGAAAACATTACCCGCTTAATAGGTGACGGTTCTTTCGGCGATACGAAAACGGTCGTTGTCGGTCGAGGAGAGCAAGTGCAAAACTTTACGACAAGCGTTGTTCATTATGGTAAACATACGGAAGGTTACATTTTAAAACACGGTGTTGTGAGAGACAGCGCGACTTCGATTTTTAACGGAATTGGAAAAATTGAACATGGTGCTTCTAAATCGAACGCGCAGCAAGAATCGCGTGTTCTAATGCTAAGTGAAAAAGCGCGTGGAGATGCGAACCCTATTTTATTAATTGACGAAGACGATGTAATGGCAGGACATGCTGCATCGGTCGGCCGCATTGATCCTACGCAGCTATATTATTTAATGAGCCGCGGTATTCCGAAACATGAGGCAGAACGTCTTATCATTCATGGATTTTTAGCTCCTGTTGTAGAGGCTATTCCGATTGAAAGTGTGAAAAAACAACTTATTGAAGTAATTGAAAGGAAAGTGCAGTCATGAATACGAAAGAGGTTCGGCAGCTGTTTCCGATTTTGGACCAAGAAGTAAACGGGAAGCCGCTTATATATCTTGACAATGCTGCGACATCACAGAAACCTCTTCCCGTCATTGAAGCGATTGATCACTATTATCGCCAGTACAATTCAAATGTCCATCGCGGCGTGCATACGCTTGGTACGAAAGCGACGGACGCATATGAAGGAGCACGTGAAAAGGTACGACGGTTTATTAATGCGAAGTCCACACAAGAAATCATTTTTACAAGAGGAACGACAACGGCGTTAAATATGGTTGCAGCGAGCTATGGCCGCGCTAATTTACAAGAAGGCGATGAAATTGTCATCACGTACATGGAGCACCATAGCAATATTATTCCATGGCAGCAAGTCGCTAAACATACGGGAGCCACATTAAAGTATATTCCGCTTCAGCCAGATGGAACGATCGACCTAAAAGATGTAGAAGCGGCGGTCACATCCAATACAAAAATTGTCGCTATTGTACATGTTTCCAACGTTTTAGGAACGATTAACCCAGTAAAAGAAATTGCAAAAATCGCCCACAAACATGGCGCTGTCATCGTAGTGGACGCCGCGCAGAGCGCTCCTCATATGAAAATCGATGTTCAAGATCTAGATTGTGATTTTTTGGCGTTTTCTGGGCATAAAATGTGCGGTCCGACAGGAATTGGCGTATTATATGGTAAAAGGGAATTATTAGAGAAGATGGAACCGGTAGAGTTTGGCGGCGAAATGATTGATTTCGTCGGCCTGTACGAATCGACATGGAAAGAGCTTCCGTGGAAATTCGAGGGCGGTACTCCAATTATTGCGGGAGCCATCGGTTTAGGAGCGGCAATCGACTTCCTTGAAGAAATCGGATTAGATAATATCGCTGCACATGAGCAGGAACTTGCCCAGTACGCTTTAGAACAGTTGTCCGCGATAGAAGGGATCACGATTTATGGTCCAAAACATCGCGGAGGATTAGTGACGTTTAACATAGAAGGAGTTCATCCGCATGATGTGGCAACCGTCCTTGACGCGGAAGGGATCGCCGTCCGCGCCGGTCACCATTGCGCCCAACCGTTAATGAAATGGTTAAACGTAACAGCTACAGCGCGTGCAAGTTTTTACCTCTATAATACAAAGGAAGAAATCGATCAACTCGTAGTCGCATTACAGAAAACAAAGGAGTATTTTGGTCATGTCTTCTAATAATCCTTTAGATCAGCTTTATCGACAAGTGATTATGGATCATTATAAAAATCCAAGAAATCGTGGTGTTTTAGAGGGAAACAGTGTAGATATTGATATGAATAATCCGACTTGTGGTGACCGTATTCATCTAACGATGAAAGTCGAAGACGGGAAAATTGTGGATGTGAAGTTTGAGGGAGAAGGCTGCTCCATTTCGATGTCATCAGCCTCGATGATGACGCAGGCGATCAAAGGAAAAACGGTGGAAGAAGCGTTGAAGCTAGCCAATATATTTTCCGATATGATGCAGGGGAAAGAACATGATGACTCTGTTGATTTAGGTGATATTGTGGCACTTCAAGGCGTTTCGAAGTTTCCGGCCCGTATTAAATGTGCGACATTGGCATGGAAAGCAATGGAAAAAGGGTTGCACCAACGTCATTAATGGCAAGAAGAAAAAAGGAGGGTGAAACCGCATGGCGAAAAAAGCGCCAGAAATCGGCGAATATAAGTATGGTTTCGTCGATAAAGACGTATCGGTATTCCGCGCAAAACGCGGGTTGACACGGGAAGTGGTCGAAGAAATTTCCCGCATGAAAAATGAGCCGCAATGGATGCTTGAATTCCGTTTAAAAGCGTTAGATATTTTCTACAGCAAACCAATGCCACAATGGGGTGGCGATTTATCGAGTTTAGATTTTGATGAAATTACGTACTACGTAAAACCGACGGAAAAATCGGGCCGTTCTTGGGATGAAGTACCGGCAGAAATTAAAGCGACATTTGATAAGCTCGGAATTCCTGAGGCGGAACAAAAATATTTAGCAGGAGTATCGGCACAGTACGAATCAGAAGTTGTTTACCATAATATGAAAGAAGATTTGGAGAAACTTGGTGTTATCTTTAAAGATACGGACTCTGCGTTGAAAGAAAACGAAGACCTTTTCCGTGAGTATTTTGCAAAAGTTGTGCCGCCTACGGACAATAAATTTGCTGCGTTAAACTCAGCGGTGTGGTCGGGCGGTTCGTTCATCTATGTGCCAAAAGGCGTGAAAGTAGAAACGCCGTTGCAGGCATATTTCCGCATTAACTCGGAAAACATGGGACAATTTGAACGCACGTTAATTATTGTTGATGAAGGGGCACACGTTCATTACGTAGAAGGATGTACCGCGCCAATTTATACAACCGCTTCGCTTCATAGTGCCGTTGTTGAAATTATCGTCAAAAAAGATGCGTACTGCCGTTATACGACCATTCAAAACTGGTCGAACAACGTGTTTAACCTTGTAACGAAACGCGCGGTTTGTGAAGAAAACGCAACGATGGAATGGATCGACGGAAACATTGGTTCCAAATTAACGATGAAATATCCAGCAGTTGTTTTAAAAGGAGAAGGTGCACGCGGCTTGACATTATCGATTGCGCTTGCCGGAAAAGGACAGCATCAAGACGCTGGTGCAAAAATGATTCACCTTGCACCAAACACATCATCGACCATCGTATCGAAGTCGATTTCTAAACAAGGCGGAAAAGTGACTTATCGCGGTATCGTTCACTTTGGCCGCAAAGCGTCAGGATCGCGTTCGAATATTGAATGCGATACGCTCATTATGGATAACCAATCTTCATCCGACACGATCCCGTATAATGAAATTTTAAATGACAACATTTCGCTCGAGCATGAAGCGAAAGTGTCAAAAGTATCCGAGGAGCAATTGTTCTATCTGATGAGCCGCGGCATCTCTGAACAAGAAGCGACAGAAATGATTGTCATGGGCTTTATCGAGCCATTTACAAGAGAGCTTCCAATGGAATATGCGGTGGAAATGAACCGGCTTATCAAATTCGAGATGGAAGGCTCGATCGGTTGATCGTTTTTTAAAAACCATCCATTTGCCTATGGTGAATGGATGGTTTTCACATTTTTATGTATTTCTCTACTTTTTGCTATACGTATTCTCCATTGTTCTCAAATTTTTTACAGTTGTGATATGATGAAGTTAGGTGATTGGTGTATGATTTATATCGGATTAACAGGTTGGGGAGATCACGATAGCTTATATCCTCCTGGTCTTGCAGCGAAAGATAAGCTGCAAGAATACGCCGCACATTTTCCCACTGTAGAAGTGGATTCGTATTTTTATGCGATTCAGCCGCGCCAAAATGTCGAGAAATGGATTCATGAAACACCGAATTCGTTCCGCTTTGTCGTGAAAGCGTACCAAGGAATGACGGGACATGAGCGGGGCCCGATTCCGTATTCGAGCAAGGAAGAGATGTTTGCTGCTTTTTTAGACTCGATTGAGCCGTTTATCCAGTCAGGAAAGCTAGCGATGGTGTTGTTTCAATTTCCGCCATGGTTTGATTGCCGCCGTGAGCATGTAATGTATTTGCGTTGGTGCAAGGCGCAAATGAAAGAAGTTCCGGTAGCGCTTGAGTTTCGCCATCGTTCATGGTTTTCCCCCCGCTTTTATGCGAAAACATTACAGTTTATGACAGAAGAAGGATGGATTCATAGCATTTGCGATGAGCCGCAAGCTGGGGAAGGTTCCATTCCGACCGTGTTATATCCTACAAATGCAGAAAAAACGCTCATTCGTTTGCATGGGCGTAATGTATATGGGTGGAATAAAGCGACAAGCGGAGAAAATTGGCGGGCCGTAAGATATTTATATCGGTATCGGGAAGACGAATTGCGCGAATGGGTGGCGCATATTGAAACATTAAAAACGAAGACAAAGGATATTTACGTATTGTTTAACAACAATTCCGGCGGGGATGCTGCGGATAATGCGAAGCAATTGATCCGTTTGCTTGGCATTGAATATACGGATTTAGCGCCACGCCAGCTTGATTTATTTTAGTTATTGGAGATGAGAATATGGAGTATGTGCTGCTAGTCATTGTCGGCTTTTTAGCGGGAACGATCGGAAGTTTAGTCGGTTTAGGCGGCGGAGTGATCATCGTGCCATCTTTGCTGTTTTTAGGCGCTACACATTGGTTGCCGCATGTCACCCCGCAAGCGGCTGTCGGCACTTCGCTCGTCGTCATTATTTTTAACGGACTATCATCAACATTATCCTATATGAAAGAAAAAATGGTTGATTATCAAAGCGGCCTTTTATTTTTTATCGGAAGCGGCCCTGGAGCGATCATTGGCGCGTGGATGAATAATAAGTTGAGCCTTGAGCATTTTTCTTTCTATTTTGGGCTTTTTTTAATCGCTGTATCGTTTTTTTTATCTTTCAGCAAAAATGCTTCAGTACGTTCACAACGAAAAACATTTAAAATTACCCGCACTTACACAACGAATGAAGGGGAAACGGTGACATATGGATACAACCCGATCGTAGCTATTGTCATCTCTTTCATCGTTGGTTTTTTTGGGGGGATTTTTGGTATTGGCGGCGGTTCATTAATGGTGCCGGCGATGATGATTTTATTTTTCTTTCCGCCTCATGTTGCGGTAGCGACTTCGATGTTTATGATCTTTTTGTCGTCACTTGTCAGCTCGCTTACACATATTTTTATGGGGAATGTACAATGGCTATTTGCGCTTGCTCTAATTCCGGGTGTTTGGTTTGGAGCGAAAACAGGTGCTTTCATTAATAAACGGCTTCGCAGTAAAACAGTGGTCATCTTCTTGCGCCTAGTGCTTGTTCTTTTAGGAATCCGTCTTATTTACGAAAGCTTTTCATAAAGGGGGAGGCTCGTTGAAACGGACAGTATATGTATACCATACGAACGATGTGCATAGCCATTTTGAATATTGGCCGAAAATTTCCTATTTTTTATGTGAACAAAGACAAAAGCATGAAAAAAACAATGAAACGATGTTGTTGTTTGATATTGGGGATTTTATTGATCGCTTTCATCCGATTACGGAAGCAACAAGGGGAAAAGCAAATGTTGATTTATTAAATGAACTTCATTATGATGCGGTAACGATTGGCAATAATGAAGGAATTACTCTTGACCATAAGGAACTAGACACATTATACGAAAACGCCCGCTTTCCAGTCATTGTCGCCAATTTATTTAAGAAAGACGGGACACGTCCTTCTTGGGCGCATCCGTACTATATTATTCCTATTTCTGATACGTTTCGTGTTGGCGTGATTGGACTAACGGCTTATTTCGCTAAATCTTACGAGTTATTAGGATGGAAAGTGACGCCGCCTCTTGAGATGTTGGAAAACATTGCGGCAGAAGTGAAAAAACAAGCGGATCTTGTCATTTTATTATCGCATTTGGGAATCAACGAGGACGAAAAAATTGCTCAGACGATACCAGAAATTGATATTATCCTCGGAGGGCATACCCATCATTTATTTCCAGAGGGAAAAAGGATTAATCAAACATTATTGTGTGGAGCCGGGAAATATGGAAAGTTTATTGGAGTAGTGAAGTTAGAAATCGGGGAAAGTGATCATACATATAAAGCATTAGCTACCGTTGTGGATGTAAAAAGTCTGCCGGATTTGGAGAAAACGAAGCGCACCTTATCGTTATTAGAACAGCAAAGTTTAGCAAAATTGGAAGCGGAACAAGTTGCAGAGCTGAAAGAAGACTTGCCGTTACAATGGTTTTCTCCATCTCCGTTTGCCAAGCTGCTTGCTTCAGCACTAAAAGAATGGTGTGAAGCAGAAATTGGTATGGTAAATGCAGGCGTCCTGTTAGAGCCGCTTTACAAAGGAGTAGTAACAAAAAAAGATTTACACCGTATTTGTCCGCATCCGATCAACCCGTGTAAAGTGCAGCTTCGGGGCGCAGAATTAAAGGAAATTATTTTACAAGCAAATACAGAAAGAATGAAATACTTAGAATTTAAAGGATTTGGTTTTCGCGGCAAGGTGATGGGGCAAATGGTATATGATGGAATCGAACTGGAAACAGAAACGAGTAAAGATGGATCCGAACATATTCGCCACATTATGATTAACGGCAAGCCATTAAATCCAGATCAACTATATGATGTGGCGACGATTGATATGTTTGCGATCGGACATTTTTATCCGCAAATCCGACGAGCTCCGAAAAAAGAATATTACATGCCGGAATTTTTACGGGATGTTTTGGCATGGAAATTAGCAAACCAAAAATAAGCACATTTCCTTCCCTATTTCATACATTAAAGTAGGGAAAGGAGTGTGGCTTTATCATGATCAACGTAACTCCTATTACGATCGATCATTATCCATTTATTGCTATTTCCGTTCAATTACCGAAGACGAATTTGCTTGCCGTAGCAAGTGAAAAAGGGTACATTATGTGCGGCGCGCTCGATGTGGCGCTATTGAATGAGAAGCTGCGCGACCGCGGAATTGTCGCTGGAAGGGCGGTCGGGGTCCGCACGATTGAACAACTGCTTGAAGCGCCTTTAGAATCGGTGACAGTAGCTGCTGAAGAGCTGGGAATTACGGTCGGTATGAAAGGAAAAGATGCTTTGTTGAAGATGCGGTAAAAAATTATATAACAATTTGCGTTATCTCCCTCCTTTCAAGCATACATATAGCTTGTAAAGGAGGGATTTTATTTTGCCTAGATTTCCCGCACGCTTTCCGAGAAGAGGCCCGCTTCCCTTTCGATATGTATTTTTATTGACATTTGTTTTCTTTATGTTTTCCACAGCTCTCAGTCTTTGGATTGTGAATAAAAGGATCGAACCAGTTTTAATGGAAATTGCTGAAAAGGAAACGAAACGAATTGCCAATTTAGTCATTAATAATGCAATTGAACAACAGTTTTTAAAAGACAATCCGGAAATGAGTGATTTAATTACAGTACAGAAAGATGAAAATGGTAAAATTGCTTCGGTGGATTTTAATGCAGTCATTGTAAATCGAATTTTAGCAAATACGGACGACTATGTAATGCAAAGTTTAAAAGCGGCAACGGAAGGAAAGATTGAAGAACTCGAACTTCCTGACGCCAAACCGGAAAAAAGGAAAAATAGCGGAATTATTTATTATATTCCAATTGGCCAAGTCACCAATAATTCACTCCTTGGCAATCTCGGGCCGCATGTTCCTGTCCAATTTCAAATTATTGGTAATGTATTATCGGATGTAACAAAAGAAATTAAGCCGTTTGGGATTAATAACGTGTTAATTGAAGTGGATATTCACGTTTCCGTAGATATTCAAGTAGTAATCCCGTTTTCAGCAAAAGCTGCAACCGTCTCAACAAAAATTCCGATTGCGATGCATGTGATTCAAGGAGAGGTTCCACAATTTTATAATAATGGCGGCAATGTCAACCCATCTTTTAAAGTGCCTTCTCATTAGCTTAACGTTTTTCGGTCGCCTGCCGGGTCGGTGAAGATTTTTTATATGTTCGCCGGCTCGGGTTACGGCGTAATAAGCATGTCATATCATGGGCGTCACTTATTTTATGTAAAGAAGAAAAAAGTTTTGTAATATAGGACAAGTTGCCATTGTTTTTTCCTACATGGAAATAACAAACATAGAAGTCTAATATTGCTTTGACTTCTCGACTAATAGGAAGTATACTATACTTATAAAAGACGGATAAATCAGAAAATAAAAAATTATATTATTTTACAAAAAATGGGGGGCTGTAAATGGAGAATCGACAGCAATGGGGAACGCGCGCAGGGTTTATTTTAGCAGCAGCTGGCTCTGCGATCGGGCTCGGAAACATTTGGCGTTTCCCTGGGGTCGCTTATGAAAATGGCGGCGGAGCATTCTTTTTCCCGTATTTATTCGCTTTGCTTACTGCAGGGATTCCGTTGTTAGTGATGGAATTTGCCATCGGTCATAAATACCGCGGTTCTGCGCCCCTATCGCTTTCCCGCATTCATAAAAACGCGGAGTGGATTGGCTGGTGGCAAGTGCTTATTTCGTTTGTTATTTCTACGTATTATTCCGTTGTTATTGCATGGGCATTATCTTATACGGTATTTTCCTTTAATTTAAAGTGGGGAGAAGATACAGAAAGTTTTCTTTTTAAAAATTATTTGCATTTAGCGGATAAACCGGGTCAATTAGGAGGAATTTCGCTTAATGTACTTATTCCGCTGGTGATTGTCTGGATTGTTACGTTAGGTGTGCTCTATAAAGGCGTTAAAAAAGGAATTGAATTAGCAAACAAAATTTTCTTGCCAACGCTTGTTGTTCTTTTCCTTATCATTGTTATTCGCGCGGTTACGCTTGATGGGGCATTAGAAGGATTAAACGTGTTCTTTAAACCGGATTGGGACCAAATTATGAGCGGAAAAGTTTGGATTGCCGCGTATGGACAAATTTTCTTTAGCTTATCCATTGCTTTTGCTATTATGGTCACGTATGCCAGTTATCTTCCACAAAAATCAGATTTAACAAATAACGCGTTTATTACGGGATTTGCAAACTCTGGATTTGAATTGTTGGCTGGAATTGGAGTATTTAGTGCTCTTGGCTTTTTAGCGCAACAACAAGGGGTAACGGTGGATAAAGTGGTAAGCAGCGGTGTCGGATTAGCATTTGTAGTGTTTCCGAAAATTATTAACGAGTTTCCGACGCTTAATGCCTTTTTCGGTGTTCTCTTTTTCTTATCGTTAACGCTTGCGGGACTAACATCTCTCATTTCGATTTGCGAAACGTATATTGCCGGGATTCAGGAAAAGTTTGGTGTTTCCCGTACGAAATCGGTATTGTTTGGAGGAGGCGTTGCGGCGTTATTATCTCTTTTCTTTGCGTCGCATGGCGGTTTATATTTGTTAGATGTCGTTGATTACTTTATTAACAACTTTGGCATTGCGTTGGCGGGACTTGTTGAGGTTGTTGTAATTGCTTGGGTTGTGCGCGAGCTTAATAACTTGCAAGAGCATGCGAACAGCGTTTCCGATATTATGCTCGGTGCCTGGTGGAAAGTTTGCTTAAGCGTCATCACGCCGCTTGTGTTAGGATATATGATGGTGGATAACATTCGGACAAATATTAAAGAAAATTACTCAGGATACGAAACTTGGTTTGTTACGTCGTTCGGCTGGGTTGTCGCGCTTGCTGTCATTGCAATCGGAATCTTGCTTTCATTCAAGCAATGGCACGGTTCTACTGTCAGAGAAACGCACCAGACGGAAAGCAAGGGGGTTTAAGATAGATGGAAACAAGTGCGGTTGTCATGATGGTTGTTGGTATCGTCGTCATTTGGGGAGGTTTAGCGGCAAGCATTATTCATGCGGTAAGAAAAGCAAGACAAAACGGATAGTGGTATGTAGAGGAAAAGGAGGTCGGTGTTTCATTCCGACCTCCTTATTTTTTCTTTTGTTTTTCCGCACGTTCCCACGCCTTCAGGTGAGGATATGGATCGAAAGACCATTCCGTATATCCGTTATCTTTGTACATTCCATAATGAAGATGCGGTGGAAATTTTCCAGCCGTCCCTGGCGGGCCGTAGCCCGAACTGCCGACCGAGCCGATAATGGTTCCTGGTTCCACGATTTGTCCTTCACGTAAGTTAGGGGAAAATCCATTTAAATGAGCAAAATAGTGATAAGTGTTATTAATATCACGAATACCTACACGCCATCCTCCATAGTTATTCCATCCTTTTAATTCCACGATTCCATAGCAAGTCGATCGTACAGGGACACCGTAGCTTGCAAAAATATCCGTACCTTCATGAATGCGGCGTCCTCCCCAACCTCTTTTGTCACCCCATGTATCCCGATAGCTGTAATTTGCATGAAGCGGAAGCGGGAATACATGATCATCTAACTTTAACGTCTGATACTTTTTGTAAATTTTTACTTTGCCTAAAATTAAATCAACCGTTTTGCTTCGCTGATAATAGTCCCAAAGGGCCATTTTTATATGTTTATGATCGATTCCATACGATTGAAGAAAGCGTGCCATAGCAAAAATAACATCTTCATCATCTGTCGGATCGGCGACACCGTCTCCGTTTCCATCCATACCAAAACCGCCAAATTGCGAAATCGTAAACGGATTGGTATCATGAGGGTTTTTATTTAAAGGCCCCGCCCAAATTTCCGGTTTGATATAGATGCCAAGTACGCCGGTAGGTTTAGGCAAATCACGGCGCACTTGACGGACGTTCCGTTCATATTGATCAATCGCCGCAAAATAATACCAAGGGATCAGCGAGGCTGCTTCTGCTTTTTTGTATAACTCCATTCGTTTCTGATAAATCTCTTCTTCATCGAATTTTTCTTGGCCAAATATGATTTTTGGTGTCGTGAATATAATTATCATCATTACAATGCCAAATATAAATCGGTACACATACTTCTACCCCTTTCCATTCATCTCCTTTATTTAGTTTGAGGAGATTCGCTTATTTCATAAATGTTAAAATGCGGAAAGTGAGGTGTGACTAATTTCTTTGTGTTTATTTGCTTTTTTTTTTATAATGAAAAATATAAATAAAACTATTGGAGTGAGAACAATGGCAACAAATGAAGAGCACCTTCGCAAACCGGAATGGTTAAAAATAAAGCTGAATACAAATGAAAATTATACTGGCTTAAAGAAATTGATGCGTGAAAACCGGTTACATACCGTATGCGAAGAAGCAAAATGCCCAAACATTCATGAATGTTGGGCGGTACGAAGAACGGCAACATTTATGATCTTAGGGAACGTATGTACTCGTGCGTGCCGCTTTTGCGCGGTAAAAACAGGATTACCGACGGAACTAGATTGGCAAGAGCCGGAACGTGTTGCCGAATCGGTTCGCCTTATGAACTTAAAACACGTTGTTGTCACTGCTGTCGCTCGCGATGACCTGAAAGATGGAGGAGCGGCTGTATTTGCGGAAACGGTCCGTGCCATCCGTCGCAAAAATCCATTTACGACGATTGAAGTGCTTCCTTCCGATATGGGTGGAGTATATGAGAACTTAAAAACATTAATGGATGCACGTCCAGATATTTTAAACCATAATATTGAAACGGTTCGCCGATTAACGCCAAGAGTGCGCGCACGCGCGACATATGAGCGCTCGCTTGAATTTTTGCGCCGCGCGAAAGAATTGCAGCCGGACATTCCAACCAAGTCGAGTATTATGGTCGGCCTTGGGGAAACAAAAGAAGAAATTATTGAGGCAATGGATGATTTGCGCGCCAATCATGTGGATATTTTAACGATCGGCCAATATTTACAGCCAACGAAAAAGCATTTGAAAGTAGTGAAATATTACCATCCAGACGAATTTAGAGAATTAAAAGAAATCGCATTAAGCAAAGGATTTACTCATTGCGAAGCTGGTCCGC
The DNA here is from genome assembly GCF_003064505.1 of Geobacillus sp. LYN3. Classification (NCBI taxonomy): domain Bacteria; kingdom Bacillati; phylum Bacillota; class Bacilli; order Caryophanales; family Anoxybacillaceae; genus Geobacillus; species Geobacillus sp. LYN3. Next base: position 31,121 of record NZ_QCWL01000001.1, on the reverse strand, counting down.
TCGTTCGCTCTTCTTATCATGCAGACGAACAAGTAAATGCGGCTTCGGCAGCACGGCAGATGAAAGCGTAAAACGTGTGTAAAAAACGGTCTTGCCTTCATCGAGATGAAGACAGACCGTTTTTCTGTTCTCAGGTTATCGGTTCATTTTTGCAGGCTTTGGCGTACCATCATGGAAATCACGATCGAGACGGTCGTTTGTTTCGTTAATCATTTCCCCATTTTCGTTTTCCCCGTCACTTAGTTTGCGGCCTTGCGGATATTTCAGCATTCTTTGAATCGTTGCATCGATAATTTGATCGATATTTCGGCTGTTGGAATCTAAACGTCCAAAGCGCTCGATATCTTTCATGAGGCTTGGATCATCAGCCACATAGACATGATAATAGCGCGGAACGACAGAAAGAGCTGTCTTTTTTACTTGGTCTGCTGTTTCCTGACGATTTTTTGTATCTGTATCATAAACGATCAATACTTCTTCGTCTGTTACTAATGTGGCGACATCCTTAACGTTCGGCAGTTGTGTACAAAGCTTGCTGATTAAATCAGCCGCGCGCTCGCGATTGAACGTTGGCATATTGTTATATAAGTTTGCATCACCGCGAACAGGGCTTTGTTGATGGCGGACATAGCCAAAATTGTTCATTCGTGCATCGTTGCCGTTTGGCACTCCTCTTTCATTATATAAATCGTTGCGATCGGTGACGTTCATCGTATTACCGCTTCGTTTATATACATCGGTATTGTTATCTTGTCCCATTTGCGCACAGCCTGCTAATGTTACAGCTGTACCTAATGTGACCGTAAGCAATGTTTTTCTCATTGCAAACACCCCCTTCACCTTCAGGATGTTCCTCTTTATGAACTTTGATAACAGTAATTGATTGGGAACGTTTCATCGTTTATGATGAAAGTGGAAAGGCAAGGTGAAAAGGATGATATGCATTAACAATATATGTTATGAATTAGTGGAAAACGTGAAAAATGCGTTTAATGAAGAGGCGTTTCGTGCGCGATATGCAGATATTTTAAGTAAGTATGACTATATTGTGGGAGACTGGGGATACAACCAACTTCGTTTGCGCGGATTTTTTGATGATCATAACCAAAAAGCAACATATGATACGAAAATTAGCACATTATCAGAGTATTTGTATGAATATTGCAATTTTGGTTGTGCGTATTTTGTGCTTCGTAAGGTAAAACGATAAAACAAAACGCGGCTATCCTTTTTATGAGGATAGCCGCAACTATTATGCTTGACCGTATGGGAATTGTTCATTTTCCCGCGGGTCATCGTGCGGCGGATGCGCGCCAGGGTCTTGTCTTGGAATGTCTTGGTGGAATGATTTGTATTCGTAGTTAAAAGCACTATACTGAACCTCCCGATGGCTAAAGCCACGGGGTTCTTGTGTACTATAGAGCTTCTTCCATACCTTCGCATGGATACTGACTCTAATTCCACAAGACTTTCATGGGCAAACACCTCACTGGTGCTTATCGCCCTGTGCGCCCGATTCAAGACGTTGGATTTTTCTTCTCTATAAGAGTAGTATACCATCTTTGACTACGTCAAAGCAATCGGTTCATCCCATGTCTAAAGACGGGCTACACCCTGCATGGGCTTTCTCCGATTGTACTTGTAACGCTGTCCCTTTTTCCACGGGGTGCTTTTGTTTTGCACTGGTTCGTCTGCGCGGCGCGGAGAACCGTACGGTCCTTCTGGAAATTCTTCGGCCGTTAAAAAATTTTTCTGTTTTTCCACGGTGGAAAAATCGCTATACTTTTCCTTCTCCTGCATTTGTTTCACCTTCCTCAGGATGGGGATTATTTATAATGTCCCCTAATGAGAAGGCAGCTATGAAATGCATTCATATAAAAATGATCGTAAATCGTTGGCATCTTCTTCACTCAAGCGGTAAGCATGTTCCAAATATCCCGGTTCTTCTAAATCGTCTTGTCCAATAATTGCAAAACGGTTGCTTTGCAAATCAAGGACTAAATATTTTCCGTAAAAACGATCTGTTTGGATAATGGCTAAATCAAATCGTTGCCGTTCTCCTAAAAAACTGACAAAACGCGTTTTCGTATTGACCGTATCGTCATATAAGTAAAAACGCTCGTTCATAAACTCCGCCCTCCAGTAAGAAATGTGCGTACTTCCATCATAACAAACGATATGTGAAATGTCTCGTATTCGTATAATTATGGTACAATAAAAAAAACAAATACTAGGAGGAATAATGATGTACTTTGTAGATCGCAATAAAATCGAAGAAACATTACGTTATATGGAAAAGCTGTTACATATTTATAAACAAAAGCCATCGTGGGATGATGAATTGTCTCAACTTGTTCTTGAGCGTATTGTTCATTTAGTGATTGAAGCAATTTTAGATGTCGGAAATGCGATGATCGATGGTTTTATTATGAGAGACCCAGGCAGTTACGAAGATATTATCGATATTTTAACGGATGAACGGGTTATAACAGCGGATGATGCAAAAGGATTAAAAGCGATCATTGGCTATCGGAAAATGCTTGTTCATCATTATACGAATGTCGACCACGCAAAATTGCTTGAGGAAGTGCAAAAACATTTTCCAGCTCTGCAAGCATATCCATCCGCTATTCGCACGTATTTAGAAAACGAGCTTGGTCCCGTGTCCGCGTTCCGCAATTGATGGATCGTTTAGCAAACACGTCTCCAATGTTAACTTGTACCAAGGAGACTTCCACTCCATTTATCGGGTAGAAATACATATCCTCCTTCTGCGTGGAGACTTCTTTGTAAAGCCCCCCTCGCTTCTAAATGGAATACAGTCGGGAGGGTATTGGGGCGTGTTTGCTTTTTGACATTTTTCATTTCTTTTTATAAGTTTGTTACGTGATGATCAATAAAGAGGTGAAGATGTTGAAAAAGTATAAAGGATATTTGATCGATTTAGACGGAACAATGTATCGAGGAACAGAATGTATCGCGGAAGCTCGTGATTTTGTAAAAGAGCTGTATCGAAAAGGCATTCCGTATTTATTTGTCACGAATAACTCCTCGCGCACACCGGCACAAGTGGCGGAGAAATTGCAGTCATTCGGCGTTCCAGCAACAGAAGAACATGTGTTTACAACAAGCCAAGCGACAGCAAACTATATTTTTGAAAAAAAACCGGATGCTTCTGTTTATGTGATTGGCGAAGAAGGAATTCGCACAGCTCTTGAAGAAAAAGGATTTACTTTTGCGAAAGAAGACGCTGAATTTGTCGTGATGGGAATTGACAGAAGCATTACATATGAAAAACTTGCCATCGCTTGTTTAGCCGTTCGCAATGGCGCAACGTTTATTTCGACAAATGCCGATATTGCGATTCCGACAGAACGAGGATTGTTGCCGGGAAACGGTTCTCTCACGGCTGTTGTTGCTGTGTCGACCCAAGTGCAGCCTATTTTTATTGGAAAACCGGAAAAAATTATTATGGAACAAGCGCTAAAAGTGTTGGGAGTGCCGAGAGAGGAAACATTAATGATCGGCGATTACTACGATACCGATATTATGGCGGGAATGAATGCGGGAATGGACACGCTTCTTGTCCATACGGGAGTAACGACAAAAGAACTGTTGCAACGATATGAAAAGCAGCCAACATATACGGCGGATTCACTAAAAGAATGGATGGATCGCATTTAAAAAACGCCGCTCTTCGCTAGAGCGGCGTTTTTTCTTTTCGCTAAAGCGCCGCTTACTCCACATTCGCCGCTCGATGGGCTAAGCGGCTTGAGGCAGCGGCAGCAATAGCGCCGACAATATCGTCTAAAAACGTATTGCACTTTCCTGTTGATTTATCATTTAAGTATTTCAAAATGCCTGGCTTTTGTTTATCAATATATCCATAATTGGTGAAACCGATGGAGCCGTATACGTTTACGATCGAAAGCGCTAAAATCTCGTCCACTCCATATAAACCTTCGTCACGCTGAATAATAGACTGCAACGGCTCATCTAATTTGCCTTCTTCTGCTAATTTATCAAGCTGGATGCCAGTGAGTATCGCGTTTTGTACTTCACGCTTGGCAATCACGCGGTTCACATTTTCAATACATTCTTCTAATTTCAAATTTGGATGGTATTTCGATTGTAAATAATATACAAGTTCAGCGATGTCTTTGATTGTAACCCCGCGTTCTTCCAGCCATTGGCGGGCGGTTTGTTCAAGATTGTTCATAATTGGTTCTTTCATGGGCGTCACCTGTTTCTTTAAGGAGTTATTTTTTATTATATATGTTTATCATGGCATAAATGTGCCGTTTCTGTAAACTTTGATGCTTGCAAATATGGGAAAAAACAGATTTTTTTGCAAATGAATTCATATATTGCTTTTATAAGGAGGGAGAGAAGTGATGCAAGAATTTATTCGTCATGAATACGAAATTTCGGCAGAAAGAATGGGGAAAATTGGACGATATTATACATTTCTATACAAAAATCAATATTATACCGTTATTCCTGTACATGGGCGTACGGAAGCGGAAATAAAGGAATTGCAGAAAATGAGCCATTATTTGATATCGAAAGGAGATGTCACTGTCGCATCGTTTGTTCCAACCAAGTCAGGAGAGCTGGTTGCTTACAACGCCAGACAGCCCATTGTTATGGTTCGTACGTCCATTCCGCCATATGCAAGAAATATCTCGATTGGTCGGGAATTAGCGAAATTTCATCAGCGTGGCCGCACTTGTCCTATTTCGATTATTCATTGTCGGCGGATAGGCCAATGGAAAGAATTTTGGGGAACACGCCTTGATCAGATGGAGCAATTTTGGAGAAGAAAAATAGAGATGGGAATTACTACTATGTTTGATCGTCTTTTTATTGAATCATTTCCATATTATCTTGGCTTGGCGGAAAATGCGATTCAATATGTAGCGGATACGGAGTTAGATGAGGAGCCTGTCGGTATTGACTATGCAACTTTTTGCCATGAACGGTTGCCGGATGCAAAGTGGATAGAGGGAAAGGAGCATAAGTTAGCGACGGATTGGGTATATGATCATTGTGCAAGAGATTTGGCGGAGTGGGTTCGGCAAATATACACAAAAAGACAAAATGCTTCTGTGGAAAGAATCCGGCAATTTTTTCGAGACTATGAACAGGTCACCCCGTTATCGGCATTTGCCTGGCGCTTAATTTATGCACGGCTTCTTTTCCCGCTTCATTATTTTGAATGTGTGGAAGGGTATTATATATCAGAAGGAGAGAGAGAAAAACAAGCATATGAACAAACGTTACGTCATATTGTCAACCATTCCCGAGAGCATGAACAATTTCTCGCGTCATTTGTGGATATTGTCGGACTATCGAACCGCCAGCTTCATCTTCCGAAAATTGATTGGTTTTCTCACGTATCATAATAGCGGTGATCACGGAATCATCGTTTTTTTTTATGATAATGGCGCAATTATGATAAGATAGAAAAAAATACATAAAAGAAGGTGGGCGTTATGGGTCGACCATATGTGTTTATTACAAGAAAGCTTCCCGATGATATTATCGCTCCGATCAAAGATATCGCCGAAGTAGCGATGTGGCCGCATGACGATATACCAGTTTCTCGCGATGTGTTAATCAATGAGGCGAAAAAAGCAGATGCGTTATTAACAATGGTATCGGATGTCATCGATCAAGAGGTATTAAAAGCGGGAAAATCGTTAAAAGTCGTTGCAAACATGGGGGTCGGATTTGACAATATCGATGTCCCGGCCGCGACAAAATATGGAATTGCTGTTTGCAATACTCCTGATGTACTAACAGATACTACCGCTGACTTAACGTTTGCCTTGTTGTTGGCAACCGCCCGCCGTATAGTGGAGGCAGCGCAATTTATCAAAGAAGGAAAATGGAAAAGCTGGAGTCCATTTTTATTAGCTGGTGTGGATGTCCATCACAAAACGATCGGTATTGTCGGCATGGGGAAAATCGGGCAGGCTGTTGCAAAACGGGCAGCCGGTTTTGATATGAATATTTTGTACCACAATCGTTCCCGCAACATAGAAGCAGAAAAGCAGCTTGGCGCGACATATTGCTCGTTTCAAGAGTTATTGGCAACCGCTGATTTTGTTGTTTGCTTAACGCCGTTAACCAATGAGACACGTCATATGTTTAACAGGGAAGCATTTCGCAAAATGAAACAATCCGCGATATTTATCAATGCGTCAAGAGGGGCGGTCGTTGATGAACAAGCTTTATATGATGCGCTTGTAAGCGGAGAAATTGCCGGAGCAGGATTAGATGTATTTGAACATGAACCGATTGACGCTTCCCATCCGTTATTGACATTAAAAAACGTTGTTGCATTGCCGCACATTGGAAGTGCAACGGGAGAAACACGTACAAAGATGATGGAATTAGCTAGCCGAAATATTATTGCCGTGTTGCAAGGAAAACAGCCTGAAACGCTTGTAAACAAAGAGTGGAATTCACGATAAAGCGGTCCTATGAAGCAGGGCTGCCTATTTTTTGTAAAAAATTATCCGAATTTACTTGATATTAAACGTTTTCAATATTTATTATAAAAATTAGTCATTTTAGTCATTGTAAAACAAAGCAATATCTTTTATAATGTCTACTATAGAAAAACAAATGTTTATTCAGGAGATACAGAAAGGCGGGGGAATATGGAAAAGCCAATCTTAGTTGGTTTATTAGGATTAGGTACTGTTGGGAGCGGTGTTGTAAAAATTATTGAAAATCATCAAGAACGGCTGATGCATCAAGTAGGTTGTCCGGTGCAAATCAAAAAAATTCTTGTAAGAGATATATATAAAAAACGGGACGTGCGCGTGGAACCATCGTTGTTGACAACAAATGTTACAGACGTCATTGATGATCCAGAAATCGATGTCATTATCGAAGTAATGGGGGGAATCGAGGAAACTCGTCAATATTTGCTTCGCGCATTGCGGCAAGGCAAGCATGTGGTGACGGCAAATAAAGATTTAATGGCATTGTATGGGTCAGAGTTGTTGGCAGTGGCAGTGGAAAATCACTGTGATTTATTTTATGAAGCAAGTGTTGCTGGAGGAATTCCGATTTTGCGCAGCCTTGTTGATGGTCTTGCTTCGGACCGCATTACGAAAATGATGGGGATTGTAAATGGAACAACAAACTATATTTTAACAAAAATGTGTAAATACGGTGCATCCTATGAAGAAGTATTGGCAGAAGCACAAGCGCTTGGATATGCGGAAGCAGATCCAACCGCGGATGTAGAAGGATTAGACGCAGCAAGAAAAATGGCTATTTTAGCCCGTCTCGGATTTTCCATGAACATTGATTTAGATGATGTTCAAGTAAAAGGAATAACATCGATTACGGAAGAAGACCTTAACTACAGCAAACGTCTCGGTTACACGATGAAATTAATCGGCATTGCTAAGCGTGATGGAAACAAAGTAGAAGTAAGCGTCCAGCCGACATTGCTTCCTGATTCCCATCCGCTTGCGTCCGTTAATGATGAATACAACGCGGTATATGTGTATGGCGAAGCAGTCGGCGAGACGATGTTTTATGGGCCTGGAGCGGGAAGTTTGCCAACAGCGACTGCTGTTGTTTCTGATTTAGTGGCCGTCATGAAAAATATGAGATTGGGAGTAAACGGATGCAATGCCGTTGCGCCGCAGTACGAAAAGCAGCTAAAATCCGCATCAGAAATTTTTTCGAAATACTTTTTGCGTATTCATGTGAAAGATCAAGTTGGTGCGTTTGCGAAAATTACGGCACTATTTTCTGAACGCGGTGTTAGCTTCGAAAAAATTTTACAATTGCCTTTAAAAGAAGATGGGCTTGCGGAAATCGTAATCGTTACTCATCGTGCGTCACAAAAAGATTACGAGGACATTTTACAGCAATTGCGTGATTTAGAAATTGTTCATGAGGTAAAGAGCTCGTATCGCGTTGAAGGAGAGGGAAAATAATGACATGGAAAGGGCTGTTGCAGGCGTACGGTGAATTTTTGCCAATCAATGAAAATACCCCGATGCTTTCTTTAAACGAAGGAAATACACCGCTTATTCCGCTGCCACGGCTATCGGAAAAGCTTGATGTGGAATTGTACGTAAAAGTGGAAGGCGCAAATCCGACGGGATCGTTTAAAGACCGTGGCATGGTGATGGCGGTCGCAAAGGCGAAAGAAGCGGGCAGCCATACGATTATTTGCGCTTCGACAGGCAATACGTCCGCTTCTGCTGCGGCTTACGCGGCAAGAGCAGGGTTGCGCTGTATTGTCGTGATTCCGAATGGCAAAATTGCAATGGGAAAACTAGCCCAGGCAGTTATGTACGGAGCAGAAATTTTTGCGATTGAGGGAAACTTTGATGAAGCGTTAAAAATGGTGCGCCGCCTTAGCGATATCGCCCCGATTACCCTTGTCAACTCGGTAAATCCATATCGTATCGAGGGGCAGAAAACAGCAGCATTCGAGGTTTGCGACCAGCTTGGCAAAGCGCCGGATGTGCTTGCGATTCCGGTCGGCAATGCCGGGAATATTACCGCTTATTGGAAGGGATTTAAAGAGTATCATGCGGCGAAACAAACTGGTCTTCCGCAAATGCGCGGATTCGAGGCGGAGGGAGCGGCGGCGATTGTCCGCAATCAAGTGATTGAGCATCCGGAAACGATCGCGACAGCGATTCGTATTGGCAATCCGGCAAGCTGGGAAAAAGCGGTGCAAGCGGCAACGGAATCAAATGGAAAAATCGATGAAGTATCGGATGCGGAAATTTTAGAAGCGTATAAACTGCTTGCGCGGGAGGAAGGAATTTTTGCTGAACCTGCTTCTTGCGCATCCATTGCGGGAGTGATCAAGCAACGGAAGCGGAATGAAATTAGAAAGGGAAGCACCGTTGTGGCGGTGTTGACAGGAAATGGGCTGAAAGATCCGGCAATTGCGATGGAAACAGCGGAAATTAAACCAACCGTACTTCCGAATGATGAGGCGATTGTGTTTGAGCATATTCAAGGAGTTGTCCATCAATGAAAGAAGATGGGATGTTAAAAATCGTCGTCCCAGCAAGCACGGCGAATTTAGGACCTGGTTTTGATTCGATTGGTCTCGCAGTATCCCGTTATTTGACGTTAGAAGTCAGGTTGGCAGATGAATGGAAATTTATTCCCCGATCTCCTGAAGTGGAAGCAATTCCGCCGGGAACAGACAATTTAATTTATCAAGTGGCGGCGCAAGTCGCTCAAACATACGGGCGTACGTTGCCGAGCTGTGCGGTCGATGTATATAGTGATATTCCATTTACGCGCGGCTTAGGAAGCAGTGCAGCAGCAGTGGTAGCGGGAATTGAGCTGGTCAATGAGCTTGCAGGTCTGTCGCTGACTTTAGAGCAAAAAATGAGGTTGGCCAGCTGTTATGAAGGGCATCCGGATAATGTCGGCGCTTCTTTATATGGAGGGCTTGTCATTGGCAGTCATCGCCAAGAAGAGACAAATATCGTTCATGTCCCAAACGTGCAATTCGATTTAGTCGCTGTCATCCCTTCGTATGAGCTAGAAACAAAAAAAGCCCGCAGCGTTTTGCCACAGCTGCTGGCGCGCCAAGAGGCCGTCGAGGCAAGTGCGGTCAGCAACGTATTAGTCGCGGCGTTATTAACGAAAAATTGGGAACTTGCCGGAAAAATGATGGCAGCTGATTTATTTCATCAGCCTTATCGTAAAGAACTTGTCCCGCAGCTATCGCTTGTAGAGACGTTGGCTGCGCGATACGGAGCGTTTGGGGTGGCATTAAGCGGGGCGGGTCCTACCGTTCTTGCTTTTGCCGAACCTGGAAAAGGAGAAAGCTTAAAAGAAAAATTGCTTCCGCACTTTCCAGATTGTGCGGTAGAATCCCTGAAGGTGGCACAAAAAGGCAGTCAAGTATATAAGCTGGCGCTTGAAAAATAACAGCGGTTTCCATTGGGAAACCGCTGTTATTTTTGGCATGAACCTCGTGATTAGAATACTTGTTCTACTTCGACAACGCCTGGTACTTCCTCTAAGAGTGCGCGTTCAATTCCGGCTTTTAATGTAATCGTTGAGCTTGGGCAGCTTCCGCATGCACCGAGCAAGCGTAATTTGACAACACCGTCTTCAACGTCGATTAATTCGCAGTCCCCGCCGTCACGAAGCAAAAACGGGCGCAGTTTATCCAAAACTTCTTGCACTTGTTCTTTGATTTCTTGATCCGTCATTTTTATCGACTCCTTTCTTTAAGTTTATTATAATCATGATAAAGAAAAAAATCTAATAATAAATTTTGTTTTTATGATATGAAAGGTGGAAATATATGACGCTGAAGCAAGTAGAAATATGCGTATATGGTGCCGATGTGATTTGTCCATCTTGTGTGCAATTGCCATCTTCCAAAGAAACATATGAATGGCTAGAAGCAGCTATTAAACGGAAATATCCAGACCAGCCGTTTTCCATTACGTATATTGATATTTTTAACCCACCAGAAGATGATGAGGAGAAAAAGGCGTTTGCCAAAAAAGTGATCGAAGAAGATTTATTTTACCCTGTTATTGTGATTGAGGGTGCCATTGTCGGAGAAGGAAACCCAAAGCTAAAGGCGATTTATGCAGAAATGGAGAAGTATGGTTATCGATGATAAAAAGGGGGATCTTGGAACGAAGATCTCCCTTTTTTCATTAATAACCGTTGTGATATTTATACATCCATAATACTCCTGATTTTAACAATCTAGGGACTCTCCCGGTGATTGGACGATCAGCGAGAAGGCCGAATCCATGTTTTCTGCCGAGCGACCCGAGAATACCTTTTAATTTAATTGGCGGGAATTCGCTCGGTGGCTCTTCTCCTTTCCAACGTTTTTGTAATACTTGAACGATTTGCTCCGCTTGCCCTTCTGCAAGCTGCGCGCTTGGAGAGTGCGGCAAACTTGCGCAATCACCAACTACGTATACATTTTCATATCCAGGAATGTGATGTTGTTTCGTTAAAATAACACGGCCTTGTTTGTCTTTCTCTACTGGCAAGTTTCTGACGACACGGTTTGGCTGTATTCCCGCTGTCCATACAATGACATCGCAATGAACCGGATGATCGTGATTATAAAGAGTATGTTCTTCTACTTTTGTAATGTTAGAACCGCGAACGATTTCAATATCGTGTTGTTTAAACCAACTTTCCACATAGTTGCTGAGCCGTTTTGGAAACATTGGCAAAATTCGTTCTCCGCGGTCAAACAGTTTGATGTGCAAATCAGGGCGGCTTTCGGCTAATTCACTTGCTAATTCAACGCCGCTTAGTCCCGCACCGACAATTCCGACAATAGCGCCAGGCGGTAAATTATTTAATGCTTCGTATGCCGCTCGCGCTTTCTCAATCGATTGAATGCTATGTGTAAATGTTTCAGCGCCTGGGACGCCGTGGTATTTATCTTCACATCCTAATCCAATCACTAAATCATCATACTGGATACTGCTTCCATCTTGCAATTGTACGTTTTGATGGTTGAGATCAATGTTTACGACCTCACCGAAACGGTAGGTAAGACGCGGATGTTCTGGAAATGGAACGCGAATATGATGATCGCTAATCGTTCCTGCTGCGAGTGCATAATACTCTGTTTTTAAACAATGATATGGAATACGGTCGACGAGTGTAATGTGAACATCTTCTGGTAAATGGTTTGGGAGGAGGCGAAGCAAAATTCGCATATTTCCGTATCCTCCACCGAGCAGCACAAGGTGTCTCATTGTAAAATACCCCTTTTATCGTTTTATAAAACGCAAAATGCCATAAAAAAGTATAACGAAATTGTGGCAAAATAACAACAATTTTTCGGAAAGCATTGACAAAGGAAGAAGATATAATGGCAAACGAAGTGTCTGAATTGACGTTTCTAAAAAAAACCGTTACGATGAAAAACAGTAGGAAGGTGAGAAAACGATGATTCAGCCAATGATTGAGTTTTGCATCAGCAATTTAGCGAGCGGATCGCAAAAAGCGTTAGAAATACTAGAAAAGGATCCTAATTTGGATATTATAGAATACAGCTGTTTAAGCTACTGCACTCGATGTGCGGAAACTCTTTTCGCTTTAGTCAATGGCGAAATCGTAACCGGAGATACTCCTGAACAGCTAGTAGAAAATATTTATCGTTATTTAGAGGAAAATCCGATGTTTTGAACGAAAGGAAGCGGCTATATCGATTAGCCGCTGTTTTTATTAACTATTTTTACCGCACTTCGATCATTCTTGGAATATTATATGTATAGTATGTACTCGCTGTGACATAAAAAACGAGGATGTCCCATCAGACATCCTCTTTAAGGTGTATATTATGAAAAAACGGGGGATATTCTCATTGTGTCCCGTTTATTTTCGATTTATACTTATGTATAAAAAATTTTTTATTTCAAGGAGGAAATAATGAATAAATTTTCGTTTACAAAAATGCATGGGCTCGGCAATAGTTATATATATGTAAATATGTTTGAAGAAACAATTCCAGAATCATTATTATCGTCCTTAGCGGTGAAAGTATCCAACGTAAATACCGGAATCGGAGCGGATGGCATGATTCTCATTTGCCCGTCAGAAGTAGCTCCGGTAAAAATGCGGATTTTTAATAGCGACGGTTCTGAAGGGAAAAATTGCGGCAATGGCTTGCGTTGTGTCGCAAAATATGCATATGAGCATGGAATGGTAAAAGACCGATCCTTTTTTATTGAAACATTGTCCGGACTCGTGAAGGCAGAGGTTACCGTAGAAAATGGAGCCGTTACAAACGTTACCATTGATATGGGAAAGCCGCGTTTAAAGCGGAGCGAGATCCCGATGATTGGTCTGGATGCGGAACGAGTCGTTGCAGAACCGTTTGAAGTCGATGGAAAACAGTATGAAATTACAGCCGTTTCGATGGGAAACCCTCATGTCATTTTTTACGTGGATGATATCACAACAGCGCCGGTAACGACACTTGGTCCGATTGTGGAAAAGGACGAGCGGTTTCCTGAAGGGGTAAATGTCGAATTCGTCGAGGTGGTAAACGACCATGAACTCCATTTTCGCGTATGGGAGCGCGGCTCTGGAGTGACGCAAGCTTGCGGTACAGGGGCGTGTGCAGCTGTTGTTGCTTCCGTATTAAATGGAAAAACAGCGCGAAATAAAGAAACGGTCGTCCATTTGGCAGGCGGGGATTTAATCATTACATGGACAGATGAGGGAAATGTGCGGATGACAGGACCGGCGGAAACGATTTGTACAGGTGTGTATTACTATTAAATATTTGAGAAACATGTATGGAAAGCGATATACTATCCATAAGGAGGGATCGCAATGGCTGATATTATTACACTTACAGAAGCAGCTGCGTTTCAAATTAAAGATATGATGAAAGAACATGAGGAGGAAGGAGCATACCTTCGCATTGGAGTGAAAGGCGGCGGCTGCAGCGGTTTATCGTATGGAATGGGATTCGACCATGAGCGTCATGAAGACGATCATGAATTTGAACAGCATGGAATTAAAATTCTAGTCGATAAAGAAAGCGCGCCAATTTTACAAGGAACGGTGATTGACTATAAACAATCGTTAATGGGTGGCGGTTTTACGATTAACAATCCGAATGCGATTGCCACATGCGGTTGCGGTTCATCGTTTAGAACAGCAACGAATGCAGGCACGCCGGAACAGTGCTAATGATGCTCGCAAGCATTAGCGCAGGAAAATGTACAGTTAAGAGAACAAATCACGGCACGCAAACAGAAGGAAAATGGAAGTAATCTGTTCAAACTGGGCGCAACAAAGGGATGCTTTTTATACATAAAGCATCCCTTTCATTTTTGTGAACATAAAAGCAAATTAGAATAATGAAGTGGAGTGTGCCGGCTGCATTCTTGCTGTTGGGTCGATATACGTTTTTGCGCTGCTGATTGCGATCGGCGCTTCGCCGAATCCGCAAGCAATGAGTTTTATTTTTCCTTCATATGTGCATATATCGCCAGCAGCGTAAACGCCAGGAATATTTGTTTCCATTTTGGAGTTAACCTTTATGGAGTTTTTCTCAATTTCAAGTCCCCAGTTTTTAATTGGCCCAAGCGAAGAGATAAAGCCATAGTTCACAATCAGTGCATCGATTTCGATCGTTTCGCGAGAGCCGTCTTTCACATGCTCGATGACAACTTGGCGAATGCCGTCTTCGTCACCAATTAATTCCACAGGGACAAATGGAGTTTTCACATTGACTGTGGAATTCATCAATGTTTCCACACTATGTTCATGAGCGCGGAATTTATCGCGTCGATGTACAATCGTCACTTTTTCAGCGATTGGTTCTAGCATAAGCGACCAGTCCACAGCGGAATCTCCGCCGCCGCAAACGAGTACTTTTTGCCCTTTAAATTGATTTAAATCATTAATGAAGTAGTATAAATTTTTTCCTTCATATTGCGTTGCATTTTCTAATTCAAGGCGTCGAGGCTGGAAGGCGCCGTTTCCTGCGGTAATAACAACAGTTTTGGAATAATGTATTTCTTTGTTTGTCGTTAATTTAAATGTTCCATCTTCCAATTTTTCTAACATTTCCACTGATTGATCAAGACAAACAGTTGGTGAAAATTTCTCCATTTGTTCTTTTAAATGATCAATCAATTCTTGAGCACGTACTTTAGGAAATCCAGCAACATCATATATGTATTTTTCAGGATAAAGAGCAGACAGTTGTCCTCCTAATTGCGGCAAGCTTTCGATAATTTTTACGCTCATCTGCCTTAATCCCCCGTAAAAAGCGGCAAACAGCCCGACCGGTCCGCCTCCTATAATGGTAACATCATATATTTTTTGGTCTTCTTTCATTATCAAAGATTCCTCCCCCACAAATAAAATTACCCTCACCATCTTATCATACCATAAAAGCCATTTGTTATTTATGGGGATTTTTGTAGCTAATAAAAATATAAAAAACGCTTGAAAAGATTGAAAAAAAGGGCTAATATGTTTTGTGGATGCATTGTTAATTTTTTGTGACAATTGTTTAACATTTTTTTGACGATTAACGTGAATAATTTCACAAACTTTGCCCGATAAAAATGTGCATGGCGGCAAAATCTATAAACAAAATTACAAAAAAATTAAAAAGGATGGAAGTGATTTAATTGAAAAAACCAAATGTCGTCATTTTAGGTGCTGGTTATGGCGGTTTAATGACAACAGTACGTTTGCAAGAGCTTGTTGGGATCAATGAGGCGAGCATTACACTCGTGAACAAAAACGACTACCATTATGAAACAACATGGCTTCACGAAGCATCAGCCGGTACATTGCATCATGACCGAGTTCGTTATCCAATTAGCGATGTGATTGATCGCAATAAAGTGAAATTTGTGAAAGACACGGTTGTCAAAATAGTTCCTGATGAAAAGAAAGTGTTAATGAAAAATGGCGAACTCACCTATGATTATTTAGTTATTGCTCTTGGATTTGAATCAGAGACGTTTGGAATTAAAGGATTAAAAGAATACGCTTTTTCTATTTCAAACGTGAATGCTGCACGGCAAATTCGCGAACATATTGAGTATCAATTTGCTACGTATAATACAGAAGAAGAAAAGCGGGATGAGCGTTTAACGATTGTTGTTGGCGGTGCTGGATTTACAGGTATTGAGTTTTTAGGGGAATTAGTAAACCGTGTTCCTGAATTATGCCGCGAGTATGATATTGACCCGCATAAAGTTCGTATTATTTGTGTAGAGGCAGCGCCGACAGCGCTTCCAGGTTTTGATCCGGAACTGGTTGAATATGCGGTTAACCAATTAGAGCGTAAAGGCGTTGAATTTAAAATCGGCACTGCCATTAAAGAATGTACACCAGAAGGAATTATCGTAGCGAAAGGAGACGACATCGAAGAGATTAAAGCAGGCACAGTCGTATGGGCCGCTGGTGTACGCGGAAGCCATGTAATCGATGAGTCTGGCTTTGAAGCGATGCGCGGTCGTATTAAAGTGGACCCATTCTTGCGCGTTCCAGGACACGAAGATATTTTTGTCGTTGGTGACTGTTCGTTAATCATTAATGAAGAAACAAATCGCCCATATCCGCCAACGGCACAAATTGCTATGCAAGAAGGCGAAGTGTGCGCGAAAAACCTTGCTGTGCTAATTCGTCAGCAAGGAGAATTGCAGCCATTCCGTCCAGATATTAAAGGAACGGTTTGTTCGCTTGGCGAGGATGATGCGATTGGAGTTGTATTCGGCAAAAAAATTTGGGGAACAAAAGCAAGCTTTATGAAAAAAATGATCGACAATCGTGCTCTTTATTTAATTGGCGGTCCTTCGCTTGTAATGAAAAAAGGAAAATTTAAGTTCTTCTAATAGACGGGCAAACTTCAATGTTTGCCCTTTTTCAACATTTATATCATATTTATATACTGAAGCAACCTTTTCTTTTTTTAGCGAAAAATGGACGGTATTCGTACAAATGTAAATGTTTTTCGCATACGATTACTGTGCAAACCGATGAATTGTTTGCGGCTGAATTTTTAAGCAAACAAAGATTGAGAGAAGATCGACATACATCTCGGTTATTGCGATATTTATTGCAATTAGAACCATTTCACTATTTTCCGGCTCATGACGGACTCAATCCCGGGGAACCGTTTGGATACACAAAATATAGTTTATATTTCAAAAATTCGAAAGATTAAGGAATATGAAGAAAACAGAAGCATGCCACTGATGTATCCGTTTACATCACGATAAATGAGGAAAATCCCTCTTTTTCTTTTGAAAAAAATTTTGGTATATTATCAGAAAATTAGGGAAAATGGAGGGGCAAATATGAAACATACAGAACAAACGGTATGCCCATATTGCGAAGGAAACGGATACGTACAGCTTTTGTTAGGTGGATCGGAAACTTGTTATGGATGTTCAGGAAAAGGAACCGAACAAAAGAAGTAAGCCGTTTCTGAAAATTGACTCCCTTTATCCGATTCAGTACACTTAAAAAGGGTGTACTGGAGGTGATAATAGGGATGCAAATGAGCTTGCCTGTTGTACTAATTTCAATGCTTTTATTTTTTGTTTTATTTTTCGGCATTGGCTTTTTATTAAATATGTTGTTGCGTATGACTTGGATTATGGCAATTTTGTGCCCGATTGTATTTATGTTTATTATTGATGATATTCCGTGGACGCAATATTTTACAGATCCAGCAGCTTCCTTTGCAGCGTTAAAGCATAAAGTATTGTCGCTAGCTCCAGCGGATATTTTAATTTTAGCTAGCGGGTTTGCCGGTGCGCTTTGCGCTGGATTTGTCATTCGCGCGTTGCGTGCGAAAGGATACCAGATGTTTTAAGGCTTTCATGGTGATATGAAAGTCTTTTTTTTTTGCCTCACTTTTCTCACAATGAATATTTCTATTTTTTTGTGGAGATAAATAGAAATGTGAGAGGAGTGAGGAAATGGTTCTTCTAAAAAATATAATAAGAAGAATAACGATGTCATTATTGTTTGTAATGGCGCTACTAGCGACATTACAATCGATTTCAGGTGTCGAAGCGAAAACGATTTCTAACAGTTTGTATGATGCATCATCATTTTTCTACACAGATGACCATTTTTTTGACATATGGAATAAAGGACAATATGTTGCGATAGATAAACAGTGGAAGCATTACGAGAAACGGAATGAACCGAAAATTTCCTCGAAAAAGGCCATTAATCAGCCGCTTCGTCTTGAAGAAGCGATTGATTGGTCAAAATATCCATCCATGGTTGTTGTGGCGACAGGATATACGGCAGGAGTAGAGTCAACAGGAAAAACACCAGATCATCCGGAATATGGGATTACCTATTCCGGGGTGCGTGTGAAACGAGACTTATATTCAACCATTGCTGCGGATTTAAATATATTCCCGATCGGTACGATTCTTTTTATCCCTGGATATGGATATGGGGTCGTGGCCGATAAAGGAGGAGCGATTAAAGGAAATCGCCTTGATTTATATTATGATACGGTCGAGGATGTATATAAATATTGGGGTAAAAAGAAGGTACAAGTGTATATCGTGAAAAAGGGTGATGGGACGCTTTCCGAAGAAGAGTTAATACGACTAAATGAGGACGAAACAATGCAAGTGTTCAGGCAACAGTATTTACAATCGAAAAGTTAAGGGCGGACAAGCACCGCCCTTTATTTTGTTAACAATGGGTCAATCCCGTCATCAGGTGGGAAAACAGACGGATGCAACAAGGCGGCAAGTTTTTTTAGACCAAGCAAAAGCCGCGGAGAAGGACGGCAATATAACGATTCTTCGAGCAAGTAAATTCTCTCTGTAAGGATAGCGTCCACTTTCTCTGCATCAAGTCTATTTTTGACAGCATCTTTATTCATTTTTTTTGTCTGCACGCCAACCCAGACGAGGCAAATATGAGAAGGATTTCGCTTTATCACTTCATCCCAGTTGGTTTGCACGTTTGCTTGCTCGATATCGGCAAAAATATTCGTTGCCCCGGCTAGTTGGCTAATTTCTGTTAGCCAATTTGTTTTACCAGGTGTAAAAATCGGCCTTGGCCACCACTCCCAATACAGCCGCGCAGGATGCTTAATATTCGCGGACAGCTGGCGATATTTCTCTATAAACGAGTGATAGCGGCGAACGACGGCTTGTGCCGTTTCTTTTTGGCCAAGTGTTTCACCGAGACGGAGCAAATCATCTGCAATATCGTGCAATGAATTTGGCGCAAAAACGATGTAGGGAATGTTCCGTTTCTGCAGTTCTTGTACGTTTCGTTCCATACCTGGAACGCTTAAAGAAGCAAGCACTAAATCCGGTTTCATTGCTTCTACCTTTTCCATATCGATATTTAAGTCGGGACCGACTCTCGGGAGATGGCATACGGAAGATGGCCAATCGGAATGATTGTCTACGGCAATAAGGTGGTCGTGCATATCTAAATAAGCGAGCAATTCCGTGTTGCTTGGACAAAGCGAAATAAGTCTCATCGCACTTCTCCTTCCATTTGTCATTGGGGAACAATATGCTCCCTTCTTTTTTCATTCCACATGCGTATGCTGTTTCCTTGTGATATTTTGAAAAAAGGGGAGAAGATAAGATTGTCAACATTATCTACTGGAATTATGATGAGTTTGGAATGTCGAAATAGTCATTGTATTTCGATATAATGGAAAAAGAAACCGTATCGTAAGGAGAGATGATGAGATGTTTACCATTAAACAGCAGCTGTCCCTTGATACAACGCATGAAGTGCTAGTGGTTGGGATGTTTGAAAAAAATCAGCCGTTAGACGGAATTATTGCCGAATGTGACCGCCGCCTTGGCGGACAAGTATCGGTTTTGTTGAAAGAAGGGGATATTTCCGCCAAGAAAAAGCAAATTTCCAAAGTACATACTCTCAATCAAGCGGGAGTAAAACGACTTTATTTTGTCGGATTAGGAAAAGAAGAAGAGTTGACATTTGACTTATTGCGTGAAGCGTTTGGCAAGCTGTTTAAAACATTAAAACAAGCAAAACGAACGGAAGCGGCAATCGCTTTAGATACGTTTGTCACAAAAGATATTGACGCGAATGATGCAGCACATGCGCTTTCGGAAGCTTATTACCTTGCGACATACGAATTTCCTGGATATAAACAAAAAAAGAATGAACCAGAAAAACGGATCGAATCCATTACGATTTACACAGAAGCGGACCAAGCAGAAATCGAAGCAAGCGTGTTTGTCGGTTCTGTATACGGAAAGGCAACGAATTCTGCGCGCACGTTGGTCAACACTCCAAGCAACTTATTAACTGCGGCAGATTTAGCGAATTATGCGGTGGAATTGGCAAACAAATATGAGTTTGAATGTGAAATTCTTGAAAAAGAAGATATCGAAAAGCTCGGAATGGGAGCGTTTCTCGCTGTGAACCAAGGCTCCAAAAATCCGCCAAAAATGATCGTCCTCAAATACCAAGGGAAAGAAACGTGGGAAAACGTCATCGGGCTTGTCGGAAAAGGAGTGACGTTTGATACTGGCGGCTACTCCCTTAAACCACGTGAAAGCATGGTCGATATGAAAACAGATATGGCTGGTGCGGCGGCAGTGCTTGGCGCGATGGAAATTATCGGGGAGCTTCGGCCGGAACAAAATGTTGTTGCAGTCATTCCGGCTACTGATAACATGATCAGCGGTGAAGCGTTTAAACCGGATGATGTGATTACATCGATGAGCGGAAAAACGATTGAAGTAAAAAATACCGATGCAGAAGGCCGTCTTATTTTAGCAGATGCCATTACATATGCGAAACATCATGGCGCCAGCTATTTAATTGATGTCGCGACGCTAACGGGCGGTGTCATTGTAGCGCTTGGCGTTCATACAACGGGTGCGATGACCAATAACGAAGCGTTATTTGAGCAAGTGTTAGAAGCGTCTGCGGAAACAGGGGAGTTTATTTGGCGCTTGCCAATTACGGAAAAGGATAAGGAACGTGTACGCAGCAGTAAAATTGCAGACCTTAATAATTCACCAGGACGAGAAGGACATGCGATTATGGGCGGTGCGTTTCTCGGTGAATTTGCGGAAGATACACCGTGGGTTCATCTTGATATTGCGGGAACATCCGTTACTTCGAAAGAGCATGATCTCGGACCGTCTGGAGCTACTGGGGTAATGGTTCGCACGCTTGCGACGTTGGTGGAGCGATTCGAATAAGAATAATATGAAAAACGAAGCCGACTTGTATGGCTTCGTTTTCTTTTTGGAATGATATACTTAAAAAATATTTATAAAATGTTAAGGTAATGTAAATTTAGTGTAAATTTTTTATATGTTCATTGTAAATTCGACATTTATTGCTAAAATAAAACACGGTGATTCTACTTCTATACGTTAAATAATGGAGGTTTTCATATGATTTTTTCACCAAAAAAAGATGTCTTTTTTGATTTATTATTTACGATTTCCGAAAACGTCAAAGAGGCGGCGCAATATTTTGTCGAGTATAAAATCCGTAATGTCAGCGATTTGAAAGAATTTGCGCGTGTGATGAAAGAATATGAACGCAAGGGCGACTCCTATATTCATGAGCTTGTTGTCGAATTAAATAAAACGTTTATTACGCCAATTGAGCGCGAAGACATTCACCAATTAGCAATGAAGATGGATGATGTATTAGATGGACTAGAACAATGTTCCGCCCGCTTCGAAATGTTTTCATTTACGGAAATTGATGATCATATGGTGCAATTTTTTAATAATATTTATCAAAGCACGATTGAAATTGCCGATGCACTTAAACTGTTGTCTCATAAAAAGCTTCTCGATATGCGGACACATGCCATTAAAATTAAGGATTATGAGACAAAATGCGATGAAATTTTACGTGCTTCGATCAAAAATTTATTTGTAGTGCAAAAAGACCCGATTAAAATCATTCAATATAAAGAACTGTATGAAATGTTAGAAGAAATTGCGGATAGCTGCGAGGATGTGGCAAATACGATTGAAACAATCATCATGCGTAATGCGTAAAAGGGGACATCGTCTTTATGGATATGATACTTTTGCTTACTGTTCTTATTGTCGTTTTTGCATTAGCATTTGATTTTATTAACGGGTTTCATGATACTGCCAATGCCATTGCAACATCGGTATCAACAAGAGCATTAGCGCCACGACAAGCGATTATTTTAGCGGCGACAATGAACTTTATTGGCGCATTGACATTTACTGGTGTTGCAAAAACGATTACGAAAGATATTGTTGATCCATTCGCACTCGAGAACGGTTCCGTCGTCATTTTAGCGGCATTGACAGCAGCCATTGCGTGGAATTTAATTACGTGGTATTACGGAATTCCAAGCAGTTCTTCGCATGCGTTAATCGGTTCTATTGCGGGTGCCGCTGTTTCTGCAGCAGGGTTTGATGTTTTGCATTATAAAGGATTTTTCAAAATTTTAGAATCTCTTATTATCTCGCCATTTCTTGCTTTAGCAGTTGGTTTTATCATGATGAGTCTGTTTCGTGCCATTTTTAAAAACGCTAACTTGACGCGTACAACGAAAGGATTTCGCATGTTTCAAGTCGTAACTGCTGCTCTTCAAGCGTATACGCACGGAACAAACGATGCGCAAAAGACGATGGGGATCATCACGATGGCGCTTATTGCCGCAAATTATCATACATCGACAGATATTCCGGAATGGGTTAGAATCTCTGCAGCGACGGCCATGGGGCTTGGAACCGCAGTAGGTGGATGGAAAATTATTAAAACGGTTGGGGGAAAAATTATGAAAATCCGCCCAATCAACGGGGCGGCGGCAGATTTATCGTCCGCTCTGATCATTTTTGGCGCCACCACGATTCACTTGCCTGTTAGTACGACCCATGTTATTTCTTCCGCAATCATGGGGGTTGGTGCGGCACAACGAGTTAAAGGCGTTAAATGGGGTGTGGCGCAGCGCATTGTATTAACATGGATTATTACGTTGCCTGTTTCTGCACTTATTGCTGGATTTGTCTATCAAATCTTTAGATTGTTTTTTTAAAAAACGTGCATGTATTCACATGCACGTTTTTTTTATGAAAAGTTTTTATGGGAGCGTTACTCTATGCCACGCGTTGATGGTATGAGGCGGATTTACGGACAGACATATAAATTCGCGGTGAAAGGATGCCAGCGATCACGGATAAAATAATGTCTTTTGGAAGCGGGACGATCATCCAACTCCATGCCAAAGCATAGGAAAATCCTTTAGGCGCTTCCGCCCAAAATTTATAAGCGACATACATCCAGTTGGTGCCGATCAGATAGTTAATGGCCATACCAGCGAGCGTAGCAGCGATAAATCGAACAACGGACGGATTTCCGTTTCCCCGTTCAATCATCCATCCTGTTACATAAGCAGCAAAAATGAACGATATAATAAATCCAAACGTTGGTCTGGCAACGCTGCCAAATCCTCCGCCAAACTGTGCAAACACAGGAGCGCCGAATAGCCCAATGAGCATATAAACAATCATTGCTACTGCTCCCAATCTTCGCCCTAAAATTGCGCCAGCAAGCACGCAAAAAAACGTTTGTAATGTAATCGGAACACCGCCGATAACTAGAAATGGCGCCCACGACGTAATATTTGCTCCAATTGCCATTAATGCTGCAAACATGCCGACTAATGTTAAGTCAATAGCTCGCCATTTTGGGCGTGTTTCTTTCATATGTAAACCTCCTTTTATTTATCGGTTAACAAAATCGTACCGAACAATGTTTTTTATGTCAACTATAATATTTTTTCAGTATGCACATAACAAATCATCTCAATGGAGACTTTATACAAAAGTTGGATTAACAGGCGGATACTGCCTTATCGGACTTATCGGATAGGATAAGGGAAATGAGGCATAAAACATGGTGGTGTTCCCCCTTATTAGTGAATAATCTATATTACTATATGTGCATTGCGGGAGAACGGAATGAAAAATGGAAGAGTTTTTTATTTTTTGCCAACCTTAGAGCAATGAAATGGGAGTTGTTTCGTCAATTATAACATGGTTAAGAGAAAATCGCGTCGCTTCATGAAGGGGCAAAAAGGGGAAACGTGTATCGCTGTTGGACAACCCCCACTGGTTTAGTCAATGAGAGCAAGCTGAATTGAACAAAAAGACATTCAAATGTTATCATAAAATAAAACGCAATTCATTCATAAGGAAAAACGTAAATAATATAGACATGATAACGAACGACCATTTATGGAATGGGGAAAGATGAATGGTAGTGTATATCGACAACATGCAAGGCAGAATAGTAGTCAGAAGCACATTTCACTATTTCTTATAATTAAAATAGGCATGTTTGCTGCATTGGCCTCACTTCAAATAGTTAGCAAAAGGTTATTGTATATAAAATATGGCGGTGAGGCAGCTAAAGTAATATAAGTTAGGAGGATTAAGCGGTGTCGATGTTGCATTGGGCAATTATATCTCCATTTTTATTAGCTATTTTTGTTCCGTTTCTGTATAAGTATGTTCGCCCTATTCATACCGGTTTGTTTATTTTGCC
This sequence comes from Geobacillus sp. LYN3, assembly GCF_003064505.1. Lineage (NCBI taxonomy): Bacteria > Bacillati > Bacillota > Bacilli > Caryophanales > Anoxybacillaceae > Geobacillus > Geobacillus sp. LYN3. Next base: position 7,055 of record NZ_QCWL01000001.1, on the reverse strand, counting down.
TTTGCCTATCATCTTATTTATCTACTTTATTCAGTATATTTCGATTACAGAGAAATATGGCACACAAATAGAAACCGTACCTTGGATTCCCTCTCTAGGATTGGATTTTACTGCTTATGTAGACGGGTTAGGTTTATTATTCGCACTCTTAATTACAGGAATTGGTTCCCTTGTTATTTTATATTCGGTTTATTATTTATCAAAAGAAAAAGAAAAGCTTCATCATTTTTATGTATATTTGCTTTTATTTATGGGAGCGATGCTCGGCGTCGTTCTTTCCGATAATTTAATGGTGCTGTATTTGTTTTGGGAATTAACTTCGCTTTCTTCTTTCTTATTAATTGGCTATTGGAATGAGCGTGAACGCTCCCGTTACGGGGCGCAGAAATCGATGTTGATTACGATTTTTGGCGGACTTGCCTTGCTTGGGGGCTTTTTGCTGCTGTCCGTCATGGGAGGAACGTATAGCATACGCGAATTAGCTGCCCAATCTTCTGAGCTGGCAGGCCATTCGCTGTTTGTGCCGGCGTTATTGCTAATTTTGTTAGGGGCTTTTACAAAATCTGCGCAGTTTCCGTTTTATATTTGGCTTCCTGATGCCATGGAAGCGCCAACGCCAGTAAGTGCATACTTGCATTCCGCAACGATGGTGAAAGCAGGGATTTACTTAGTTGCGCGCTTAACGCCAATATTCGCCGTATCGCCGTTATGGATTTGGCTAGTTGGCGGAATAGGAATTTTGACACTGTTTTGGGCGTCGTTTCACGCTCCACGGCAGACGGATCTCAAAGGTATATTAGCGTATTCTACCGTTAGCCAGCTCGGCTTAATCATGTCGCTGCTTGGTGTTGGAGCGCTCTCGTTTCATTACGATACTATTGATGACAATATATATATAATCGCGACGGTGGCGGCAGTGTTCCATTTGATTAACCATGCGACGTTTAAAGGAAGCTTGTTTATGGTCGTAGGCATTGTTGACCATGAAACAGGGACGAGAGATGTTCGTCGTCTCGGCGGTTTAATGACGGTGATGCCAATCACATTTACAGTTGCGTTGATTGGTGCGCTATCGATGGCGGGAATGCCACCGTTTAATGGATTTTTAAGCAAAGAAATGTTTTTTACGGCAATGGTTCGGGTGCTGCAGGCGGACATTTTTTCGCTTGATACATGGGGAATTTTATTCCCGGTTATTGCATGGATTGCTAGCGTTTTTACGTTCTTGTACAGCTTTTTGTTACTCGGCAGAACGTTTTTCGGCTCCTATCAGCCTGAACAATTGCCGAAGAAACCGCACGAAGCGCCGTTAGGAATGCTTATTGCTCCGGTTGTTCTCGCGCTTCTCGTCATCGTATTTGGACTTTTCCCAAACATGTTGTCACATACGCTCATCGCTCCAGCTGCTGATGCGATTTTAACCGGTCCATTTCGCACGGAAGGATCGGCGCTGCACATTAGCCACTGGCACGGATGGACCATTGAGCTATGGATGACGATTGGCGTTATTGTACTTGGGACAATGTTGTACAAGACATTTCCAAGATGGAAAAGTCTATATCAAAAATTTCCGAAGCGTCTTTCTCTTAATCATCTGTATGACCGTATGGTAGATGGAATGGAGAGAGGATCGTACACGTTAACCGAAAGCTATATGACAGGCTATATCCGTACTTACTTTGTGTATATTCTCTCCGCTTTCATTGCGTTGCTCGCTTTCTCCATCTTGGTGAAAGGAAAATGGCATATTTCAACTGATCATTTGGCACCAGTAGGGGCTCATGAACTTGTATTATCACTAATTATCATCGCTGGAACCATCACTACTATCATGGCTAAATCACGTTTAACCGCCATTATTGCACTTGGTTCCGTCGGCTATACGGTCACTCTTTTCTTCGTATTGTTCCGTGCACCGGATTTAGCGTTGACGCAGTTAGTCATTGAAACGATTTCCGTCTCGCTATTTTTGCTTTGCTTTTATCACCTGCCACAGCTCAGCCGTCATGAAAAAGGGATTCGTTTTAGATTGGGAAATGCCCTCATTTCCATAGGGGTCGGAGTGATAGTTAGCTTGATCGCTTTACTTTCCTATAGCCAAAAAAATTTCGACACCATTGCCCAATATTATGTGGAAAATACGTATGAAAAAGCCGCGGGAAAAAATATGGTCAATGTCATTTTAGTTGATTTCCGGGGTTTTGATACGATGTTTGAAATATGTGTGCTCGGTATTGCAGCTTTGGGCATTTACGTGATGGTCAAACTACGAATGTCGAAAGGAGAGAAATAGTGAAAACGAACGACGTTATTTTGCGGACGTTGACCTGTGTCGTGACGTTTATTATCATCTTATTTTCCATTCATCTCTTTTTTGCGGGGCATTATCATCCAGGCGGGGGATTTATTGCCGGGCTAATGACTTCCGGCGCCATCGTGTTGTTGCTTTTGACGTTTGATATAAAGACAGTTCGATCAATGATTCCGGTTGATTATAAAATTTTAATCGGTGTTGGGCTTTTATTTGCTGTCGGTACGGGAATAGGGGGACTTGTTTTTAATGTCCCCTTTTTAACCCATGCTCACCATCACTTTCATCTCCCGCTGTTAGGCCAAACATCGCTGCATACCGCTGTTCTTTTCGACTTAGGCGTATATCTTGTCGTTATCGGAACTACGATGACCATTATTGAAACGATAGGAGAGAGCGATTAATGGAAATTGTCATGATCATTGTCATTGGCTGTTTGTTTGCCGGGGCTACTTATCTCATATTGAGTAAAAGTTTGCTCCGAATTATTATCGGAACCGGTTTACTAAGTCATGGAGCACATTTACTGTTGTTAACAATGGGGGGATTAAAGGCTGGGGCCCCGCCTCTATTAGAAGAACAGGCGAAACAATATGTGGATCCAATACCACAAGCGCTCATTTTGACAGCGATTGTGATCAGCTTTGGTGTAACTGCCTTTTTTCTAGTTCTCGCTTATCGTTCATATCAAGAGATTGGAACGGATAATATTGAAAAAATGAGGGGAAAGGAAGAAGATGATTAATTTACTGATATTGCCAATAATCATTCCATTAGTTACTGCTATTGTCCTAATTTTTTTCGCGAAGAATATTTCTGCTCAAAAAGCGATATCCGTTTTTGGAGCATTAGGAATGATATTCGCTAGCATCATGCTAGTACGCCGTGTTCATACGGAAGGAATACAAACGTTGGATATCGGAAACTGGCCTGCTCCATTCGGTATTACGCTTGTATCGGATATGCTGTCTGCCATGCTTGTATTGACGACAAGCATCATTGCGTTTGCCTGCTTGCTTTATTCTTTTGCCACCATTGGCCGCAGCCGCGAATCATTTTATTACTATTCGTTCTTCTATTTTTTGCTTGTTGGTATTAATGGTGCGTTTACAACCGGAGATATTTTTAACTTGTTTGTTTTTTACGAAGTGATGCTTATATCTTCGTATGTTCTTCTTGTATTGGGAGGAACGAAAATACAGTTGCGGGAAACGATTAAGTATATGCTCGTCAATGTTTTTTCATCCGCTCTATTCGTTATTGCTGTGGGATATTTATACGCTGTAACTGGAACGTTAAACATGGCCCACCTTTCTGTTCGTGTAGCCGAGGTGGAAAATCAGTCTATTTTAACGGTGATTGCTATTTTGTTTCTTATCGTTTTCGGGTTAAAAGGAGCGATTTTCCCGTTTTATTTCTGGCTTCCAGGGTCGTATTCCGCTCCGCCATCCGCTGTTTTGGCTCTTTTCGGCGGCCTTCTTACGAAAGTAGGAGTATATTCAATTTTACGTACATTTACTCTTATTTTTCATCATGATGTAGGTTATACGCACACTATTTTAGCATGGTTGTCCATTGGAACAATTGTTGTCGGAGTCATCGGGGCAATTGCTTATCGTGATTTGCGGCAAATCGTTATTTATAACATTATTGCGGCGGTCGGTGTCATGACGTTTGGGATTTCACTGATGACGAACGAAAGTTTGGAAGGTACTGTCTTTTATTTACTGCAAGATATGGTGATGAAAACAACGATGTTTTTGATTATTGGAGCGATTGCGTATGTTACGGGAACGAATCAGTTGAATCAATTTAGTGGATTAATGAAAACCTATCCGCTGTTAGGATGGATGGTGTTTCTTTCTGCTCTCGCGCTTGCAGGCATCCCGCCGTTCAGCGGCTTTATAGGAAAAGCGCTTATTGTTCGCTCCAGTTTTGCTGACGGCCAGCTTCTTTCTGCTCTCGTTATTTTGCTGTCGAGTTTGTTCGTGCTCTATTCTATTATGAAAATTTTTGTTTATGGATGTTGGGGCGAACAAAAAGGATATGAAGCAAAAGAAATTCGCACACTTTATATTCCTATCGCTATGTTGCTAGGATTGACGGTTTTATATGGAGTCGGAATTGAATTTGTTCGTCCGTTCGTGTCACAAGCCATATCGGTGCTAGCGGATCCAGCGATTTATATCGAGTCGGTGTTAAAGGAGTAGAGACGAATGGCATTACAAATATTGCTGAATGTTTTATTAGCATTTGTCTGGATGTTTCTTTCCGCTTCGTTTAATGCTTCCACCTTCATTGTCGGGTACATTCTTGGTTTACTGATTATTTTCATGTTAAGAAGATATTTTCACTCTCGTTTCTATGTCATCCCTTTTCTTGTGATATGCAAGCTTATTCTTATCTTTTTGAAAGAACTGTTGTTGTCGAATATCGCTGTCCTAAAAGTGATATTAGCCCCGTCAATGAATATTCAACCGTGTATTTTCGCGCTGCCGCTTGAGGTAAAAAAAGACTGGGAAATCACGGTGCTATCTAACTTAATTACGTTAACTCCCGGAACGCTCGTTGTAGATGTGTCGGAAGACGGTAATACGCTCTATGTCCACGCACTTGATGCTCCTAATGTCGAGGAGACGATTAAACAAATAAAAGAATCGTTTGAAAAGACGATTCTGGAGGTGAGCAAATGACGGTTATTTTTAATATTGCGCTCGTTATCCTGTCCATTGCCATGTTTTGTTTTCTTTATCGGGTTGTGAAAGGGCCGAGCGTTGCTGACCGAGTGATTGCACTTGATGCAATGGGAATTTGTTTGGCAGGAATTGTAGCGATTTTCTCCATCATATTAGAAACGAGTGCGTTTCTTGAAGTGATTTTGTTAATTGGTATTTTAGCTTTCCTTGGAACGGTGGCGTTCGCAAAATTTTTACAGAAAGGTGTGGTCATCGAACGTGAAAGGGATCGCTGATGCAGTTGTTATTTTCTTCGTGGTTGTTGGTGCTATTTTAGTGTTAATTTCAGCTATCGGCGCGATTCGGCTGCCAGATGTGTATACAAGAAGCCATGCTATCAGTAAAAGCACCACACTTGGGATTATGTTTATTTTACTTGGCACGTGTTTTCATTTTTTCATCCAGGAAGGTCATTTTAATTCCCGTCTTTTATTAGCAATTGTCTTCATTTTTATGACCTCTCCAGTTGCAGCGCATTTTATCAGCCGTGCCGCTTATTATTCCGGGGTTGAACTATGGGAAAGAACCGTTCGGGACGATCTCCGCAATCAGAAGGAATAAAGGCGGCTCTCCCAATGGCAAGCGAATAGGCTTAATAAAGGCGCACTTGCACTGTTTCATCACAGGGGGCTGTAAAAAAGTCCCTTTTTTTCTTTTTGAAGAAATATCCGTTTCGTTGAAACGAATCAAGAAGAAGCCCTTTAATAAAAATCACGAGAACATCCGCCGGAAGCCCACTGCTTTAGCTGTGGAAGGAAGGCGGGGGTTATATTTTTAGTATATATTGAATTTTTCGTTCAACATAAGTACACTGGATTTAGAAAGGTAGGTGAATCAAGAATGCTCTGCACTCTCAAGATTAAATTAATGCCAACTCTTGAACAGTTTCATGCGCTGCTGGAAACAATGAAACGGTTTAACCAAGCATGCAACTATATTAGCGAGATTGCTTTTCGCTCCAGAACCTTTTCCAAAACGAAAATCCAGCGGCTTTGCTACTATGACGTCAGGGAAAAATTTGGCCTCTCTGCCCAAATGACCGTTCGTGCCATCGGCAAAGTGTCGGAAAGCTATCGTTTGGATAAAAAAAACTCAGCTCTGAGGAGTAAAAATTCTTCGAGATAAATTGAACTTCTAGCCCCCAAATTTTGATAAATATGCGATNAAAAAACCTTGCATAACTTTAAAGAAACCGGTGCCATCGTGTATGATGAAAGAATCCTGTCCTTTAAAGGGTTAGAGTATGCTTCCATCCTTACCTTGCAAGGAAGAATGGAAATCCCTATGGTCATTAGCCGCTACCATCAAGGTTTGCTGTGCGGCAACCGTGTTCGGGGTCAAGCCGATTTAGTCCTTCAAAACGGTATTTTTTATTTACTGCTCGTGGTGGACGTTCCCGAAGGCCAGCCCAATTCCGAAAACGGATTTATCGGTGTGGACCTTGGCATCATGAATATCGCCGTCGATAGCACCGGTGAGGTATTTTCCGGCTCGAAGGTCAACGGGCTGCGCCGCCGCCATGCGAAACTTCGCGCCAAACTCCAAAAGAAAGGCACCAAGTCAGCGAAACGCCTGCTTAAAAAGCGTTCCAAGAAGGAAAAACTATTTGCCCGTGATGTGAACCACTGCATTAGCAAGAAGATTGTTGAAAAGGCAAAGGCACTCGGATGCGGCATTGCCCTTGAAGATTTAAAGGGCATCCGCCAACGCACCGAGAAAACGGTTAAAAAGCAACAGCGTCGTCAACACTCTTCTTGGTCTTTTTATCAGTTGAGAAAGTTTATTGAGTATAAAGCGGCGATCGCTGGCGTGCCGGTGGTATAAGTTCATCCAAAAAATACTTCCCGCACCTGTCCGGTTTGCGGACATGTGGCCAAAGAAAACAGACCGTCAAGGGATCAGTTTTGTTGTCGAGCTTGTGGGTACGCTGCCCCTGCCGACAACGTGGCTGCGGAAAACATCCGCAGGGCTGCTGTCAACCAGCCGAACGCGGCAGCCAATTAGGCTAG
>NZ_QCWL01000110.1:0-529 GCF_003064505.1 Geobacillus sp. LYN3 | reverse complement strand
ACACCCGTTCCCATCCCGAACACGGAAGTTAAGCTCTCCAGCGCCGATGGTAGTTGGGGCCAGCGCCCCTGCGAGAGTAGGTCGTCGCTAGGCTATTTATATGATTAATTTATTTCTTTCTATCGTCGCGGGGTGGAGCAACGAGCTTAAGCTCCATCGAATAAGCTACGAGTTGCCTCGACGCATTTGACATCTTTGAATTAGCTAGTAGAGGAAGAGGCAACGAATTGAATTAAAGTTTTCCAAATCATTTGTTCCTAATTCAATCATTCCTTTCTATCACCGCGGGGTGGAGCAGTCCGGTAGCTCGTCGGGCTCATAACCCGAAGGTCGCAGGTTCAAATCCTGCCCCCGCAACCAATATTGGTCCCGTAGTGTAGTGGTTAACATGCCTGCCTGTCACGCAGGAGATCGCGGGTTCGAGTCCCGTCGGGACCGCTTAAGGTTGAATGCATTTTAGTGAACTACCCCCACTTAATTTTCTAGCGAAAATTTGAAGTGGGGGCTTCCAAAGAAGTTTGACTGCTTC
>NZ_QCWL01000109.1:0-905 GCF_003064505.1 Geobacillus sp. LYN3 | reverse complement strand
GGCCCGTGAGGAGGCTGTTGCCGCCGCAACGGGACCGAAGCGTCGCGAGCCGATGGCGTCCGGAGCTAGACAGCGTACGTAAAGCAGAAGCGGCCGTTTCACTTCAAAAAGCTAGCCGCCTATGCAAAACGGCTTTCTTCCAAACAGACGGTTATCTAGTTTTGAAGGAATGAATTCCCCATCTTGACAAGACTATCTATTTATATATAATAAAACTTGTCCATTACTTGCCTAGTGACAATAGCGGAGAGGAAACACCCGTTCCCATCCCGAACACGGAAGTTAAGCTCTCCAGCGCCGATGGTAGTTGGGGCCAGCGCCCCTGCAAGAGTAGGTCGTTGCTAGGCAATTCATACGGAGGATTAGCTCAGCTGGGAGAGCACTTGCCTTACAAGCAAGGGGTCGGCGGTTCGATCCCGTCATCCTCCACCATGATAATACATATTTATGCCGGCTTAGCTCAATTGGTAGAGACGAGCCTAAGCTTCCGTGAATTCACTGCGAGTTGTCCCGACGCATATCACTTCGCTGAATAAGCGAGAAGAGGAAGGGACACAAAAAATTAAACGTATATGTCAATACTTCTTTCTTATGCCGGCTTAGCTCAATTGGTAGAGCAACTGACTTGTAATCAGTAGGTTGCGGGTTCAAGTCCTGCAGCCGGCATCAGATTGTGGCGACTATGGCGAAGTGGTTAACGCACCAGATTGTGGCTCTGGCATGCGTGGGTTCGATTCCCACTAGTCGCCCCATGTTATGCGGGTGTAGTTTAGTGGTAAAACCTCAGCCTTCCAAGCTGATGTCGTGGGTTCGATTCCCATCACCCGCTTCTTGGGCCTATAGCTCAGCTGGTTAGAGCGCACGCCTGATAAGCGTGAGGTCGGTGGTTCAAGTCCACTTAGGCC
>NZ_QCWL01000107.1:0-1716 GCF_003064505.1 Geobacillus sp. LYN3 | reverse complement strand
TTGGTTAAGTCCTCGATCGATTAGTATCCGTCAGCTCCACGTGTCGCCACGCTTCCACCTCGGACCTATCGACCTCGTCATCTTCGAGGGATCTTACTCGCTTGACGCGATGGGAAATCTCATCTTGAGGGGGGCTTCACGCTTAGATGCTTTCAGCGCTTATCCCTTCCGCACATAGCTACCCAGCGGTGCCCCTGGCGGGACAACTGGTACACCAGCGGTGCGTCCATCCCGGTCCTCTCGTACTAAGGACAGCTCCTCTCAAATTTCCTGCGCCCGCGACGGATAGGGACCGAACTGTCTCACGACGTTCTGAACCCAGCTCGCGTACCGCTTTAATGGGCGAACAGCCCAACCCTTGGGACCGACTACAGCCCCAGGATGCGATGAGCCGACATCGAGGTGCCAAACCTCCCCGTCGATGTGGACTCTTGGGGGAGATCAGCCTGTTATCCCCGGGGTAGCTTTTATCCGTTGAGCGATGGCCCTTCCATACGGAACCACCGGATCACTAAGCCCGACTTTCGTCCCTGCTCGACCTGTCCGTCTCGCAGTCAAGCTCCCTTGTGCCTTTGCACTCTACGAATGATTTCCAACCATTCTGAGGGAACCTTTGGGCGCCTCCGTTACCTTTTGGGAGGCGACCGCCCCAGTCAAACTGCCCACCTGACACTGTCTCCCACCCCGATAAGGGGTGCGGGTTAGAATTTCAATACCGCCAGGGTGGTATCCCACCGGCGCCTCCACCGAAGCTGGCGCTCCGGCTTCTCAGGCTCCCACCTATCCTGTACAAGCGATACCAAAATTCCATATCAGGCTGCAGTAAAGCTCCACGGGGTCTTTCCGTCCTGTCGCGGGTAACCTGCATCTTCACAGGTAGTATGATTTCACCGGGTCTCTCGTTGAGACAGTGCCCAAGTCGTTACACCTTTCGTGCGGGTCGGAACTTACCCGACAAGGAATTTCGCTACCTTAGGACCGTTATAGTTACGGCCGCCGTTTACTGGGGCTTCGGTTCGCACCTTCAGCCTTGCGGCTTAAGCGCTCCCCTTAACCTTCCAGCACCGGGCAGGTGTCAGCCCCTATACTTCGCCTTTCGGCTTCGCAGAGACCTGTGTTTTTGGTAAACAGTCGCTTGGGCCTTTTCACTGCGGCTCTCTCGGGCTCATCACCCAAGAGAGCACCCCTTCTCCCGAAGTTACGGGGTCATTTTGCCGAGTTCCTTAACGAGAGTTCTCCCGCGCACCTTAGGATTCTCTCCTCGCCTACCTGTGTCGGTTTGCGGTACGGGCACCTCTCACCTCGCTAGAGGCTTTTCTTGGCAGTGTAGGATCGGGGACTTCGGGACCGATGGTCCCTTCGCCATCACGGCTCAGCCTTTGCGCCAGACGGATTTGCCTATCTGGCAGCCTAACCGCTTGGACAGGCTATTCCAGCAGCCTGCTCGCCCTACCTTCCTGCGTCCCCCCATTGCTCAAACGGTGAGGAGGTGGTACAGGAATCTCAACCTGTTGCCCATCACCTACGCCTTTCGGCCTCGGCTTAGGTCCCGACTAACCCTGAGCGGACGAACCTTCCTCAGGAAACCTTAGGCTTTCGGTGCAGAGGATTCTCACCTCTGTTTTCGCTACTCACACCGGCATTCTCACTTCTAAGCGCTCCACGAGTCCTTCCGGTCCCGCTTCGGCGCGCTTAGAACGCTCCCCTACCGATGAC